>DASTLY010000116.1:0-15893 GCA_035714445.1 Mycobacteriales bacterium
CGCGGCCGGCGGCGCCGTCCGCACGGTGTCCGTGCCGGGCGGGCGCACCGTCGCCGTACCGCTGGCCGACCTCGGGCCGCCCGGCCGGGCGGTGCAGGTGCAGCCTGCGGCGGGCTCCGGGCCGGTCCACGCGGTGGCCTACCTGCGTGACGACGCGGCGTTCGGGGCGCTCAGCAGCCTGCTCCCGCTGGTCGCGCCGCTGCGGGAGGTCACGCGGCCCGCGGTCGGGGCCGACCCCGGTGCCGCCCTGCCATAGCCGCCCGGGCGGGTCAGCCGTCGGGCGGGTCAGGCGTTAGGCGGGTCAGGCGTCCGGCACGTCAGCGCCCCGGCGGGTCGACCTCGGCCGGGTCGAGGTCGTGCAGCCGCGCGACCTGGTCGACGACGACGTCGTGCACGAGCTCCGCGAGGTCGAGGCGGTCGACGGCGCGGGCCTCGAGCGGCCGCCGGTAGACCACCACGCGCGGCGCCTGCCCGTCGTTGCCCGGCAGCAGCCGTCCCAGGGGCACGGCGCCGCCGGCGGTCTCGTCGACGACGACGTCCGCGTCGAAGGTCTCGAGCACGCCGACCGGCGGCACGTCCTCGACCGCGAACTCCACCCGCTCGAGCTGGCTGCCCCACCGGTGCTCCAGCTGCTCCACGGCGTCGAGCACGAGGTCGTCGAACCGCTCGCCGCGCGTCTGGGCGGCGGGGATCCGCGACGTCAGCCCGCCCACGGTGGCGACCGCGGGCACCAGCGGGCCGCGCAGGCCGCGGCCGTGCCGGTCGCGGCGCCGGCGGCGGAGCGGCGTGGGGGTCACCCAGGCAGGCTAGGCGAGCGCGTGCCCAGGGTCACCCGCGTCCTGCGACCCGGGTCCCCGACACGGGCACCGTACGCGCGGGCCACCCGCCGAGGGGCTACCGTCCCGGCCGTGAGCCCTGTCCGGCGCTGCTCGCGCTCCGCGTGCAGCCTGCCCGCTGTCGCGACGCTCACCTACGTCTACGCCGACTCGACGGCGGTGGTCGGCCCGCTGGCCACGCATGCCGAGCCGCACTGCTACGACCTCTGCGAGGCGCACGCCGAGCGGCTGACGGCCCCCCGCGGCTGGGAGGTCGTGCGGCACCGCGAGGACCCGGCCCTCGCCCAGCGGTCCGCCGACGACCTCACGGCGCTGGCCGACGCCGTCCGCGAGGCCGCCCGCCCCCGGCGCACCGCCCCCGCGTACGGCCAGGACGCCACCGGCCGGCGCGGGCACCTGCGCGCCGTCCCCACCTCCGGCTGAGCGTCCCCGCGCCGCCGGCCCGCACGGCTGTGCCCAGGACGCGTAGCCACGACGGCGACCAACCGGATAGCCCGAAAGGGTGACCGTCAAGGTGCGGCGCGCAGGCGCCGATCAAGAGGGTGCCAGCGCTCGTCGGCACAGTCTCCTGGAGCTCCCCGTGTCCCTCGTCACCACGCCCACGCACCAGCTCGCGACCTGCTCGGTGTGTACCAGCCGCCGCGTCACGGCCATCACCATGACCCTCACGGACGGCTCGGTCGTGGACTTCTCGTCGTGCCACGCCTGCGAGCACAAGACCTGGCGGCAGGCGGGGCTCACGCTGGACATCGCCGCGGTGCTGGTCAAGACCCAGAAGCACAAGCTCTGACCGGTGCAGCGGCTAGCCTCGCGGGGATGACCGACCTGTCGACCATCGTCAAGGCGTACGACGTACGCGGCACCGTGCCCGACCAGTTCGACGCGCGGATCGCGCGGGCGCTGGGAGCGGCCTTCGCCCGGTTCACCGCCGCGCCCCGCATCGTGCTGGCCCGGGACATGCGCGAGACCGGCGTCGAGCTGTGCGCCGCCTTTGCGGAGGGCGCGATGGCGCAGGGCGCCGATGTAGTCGACGCCGGCCAGGGCTCGACCGACCTGCTCTACTACGCGGCCGGCACCCTCGACGTGCCCGGCGCGATGTTCACCGCCAGCCACAACCCGGCGGAGTACAACGGCATCAAGATGTGCCTGGCCGGCGCGAAGCCGATCGGCCAGGAGAGCGGGCTCGCCGACATCCGGGCGGCCGCGGAGGCCGACCTCGACGGGACGCCGCCGGCCCCGGCCGAGCGCCCCGGCACCCTGACCTCGCGGGACCTGCTGGCCGACTACGCGGCGTACATGAAGCACCTGGTGCCCGGCATCCACGACGTACGCCCGCTCAAGGTGGTCGTGGACTGCGGCAACGGCATGGGCGGGCTGACCGTGCCGGTCACGTTCGCCGGGCTGCCGCTGGAGGTGACCGAGATGTACTTCGAGCTCGACGGGAGCTTCCCGCACCACGAGGCGAACCCGATCGACCCGGCCAACACCGCCGACCTGCAGGCCCGGGTGCTCGCCGAGGGCGCGGACGTCGGGCTGGCCTTCGACGGCGACGCCGACCGCTGCTTCGTCATCGACGAGCGCGGCGAGATCGTGTCGCCGTCGGTGCTCACCGCCCTGATCGCCGAGCGCGAGCTCGCGAAGGAGCCCGGCTCGACCGTGATCCACAACCTGATCACCAGCCGGGTGGTGCCGGAGGTCATCGTCGAGCAGGGCGGCACCCCCGTGCGCACCCGCGTCGGGCACTCCTTCATCAAGGCCGAGATGGCCCGTACGGGCGCGGTCTTCGGTGGTGAGCACTCCGGCCACTTCTACTTCCGCGACTTCTGGGGCGCCGACTCCGGCATGCTCGCCGCGCTGCACACGCTGGCCGCGCTCGGCACCCAGGACGGCCCGCTGTCCGGCCTGCTGCGCCGCTACGCCCGCTACGTCGCGAGCGGGGAGATCAACTCCACGGTCGCGGACTCCCGGGCGAAGGTCGAGCAGATCCGCAGCACCTACGCCGCGGCCGGCCTCGACGAGCTCGACGGCCTGACCGTCGACCTCGGCGACGGCGTCTGGTTCAACGTCCGGGCCAGCAACACCGAGCCGCTGCTGCGGCTCAACGTCGAGGCGCCGGACGCGGCCACGATGGAGCGGGTCCGCGACGAGGTGCTGGGCCTGATCCGCAGCTGACGGCTGCTTGACCTCCGCGTGACGGTCGGTCAGGGTGCGGGCCCCGCCCGACCTGGAGGACCTGTGCACTTTCGCCTGCGCGTCGCCGTGAGCGCCGCCTGTCTCGCCCTGCTGGGGCCGCTGGCCGTGACCGGCGCCGCGGAGGCGGCGGCACCGGACGTGACGTCCGCCGTCGAGGCCGCCCGGGTCGACCGGGTGCCGACCCCCGACCTGGCCTGGACCCCGTGCCACGGGCACGCCGAGTGCGCGTCGGTGCGGCTCCCGCTCGACTACGACCAGCCGGCAGGCGCGACGACGAGGGTCGGGCTGCTCCGGCTCAAGGCCCGCGACCCGGGCCGGCGGCTCGGCAGCCTGTTCGTCAACCCGGGCGGCCCCGGCGGCTCGGCCACCGACATCGCCCTGCGGGCCAGGTCGCTGCTGACGCCCGAGCTGCTCGACCGCTTCGACATCGTCGGCATGGACCCGCGCGGCATCGGCACCAGCGAGCAGCTGCGTTGCTTCGCGACGCCGGCCGACCAGGCCGCGGTGCTGCGCCCGTTGTACGGCCCCGGCTTCCCGTTCCGTCCGGCGCAGGAGGCGAGGGCGATCGAGGCGGCGCGGGCCTTCGGGCAGGCCTGCTCGACGACCGGCCGGCCGCTGGCGGCAGCCATGTCCACGGGCCAGGTCGCCCGCGACATGGACGTCGTACGGCGGGCGGTGGGCGACCGGCGGCTCACCTTCCTCGGCCTGTCCTACGGCAGCTACCTCGGGCAGGTGTACGCCAACCTGTTCCCCGACCGGGTGCGCGCGGTGGCCATCGACGGGGTGCTCGACCCGCTGGCCTGGACCGGCAACGCGGCGACGTGGACGACCCCGGTGACGCAGCGGCTGCGCTCCGCCGAAGGGGCGTACGCGGCCCTGCGCGAGATCCTGCGCCGCTGCGACGACGCGGGCAGGCAGCGGTGCGCGTTCGCCGGCGGCGACCCGATGCGCAAGCTCGAGGTGATCGCCGACCGGCTCAAGGCCGCACCGCTGCTGATCGAGGACCCGTCGGGCGCGTTCCGCTACAGCTACGCCACGCTCGTCCAGAGCCTGCAGAGCTACCTCTACATCGAGCAGGGCTACGTCCCCATCACGGCGGAGCTGGCCGCGCTGTACGACCTGACCGACCCGGCGCGCACCGGCGCCGCGGCGGACAGCCCGGCGGCCCTCGGCCTCGCCGCGTCGGCCCGCGCCCGGGCTCGCTACGAGAACAGCGTCGAGACGTTCTCCGGCGTGCTGTGCTCGGACTCGGTCAATCCCGTCGACGCCTCCGCGTGGGCGGTCGCGGCCGACCGCGGCGCCCCGTACTTCAACCGCTTCCGCGTGTGGCAGTCGGTGCAGTGCGCCAGCGGCTCCTGGAAGGCACAGGACGAGGACGCCTACCGCGGGCCGTTCACCCGCCGTACGGCGTCGCCGGTCCTCGTGGTCGGCAACTACTGGGACCCGGCCACCAACTACGAGGGCGCAGTCACCGCCGCCCGGCTGCTTCCCCACAGCGTCCTGCTCAGCAGCGACAGCTGGGGGCACACGGCGTACGGCACCTCGTCCTGCGTCACCGGCGCGATCTCGCGCTACCTGCTGAGCTCGTCGACCCCCCCGCCCGGGACCCGCTGCGTCGGCGACGTCCAGCCGTTCGAACCGGTGCCGCCGCAGGCCGGCTCGCAGCGCTTCCCGGTCCTGCCGCTGCTGCCCCCGTCCACCGAACCGGACGTCGCGGCGGCCGCCCTGGCGGGGTGACCGCCCGCGGGGGGTGGCCGGCCTGGCTAGGCTGCGGCCATGAAGCTGGACGCGGCACTGCTGGACATCCTCGCCTGCCCTGCCTGCCGGGCGCCGCTGCGCGTGGACGAGACCGGCTTCGACGGGGAGGGCGCGCTGGTCTGCACCGGCTGCGGGCTGGCCTACCCGGTGCGCGACGACATCCCGGTGCTGCTGGTCGACGAGGCGCGCGCGCCGGCGTGACGGTCCCGCTGGACCTGGACGACGCGGCGGCGCTGTCGGCGGCCGACCCCGAGGGCATGCTGCTGGCGGTCGCCTCCGGCGCGGCCCAGGTGCGCGAGGCCGTCGTCCTGTCCGCCGAGGCGGGGCTGTCCCGGCTCGCCGACGAGGGCCGGCCCCGTGCGGTGGTCGTCTGCGGGATGGGCGGCTCCGGCATCGCCGGGGACGTGCTGGCCGCCGTCGCCGGCGCCGGCTGCCCGGTGCCGGTGCTGACCCACCGCGGCCCCGGCCTGCCGGCCTGGGTCGGCGCCGCGGACCTCGTGGTCGCGGTCTCCTGCTCCGGCTCCACCCAGGAGACGCTGTCGGCGCTCGAGGAAGCGGTGCGCCGGGGCTGCCGGCTGCTGGTCGTCGGCGCGGCCGGCTCGCCGGTGGAGGAGCTCGCCGGCCGCGGGCGTGGCGCGTTCGTCCCGGTGGCTCAGGGCCGCCAGCCGCGGGCGTCGCTCTGGTCGCTGTCGGTGCCGCTGCTGTGCGCCGGCAACGCCCTCGGCCTGCTGTCCGCCGATGCCGAGGCGCTCGCCGAGGCGGCCACCGTGCTGGAGGCCGTGGCCACCCGCTGCCGGCCGGACGCCGACACCGTGCTCAACCCCGGCAAGAGCCTGGCCACCGAGCTGCAGGGCGCGCTGCCGGTCATCTGGGGCGCCTCCCCGCTGACCGGCGCCGCGGCCTACCGGTTCGCCTGCCAGCTCAACGAGAACGCCGCGGCACCGGCCACCTGGGGGGTGCTGCCCGAGGCCGGCCACAACCAGGTGGTGGCCTTCGACGGCCCGTGGGCGCGCGGCGCGCGCAGCGAGCAGGACCTGTTCGCCGACCGGCTCGACGAGCCCGAACGCCCGGTCCTGCGGCTGGTGCTGCTGCGCGAGGGCGGCGAGCACCCGATGGTGTCGCGGCGCGCCGACGTCTGCGCCGACCTCGCCGGTGAGCGCGGCGTGGGTGTCAGCGCCCTGCTGGCCGAGGGCAGCTCGCCGGTGGCCCGGCTGGCCTCGCTGATCTGCGTCACCGACTTCGCCAGCACCTATCTCGCGCTGGCCGAGGGCACCGACCCGACGCCGGTCGCAGCGATCACCGCGCTGAAGCAGCGGACGTCCCGGTGAGCGGACCCGGCACGGTCACCAGCGCTTGACCGCCATCGCGTAGGTCGCGCGCGCCGTCTCGACGTCGTCGGACTCGCGCCGGAAGACCACCTCGACGGGGAAGCTGGCGCTGCCGCGCCGGTCGTACGACGCCCGCGCGCCGGCCTCGTCGCCGACCAGCGTGGCGCTCGCGAGCAGCGGCCCGGTGGCGATCCCGGTGTACGCGATCTCGCAGCCCTTCACCAGCGGCACCGCGCCGGCGTCCTCGACGAGGTCGCCGAAGACCTCCAGCAGCACCGCGAACGCCGCGGTCTCGCCGAGCCCGAAGATCGCGGCGGCGTGCGGCCCGCCGAGGTGGTTGTGCAGCTGCGGGCCGGCGTCCAGCCGCAGGACGGCGCCGTCGCGCGAGGTGGACTGCACGCGCGGTCCGAGCGTGCCCACGAAGCCCTCGGCCTCGTGCAGTCGGGCGGCGACATCGATCATGCGGAGCTCCCAGGGTGGCGCGGCGGCCGGGCTGACCGGCCGCTTCTGCGACGGACCCTAGGACACCCGTGGTCCGTCCCCTCGTACGTGTGCCGGGCTGTAATGCTGGACGTCGTCCGGACATGAGGGGTCGTGGCGCAGTCGGCGAGCGAGCGTGAGCGGTCCTTCGTCGCGCTGTACGAGCGGCACTACGGATCGGTGCTGACCTACGCGCGTCGGCGCACCGACGAGGCGTCCGCTCGTGACGTCGCGGCCGAGACGTTCACGGTGGCCTGGCGCCGGTCGGGCGAGGTGACGCGGATGGATCTGCCCTGGCTGCTGCGCACGGCCGCGCTCGTCCTTGCCAACCAGCAGCGGTCGGGCCGGCGGCAGCAGCGCACGGCCGACCGGCTCGCCGCCCAGCCGCGACAGGTCGCGGCCGACCCGTCCACCGACCGCCCCGGGCCGGCCCGCGTCGCCCGGGCACTCGATGCCCTCTCGCCTGACGACCGGGAGCTCCTGCAGCTGGTCGCCTGGGAACGGCTGAGCACCTCGGGCCTGGCTGCCGTGCTGGGGTGCACCTCCGGAACGGCCGCGGTCCGCCTGCACCGGGCGCGCCGCCGCCTGCGGGCCGCCCTCGACGCCGCGGACGACTCCGCCGACCACCCTGCCCCGGCAGCAACCCCTCGAAGGGCAACCTCGTGACCGCGCGCACCGGCCGGGCCCTGACCGACCTCGTCGCCGGCCTGGACCCCGAGACCGGCCGCCCGCAGGGCGAGGTCGACCGGCGGGCCCTGGCCGACCTGGCGTCGATCCTGTCCGGCGGTGCTCCCGAGCCGCCACCGGGTGCGTCGCCACCGCCGGGTGCGTCACCCGCCCGTCGCCGACGCCACCTCGCCGTCCCGGTCGCCGCAGCTCTCGCGGCCGTGCTGCTGGTCCTCTGGCCAGGGGGCGGACCCGGAGGCGGGGGTGGCACCGCGCTCGCCGCCACTCCCGCACCGCTCACCTACCTGGCGCTGCCGGCGGGCACCGACCCGCGACAGCTGCTCACACAGCTCGCCGCCCGTACGGCGACGCTGCCGGACGACACCGGCACCGGGCGGTACGCGCACCTGGTCAGTCGCGACTGGAACCTGTCCACCAGTGTGGAGGGGCGGCGGGTGACCTCCGCGGTCGTGCCGCAGCTGAGGGAGTCGTGGATCGCTCCCGACGGCGCCGGACGGGTGCTGACGACCGTCGAGCGTCCCGGCAGGTCGCCGCGCCGGGAGGACGAGCGCTACCGGTCCGGCGAGCTGTCCGGCAGTCCGGACCTCCGCAGCCTGTCGGCGGACGACCGCGTCCTGGCCGAGCAGCTCGAACGCGACCATCCCGTCGAGAACGGACCCGCCGAACGGCTCGTCGCTCTCAAGGACACCTACCGCCAGGTCCCGGTGCCCCCGGCCGTACGCGCCGGCCTGCTGCGCTACCTGGCCGCCACCCCGACGCTGACCGCGACCGGGACGGTGACCGACCGGGCCGGGCGTACGGGCGTCGCCTTCAGCCTGGACTCGGACTACAGCGGGCTGCCCACCCGCTACACGCTCATCGTCGACCCCGACACCGGGAAGCTGCTGGCCAGCGAGGACACCCTCACGACCCGGGCCGGGGCGTTGAACGTCGCGATCCCGTCGGTGATCGGCTACACGATGCACCTCGCGGCGACGTACACCGACCGCATCGCGTCCTGACCCTCACCGGGACGGCAGCCGTCGCGACGGCCGGGTCGGAACCGGCAGCGGCGGGGGAGGGTCGTCGGGCAACGACCACGCCGAGGCGCGCTCGACGTCGCTCGGATGGCCGAACGCCCGCGAGAACTGCTCGTACGACGTCGTGGGCGTGCACAGCACCGGGCCGGCGCCGCCCTCGTCCCACGCGATCAGCGCCCCGCACGTGCCCGAGGCGCCCACCGCGAGCACCCAGCAGGCGTAGCCGCCGTGCCGCACCGACAGACTGTCCGGCCAGACGTCGATCTCCGAGAACGGCGGCCAGGCCCCGTCCGCGCGTCGTTGCGCGTAGAAGCTGGTGATCGGTATGCCCTCGTGCTCGTAGGTGTGCTCCGACGGCAGCCAGCCCTGCGCGTGCAGCAGCTGCCGCACCTGCTCCGCCGTCACCGCCGCGCTCTCCTGCGCGGGCAGGTCGGTGAGCCCGAGCTCGGTCCACCACGTCGCCAGCTCGTGCGTGTAGGGCAGCACGACCGTCCAGTTGGCCAAGGCGCCTCCCCGTGGGCCAGCAGTCTAGGAGTCGGCAGCGGCGCCTACAGGGTCGGAGCAAGACGAGGCCCACCCGGCGGCGCCGGGCTCGCCGTCCTGCTTGTGCGCCGCTCAGCGCCGGTGTCGTGCGTGGGCTGCCCAGGCGGCTGATCCGGCAACCAGCAGGGACAGTGCCGTGAGTAGCGCGAGCGCGCTGGGGGCCGGCTGGAGCAGGAAGGCCCAGACCGGCCGGCCGGCGCCGGGGTCCGGGCTGCCGGCGAGGTAGACCGTTGCCGTGTAGCCGAGCGGGACCGTCCAGCACAAGCGTGGGCCCAGCGCGGCGGCGGTCAGCAGGGCGAGTCCGAGCAAGCCGATGGTGTTGCGCAGCAGGGCCTGTTGGCCGTGTACGGCGGCGGGGAGGACCGGCAGGACAGCAACGACAGCGACGAGGGCAGCCGCTGCAGCGTGGCCGGCGCGCCAGGCCGCCCAGTTGCGCGGCGTGGTCCGCTCGAGATCGTCCGCGGCGCTGTGCAGCGTGCCGCTGACGACGACGGCGACGGCGAGCGCGAGGGCGACCGTGACCGGGAGCCGGGCGGTGTCGGGCTCGAGGGCAGGGCGCGCGACGAGCCAGCGCCCCGCCCAGGCGCCGGCTACGCACAGCCCGACCAGGGCGAGGCCGGCTCGGGGAGTGCCGCGGCTGCGCGCGTAGAGCAGGCGCAGCCTCACGGCGGGGTGGCGAGCAGGGCCCGAGCTGCTGCCAGGTCGCAGTGGGAGGCGGCTGTGGCGAACTGCTTGATGAGGCTCAGCGCCTGCTGCGGGGTCCGTCCCTGGAGCGCCCCGCCGTACGGCGGCCGCGGCCGCTCACGTGCCCAGTCGGCGAGCTCGTACGTGGCGATGCTCAGCGAGTCGTCCGACGGCGACGGGAAGCCGTCGCAGTTCCAGGCCACGGCGCGCTGCGCGGCGTCCTGCCGCACGACCTCCAGGTCGGCACTGCCGGACAGGTCCGCGCCGAGGTAGAGCGTGTTGAGCGTGCCGGTCTGGTCCGGCAGGCCCGGGCCGACGCGCTGCTCGACCACGGGCCCGGGAGTGTCCAGCCCGGCCAGCACGGCCTGCACGACGGCAGCGACGCGCGGCAGCTGGTCGGCATGACGACGGGTGAGGCAGACCTCCGGATCTCCACGGGCGCAGACGAGCTGCTCGCCGGCCTCGTCGGCGGTGAAGGCGTCCTGGCCGGTGCTCGCGATCGGGACGGCGGCCAGGATCGCCAGCCCCAGTGCCGGCGCAGCCCACCAGCGGCGCCCGTCGGCGAGCAGCAGCAGTGCGGCGACGCCCAGGGCCAGGAACATCGCTGCTGACAGCGGCGCCCACCAGGGGGCCGGGACGTACCCGGAGAACAGGTCGAGGCCGGGCGAGAGATACTGCCGGCCGGACTGGGCGTACGTCAGCACCGCCATGCCGACGTACACCGCCACGGCCAGCAGCGGCGCGGTCGCCCGCCACGGCGCGAGCCTGCCGACGACGAACCCGACGGAGGCGAGCATGAGCACCGCGGCCGCCGCGCTGAGGGCCAACAGCACGGGCGGGCGGCCGTACGAGGTGTGGGACGCCGTCACCGCTGCCATGGCGGACGCCACGGTGACCAGGGCTGCGAGCGCCCAGGCGGCGGGGGACGCGAACGACACCCACGCCCGGGAGAGGGCTGGGCGGCTCGCGCTGCTGAGCAGCTCAGTCAATCCGCGCCTGCTCTCCCGGCCGCCCTGCCATGCGGCGGCGGCGACGACGAGCGGGCCGAACGCGATCAGTGAGGTGCGCAGGTAGTACGCCCACCCGTACCAGTCGCCCGCCCACTCCCGCGGGTGCGCGAGCACGGTCAGGGCCAGCGCGACGGTGAGCGGAAGTGCCGTCCAGATCCCGACGCCGCGGCGCAGCTCGATCCCCAGGGCGCGCCTCATGTACGGGCTCCGCGCAGCAGCGCCAGGTAGCCGCGCTCACTGGCGGTGTCGCCCTCGCCGCCCTCGCCGGCGGCAGCCAACTCCTCCGCGCTGCCGGTGAACACCACCCGACCGGCGTCGAGCAGCACCACGCCGGTGCAGGCCGACGCCACGTCCTCCACCAGGTGCGTACTGACCAGGACCGTCGCGCTCGCGCCGAGCTCGCGCAGCAGCGTCCGGAAGCCGACACGCTGCTCGGGGTCCAGGCCCGCCGTCGGCTCGTCGAGCAGCAGCAGGTCGGGGTCGTTCACGATCGCCTGGGCGATACCGGCGCGGCGCAGCATCCCGCCGGACAGCGTCCGCATCCGGCTGCCGGCGCGGGCGGTCAGGTCCACCCGCTCGAGTGCCTCGTCGACCGCCCCGGGCACCCGCGCGGCAGGCACCTCCTTCAGCCAGGCCATGTACTCCACGAACTCGCGGACGGTGAAGCCCGGGAAGTAACCCAGCTGCTGGGGCAGATACCCGAGCCGACGGCGTACGTGGGTGCGGCCCTCGCGAACAGACACGTCCTGCCCGAGGAGCCGCACGGTGCCGCCGGCGGCCTGCAGCACGGTCGCGAGCACGCGGACCAGCGTCGTCTTGCCGGCGCCGTTGGGTCCCAGCAGCCCGTGCACCCCCCGGTCCAGCGACAGGTCCAGGCCGTCGAGAACCCGGCTGCGCCGGTAGGCCACGACCAGGTCCTCCACCCGCACGGTCACCGCGGCACCCCGACCCGGTCAAGGTGCTCGCGCCGTACGACGAGGAGCGCGACACACACGGCCGCCAGCGCCGCCCAAGCGGCCGGCGCCCCCGGCGCCAGAGCCGGCGGGGGTGCCTCCTGAAGCGCGGCCGGCCCCAGGGCGAGCAGCGCCCAGACCCCGGCAGCTGCGCCGGTGGCCACCTCGACGCGCAGGCGTGTCGTCAGCGCCAGTGCCAGTGCGACCAGACCAGCGGACGGGGCGAGCCAAAGAAACGGACCGGCGGAGGTCAGCAGCGACACCACCAGCAGCGGCGGGACGCTGATCAGCAGCACCGCAGCGGCGCGCAGCAGCAGCACCCGCAACGTCGAGACGGGCGTGCTCGCCAGCAGCTCCGCACTGGCGTCCACACCGGGCGCGCAGCCCAGCGCAAGGCCGAGCAGCGGCAGCAGTGGTGCGACCAGGAGCACCGCCGGCAGCCGGGTCGCGTCGAGGACGTCCAGCAGGAGCACCCCGACTATCACTCCGGCCACCGCCGCCAGCCACGCCAGGCCCATCGCCGGCGTGACCGTCAGCCGGACGAACCCCCGCGCCGGCGACCGCGTCCGTTCGAGCACGCGGGCGCGGACGTCGGCCAGGATCGCAGGGTCCGCCGCCGCCGACACCAGGCTCGCGCAGGCGCCGCAGCGCTCGACGTGGGCCTCCGTGGACCACGCCTCCACCTCGTCCAGCCGGTCCGCGGCGTAGGCCGCGGCCGACTCGGGGGTCACGTGCCAGCCGCTCATGCCAGACCCGCTCTCAGCTCGGCGCGGGCCCGGGCCGCCCGCGTCTTGACCGTGCCCACCGGGATGCCGAGGACGACCGAGGCCTCCCGCGTACTGAATCCGTCGAGCACCGTCGCCTGCAGCACCGCGCGCAGCTCCGGCGACAGCCGGGCCAACGCCGAGCTCAAGTCGCCGTACGCCAGCTCGGACAGCACCACCTCGTCCACCCCGGGCGACACCTGCTCGCGCTGCTCCGCGAGGGCGGGCACCCGACCCGCCCGTCGCAGACCCTCCACGAGCCGCCTGGACGCGATCGTCCACAACCACCCGCCGGCGGAACCCGCCCGGTAGCTGCTCGCGCTGCGCCACACCGACACGAACACGTCCTGCAGGACCTCCTCGGCCAGCCCCGGGTCGGCGCACCGCCGCTGCAGGCGCAGCAGCAGCCAGCCGGCGTGCTGGTCGTACAGGTCCGCGAGCGCCGTGGCGTCACCGCCGGCCACCCGGCGCAGCAGCTCGTCGCTTGCCGGGTCCTCCACGCAAGGACTATCGACGGAAACCGGCCGCCCGGTTCACCGATGCATCGCCGCGTGCTTCAACGCTCGCCCACGTGCGTCGTCGTCGCCCTCGGCTGCCAGCAACGCGGCTCCAGCCGCCGCTACGGATGGTCCTGGGCAGGCGAGCAGGGCACAGCTTGGCTCGAGCCCCCTGTGCGTGCTTCTGCGGGCAGCCTCTCGTGCGGGCGCTGAGTGGCTGAGAACGCTTGTGCTGCGGCCCCTCCAGTGGTAGCCTTCGAACACCAGTTCGAGCAGCCGTAGGGGGTCGCCGTGTTCACCAGCCCGGACGACCTGCACGGCGCCGGCTGGATCTTCGCCGGCGACCCCGGGCCGTTCCCGCCGGTCGACACCGAACCGGACTGTGCCAGCGACAGCTGCCCCTGGGGCGACGGTCGGGCCGCGGTGGATGACCTGGCTGTGGCCGGGCTGGCGGTGGGTGAGCTGGCTGCGGCCGGGCTGGCTGCGGATGGGTTGGCGGGGTGGGCGGCGCCGGGGGTGCCGCGGCCGGCCGCCGGCCCGCACCCGCTGCTCGCAGCGCTGTCGGGGGCGTTGGATGCGATCAGCGCTTGCGGCCCGCTGTCGGGGTCCCAGGCGGACACCGGCGCGCTGCTGCTGCTCGCCGAGCGGGCCCGGGCGATGGCGCTACGGGAGGTCGGTGAGCTGGACGCGACCGGCGGGCATCAGCAACCCGGCCGGCCCCCCACCACCGCGGCGGCGTGGCTGCGGGACAGCCGGCACCTGGGTGACGGCCCGGCCCGGGCGACCGTCCGGCTGGCCCGGGACCTGCGGGAGGACCTGCCCGAGGTCGCCGCGCTGCTCGCCGCCGGCCGGATCAGCGTGGAACACGCCGCGGCCGTCGCCGGCGGGGTCCGCGGGCTGGACCGGGACCTCATCCGCCACGCCGGCGACAGCCTCGCGGCGCTCGCGCTGGTCACCGACCCGGTCGACCTGCGCCGGCGGCTGCGGGACAAGGCCGCCTCAATCGATGACCGGCTGACCGCCGACGCCGACCGCAAAGCCCGCGACCGCCAGCACCTACGCCTGTCGCAGGTCGGCGCGCACACCGCCGTGGACGGCACCCTGGCCGGGGAGGACGGCGCGACCGTCCGCCTGGCGATGGCGCTCGCCGCGGAAGCCGCCCGCACCGACGGCGACACCCGCAGCCCCACCGCCCGCAACGCCGACACCCTGGTCCGCTGGGCCACCGAAGACCTGCAACGACAGTCCGCCGGGGACAGCCTGGCCACCGACGCGCACACCATCCGCACCCACATGCTGCTCACCTGCACCCCCGACCAGCTCGCCACCGCCACCGCCACCGGCAGCGCCACCGCCACCGCCACCGGCCGGGACACGGCCCAGGACGGGCAGGCACAGGACGGGCAGCCGCTGGACGGGCAGCCGCCGACGCTGACCGACCTGATCGAGGCGGACCTCGCCGGCGCCGGCCCGGTCAGCCCCAGCATCGTCGGCACCCACCACCCGCTGACCCGGGCGGCGCTGCGCCGGCTGGCCTGCGACGCGACGATCAGCCTGGCGGTGCTGCGCACCCCCGGGCAGGACAGCTGCCCGGCCGGCTGCCCGACCCGACCCGGCCGGGTCTGTGAGCACCTCGCCCAACCGCTGTACGTCGGCCGATCCGCCCGCACGATCAGCGGCGCCCAGTTCAAAGCCCTCGTCCTCCGCGACCGGCACTGCGTCGTCAAAGGCTGCCACCGACCCCCCGCCCAATGCGCCGGCCACCACGTTCAGCACTGGGCCGACGGCGGCACCACCGACCTGGACAACCTCGTACTGCTCTGCCACGCCCACCACCACGACCACCACGACCGCGGACACAACCTCCCCCACCACGACGGACAACGCTGGCTCACCCAAACCGGCTGGGGCCGAGCACCCACCTGACCAGAGCCGGCCCGGCCGGCAGAGCACAGCACACGCAGCGGCATGAGCGCCGGCAAGAGCGGCCGCCACCGGCGCCGGCACGGCGAGTGAGCGCCCGGGCTTGACGAGCCGGCATTGGCTCTCCCGGGCGTGACGAGCCGACCCTTGGCTCTCCCGAGCATGACGAGCCGGCCTTGGCTCTCCCGAGCATGACGAGCCGGCCTTGGCTCTCCCGGGCTTGACGAGCCGACCCTTGGCTCTCCCGGGCGAAGCGCAGCGGGCGAGGCAGCCGCCGCATCGGCCAGGGCGTGGCTCGCTCGGGCAGGGCCTTGCGGTCGGGCCCGTGCACCAGCGGGTCCAGCGCTCGGACCTGGTCGGCGCGCCGACGATGGCTGCTGCGCCTCGCACTCCCGCTTCTTCTGGCGCGGCCTGGCGCGGCCGGCTGTACCTGATCACCGCACCGGACGTGAGCCGCTCCTCTGGGCCTGGCCACTACGAGATCGGCGAACCGGTATCACCCAGGCATTGCTCGAGGCCGACGCCGGCTGGACCCGACCGGACAGGTGATCTTGGCGGACAGCGGCCTCGCCGCCAGCGGCGACAACAAGCGCCTCAGTAAGCGCCCCCAGCACGCGCTGACCACCCACGAGGGGCGATCATGACGACTCAGTCAGCCCGTCCGGCCTCTGACGGGGCCCGCTGCACGGCGGCGATCCGCCAGCCCGCCGGGGCGCGCACCAGCTCCACGTCGTACGACGCCTCCCCGCGACCAGGCAGAGTCTCGACGACCGCTCCGGCTGCGTCGCGCACCGTCTGGGGCCCGAGCACGTCGACCACCCGCACCCGGGCGCGGTCACCGCCGTACGACGTCTGCTCCACCCGCCGCACCTGGTGCGCCAGCCCGCTCGCGGTCCGGCCGCTCGCTGTGAGCGCGGCCAGCGCCGCCCGGTCGGCGGCGAGCGCGGCGGAGCCGGGGACGTAGACCTCCGCGAGCGGGCCCGGCCCGGCGCCGCCGAACGCCTGGCCGCGGAGCCCGTCGAGCCCCGCGAGCACCACCGCCCAGTCGGGCGCCGGCTCGGGGACCGGCGCCACCGAGGGCACAGGGGTGGCGAGCGGAACGGCCGGCTGCGGCAGGGCCGCGGGCGGCGCGGCGGCGACCGGCGGGACCCCGCTGCGGGCCCACAGCAGCCCGGCCACGAGCAGGACGAGCAGCAGGCCGCTGCCGGCCAGCGCGGC
>DASTLY010000117.1:0-5780 GCA_035714445.1 Mycobacteriales bacterium
GCCCACGCACCGATCCACACCGACAGCGCGCCGATGCCGAAGCCGGCGACGACGTCGAGCAGGTAGTGCCAGCCGAAGTAGACGGTGGCCAGGACGGTAAGGGCGGTGAACGTCCACAGCGCCACGCGCAGGACCAGGGGCAGCCGCACCAGGTGGGCGACGAGGGCGGCGGTGAACACGATGGAGACGTGCAGCGAGGCGAACGCGGCGATGCCGTGGACGGCCTGCGTCGCGTGGGGGTCCGCCAGCACGTCGACCCGGTTGTTCAGCAGCGAGCGCTGCAGGCCCGAGACCTCCGTGGCCGGCAGGTCCTCGAAGCGGAACCTCTCGACGTAGATCGGCCCGAGGGAGGGAAGCACGTAGTACGAGGCCGTGCCGAGGATCCAGTTGAAGCACAGGGCGTTGACGTACCAGGCGCCGCGGGCGAGGTCGTCGGACCACACCAGCGCCAGCGCCAGGCTGAACGGCACGAAGAAGAGGAAGAAGATGTAGGTGCTCGACAGCCCCTCGGCCGCGGCGCCCGTCCCCAGCAGCTCGTGCAGGAAGTCACCCGGGTGCCGCCCGCCGGTGAGCCACATGTCGGACTCGACCAGCCACCGGTCGGTCAGCGTCTGCCGGACGAACGGCAGGAAGCTCTTCAGGTTCCGGTAGGCGACGTAGGCCAGGTAGAAGCTCGACAGGCCGGCGGCCACCACCGCGAGCCTGCTCATCGGCCACCGCTGCGCCAGCACCCGCGGTGCCACCTCGCGCACGAGGCCTCCACCGCGCACGGCCATCACCACCCTCGGCACGACGTCGACCGCGACCATCGCCGAGACGATGAGCGGCAGCCGCACCCAGCTCGGGCCGAACAGCCCGTCGGGATCCCGGACCGGCAGGTCGTTCAGGACGGCGACGACGACCGCGAACGCGGCGAAGCCGATCGTCACGGACAGGGTGACACCGAAGAGCCGGACCCACGACGGGCGCTGGGGAGAGTTGTGAACCACCATGTGAACGGTACGGAAAGCAATCGTGTCCGTCGACCTCTGACACGCGTCCTCCGACGCGCATCGTGGTGCCGACCGCACTTACTCTGTAAGCAAGCATCCCACCGGGCACCGACGTCGCTGCCTCCGGGCAGCACCGGCCGCCCGTAGAACAGTCACCCCCACCCGTCGCGGAGTTCCTACGTGCCCAACGCATCTCAGACGCTCGCACCTCAGGGCCACGCCGTCCCCACGGCGGCACCGGCACGCCCCGGACCGGCCGCCGTGGTGGTCGCCGTGGCCGTCCTGCTGGTCCTGAGCTGGCGCCTGCGCGACTTCGTCACAGACGACTCCTGGATCTCGGTGCGCTACGCCGAGAACCTCGCAAACGGGTCAGGAGCGGTCTGGAACCCCGGCGGGCAGCGCGCCGAGGGCTTCAGCAACCCGCTCCTCGTCCTCCTCGAGGCGGCCGCGGACGCCGCCGGCTGGTCGGCGCTCCCGGCCGGACGCGCGCTCGGGATCGCGGCCGCGGTCGCCTGCGTCGTCCTGGTCTACACGTGGGGACGCGACGTCGTCGGCGAGCAGGCCGCCGCTGTCGGCGCGCTGCTCACCGGCGCCAGCGCACCGTTCGCGCTGTGGGCCGTGGGGGGCCTCGAGACGTCGCTGACCGCCGCCGTGCTGACCGCTGCGGTCCTGCAGCTCGCCCGCCCGGACGGCGGTCGCATCGGGGTGGCCGCGGCACTGCTCGCCCTGCTGCCGTGGCTGCGTCCCGAGGGGCTCGTCGTCGCGCTCGCGGTCGTCGGCGCGGGTGAGGGCCTGGCGCTGCTGCGGTCCGCAACCCGCCGTGCCGCCGCGGGGCGCGTGGCCCTGCTCGCCGGCGTGCCGGTGGCGTCGCAGGCCGTCCTCGAGGTGGTCCGCCTCGGGGTGTACGGCCACCTCCTGCCGAACTCGGTGCTGTACAAGTCGGGCACCGGCGAGCTGCTGACGGTGGCGCACAAGTTCGTGGACCACTCGCTGCCCGTCCTGGTGCCGGCCGTGCTGGGCGCCCTGCTCCTGCGACGGCGTCAGGCGCTGCTCGTCGTCCCGGCCGCCGTCTACCTCGCCGGCTCGCTCGGGACGCTGGACAGCGCGAACGCCTACAGCCGATTCTTCATGCCGGTCTGGCCGCAGCTGGCCCTCGTGGCGGGGGTCGCCGTCGCGTTCGTCGCGGCCCGCCTCGCCACCCGGACGCCGGTCCGCCTGTCGGCCGGCCACGCGCCGTTGGCGTCCGTCGTGCTGGGAGCGGTGGTCGCCGCCGTCGCGCTGACGGACGTGCCCGGGGGGCAGGCCGACGTCGAGTCCTGGTCCCAGCGGTACCTGTCCTGTCGCGTCGCCGCACGCGAGGACGTCTCCCGGTGGCTGGTGGCCAACACCCCGCAGGACACGTCGTTCTCCATCTCGGACGCGGGCCTGGTGCCCGCCCGCGCCGGCGGCCGGACGGCGATCGACGCGTTCCTGCTGAACGACCCGCTGATCCAGGGAACCGGCCCGCTCAGCCCGACGGAGCGTGCCGACATCGTCCACGGCCGCCATCCGGACCTGCTCGTGCTCGCCAGCCGGGACGCCGACACGTTCCGCGGCGCCTACCCGACCGACACCGCCATCCACCAGCACGCCGGTGCGGTGGGCTTCGTGCCGCTCCACGTCGGCAGCGGCAGCATCCCGTGCGGGTACCACCTGTTCGTCTTCGGCCGCCAGGGCTGACGCCCGGTTTGACCCGATTTGCGCCGGGTAGGTGATGGCGGTGCCCGTCTCCGTCACCGGCGCCGCACCCCTCGGCGTCACACCTTCCACCGCCACCTCCCTCGGCGTCACACCCAGCAGCGTCCCGACCGCCGCTCCTGCTGCCCGGACGTCTGCTGCCCGACGCCCGTCTGCTGACCGAACCCCGTCTGCCGTCCGAACCCCGTCTGCTGTCCGGGTCCCCGATGCCCTGCGGGACGGGCGCCGTGCGCTCACGTCGGTGCTGACGCCGCTGTGCGTCCTGTCCCTGCTTCTCGCCGGCCTGCGGGCGGCCACGGGGCCGGCGAACGACCTGGAGATCCTGTGGGCCGCTGCCGTGCGGCTCACCACGGGCGGCCCCCTGTACGACCCGGACCTCGCCTTCATCTACCCGCCGCTCGGTGGGTGGGTGCTGGCGCCGCTGGGCCTGGTGCCGTTCGAGACGGCGCACCTGACGATGGTCGTGCTGAGCACGGTGGCGCTGGTGGCGGCCGTCGTGCTGGCCCTGGACCTCGTCGGCGTGCCGTGGTGGTCGCCCGTCACGGCCGGGACGCTGCTCGTCCTGGCCCTCAGCCGGCCGGTGGTGGGGCTGCTCGGACAGGGCAACGTCGACGTGCCGCTCGTGCTCGCCGAGGTGGTCGTCATCCGGCTCCTGGTCGCCCGCCGCGACGTCGCCGCCGGTGCTCTGCTCGGGCTGGTGTGCGCGCTCAAGCCCACCCTGGCGCCGGCCGTGCTGGCGCTGGTCGTGCTCGGGCGGTGGCGCGCCACGGCGGTGACCGTGGGCGTCGGCGCGTCCCTGTCCGTGCTGGGCATGGCGCTGGTGCGCGACGGCACGGTGTTCGTCACCGACGTCCTGCCGCTGCTGCAGGAGGGCAACCGGCCGGAGCTGGCCGGCTACAACCGGTCGTTGCACGCGGCGGCGCAGCAGCTCGGCGTCCCCACCTCCGTGGAGCTGCTGGCCCGCGCGGCCTGCGTGGCGATCGCCGTGGCGGTCGCCTGGCGCCGGCGCCACGGGCCGCTGGCCGCGGCGGAGGTCATCCCGGTCCTGCTGCTCGGCGGGCTGCTGGCCTCGGCGTTCAGCTGGGCCAACTACTCCCTGTACCTGCTGCCGCTGCTCGTGACGGTGCTCGTGCCCGGCAGCCTCGTCCGCCTCTGGCCCGCCTGGGTCGGGGTCTACCTGCTGTGGACGACCCAGCCGCTGCCGGTGCTCACCCTGACTCCCGAGGCCGAGGCCGCCGTCGGACTGCGGCCCGCCTGGGGCTGGGCGCTGCTGCTGCTGACCTGTGCGGTCACGGCCTGGCGCGACCCGCGGCCCCGGCCGGCTGCCGTGGGCACCGCGGACCGCGACCACGGGGACGGGGACGTGGACCTGGAGCTCGACCGCGAGGCGGACGAGGCGCCCGCGTCAGCCGTCCCAGCGCGCCCGGGCCATGTCGACGCGGCTGCCGCCGCGTAGCAGCGGCGTGCCCTCGGCCCGGTAGGCGGTCAGCGCGCGCTCGCGCAGGACCGGGACGACGGAGCCGTCGGCCCGCAGGACGCGCCACCACGGCACGCCGGAGCCGCGGGTGGCCAGCACCCGGCCGACGGCACGCGCACCGCCGCGGGGATGCTCGCCGGCCAGGTACTCCGCGACGTCCCCGTAGCTCAGCACCCGGCCGGCGGGGATGGCGGCCACGACGTCCAGGACCGCCTCGCTGAAGTCGTCGCGGCCGTCCGGTTCCGCCTCGGCCGGGTTCCCGCCGGGCGTCACGCGCCCGGCGGCCGCCACCCGGCGGCGTCCAGGGCGGTCACCTGCAGGACCGACCACGGGCTGAGGACGGCGGGAGCCCCGACGGCCATGGCCACCAGGGCCGGCCAGCGCACCCACGTCGTCTCGGCGACCTCCGCGGGCTCGGGCACCAGCTCGCCGACGAGCGTGGCCGAGAAGACGGGACAGACCTCGTTCTCGACCACCCCCGCGGCGTCGACGGCCCGGTACCGGAAGTCGGGCAGCACCGGCTGCAGGTCGGTCACAGCGCAGCCGAGCTCCTGGCGCGTACGCCGCACCACCGCGTCCGCGGCGGGCTCGCCCGGCCCCGGGTGCCCGCAGCAGGCGTTCGTCCAGACGCCGGGCCAGGTGCGCTTCGCCAGCGCCCGCCGCGTCAGCAGCACCCGGCCGGCGCCGTCGTCGAGGTAGCAGGAGAAGGCCAGGTGCAGCGGCGTGTCGACGGTGTGGACGGTGGCCTTGTCGGCCGTGCCCGTCGGGCGGCCGGCGGCGTCGACGAGGACGACGACCTCGGTGGTCACTACGGCTCTCCTTCGGACGTGGCGGCTGGTACGTCGAACGGCCTAGTACCGGGGCAGCGAGGGGTCGACCTCGGCGACCCAGGCCAGGACGCCGCCCTCGAGGTGCTGTGCGGTCGTGAAGCCGGCGTCGCGGAGCACGAGCAGCGCCTGCGCCGACCGGCCGCCGCTCTTGCAGTGCAGCACGACCCGCTCCTGCCGCGGCCACCCGGCCGCGGCCGCGGACAGGCCGGCCAGCGGCACCAGCTCGGCCCCCGGGATGGCGACCACGGCCGCTTCGTCCGGCCCGCGGACGTCGACGAGCCGGAAGGCGACGTCGCCCCGCGAGCGCGCGGCCAGCAGGTCGGCCAGCTCCGTCGCCCGCACCGTGTCGGCGGGGTCGGCCGGCGGAAGGGCACCGTCAGGCGTCGCGTCCCGGACGGCCTCGACCTCGCGCCGGTCGGGGTCGGGCCGCACGTCGACCGACCGCCACGTCATGGCGAGGGCGTCCAGGACCAGGAGCCGCCCCACCAGCGGCAGCCCGGCGCCGGTGACGAGCTTGACGGCCTCGATGGCCATCACCGACCCGACCGCGGCGCACATGGCGCCGAGCACGCCGGCCTCGGCGCACGAGGCCACCGACCCGGCCGCCGGCGGGACGGGGAACAGGTCGCGGTAGGTCGGCCCGTGCCCGGCCCAGAACACGCTGACCTGGCCGTCGAAGCGCAGCACCGAGCCCCACACCTCGGGCACCCCGGCGAGCGTGCACGCGTCGCTCACCAGGTACCG
>DASTLY010000118.1:0-6156 GCA_035714445.1 Mycobacteriales bacterium
GGTGACCTCCTTCAACCACCGGCTGAACGCGCAGGGGCTGGTCGTGGCGGCGTCCGCCGACGGCAGCCGGGTCTACGTCGGCGGCGACTTCACCACTGTGGACGGGGTGGCGCACAACCACCTCGCGGCGTTCAACACCGCCACGGGTGCGCTGGTCAACGCCTTCTCGCCCGACCTCGACGCCCGGGTGTCGGCGATCGCGACGAGCGGCAACGCCGTCTACGTCGGGGGCAGCTTCACCTCCGCGAACGGGGTGCCGCGCGCGCGGCTGGCCGCCGTGGGCGCGGCCGCCGGCGGGCTGATGAGCTGGGCGCCGACCGCCGACGACAACAACGTCGCCGCGCTGGTGATGGCCCCCGACCAGTCCAAGGTCATCGTCGGCGGCAAGTTCAGCACCCTCAGCGGGACGGCCGCGTACGGGATGGGGGCGGTCGACGCCGCCTCCGGCGCGGTCCTGCCGTGGGCGGCCAACGCCACGGTCCGCAACGCCGGCGAGAGCGCCGGCATCACCAGCCTGCGCACCGACGGCACCGCCGTCTACGGGACCGGCTTCGTCTTCGGGCCCGGCGGCAACCTCGAGGGCGGCTTCGCGGCCGACCCCTCGACCGGCGACCTGCTCTGGGTGCAGGACTGCCACGGCGACAGCTACGACTCGCTGCCGGTCGGCAAGGTCCTCTACGTCGTGACCCACGCCCACACGTGCGCGACCCTCGGGGCGTTCCCGGAGACCAACCCCCGCTCCTGGAAGTGGGCGACGGCGTTCACGACGGCCGCCACGCAGACGCTCCGGCACAACACCGAGGGCGGCTACAAGGACTGGTTCGGCACCCCGGCCCCGAGCCAGCTCGTCTGGTACCCGCAGCTCGAGCAGGGCTCGGTCACCGGGCAGGGCCAGGCCGGCTGGTCGGCCACCGGCAACGCCCGCTTCGTCGCACTCGGCGGTGAGTTCCCGCGCGTCAACGGCACGCCGCAGCAGGGCCTGGTGCGCTTCGCGGTGCGCGACACCGCTCCCAACCGGATGGCGCCGCTGTCGGTCGGGCTCACGCCCGCCGTCACCTCGCTGGAGAGCGGCACGGCGCGGGTGGCGTGGACGGCGACCTCCGACGTCGACAACGAGTCGCTCACGTACAAGGTCGTCCGGGACGGCCGGACCGCCGCGCCGGTGTCCACCACCACCGTCAGCTCGACGTTCTACCGGCGGCCCGCGCTGGGCTTCACCGACACCGGGCTGGCGCCGGGCAGCACGCACACCTACCGGATCTACGTCACCGACCCGCTCGGCAACACCAACAGCGGCTCCAGCGTGAGCGTGACCGTCTCGTCGGCGAGCAGCGGGGCGTACGCCAAGCAGGTCCGCACCGACGGCGCCTCGAACTACTGGCGCCTGGGTGAGGCAACCGGCAGCAGGGCCTACGACTGGACCGGCTACAACGACCTGGTCGAGCAGGCCGGGGTGGGTCACGGGTCGCCGGGAGCGCTCGCCGGCGACCCCGACGCCGCGGCCGCTTTCAGCGGGACCGCCACCGGCACGGCGGCCACCGGCACCTCGATCGACGCGCCCTCGACCTTCTCGGTGGAAGCGTGGGTGAACACCACGTCGACCGACGGCGGCAAGCTGATCGGCTTCGGCTCGTCGGCCACGGGCGTCAGCAGCACCTACGACCGGCACCTGTACATGGACAACGACGGGCGGTTGCGCTTCGGCGTCTTTGCCGGTGGGACGCGCACCCTGGCCGGGCCGCTGGCCTACAACGACGGCCGGTGGCACCACGTCGTCGGGACCCAGTCGCCCAGCGGCATGACGCTGTACGTCGACGGCCGCCGGGTGGCGCGCAACGCGGCCGGCGGGAACGAGCCGGCCAGCGGCTACTGGCGGGTCGGCGGCGACAACCTGGACGCCTGGCCGGCCGCCCCCCGCAGCCGCAACCTCGCCGGCACCCTGGACGAGGTCGCCGTCTACCCGACCGCGCTGTCGACCGCGCAGGTGCAGGACCACTACACCGACAGCGGCCGCACCCTCGCTCTGCCGCCCGCCCCGACGGACGCCTACGGCAAGGCGGTCACCGCGGACGACCCGGACCTGTTCTGGCGGCTGGACGAGACCGCCGGCCCGACCGCCGCCGACACCAGCGCGAGCGACGCTCCGGGCGACTACAGCGGGGGCGTCACCTTCGGCCGCCCCACGCCGGTGACCGGCGCGGGCACCGGGGTCGCGCTCGACGGCAGCGCCGGGCTGATCGCCACCCGCACCCCCGTCAGCAACCCGACGGTGTACTCGCAGGAGCTCTGGTTCAGCACCACCACCGCCGCCGGCGGCAAGCTTGTCGGGCTCGGCAACGAGGCGTCCGGACGGAGCGGCAACTACGACCGGCATGTCTGGATGCTCAACTCCGGCCAGCTGGTCTTCGGTGCCTACACCGGCGTGGAGAACAGGGCCACGTCGCCGGCTGCCTACAACGACGGTGCGTGGCACCACCTGGTGGCCACCCAGGGCCCCGCCGGCATGCACCTGTACGTGGACGGCGCGGAGGTGGCAAGCAACCCGCAGACCGCTGCCCAGGGCTTCACCGGCTACTGGCGGGTGGGGGGCGACGCCACCTGGGGCGGGTCGACCAGCAACTACCTCGCCGGCACCGTGGACGAGGTCTCGATCTATGCGACCCAGCTGTCCGCGGCGGCCGTCCGCACGCACTACCGCGCCTCGCCGGCCAGTGCCAACACCGCGCCGGTGGCGTCGTTCACCTCGGCCTGCGCCGGGGCCGGCTGCAGCGTCGACGGCTCGGGCTCCACCGACAGCGACGGCTCCGTGACCGGGTACGCCTGGACCTTCGGGGACGGCGCCGCTGCCACCGGGGCGACCGCCACGCACAGCTACGAGGCGGGCGGCACCTACCCGGTGTCCCTCACCGTTACCGACGACCAGGGCCTGACCACGACGACCACCCAGTCGGTCACGGTGAGCTCACCGCCGGCCAACCGGGCGCCCGTCGCCCGGCTGACCAGGAGCTGCACGAACCTGTCCTGCGCCTACGACGGCTCGACCTCGGGCGACCCGGACGGCACCGTCGCCGCCTGGGGCTGGGACTTCGGGGACGGCTCGTCCGGCGCCGGCGCCACGCCCACGCACACCTACCCGGTCGCCGGGGACTATGTCGTGACCCTGACGGTCACCGACGACCGCGGCGCCACGGCCGCAGCGACCACGACGGTGTCGCCCCGGCCGCCCGCCAACCCGGCCGTGACCGCCTTTGCCACGGATTCGTTCTCCCGCACGGTCACCGGCGGGCTGGGCACCGCCGACAAGGGCGGTGCCTGGACGACGACGGGCGCGGCACAGGACCTGTCCGTGGCCGGCGGCGTGGGGTCCTTCGCAACCCGCACGGCCGCCTCGCAGGCCAGCGCCTACCTGGGCGCCAACCGGGTGACGGACGCCGAGACCTCCCTGACGCTCACCAACGACAAGGCGCCGACCGGCAACGGGCTGCTGGCCTCCGTGGTCGGCCGCCGGGTCAGCTCCAACAACGAGTACCGCGGCCGGCTCCGGGTGTCCGGCCGGACGGTGTCCCTGGCGCTCACGAAGCTGGCCGGCTCGGGCACCGAGACGGTGCTGCAGAGCGACGTCCCACTGGCCGGCGTCAGCTACACGGCCGGGACCGCCCTGCGGGTGCGCCTGCAGGTCGCCGGCACCACCCCGACCCGGCTGCGGATGAAGGTCTGGCCCGCGGCGTCCACCGAGCCGGCGGACTGGCAGGTGACCGCGACCGACAGCACCGCGGCGCTGCAGGCCGCCGGCGGTATCGGGATCACCAGCTACCTCACCGGCAGTGCCACCAACGCGCCCGTCGTGCTCCGGGTCAGTGCGCTCAGCGCCGCCCCGACGACCGCCGCACCGACCGCCCGGCTCAGCACCTCCTGCACCGGCCTGACGTGCACGGCGGACGGGACGGCGTCCAGCGACCCGGGCGGCCCGGTCAGCTCCTACCAGTGGAGCTGGGGCGACGGCGTGGTCACCTCCGGCTCCACCTCCACCCACGCGTACGACACCGCCGGCACCTACCGCGTCACCCTCACGGTCACGAACGCCGCGGGCTGGCGGGACGTCACCACCGGCACCGTCACCGTGCCCGGCTAGGCCACCGGTCCGGGGTTCGGCGGACGCCTGACAGGCCGGCCGTGGACTGCGACACTGAGTAGTCGATCGGTCACGGAAGGGTGGTCCATGTCCACGACGCACGCCGTCGGGGACGCGGGCACGTCGGCCGCGGTGCGCTGGAGCGCTCTTGGGGTCGGCGGCAAGCAGGCCCTCCAGCTGGCGTTCGGGCTGGCGCTGGCCCGGCTGCTCGGCCCGCAGGCGTACGGCGTCGTCGGCGCGGCCACGATCTTCGTCACGCTGTCGATCCTGCTGCTGGACCAGGGGCTGTCGGCCGCGCTCATCCAGCGCACCGCCCTGACGCCCCGGATGCCGGGCGCGGCGATGTCGCTCAACCTCGCCAGCGGCGTGGTCCTGGGGCTGCTGACCCTGCTGCTCGCCCCCGCGGCGGCCGACTTCCTGAACACCCCGGAGCTGGCCGGGGTCCTGCGCCTGCTGGCCCTCGGCCTGCTGCTCAAGGCCGCCGCGATCGCCCCCCGCGCGCTGGCCTCCCGGGCGCTGCGCTTCCGGCCGCTCGCCGTCGCCGACCTGTCCGGCGCGGCGGTCGGCGCTGCCGGCGGGCTGGCCGCCGCCCTGCTGGGCGCCGGCTACCACGCCCTCGTCGTGCAGATCCTGCTCAGCGACCTCGTCGTGCTCGTGGTGCTGCTGCGCGCCACCCGGGGGCCGTGGCCCAACCTGGCCGCCCGTGAGCTGCGGCCGCTGCTGCCCTTCGGGCTGCGGCTGTTCGCGACCAACTCCGTCGCCTACTCCACCCGCAACGTCGACAACGTGCTGGTCGGGCGCTACCTCGGCACCGTCGACCTGGCGTTCTACAGCATGGCCTACCGGGTCCTCGTCCTGCCCGTCCAGCTGGTCGGCCAGAGCGTCAACCGGGTGCTGTTCCCGGTGCTGTCCCGGATCGCCGACGACCGCGCGCGGGTCGGCGCGACCCTGCTGCGGGCGCTCGAGCTGCTCTCGCTGGTGGCCTTCCCGGCGATGGCGCTGGTCGCCTGCGCCGCCCCGGAGCTGGTCGTGCTCGGGCTGGGGGAGGACTGGCTGCCCACCGCCCCGCTGATCACGGTGCTGGCGCTGGCCGGGGCCCGCGAGACCGTCGTCTACACCACCCCCGCCCTGATCTCGGCGCTCGGCCGGGCCCGCCTCAACCTGCGCTTCCAGCTGGTGTCCTCCGGGGTCCAGGTGGTCGGGATCGTCTGCGGGGTGCCGTTCGGCGTCCTCGGGGTGGCGGTCGGCTACGCCGTCGCCGGCTGCGTCCTCACGCCGGTCTCGCTGGTGCTGCAGCGCTCCCTGGCCGGGGTGCCCGTCCGCCGCCAGCTGCGCGCGGTGTGGCCGGCGGTGCACGCCAGCGCCTGGGCGGGCGCCGGCTACCTGCTCGTCCGGCGTACCGGCCTCGACGACCTGCCCGTGCTGCTGCTCGGCGCCGCGACCTACACCGCCGTCCTGCTGCTCGTCCTGCGCGTCGCCCACCCGGCGGTGCTCGACCGCGTCCTCCGGCAGCTGCGGCGCCGGGCCGGCGCCCTCCCGGGAGCTGCCCCGTGACCGGTCCCCCGCTGCGCCTGCTGCTGCTGGCGCCCAACGCCGCCAACAACTCCCTCGGTCGCTCGCACTGCCTGTGGCTGCTCGCCCGCGAGCTCGGCTGGGACGTCACGGTCGCCGCCGTACGCGGTGACCGGCTGTGGGCGCCGCTGCGTGACGACCCGTTCGCGGCGGACTGCCGGGTCCTGACCGGGCAGGCGCCGGACGGGCGCCGGCGCGAGCTGGCCGCCCTCGCCGGGCAGGCCGATGTGCTCGTCGCGGTGAAGCCGCTGCCCAGCAGCTTCGGCCTGGGCCTCGACCTGGCGCGGGAGACCGGCCGGCCGCTGCTGCTGGATGTCGACGACCCCGACCTCGAGGTGCGCACCCAGGGGCAGTCGCTGCGCGAGATCGTCCGCGACCGGCTGCTGTCCGGCACGCACCGCGAGCTGCGCCGGCTGCGCGAACGGGCCAGGGGCGTCCCGGTCACGGTCAGC
>DASTLY010000119.1:0-13098 GCA_035714445.1 Mycobacteriales bacterium
GAACCACCCGCCGATGTCCGACTTCCTGGGCGTGCCCATCCGCATCCGCGACCGCGCGTTCGGCAACCTCTACCTGACCGGCAAGCGCGGCGGCGGCACCTTCACCGAGGACGACGAGCGCGTCGTCGTCGCGCTGGCGGCGGCGGCCGGTGTGGTCGTCGAGAACGCGCGCCTCTACGAGGACGGCGAACGACGGCAGCGGTGGCTGGAGGCCGGCGCCGACGTCTCGGCCGCCCTGCTCGGCCGGCTCGACCGCGCCGAGGCGCTGCAGCTCGCGGCGGACCGGGCGCGGGCCGTCGCGGGCGCCGACCTGGCCGCGGTCCTGCTGCGGCACGCGGGCGGACGCCTGCTGGTCGAAACCGTCTCGGGCCCGGGAGCGGCCGACCTCCCGGGGTCCGCCGTCAGCACAACGGGCACGTCGGCGGGCGAGGTGCTGCGCACCGCCCTTCCGGTGGTGGTGGACGACGCCCGCGCGGGCGGGCGCGTGGCCGCGTGCGGCCTGGACCCCGCACACGGCTGGCCTCGGCTGGCCTCGGTGGTGCTGCTGCCCATGCGCAGCTCGGGGTCCGTCACCGGCGTCCTGGCCCTCGGGTGGCGGGTGGTGAGCGAGCAGCTCTACCGCGACACCGACCTGCTGCTGCCGATGGCCTTCACGCAGCAGGTCACCCTGGCCCTGCAGGTCGCCCAGGCGCAGGACGACCAGGGACGCCTGGCGGTGTTCGAGGACCGCGACCGCATCGCCCGCGACCTGCACGACCTGGTGATCCAGCGCCTCTTCGCGATCGGGCTGAACCTGCAGAACGCCACCCGGCTCGCCGACCGCCCGGACGTACTCGCCGACCGGGTCTCCGCCGCGGTCACCGACATCGACGCCACGATCTCCGACATCCGCCGCAGCATCTTCGAGCTGTCCTCGCCGACGACGGAGTCCAGCCTGCGGGTCGAGCTGGGGGCCGCCATCGCGGTCGCCGCCTCCGCGCTGGGGTTCACCCCGCGGCTGCAGACGCAGGGTCCGGTGGACACGCTGGTGCCCGACGCCGTCCGCACGCACCTGATGGCGGTGCTGCGCGAGGCGCTGTCCAACGTCGCGCGGCACGCGTCCGCGCGCAGCGCCCAGGTCGGGCTCGACGTCCGGGACGGGCTGCTCCTGACCGTCACCGACGACGGCGTCGGGCCGTCCGAGGGCGTCCGGGAGAGCGGCCTGCGCAACATGCGCGACCGCGCCACGGGGCTCGGCGGCACCCTCGACGTCGGCAGGGGACGCGGCGGCGGCACCGTCGTGCACTGGCGCGTCCCGCTCGCCTGAGCCCGCTCAGCACGGAGCCGGAGCCCCCCATGGGCCCCGGCTCGGCTCTCCGCTGCGGCAGACGCCCGCGCGGAGGGTGGGACTACTTCAGCAGGGCCGACCGGCTGACCACACCGATCCGCTGCCAGGCCCGGCCAAGGCCGAGCGTGTCGCCGGCGTTCACCAGCGCCAGCACGACGAGCACGAGCGCGTAGACGAGGTGGTCGTCCATGAACGGGTTGTTCTCCGGGGGCAGGACGGCGGTCCACATCATCACCAGCAGCAGGGAGCCGGCGGCGGCCGCGATGCGCATGGTCACGCCCAGCACGAGCGCCGTGCCGATGGCCGCGAGGCCGAGCATGAACAGCCAGTCGGCCCAGGCGGCACCCGCGATGCTGCCGTAGACCCCCGCGAACGGTCCGCTCACGGCGTTGCCCAGGAAGCCGGCGGTGGGGCTGCCACCGTCGAGCCAGGCGCCCTCGGCCGGCGTGCTGCGGCCCAGGCCGAACAGCTTGTCCAGGAACGCCCACAGGAAGACCCAGCCCAGCGCCAGCCGGGTCACGCCCAGGACGAGCCGGTAGGCACGGTGCCGCGACGTCTCCCCGTCCACCGCACGGGCGAGGAACGTCTCGTCGTGGCGTCCGGCCGACGCGTCGCGGCGCGAGGTCGAGCGCGGGGTCGGGGTCGAGGTGGTGGTCATGGTGCCCTCCTGGGATGCGGCGTCCTGGTACTGCGGACACCCCCAGCCTCGGCCTCGGGGCCCCGGCGGCACAGGGACGAAGGTCCCGGGCCGCCTGCCAGAGGGCACCTCCTGGGCAGCGGGCTACCGCGGCGGGTGGCGGGTCGCGAAGACGGCTGCCTGCGTGCGCCGCTCGAGGCCGAGCTTCGACAGCAGGGACGACACGTAGTTCTTCACCGTCTTCTCGGCCAGGAACATGCGCTCGGCGATCTGCCGGTTGGTCAGTCCCTCGCCGATCAGCTCCAGGATGCGCCGCTCCTGGTCGGTCAGCGGCGCCAGCGCCTCGTCCTGCTGGGGTCCGGCGCGCAGCCGCTCGAGGACCCGGGCCGTGACGGCCGGGTCGAGCAGCGACTGCCCGGCCGCCACCCGGCGGACGGCGTCCACGAGGTCCGTGCCCCGGATCTGCTTGAGCACGTAGCCGGCCGCGCCCGCCATGATCGCCGCGAACAGCGCCTCGTCGTCGTCGTAGGACGTCAGGATCAGCACGGCGATCTCCGGGTGCTGGGCGCGCACGTCCCGGCACACGTCGACGCCGGAGCCGTCGGGCAGCCGCCCGTCGAGCACCGCCACGTCGGGCCGCAGGGCCGGGATGCGGCGCGTCGCCTCCTGTGCCAGCCCGGACTCCCCGACCACCTCGATGTCCCCGTCGGCCTCCAGCAGGTCCCTCAGCCCGCGTCGGACGACCTCGTGGTCGTCCAGCAGGTACACGCGCAGGCGACGGGTCGGGCCGGGCACCGGCCCCCCGCCCGCCGGGCCGGTGGGGGCGGGTTCGGTCACCCGGCAAGTGTCCACCCTGGTCGGGCACCGCGTGGCGGAGCAGCACGACGGGTCGCAGGTCCCGCGGGCTCGGGACCCTTCGCGCTACCGGGGACGGCGGGGCCGCGCGAGGCTCGCAGTGGTGCCGTCACCCGGCGGCAGGTGCAGCAGCGAAGGAGACGTCATGACGGCGCAGCAGGACGATGGCCACCGGACGGCTGAGCCCACCGGCAGCGGCGACGCGGCCGGGGCCGTCGTCGTCGGGATGGACGGCAGCGCGTCCGCGGCGGCAGCGCTGCGGTGGGCGGCGCAGCAGGCGAGGTCGACCGGGCGCCCGCTGCAGGTGCTGCACTGCTTCCAGCTCAAGGCGTCCCAGGCCGAGGCGGCGGGCGAGGCCTTCTGCGCCGTGGCGACGGCCGACGCCCGCGCCCGCGCGACCCGCTGGGTGCTCGACGCCGTCGGCCCGGCGGTCGCGGTGCCGTGGACCCTCGTGGTCGTCGAGGGCCCACCCGGGCCGACGCTGGCCGAGCGCTCGCACGACGCCGCGCTCCTCGTCGTCGGCACCGGCGAGCACACCGGCATCCGCCGGCTCGCCCCGGGTTCCGTCTCGCACCACGTGCTCTCGCGGGCCGTGCCACCGGTGGTCGCGGTGCACGCTCCCGCCCGCACCGGCGTCGCCTGACGCGCCCGCCGGGACCCTGGCGACGGCCGGGCCGAGGCTCCGCGTCGCCACCACGGGCCCGGCCGCCTACATTCGCCCGATGGCCGTCCACGTCGGCACGTCGGGCTGGAGCTACGACCACTGGGACGGCGTCCTGTACCCGCCGCGCCTGCCCGCCCGGGACCGCCTTGCCACGTACGTGCAGCACTTCTCCACCGTCGAGCTGAACAGCAGCTTCTACCGCTGGCCCCGGGAGGCCGGCTTCGCCGCGTGGCGCGACCGGCTCCCGGACGGGTTCGCCCTGTCCGTCAAGGCACCTCGCGGGCTCACCCACGCCCGCAAGCTGTACCAGCCGGAGGTGTGGATCGAGCGCATCGCGTCCTGCTGGCACGAGCTGGGCGACCGGCGGGCGGTGCTCCTGGTCCAGCTGCCGCCCGGCTCCGAGCGCGACGACGCGCGCCTCGACTACTTCCTGGCGGCGATGCCGTCCTGGATCCGGGTCGCAGTCGAGCTCCGCCACCCCAGCTGGGACGACGAGGCTGTCTACTCGCTGCTGGAACGGCACGGGGCGGCGTACTGCGTGATGAGCGGCGCGCAGCTGCCGTGCATCCTGCGCGTGACCGCTCCGTTCGCCTACGTCCGCCTCCACGGCCCGGACCCCGACGCGCTGTACGGCGGGTCCTACAGCGACGCCGACCTGGCCTGGTGGGCCGACCGCATCCGCGAGTGGACGGCGGGCGGCACGGAGGTGTTCGTGTACTTCAACAACGACGGCCACGGCCACGCCGTCCGCAACGCCTGGACGCTGCTGGGCCGTCTGGGTGCGCTGGGCCTCCTCGGCTGAGGCGCCGCGCCGTTGCCCGGGTCGTGCGCCCTGGGAGTGCTGGTGTCGTCGTCGATGTCGTAGGAGCGCACCCAGCCGTGTTCTGCCCGACGTCGTTGATGAACACCCGCCCGAAGCGAGAGACCGCCACGTGAACGGGTTTCGCAGCCCGTAGGCCCAGATGCGGCGTGCCCAGACGTTGCTGTCGCCGAGGAACGGCTTCCCGGCTGCGGCAGAACCGGTCGGGCTCCTGGGGTGCGCCGCGACCCCGAGCAGTCCCCGCTCTCCGGTGCCGCCGAGGCGGCGGGCAGGGGCGTGGCGGTGGTGAGGAGGACCGCAGCCAGCGCGGCGGGGAGAGGCGCGTGCGTACCGACGTCGACAGCCGCATCCGGCTGCCCGTCTCGACGGGGTCCTGCTCCGACCGGCCGCCAGGTGGCGACCTGCAGGGAAGGTCGCCGCCCGTCCTGCCGTGACGGGACGCACACCCGCTGTGGGCGGCAGGCGCCGCGTCCGCGTGCGACCCTGGATGCACGGGTGCCCGACGTCGAGTGCCGATCCCTCGACCTGTCCGCAGCACCGTTCCTCCACGGCAACGTTCCTCCACGGCAACGTTCCTCCACGGCACCGTTCCTCCACGGCACCGTCCCTTCACGGCACCGTCCCCCAACGGCACCGCGCCGACGCCTCGCGCGGCCGCCCCGCCACGCCCTCGAAAGGCCAGTCATGGCTCCCCGACCGATCTCACCCGACCGATGGACCGACCCCACGCTCCCACCGGGACCGACCGCCCCGAGCGCGGCGGCCGAGTCGTCCCTGCTGCCGCTGCGCGTCGCCACCACGGCGCTCTTCGCCCTGAGCGGCTTCGTCTTCGGCAGCTGGGCGGCTCGGCTGCCCGACATCAGCCACGGGGTCTCCGCCGGCCCGACGTCGCTGGGAGTCGCCCTGCTGTGCCTGTCCCTGGGGGCTCTGGCCACGATGCCGCTGACCGGCCGGCTGTCCGCCCGGTGGGGAGCCGGACGGACCGCCACCGCCGCCGCGGCCCTGGTGTCCGTCATCGTGGTGCTGCCTGCCCTGGCCCCCTCGGTGACCTCGCTGGGGGCGGTCCTGCTCCTCTTCGGAGCCGCGACCGGCATGGTCAACGTGGCCGCCAACAGCCTCGGTGTCCGGCTCGAGAACCTCTCGGGGAGAACGCTGCTGACGTACCTGCACGCCGGCTTCAGCTTCGGCGGCCTGGCGGGGGCGCTCGCCGGCGGGCTGGTGGGGGCCACCCTGGCTGCCGCACCGCACCTGCTGGCCGTGGGCTGTGCCGGGCTGCTCCTGACGGCGGCCATGGCGCCGACCCTGGCGCGCTGGGCACCCGCCGAAGCCCCCGCCGACGCCACCGCCGGCGTCGTGCGGGCGGGCGCGCCCGCCGGCCCGGTGAGCGGCGCGCGTGCCCCGCTGGTGCTGCTCGGCGCGATGGCGGGCTGCACCGCCTTCGCCGAGGGGGCGCTGGCCGACTGGGGCGCCCTGCACCTGCGGGAGACGCTGCTGGCGACCCCCGCCGTGGCGGCGGCCGGCTACGCGGGCTTCTCGCTCGCCATGGGGCTGGGGCGGCTCGGCGGCGGACGCCTCATCGAGCGGCTCGGCGACACCTTCCTGCTGGCGGCGGGCTCCCTGCTGGCCGCCGGCGGGCTGCTGGCCGTGGCCCTGTCCCCCGATGTGACCGTCGCCCTCGCGGGCTTCGTCCTGGTGGGGCTCGGGCTGGCCAACGTCTTCCCGGTCGCCATCGCCCGGGCCGGTGCCCGCGCCGGTGCCGCCGGGGTGGCCCTCGCGTCGTCCGTCGGGTACGTCGGGCTCCTCGTCGGGCCTCCGCTGGTCGGTCTGGTGGCCGAGCACGCGGGGCTCCAGTCGGCCATGGCCACGATGTCGGCGCTGGCCGTCGTCGCGGGCGTCCTGGCCGTCGTGACCGACGCCCACGCCACCCCGGCGGCGCTGCGCCGCTGGCGCGGCGCGGTCTCGCTCGGCCCCGCCCTGCTGCGTGCCGCGGCCGTTCGCGGGGCGTCGCCGGTGCGGCGGCACGCGGCCGACCTGAGCCTGCTCGTGCCGCAGGCTCCGGGCAGGAGCCCGCTGGTGCGCGCCACCGACGCGGAGCTGCTGTTCGGGTGACGTCAGACGTGGTCGGTCGACGCCTGCGGCACGAGTCCGGCTCGGATGTAACGGAGGTCACCGTCGCCCCGGGGTGCTTGCAGTTGTTTGCACAGTGCTTGCTGTGGCATCCTCAAGGCATGACATCGACCACCGCTGACACCCAGACCCTTCTCGCCGAGCTCTCCACCCTGCTGCGCCTGACCCGCACCGAGGCCCAGGTCGCCCGGGTGCGCATCTCCCAGGCCCGCCGCGAGGACACCCGTCGTGAGCTGGCCGACAACGCCGCAGAGGCCGACGAGCGCGCCACCCGCATCCAGGCCGCGATCCGCGCCCTCGGTGCCACCCCGGACGTCTTCGCCGACGCCGTCGGCCGGGTCACCGCGCTGACCAAGGCCACCTTCGAGCAGGCGCAGCCGTTCTCCGAGGGCCTCCTCGGCGACCTGGCCCTCGAGCACCAGCTGCGCGACCGCGCCGTCTTCGCCCGCGTCCTCGCCGAGGCGCAGGACGAGGCCGACGTCGTCACCCTCATGCGCAGCCTCGAGGACGCGCACACCGAGACCATCGAGTGGATCACCGTCCGCCTCGCCGAGGTCGCCCAGGGCGGTCCGGCCGCGCTGACCCCCACCCCGACCCAGGCCGTGGTCGGCACCGTCACCCGCCTCGCCATGCTGCCGTCGCGGCAGAGCGCGGCCCTGATCAGCTCGGCCGTCGGCCTGCTGCAGCGCGGCCGCACCACCACCGAGCAGGCCGTCGAGACCACCCGGGCCCGCGTGAGCGAGACCAGCAAGGCCACCCGGGCCCGCGTGCAGCGGAGCACGAAGGCTACCGGCGAGATCGTCGAGGCCGGCCGCGACGCCGCCCTCGAGCGCGCCGAGAAGGTCGCCCCCTCCCCGCAGGTGCGCAAGGCCGCTCACGAGACCCGTGACGACCTCGGCACCATCGAGTCCGGCGACCTGCCGATCAAGTCCTACGACAACCTGTCCGGCACGGCCGCCATCAAGGCCGTCGGTGGCCTGCGTGACGCCGACGACGTGCAGCGCGTGCTGCGCTTCGAGACGGCGCACAAGAACCGCAAGGGCGTCCTGACGGCGTCGCAGAAGCGCCTCACCCAGCTCGCCGCGGAGTCCGTCGACGCCTGAGCGTCGACCGGTCCCCGGGCCGGCGCACGACCTGCCTGATCGAGAGGGCCGGACCCCCACGGGGGTCCGGCCCTCTCGTCGTCGTGCGGGCCGCCGGGGCCGTCCGGCCGCAGGTCGCCGGGCCGGTGCCCGCTCTGCGCGCCGAGTTAGGCAAGGGTGCCCTAACATCGCGCCATGGACCTGCTGCTGTTCTCCGTCGACCCCCACCTGGTGCACCGGAGCGTCGCCGCCGGCGTCACCGGTGTCGTCGTCGACTGGGAGCACCGTGGCAAGGCGCGCCGGCAGCACGGCTACGACACGGAGGTCAACCGGCAGACCCCTGCCGACCTGCGTCGCGTCCGGGCGGCGACGGAGGGGCTGGTCGTCTGCCGCGTCAACGGCTACGGACCCTGGACGCCGGTCGAGGTGGCCGCGGCGGTGTCCGCGGGGGCCGACGAGATCCTCCTGCCGATGGTGCGCACCGTCGAGGAGGTCGACCGCGTCCTCGACCTCGTCGCGGGTCGCTGCGGCCTCGGCATCCTGGTGGAGACCTGCGCCGCCGTCCAGCGTGCCGCCGAGCTCTCCTCCCGCCCGCTGAGCCGGATCTACGTCGGGCTCAACGACCTTCGCATCGACCGGGGCTCGGAGGACCTGTTCGCCCCCTTCGTCGACGGCACCGTGGACGACGTGCGCGCGGTCACGTCCGTCCCGTTCGGCGTGGCCGGGCTGACCCGTCCGGACGCCGGCCACCCGGTGCCCAGCCGCCTGCTCGCGGGCGAGCTGGCTCGGCTCGCAGCGGACTTCACCTTCCTGCGCCGCTCCTACCTGGCTGACACCGCCGGCCGCGACCCCTTCGTCGAGGTGCCCCGCATCCTCGCGGCCGTGGCGGCGGCCCGGCGGCGCACGGGCGCCCAGGTGGGCGCCGACCGCGCCGCGCTCGTGGCTGCCGTGGACGCGGGCGTCCGCCAACCCGCGTGAGGCGCGCGTTCGTCACCGGCGGCCACGGCTTCGTCGGACGTCACCTCGTCGCGCGGCTGCGCAGCGAGGGCTGGCACGTGGTCGCGCCGGGCCGCGACCAGCTCGACCTGTGCGACACCGTCACGGCGGCCGCCGCGGTGCGTGCCGCCCGTCCCGACGTGGTCTTCTCCCTGGCGGCAGCCCGGGCCCGCTCGACCGCCGCCGAGCGGGCGGCGACGACCCTGGTGAACACCAGCCCGTGGCTCGTCGACGCCCTGCCCCCGACCTGCCGCGCGGTGGTGCGGCTCGGCTCCTCCACCGAGTACGCCGCCGCCGGCGGGCCGCTGGCGGAGGACGCGCCCCTGCAGCCGCGCGGCTTCTTCGGCGCGACCAAGGCGGCGGGGTCCCTGCTGCTGGCCGGTGCGGCCGCCGAACGCGGGGTGCGGGCCGCCGTCCTGCGCGCCTTCCAGGTCTACGGGCCCGGGGACCACCCCGGCCGCCTCGTCCCTACCGTGCTGCACGCCGCGCGCGACGGCACCGTGCTGCCGCTGACCGCACCCGGGCGCCGCCGCGACTGGGTCTGGGTCGGCGACGTGGTGGACGCCTGCGTGCGCGCGGCCTGCGCGGACGACCTGCCGCCGGGGCAGGTGCTGAACATCGGCACGGGCACGCAGACGGCCAACGAGGAGCTCGTGGCGGTGGCGCGGCTCGTCACCGGCCGGCCGATCGCCACCGAGGCGGGCGCCGTCCCCGACCGGGTGTGGGACACGGCGGACTGGGTCGCGGACCCCTCTCTCGCCGGCCGGCTGCTGGGCTGGGCACCGACCGTGGACCTCGCCGCGGGCCTCGCCCGCACGTGGGCCACCGCATGAGCCGGCTCGCAGTGGTCGTGCCCGTGCACGGCAACGAGGCGACCCTCGAGCCGCTGGTGACAGGGCTGGAAGGGGCTCTGGCCGGCCGGGACTGGCGCGTCCGGTTGGTCGTGGACGCCTCGCCGGACGGGAGCGCGGACGTCGCTGCGCGGCTGCAGGGGCGCGACGCCCGGGTGCGCGTGACGGTGCTGACCGTGAACGTCGGCCAGCACGCGGCGCTCGTCCGGGGCCTCGAGGACGAGCCGGACGCCGACGCCTGGGTGTGCATGGACGCCGACCTGCAGGACCCGCCGGACGCGCTTCCCGCGCTGCTGGAACGGCTGGCGTCCGGCGGCGTGGACGCGGTCTTCGCCGGCCGGCGGGGCGCCTACGAGTCGGTCGGGCGTCGGCTCACCGGTGCCCTCCACCGCCGTGCGCTGGCCCTGCTCACCGGGCTCCCGCCGGACGCCGGCGCCTTCCTGGCCCTGGGGCCCCGGGCCCGCGGGACCGTCCTGGCCGCGGGCGCGCCGAGCGTCGTGGTGGCGCTGGCGGGTGGCAGGCTGCGCGTGGCCAGCCTGCCGGTGGTCCGGCAGGAGCGGGCGGTGGGCGCGTCGGCGTGGACCTCACGGGCCCGCCTGGCCCAGTCGGCGCGGACCCTGGCCTGGGCGGTCCGGCACCGCGCTGGCTGACGGTCGACGGTCTCTACCGCTCCCAGCGCTCCCACCGCTGCACCGCGAGCGTCGTCGTCGACGCCGCGAACCGGACCTCCTCCACCAGGCGCAACCCGTCGGCGGCGAGCAGGGCGTCGTCGTCGGTGGGGTAGACCACGCCGCGGTGGACGTTGCGCACGAGCCACACCCGCTCGGCTCCGGGCGGCGCGTCGTCGGGGGCCAGCACGAGGTCGCCGGACAGCCGCGGAGCCAGCAGGGGCACGTAGCGCTCGAGGCCGACGGCCCCGCGGTGGTCGACGGCGACGACGGGCTCCCCGGGCAGCTGCCGGCTCGCCAGGTCGGCCACGACGTCGTCGGCCCGCTCGCGCGGTCCGCGCTCGAGCTGCGGCAGGCCGGCGTGGGCCGACGCCAGCACGAGCGCCGCGGCAGCGGCGGCCGCCAGCGGCCTGGACAGCCGGGTGCCCAGCGCGCCGACCGCGGCGAGCACCGCGAGGCCGAGCAGGGACGCCAGCAGGTAGCGGGGGAAGTACACGGGGCGCACCTGCTCGACGGCCGTGAGCCCGAGCAGGGGGACGGCGACCCAGGCGGCGCCCAGCACCGCCGTCCGCGGCGAGCGCAGCAGGGCCACCGCCGCGAGCGCCACGGTCACCACCAGCAGCGGCACCGCCCCGCCGGCCCAGGCGCGCACGGCCAGGAGCGGCAGGGCTCCGCCGGTGTCCAGCACGTGCCCGGCGTTGCGGGAGCCGTTGCCGTTGAGCAGGTTCATCGCGACCAGGGCCGTCACCGGCGCTGCGGCGACGACACCCGCCCCGAGCAGGGCGCGCCACCGGTGCGGGCGCAGGACGACGCCCGCCGTGACGAGCCCCGCCAACGCCGGCGCCGCGTACCAGTGGGCCAGGCCCATGCCGGCGCCCGCCACCGCGAGCAGCGCCCACCCCCCGCGGGCGCCGTCCAGCCACCGTGCCAGCCCCAGCGCGGCGGCGCCGGTCGCCAGCAGCACCAGCCCGTAGGGGCGGGCCTGCACCGACTGGTCGACCACCAGCGGGTTCACCGCGACGGCCACCCCGGCCAGCACGCCGACGGGCGTGCCGGCGATCCGGGCGACGGCCCGCACCAGCAGCGCCACGCCCACCGCCGCGGCGAGCAGGGTGAACAGCCGCAGGGACGCGTCCGAGCCCGTGCCGGGCAGCCGGAGCCACAGGTGGGTGAGCAGGTAGTACGGCAGGTTGTACGAGGGCGGGATGCCGTCGAGGTACGGCACGGTCGCCTGGCCCCGCACGCCGGCGCGCAGGATCTCGGCGAGCGGCAGCCGGGAGACCTGGGCGGTGAAGAGCTCGTCGAACCACAGACCGCCGCCCCGCGCCACCAGCGTCCCGCCGGCCGCGAGCAGCACCAGCGGCGGCAGGATCTCGACCGGCGTCCACCGGGTCCCGCTCCCGCGCGGTGGCGTCGCCCCCGGGTCCCCCGCGGAGCCCGGGCCGTCGCCGACCACCGTCGACCCTCGGGCGCTGCTGGAGCCGGCTCGCACCTGCCCATCATCCCGCGGGGCCGCCGACGGGCCGTCCAGGCGCCCCACCCCGCCCAGGATGTCCACAGCCCGACGGACACGCCGGCGTGTCCGTCGGAGTGTGAACATCGTGTGCCGCGCGCAGGTGAGTTCTGCGTCGCGCGGCGGTCGACACCGGCGGGCGGCGGACGTCACGATCGTCCAGGGACCGACGAAGGGAACGCCCGATGGACATGGAGGTCACGGCGTGGATGTCGCTGTACCACGCCAGCAACGCCCAGCAGGACCAGCGCCCCGTGTCCAGGGCCACGCTGCGCAGGATCGCCACCTTCGCCCGGCCGCACCGCAGGCCGCTGGCCGCCTTCCTCGTCCTGAGCGTCGTCCTGGCCGTCCTGGCGGTCGCGACGCCGGTGCTGGCCGGCCGGGTCGTCGACGCGCTCGTCGACGGCGCCCCGGTGAGCACGGTGGTGCGCCTCGCCGTCCTCATCGCCGTCATCGCCGTCGCCGAGGCGGCGCTCGGGCTGGTCGCCCGCTGGCTGTCCGCCACGATCGGTGAGGGCCTGATCCTCGACCTGCGCACGACCGTCTTCGACCACGTGCTGCGCCAGCCGATCGCCTTCTTCACCCGCACGCGCACGGGCGCCCTGGTCAGCCGGCTCAACAACGACGTCATCGGCGCCCAGCGCGCTTTCAGCGACACGCTCTCCGGAGTCGTCAGCAACGTCGTGGCGCTCCTTCTGACGCTGGTCGTGATGCTCGGGATCTCCTGGCAGATCACGCTCCTGGCACTGGTGCTGCTGCCCGTCTTCGTCCTGCCGGCCCGGCGGATGGGGTCGCGGCTGGCCCGCCTGGAGCGCGAGTCGGCCAACCACAACGCGACCATGGGCACGCAGATGACCGAGCGCTTCTCGGCACCCGGGGCGACGCTGGTCAAGCTGTTCGGCCGGCCCGCGCGGGAGTCCTCGGAGTTCGCGGTGCGGGCGCGCCGGGTGCGTGACATCGGCATCCGGACGGCCATGGTGCAGTGGGTGTTCGTCACGGCGCTGACCCTCGTGTCGGCGCTTGCCCTGGCGCTGGTCTACGGCCTCGGCGGCTACTACGCCCTGCGCGGCCGTCTCGAGCCCGGCGCCGTCGTCTCCCTCGCACTGCTGCTGACCCGCCTCTATGCGCCGCTGACGGCCCTGGCGAGCGCGCGCGTCGAGGTGATGACCGCCCTGGTGAGCTTCGAGCGGGTCTTCGAGATCCTGGACCTGAAACCCCTGATCACGGACCGCCCCGGCGCGGGAAGCGTTCCGGACGGGCCGGTCTCGGTGGAGCTCGACCGCGTCGGCTTCGCCTACCCCTCGGCCGACAAGGTGTCGCTGGCCTCTCTGGAGGAGGTGGCCGAGCTCGACGCCCGCGGCGGCGTCGAGGTGCTGCACGACGTCTCGTTCTGCGCCGAGCCGGGGATGATGGTGGCCCTCGTGGGGTCGTCCGGCGCCGGCAAGTCGACGATCGCCCAGCTCGTGCCGCGCCTGTACGACGTCGACTCCGGTGCCGTCCGGCTCGCGGGCGTCGACGTGCGCGACCTCACCGGGGAGTCCATCCGCCGCACGCTGGG
>DASTLY010000120.1:0-38765 GCA_035714445.1 Mycobacteriales bacterium
CGCCCGACCGCGCCGCGGCGGTGCTGGCCGAGCAGGCGGGGGCCGCGCGCCAGGCCATCACGACCCTGCTGGACCTGTCCCGCGGGATCTACCCGCGCGAGCTGGCCGACGAGGGGCTGGTCGCCGCGGTGCGCGCGGCCGTCACCCGCAGCCCGGTCCCCGTCGTCGTGGCCGACGACGGGCTCGGCCGGCTCCCGTCGGCGGTGGAGACGGCGCTGTACTTCTTCGTGATGGAGGCGGTGCAGAACGCCGGCAAGCACTCGGGGGCGGGCGCCGTCCACGTGCACCTGGCCGTCGCGCAGGGCTGCTGGCAGGCCCGGGTCGCGGACGACGGGCACGGCTTCGAACCGGCGGCGCCCGGGCCGGGCAGTGGCCTGGCGAACCTGCGCGACCGGCTGGACGCGGTCGCCGGGACGCTGTCGGTCAGCTCCGGCCCGACCGGGACGTGCGTCGTCGGCCGGGTCCCGGTGACCGCGGCCGTGCCGCGGCAGGCCGCCGGCCGGAAGGCCTGACGTGCGCGCGCGGATCGCCTGGGGCGTCGTCGCGGTGACGCTGGTCTGCGTCGTGCTGGACACCTGGGTGACCGCTGCCTATCGCCCCCTGCTGGCTGCGCAGACCTGGGCCGAGCACGGCTGGCCGCTCGCGCCGCTGGCCGCCCTGGGCTGCGCGCTGATGGGCGCGCTCGTGGTGACCCGCTACCCGCGCCACCCCGTCGGGTGGCTGCTGCTGCTCGCCGGCACGTCGGCGATCTCCCTGGCCGCGGAGGCGTACGGCCTGTGGGTCGTCGAGGCGGGCGGCCCGGGCCCGGAGGTCGCGGCGCACGTCGCCCTGTGGGTGTCGGTCCTGCTCGGCGCGCCCCTGGCGCTCACCGCCGTCACGCTCGTGTTCCTGCTGTCGCCGGACGGTCACCTGCTCAGTCGGCGATGGCGATGGGTCGCCCTGGCGAGCGTGACCGGCCTGCTCAGCTACGTCGGCGCCTGGTCACTGTCCTCGCCGCTGACCTTCACCCTGGACCAGACCGCCGCCGGCGGGGCGCAGCGGATCCTGGCCTACGGCGGCATCCTGCTGATCGCCGGCACCCTGCTCGCCAGCCTGGTCAGTCTCGGCCTGCGCCTGCGGAGCGCGCTCGGTGAGGTGCGGCGCCAGCTGCTCTGGATGGCGACGTCGGCGACGCTGCTGGCCGGCGGGTTCGTGTTCCTGCTGACCCAGGACGGCGGGCAGCGGTGGTGGGTCACGATGCCGCTGTACGTCGCCTATCTTGCCTTCCCGCTGTGCACGGCGGTGGCGGTCCTGCGCCACCGGCTGTTCGAGGTCGACCTCATCGTCAACCGGGCGCTCCTGGTGAGCCTGGCCACCGGGCTGGTCGCGGGCGGCTACGTCCTCACGGTCGTGGGGGTGGGCGCCGCGCTCGGCGGCAGCACCGACAGCTTCGAGCTCAGCCTGCTGGCCACCGCGGTCGTCGCCCTCGCCTTCCAGCCGTTGCGCAGCAGGGTCGTGCGCCTCGCCGACCGTCTTGCGTACGGCGCCGCGGCAGCGCCGTACGAGGCGCTGGCGGACCTGAGCCGGCGGCTGCAGGCGAGCGCCGACCCGGCCACGCTGCTGGTCGCGCTGGCCGATGCCGCGGGCACCGCCGTCGGCGCGCGGCGCGCCACAGCGAGCCTGCAGGTGCCCGGTGAGGCCGACCGGGTCGGCACGTGGCCACCCGGAGCGCACCAGGCCCGCGGGCCGGCGCTGCAGGTGCCCGTCGAGGAGCGGGGCGAGCAGCTCGGGGTGCTGGCCGTGGAGATGCCGCCGGGGCGGGCGCTGCGGCCCAAGGACGAGCGGCTGCTGCGTGACCTGGCCGGCCAGGCGTCCGTCGCCTTCCGCAACGCTCGCCTGGTCGACGAGCTGGCCGCGAGTGTGGCTGGGCTGGCCACGACGGCCCACGACCTGGCGCTGTCGCGACAGCGGCTGGTCGTGGCCGGCGACGCCGAGCGCAGCGGGCTCGAGCGCATGATCACGGCTGAGGTCCTGCAGCACCTGGAGCCACTGCCCGGGCAGCTCGCGGCGCTCGCCGCGGCGCCGACGGTGGACCCGGAGCGGCTGCGGACGCCGATCGCCGCGGCCGGCCGGGCGCTCGCGGCCCTGCGCGAGATCACCCGCGGGGTGTTCCCGGCCCAGCTGACCCGGTCCGGGCTCGGCCCTGCGCTCGGCTCCCTGCTCGGCCGCGCCGACGCGGGCCGGCTCGAGATCGAGGCCGCCGTCCGCGACCGGCGCCTGGACCCGCAGGCCGAGGCGGCGGCCTACTTCTGCGTCGCCGAGGCGCTGCGCGAGCTCGGCCCGCCCGTGGAGGTGACCCTCGGCGCGGCTGGGGAGGGGCTGCATCTGGTCGTGACCGGCCGCGGTCCCCTCACCCTGGTCGGCCTGCGGGACCGGGTCGACGCGGCGGCGGGGCGCGCCGTGGTCACACCCCAGGGTGAGCTGAGCCGCCTCGACGTGTGGCTGCCCGACCGTCAGCCGCCGGCCGCCGCCCAGCTCGCGGCCAGCACCTCCGGCCCGAAGGCGGACTTGGTCACGTAGGCCGCCGCCCCGCACTGCTGCAGGAACAGCTCGCCCTCCTGCTCGTCGTACGTGGACAGCAGCACGACGACCGGCGCTTCCTGGCCGGCGCGCAGCCGTCGCGTCGCCTCCACCCCGTCGATGCCGGGCAGGTTGACGTCCATGAGCACGAGGTCCGGCCGCAGCTCAGCCGCGGCCAGCAGCGACTCCTCGCCCGACGCCGCCGAGCCGACCAGCTCGAAGCCGTCGGTCTCCCGGACCACCGCGGTCATCGCCTCGCGGAACAGCTCCTGGTCGTCGACGACGAGCACCCGGACCGCCACCTCATCCCGCCCTGGGTGGCGGTACCGCGGCGGGGAGCAGCGGGCGCGGGCTGTCCATGCGCACCTCCGGGTCGCGGGCAGTCGGACCCACCAGACGCTACGGGGGACGCCGGCAACGGTCGTTGTGTACTTTGCCTATCGACTCATAGGGCAAAGGAGATCAGCATGGTGGAACATCTGTCGGTCAGCCGGCGCGGCCTGCTCGGAGCGGCCGGAGCCGGGCTCGCGGCGGCGGCGCTCGCCGACGTCCGACCGGCGAACGCCGCCGACGAGGTGCCCTTCCGGGCCATGACCGACCAGCCCGCCCGGGGCCGGCCCAACCTGCTGGTGATCCTCGCGGACGACATGGGCTGGGCCGACCTGTCGTCGTACGGCGCGCCGACGATCAGGACCCCGAACCTCGACCGGCTGGCAGCAGCCGGGGTCCGCTTCACCCAGGGCTACTCCGCCTCGGCGGTGTGCTCGCCGACCCGCTTCGCGCTCTACACCGGCCGCTACTCCGGTCGACTGCCGGGCGGTCTCCAGGAGCCGATCCCCGCACCCAGCGAGATCGACGGCATCCCGCTGGACCACCCGACGCTGGCCACCCTGCTCAAGGGCGTCGGCTACGAGACCGCCATGGTCGGCAAGTGGCACTGCGGTTTCCTGCCGTGGTTCAGCCCGACCCGGCTCGGCTGGGACTCGTTCTTCGGCAACTTCAGCGGCGGGCTCGACTACTTCTCCAAGGTCGCCCACTTCGGTGCCTACGACCTGTTCGAGGACGAGGTGGAGTACAAGGACCTGCGCTACTACACCGACATCGTCACCGAGAGGGCGGTCGACTTCCTGCAGGCCGAGCACACCGCACCGTGGCTGTTCAACCTGAACTTCACGACACCGCACTGGCCCTGGGAGGGGCCCGGCGACAAGGCGGTGAGCGACGACCTGACCGCCCGGCTGCTCGGCGGCGACACCCGGGCGCTGTTCCACGACGACGGCGGGTCGGTGCGGAAGTACGGCGAGATGGTGGAGAACCTCGACGCCGCGGTCGGGAAGGTGCTGGCGGCGCTGGACGACAGCGGGCAGCGCGACAACACGGTCGTGTTCTTCGCCAGCGACAACGGCGGCGAGCGGTTCTCCTACCAGTGGCCGCTGTCGGGCGAGAAGGTGTCGTTGCTGGAGGGCGGGATCCGGGTGCCGACCCTGCTGTCCTGGCCGGGCCAGCTGCGCCGCAACCAGGTCAGCGATGAGCCGGTGCACACCCTGGACTGGACCGCGACCTTCCTGGAGCTCGCGGGTGCGACGCCCGATCCCACGTACCCGCTCGACGGGCGCAGCCTCGTCGGCCACCTGTTCCGCGGCCGGCCCGCCCCCCGGCGCGATCTGTTCTGGCGGATGCGGGGCCAGCGGGCGCTGCGGCGGGGCTCGCTGAAGTACGTGCAGGGCACCGACGGCGTCGACCACCTGTTCAACGTGCGCAACGACCTGCGCGAGCAGGCCGATGTGTCGCGCCGGCAGCCCGACAGCCTGGCGTCGATGCGCGCGGCCTGGGAGGCGATCAACGCCACCCTTCTGCCCTACCCGGGGTAGCAGCGCCGCCGGCCGGGACGTGCCTGTGCCCGCCTGCAGCGCAGACCCGAGCGCTGCAGGCGGGCAGACGGAACTACGGCACGTACACGAGCTTCTTGTTCACGAACTCGTCGATGCCCAACGAGCCGAGCTCACGGCCGACACCGGAGCGCTTGGTGCCGCCGAACGGCAGGTCCGCCGCGCTGCCCTGCGGGCTGTTGATCCACACCATGCCCGTGTCCAGCCGGTTCGCGACCTCGAGCGCCTTGTCGTTGTCGCTGCTGAACACCACACCACCGAGCCCGAACGGCGAGTCGTTGGCCAGCTCCACGGCCTCGTCCACGTCGGAGACCCGGTAGACCACTGCCGCCGGCCCGAACAGCTCCTCGCGGTAGGCGCGCATCTCCGGCGTCACGTCGGTCAGCACGGTGGCCTCGACGAAGGCGCCCGGGCGGTCGACGCGGTGCCCCCCGGTCCGCACGGTCGCGCCCTTCTCGATCGCGTCGTCGATCTGCTCCATGAGCGTCGTCGCGGCGCCCTCGGAGGACAGCGGGCCGAAGTCCGTGCCCTTGTCGAACGGGTCGCCCGGCGTCAGCGACGACATCACCTTCGTGAAGCCCTCGACGAACTCGTCGTACACGTCGTCGACGACGATCAGCCGCTTCGCGGCGTTGCAGGCCTGACCCGCGTTGCCCATCCGGCCGGTGACGGCCGCCTTGATCGTCGACTCGAGGTCGTTGCCGTCCAGCACGATGAACGGGTCGGAGCCCCCGAGCTCGAGCACGCACTTCTTGAGGTTCTTCCCGGCCTCGGCGGCGACAGCCGAGCCGGCCCGCTCGCTGCCGGTCACCGACACGCCGACCAGCCGCGGGTCGGCGAGCATCGTCGCGACCTGCTCGTTGGTGGCGAACACGTTGATGTACGCGTCCTCCGGCAGCCCGGCGTCGCGGAAGATCTGCTCCATCGCCAGCGCCGACTCCGGGCACTGCGGCGCGTGCTTCAGGATGATGGTGTTGCCGATCATCAGGTTGGGCGCCGCGAACCGGGCGACCTGGTAGTACGGGAAGTTCCACGGCATGATCCCCAGCAGCGCGCCGACGGACGCCTTACGGATGACGGCCTTGCCGCCCATCTTGGGCTCGAGCGGCTCGTCCTTCAGCAGGTCCGCGCCGTTGTCGGCGTAGTAGCGGTAGATGTCGATAACGAGTCCGAGCTCGCCCTTGGCCTCGCGCGTCGGCTTGCCCATCTCGCGGCCGATGATGGCGGCGAGGTCGTCGCGGCGCTCCTTGTAGAGGTCCGCGACCCGGTTCAGCATCGCGCTGCGCTCGTCCAGGGTGGAGGTGCGCCACGAGCCGTACGCCGCGTGCGAGCGGGCGAGGACGTCCTGGATCTGCTCGTCGGTGGCCTCGGGGTAGCTCTGGCCGGCCTCGCCGGTGGCGGGGTTGACGACCTGGTAGGTGCTCACTGCGATGTGTCCCTTCGTCGGTCTTCGGGTCCAGGCTCACTGTGCCCCGTACCGGCCCTCGGCAGGCGTCCGGGAGCTGGCCGCGTCGCGCAGCCGAGTCGAGATCGGCGGTGCGATGGCGCGCAGGCAGGTGCTGTTGTGTAACGACCTCTCCTCGTCGTCGGACACCCAGCCTCGATGCGGGGTCCGACAACGAGCAGCGCCCTTGTGGACAACCAGCGGCTGTCCACAGGGGCTGGCCTACACGCCCTTGTAGTTGAAGACCTGGCGCAGCGTGTGCTGCACCGTGACGAGGTCGGTCTGGTCGGCCATCACCTGGTCGATGTCCTTGTACGACGCGGGGTGCTCGTCGAGCAGCGCCTTTGCCTGGTCGCTGTTCCACGCCCGCCCGGCCATCGCCTCCCGCAGGCTGTCGACGGTCAGCGTCTTGCGGGCCGCGGTGCGGGACATGCGCCGACCGGCACCGTGCGCGCACGAGGCGTACGACGCCGCAGACCCGAGCCCCGTCACGATGTACGACCGGGTGCCCATGGACCCCGGGATGACGCCCTCGTCGCCGAGGCCGGCCTTGATCGCACCCTTGCGGGTGATCCACAGGTCCTTGCCGCCGTGGTGCTCGAGCTGGGTGAAGTTGTGGTGGCAGTTGATGGTGCGCACGTGTGGGCCTGCCCCCACCACCTCGAACAGGCTCGCCAGCACCTGCTCGGCCATCACCGCGCGCGAGCCCATCGCGTACCGCTGCGCCCACAGCATGTCGCCGATGTAGTGCTCGAACGACGGCTCGCCCTGCACGAGGTAGGCCAGGTCCGGGTCCTCGAGGTCGATGAAGCGCTGCTTCATCAGGCCCTTGGCCTCGGCGATGGCGCGTACCGCGAGCTGGTTGCCGATGCCGCGCGAACCGGAGTGCAGCACCGTCCACACCCGGTCGCGCTCGTCCAGGCACACCTCGACGAAGTGGTTGCCGGAGCCGAGCGTGCCGAACGGCTCGGCCGTCGTGCGCTCCTGCTTGTCCGACAGCTCGGTGCGCGGGCGGCCGAGCGCGGCGAGCCGCTGCTCGGCGACCGGCTCCACGTGCCCCTTGCCGACGCCGGACGGCACCCGCGCACTGACCAGCGGCATGAGGGCGTCGAGGCTGTCCGGCAGGTCGGCTGCGGTCAGGCTGGTCTCGGACGCGACCATGCCGCAGCCGATGTCGACCCCGACGCACGACGGGATGACGGCGCCGAGGGTCGGCACGACGGAGCCGACCGTCGACCCGAGGCCCTTGTGCGCGTCGGGCATCAGCGCGACGTGCCCCTCCACGAACGGCAGCTTCGCGGTGCGCGCCGCCTGGGCGACGGTGTCGGGCTCGAGGTCACTGGCCCAGCTGAGCAGCTTGCGGCCAACCTGAGTTGCACTCACTGTTCCTCCTTCTTGGGGGTCTCCACGGGAGGACTCGAACCTCCAGCCTCCCGGTTTCCCTGGAGGCACCGCTCGGTCCGGTCATGCCGTCACCAGCAGAAGAGCCGCCACGCTGTGCCGGGTGGGCACTGCGGGCGGCTCCGTGGAGACCTCGAGCGAGGGCTACACGGGCACACCCGGGTACGGCCGGCTGGGCACGGGCGCGAACGGGCGCTGCATGTGCTTGTTCCACGGGGTGCTCAGCACGTCGGACTCCTGGGTTGTTGCGGGTGTTCTGGCAGGCTGCCTCGCCGTCGGGCGCCTGGCAACCGGGTTTGTCAGCTGCCCAGGACGAGACCGCTCAGCCGGGGTCGGGCGGCAGCGCGAGAAGGCCGGCGTCCGCCAGGAGGGCACGGGCCCGGCCGCGTACGCGCTCGTCGCCGTACGCCCGCCAGGCCGCGAGCAGGTCGTCGTTGCCGTCGAGCTCCCGCGAGAACCGCCGGAAGGCGCCCCGCGCGTCCAGCAGCCGGTCGCGCAGCGCACCCGAGGGAAGGTCCCCCGCGAAGTCCCGGCGGTCTCGCCAGCGCTCGCCGGCGCCCTCCTCCGGCGCGTGCAGCCAGCGGTCCGGGTCGTCCTCGAGGTCGGGGTGCTCGTCGTTGCCGAGGTCGTCCCACAGCTCTGCCGGCCAGGTGCTCCCGGTGCGCAGGTCGAGCCACCCGCCGGTGCCGCCGAGCAGCACGCCCACCTCGTCGAGATCGACGGGCAGCCGGCGCAGCGCCGGCGCGGGCCCGCCCAGCCGGGCGTCGAGCGCGGCCGCCAGCTCCTCGTCGCCCGGCCAGTCGCGGGCCCGGAGCCCCTGCACCACCGTGCGGGCAGCGTCTTCAAGTCCGTCGACGCCGACAGCGAGCAGTGCGTCACCCGCGTGCTGCAGCAGGTTGCGAGGGTCGGCGCCGACCAGCAGTCGGCGGACGGCGTCGCGGTCGGCGCGGTAGGCCGCGCCCCGCACCTCGCGCAGGTCCGCGCAGGAGAGCGTCGTCACCGGCCGCGCGCGGAGCGCAGGGAGAACAGCGCTCTGCGCGCCGCCTTGCTGACGACCGGTGCGGCGCCGTCCGCGATCGCCGCCAGCACCGGCTCGGTCAGCTCCGACTCGACCCGCCACAGCTGCCGGACGAACTCCGCCTGCGCGCCGGCGTCGCCGAACGCGCTCAGGTTGTTGACGAGCTCGGCCTCATCGATGTCGATCAGCATCCCGGCCGTCTCGACGAACAGCAGCAGCCGGTCCTCGGAGCGGTGGTACCGCTCGGGCACCTCGACGCCGTTGCTGAGCAGCCAGAGCACCGCGTACGGCCGGCCGCGAGGTTCGTCGAGGACCTCGCGCACGGCCTCGACGCTGTCGGCGTCGTCCTCGAGCACGGCGGCTGCGAACTGACGGCACAGGACGTCGTCGTCCGACAGCAGCGCGGCGAGGTCGCGGGCCGCGCGAGCAGGTCCGCGGGCGGCTCGCCAGGCGTCGATCTCGGCCCGCCCGGCGTCCTCCGGGTAGCCGATGAGCCCCAGGCACAGCTCCCTCGCGCTGCCCGCGGCGAGGGCGCCGACGGCCGGGGTGCGGAAGCCGTACGCCGGCAGGGCCCGCTGCAGCCACCACACCCCGAGCGGCGTGAGCACCACGGTCGTCGTGATGGCCCCAACCTCCTCCCCGAGCCGCTCCCGGTCCGGCGGCACATGCACCCCGAGCCGTTCGAGCACGCCCAGCCGGGCGAACCGCGCGAAGGCCCGCTCCAGGTAGGCCCGGATGGTGTCGGTGAAGCGGTGGGCCTCGAGCTCGGTGGCCAGGTGCTCGGCGAGCTCGTCCACCGACACCGGCTCCCCGGTCCCGTACAGCACGGCGAGCACGCCGGGCAGCTCCTCGCCGACGACGTCCACCAGCTCCCCGAGGTACGGGACGTCGCCCACGAAGATGCCGACGACCAGGGCCGCGTCGGCCAGCGCGGCGACACGAGCCAGGGGGTCCGGCGCGCCGGTCACGTGCAGCCGGCTGCCCTGCACGTCGACCAGCCCGGCCACGGAGGCCAGCTCGTACGCCTCGTGGACCGACGGCAGGTCCGCCATGCGCCGGACCGGCCGCTCCCAGTGGTGCGGCCGGTGCAGGCGTCGCTCGTCGCCGCACGCTGGCGCGAGCGCCTTCGCGTCGGTCACCTTGAGCGCCCCGGTCTGGGTGAGCAGCCGTCCCTCGGACCCGACGTACGCCAGGAGCGCGTCAACCCGCTGCACGAGCGCGGCCTGCTCGGCCGCTCTCCGCAGCTCGCGCTCGTCGGCCAGGGCGACCGGCGGGAGCACGAGCTCCTCGACGGGGACCGACGCCGGCCCCCCGGACAGCGCCGGCCCTCCGGTGAGCGCCAGACGCTCCTCGTACGGCCGGGCGTTGAACTCGTCCATGACCCCCTGCAGCGCGTACGGGTCGGACAGGTCGAGGCCGCCGAGGTCGACCCCCGACAGCAGGGACTTGGCCATCCCGAAGCGCGCCGGGTCGTTCATCGCCTCAGCGAAGTGCCCGGCAACGTCGTCGAGCTCGGCGCGCAGCTGCCGCCGGCCGCCGCCCCTGAGCTGTCGCGTGTCGGCCAGCCAGTCGAGGTAGCGCCCGAGCACGGCCGGCCCGTCGCGCAGCAGCGACGGGTCGCTCTGCACCTTGCGCGGCGCGAGCTCGAGCAGCAGCTGTTCGACATCGCCCGGGTGCCACGTCCGCGGGTCGGCGCTCAGGTAGTCACGGCGCACGGTGAGCAGCAGGTCGAGGTTGGCCTCGTCCTCTTGGTCCTGACCGGGAACGCCCCGGCTGAAGGCGGCGACGAGGTCGGTCACGGACTGCTCTGCTTGGCGCGGCACGCGCTCTCCACGGTGTCGTTGAAGGGCCGAGGACCCATCCTGGCGCAGCGAGTCGGTGCCCCGCTACGGCGCCACGCCGGGAGTCACGGCTGCGCCGCCGTGGTCGTTGTGGCCACCTGACCGGGAAGGCGTCAGCCACCGAGAGCCTCGTCCTCGTCGTAGCTGCTCGCGACGTCGACGACCTGGGTGTCCGGCTCGTAGTCGGGGTCCAGCCGTACGAGGTCCCAGGCGTTGATCCAGGCCCGCACGTACTGCCGCATGCGCGTGGCGCCCAGCCGCTCCAGACCGGGCACGTCCGGCGGGGACCAGTCGTACGCGGTGCCGTGCAGCTCCTTGAGCAGGGCGTACGCCCGGTCGAGCTCGGCGCTGTCGGGCGGGTCGAGCAGCAGCAGGTCGCGTTCGACGTGCCGCATGCCCTTCTCGGCCAGGCTCGCGATCTCCGTCCACTCCTGGGTCTGCTTGTCGCGCAGCTTGCCGGGGACCTTGGTGCGGTCTTCCTTGCCGGTCAGGACGGCGGCCTCGTAGTCGTCGGTCATCGCCATGACCGCGACGAGCGGTGCGCCCGGGTCGTCGGGGTCGCCACCGATCCACCGGGCGAGCTCGGCGTACGAGCGGCCGCGCTGCAGCAGCGTGTAGCGACCGATCAGCTCGACCTCGTCGAACAGCACGATCCAGCCGGCGTAACCCGCGGCCCGCAGCAGCCGGGACAGGAAGCGGGTGCGCTGCCGGGCGAGGTCGCGGGCGGACAGCGGGGCGAGCGTGTGGACGCCGCCGGCGCCCACCGCCTTCAGCGCCCGCCGCAGGTCGGGGGTGCGTAGCGGGTCGCCGGACCAGAAGCGCACGACGGACTCGACGATCTCGTCACTGTCGGGCGCATCACCGCTGCGCAGCCGTTCGTGCAGCAGCAGCGTGGCGGCGAAGCGGTCGTCGACGGCCGGCGAGCTCAACCATCGCGACAGCTCGAGGTAGCCCTGGGTGTCGGGGTCGAGCGCCTCGACGGCCTCGACCAGCGCTCCCCGCACCCGGGCCGCTCCCACCAGCGACTCCACCGCCGCCTGGAACACCTTGGCCGGGTCGTGCAGCGGCGTCTCCTTGCTGATCACCACCGTGCTGACCGCGAAGCCGCGCTCGAGGCCCAGCTGCGCCAGGTGGGTCAGCAGGTGGCTCTTGCCCGCCCCGAACCCGGCACCGAGCAGCAGGCCCCCGGCCGTACCGGCCTCTGCCGCGTCGAGCGTCGCCGCGTAGCGGTCCTCGACGTCCGCCTGGCCGGAGCCCAGGGCAAGGACCGCGTCCCAGCTCGGCACACCCGAACGCAGCGCCTCGACGGCGCGTCGGCGCGCCACCTGCTCCGGGGTCACGGCACCGCCTCCAGCCGCACCTCGAGGCGGACGAGCGCGGCGAAGGGGTTGGCCCGCCTCCGGTCGCGGACCTCGTCGGCGACGCGCAGCTGCAGCGCCGCGTAGGAGGGCAGCCCGCGCACCTCGTCGGTCACCAGCTCGGGCGGGACGACGGCCACGACGAGCACGCCGCGCAGCTCGTCGGTGGCGTCGATCAGCTGCCGCAGGACCTCGAAGGCGTCCAACACCGCGGCCTTGGAGTAGTACAGGCCGTCGCGCTCGGCCAGCGGGGGCCGCCGGGCCTCGGCGAGCCGGGCGTAGTCGACCGCGAGCACCAGGCCGCCGCGACCGGCGTCGAGCAGCAGCCTGGCGAGGGAGAGCAGCAGGTGACGGGCGTTGTGCCGGCCGATCCGGGCGTGCAGGAGCGCGGGCCGCAGCGCCGCCGCCGGCACCTTGTCGCCGCGCAGCCACCCCAGCACGGCGTCCCGCTCGCTGACGTCCACGTCGCTGCGCCCCAGCTCGAACTGCGCGAGCCGCAGCACCGCCCGCCCCAGCTCCCGGGCCAGCACCGGGTCGCGCAGCAGCCGCGCCTCCAGCTCGCGCCGCACGCTGCGGTAGAGCTCGCGCTCGTCCAGGTCGTACGCGGCGGCGACCTCGGCCACGCTCACGCCGGCCGTGGCGGGCATGCCGGTCGCGTCGTACGCCGTCCGCAGAACAGCGGTGGCCAGCCCGGCCCAGTCGAGCGTGCGGGCCACGGCGAAGAACACCTGCTCGACCTGGTCGACGCGCACCTGGTCGGCGGCGAGCGGCACGAACAGGCAGTCCGAGCGGTCGGCGTCGGCGGCTAGGGCGCGGTGCAGCCGGGCTGCCGTCTCGGGGCTGCCGGCGACCGCCATCTTCACCGCGGCCCCGCCCGCCGGCAGGTAGTCCGCCAGGTAGTGCTCCGACAGGAAGGCCGACCAGTCGGGCACCGTCAGGCTGCCGCCCCCCAGCACCGCCACCGACTCCCGCATGCGGCCGAACCTAGTCCCCGGTGCCGACAGTCCTGCTGAACGACGCCCCCCAGTAGCGCTGCTGCTGACCGGTCTTGGCGACCGTCGTGAGCACGCCCGCACCGCGCGTACCGCTGCTGGCGTGCCACCGCAGCGACCGACCGGACTTCGTGGTCGTCTTCTGGCTCTGGTCGAGCAGGTAGAGGTCGCGGGCGAACTCCGGCCGGGTGTACTCACGGGCCTGCCCCGGCAGCAGCGTGAGCGCCTCCCACATCGCCTCCAGGCGCAGCACCGGGTCGGGCTTGTCCTCGCGGGCGGCCAGCAGCTCGTACGCCCCGAGCAGGCTCTCGAGGAACACCTCCGCCTTGAAGCGCGGCGGGCGGGCCTGCGCCACGCCCAGTGCGGCGACGAGGACGGACGGCCGGAGGCGGCGGTCCCTACGCTTGTCGACCTCCACGGCGCCGTCCTGCGGCAGTACGCGCAGCAGCGACGGGTAGCAGAGCAGCCGGTCGTCCTCCTCGAACATGCTCACACCGCGCTCCGCGGCCTCCGCGAGCAGCTCCTTGGCGTACTCCCCCGAGGCGAGGTAGTCGGCCTCGTCGAGGTCGTAGGTGTCCCGGGCCGCCCGCGCCGTCTCGAGCAGCGCCTCGGCGGCGGTCACCGCAGCGTCGAGGGCGCGGCGCAGCTCACGCACCTGCCCCGCCTGGGCCCCGGCCTTCGCCTTCTTGATCTCCCGGGTGACGTTGCCGGCCGCCTTGACCGCTTCCGCAATGCGCTGCTCGGCCTCGACGAGCGCCGCCTCCATGCCCTGCTCCCGCACCGTGCCCCCTGCCTGCCTGTCGCCCTCGGAGCCGGCCACGCTACCGACGGGTCCTGTCCCCGCAGGCCCCCCAGGCCCCTGAAGACGTCGAGCGGTCAGCCGCCGAGCTCAGCCGGGACAAGCGTCAGAGTGAACGGCACCTCCACGTCCAGCCGGTCCGTGCCGGCCACGACGAGCGGCTCGCCGTACGCACCGTCCGTCAGCGTCCACACGCTCACCGTCCTGGCCAGCGGGTCGACGACCCAGTACGCCAGGACCCCGGACTGCTCGTACAGCTCGCGCTTGAGCACCCGGTCGACGCTGCAGCTCACGACGGCGACAGCACCTCGACAGCCAGGGCGAGCGGCGTCGTCACGGCCCCTTCGCCCGGGTCGTCGCGGCGGACCACGAGCAGGTCGGGCTGGAAGGAGCGGCGGTCCGTCGGCTGGTAGTCCGTCGGCGCGAGGAACACCTCTAGCTCCCGGGGGCAGGCCGCAGACAGCAGCAGGTAGAGCCGCCCGACGCTGCGCTGGTGCGGCTTCGCCGGTGCGGGGCTCACGAGCAGCGTCCCGTCGACCAGCTCGTAGCGGAGCCCGTCTTCGGGCAGGTCGGCCAGGTCGGCGACAGTCCAGTCGCCGCTGCGCGGCAGCAAGGTCACGTTGCTCATGGTCCTCCCGGGTCCGTCGCTCGTCCATCGACGCAGCATCGAACGGATCGCGGCGCTGCTGCCGCCCTTACCTCCTGGCTGTGGACGGCGGGGCTGCCCGGCAGCGCGGGCAGCTCCGCGGCTGGGGTTGTCCACAGGTCGGCGGTGGCCCGAGACGCCGGCCCGGCTGGTCGAGCAGGCTGCCGCCATGTCCCCCGTCACCCGCGCCCGCCTGTCCGACGCCCTTGCGATCTACACCGACGACCCGCTCGACGACGGCGACGCCGTGCTGCTGCTGGACGGCAAGGTCGTCCTCGAGGTGCCCGCCCTGGCGACCGAGTGGGACGCCGAGCTGTGCTCGTCACTGGGTGCCACGCTGCGCCGGACGGCAAAGGTGGTCGTGCTCGCCCTCGCCCGGGTGGGCGCCGACCTGCGGCCGGCCGACTACCGGCTCTGGCGCGAGCTGCACCAGGAGCTGCGCGGCACCGACATCGACCTGCACCCGCTGCAGGCGCTGCCCGCCGTCAGCTGAGCGGGCGCTGCCGCTCCTGCAGCGCGCGCAGGACGGGCAGGGCGGCGCGGTCCTTGGCCCGGCCCGCGGCCGCCTTGCTCCGGATGACGTGCTCGAGGCTGGCCAGGTCGACGGGCACGCCGCCCAGGACGACGTGCACGGCGCTCGACGCCAGCTCGTCGTAGTCCAGCTCGCCGGCCGGTCGCAGGACCAGGTCCAGCTCGCCGAGCCGCGTCACGAGGTTCAGGACCGTCACGCCGAGGAGCAGGTCCGCGTCCGCCCGGAACGGCAGCCCCTGCGGCTCTCCCTCCGTGCGGATCCTGGCCTGCAGGTCCGTCAAGGCCAGGACCAGGCGCTCGAGGTTGCTCCGGGTGCGCTCGGGCGTGACGTCCACGTCGTACGTCGGCAGCGGACTGCCGTGTGCGACGGCGGCGAACCCGCCCACCACCACGAAGCGCACCCCGTGCTGGACGAGCGTGCCGAGCAGGCGTTCGGGGTCGAACTCGCTCACGGCAGCACGGCCTGGCGCAGGGCCCGGGTAGTGCGGTGGAGCCGGACGAGCCGGTCCACCCGCTGCTGCGGGGTGAGGGCGAGCGTCACCTCCAGCAGCCCGAGCTCGTGCGGGTCGGGCAGCTCCTCGAGGACCAGGTCGGCGCGGTGCCCGGTGCCCGCCAGCAGCCGCTGGAGCACGGGGAAGCTGGGCTGCTGGCGACCCGACTCGACCCGGGCCAGGGTCGGCTGCGCGACTCCGGCCGCCGCGGCGGCCTCTCGTTGGGTGAGCCCGGCCAGCGTCCGCGCGCGTAGGAGTGCCTGGGCAGGATCCACAGCCGGACGATAGCGCATGCGCTATCGGGCGCGCCACGATGTCGAGCTGGTACACCTGCCACGTGCTGCTCGACGAGCTGGACGTCCGCCGTGCCGCGATGGCGTACGTCGCCGAGCGCAGCGCGGCCGCCGGTGGCGTCGTCACCCGGACGCAGCTGGAGGCGTTCACCTACCTGGGCCAGCAGCTCAAGCTCATCGACCAGAGCCGCGGCATCCGCAACCCCCGCGAGCTGGCCGCGACGCTGACCGTGCTCAGCTCGCCACAGGGCCCGTACGACGACGTCGAGACCGAGGACGGGCTGCTGCGTTACGCCTACCGCAGCGGTGACCCCACCGGCGGTGACAACCGCAAGCTGCGCCGGGCCGCCGAGCTCGGGCTGCCGCTGATCCTGCTGCGGGCGATCGAGGCGGGGGTGTTCGTGCCGGTGTTCCCGGTGTACGTCGTCGCCGACGATCCGGTCGGCCGCTTCGTGGAGATCGCGGTCGACGAGAGCCTGCGGTTCGTGCCCCGGGACGCGCCGGCCGACGTACGCGAGTACGCCGAGCGGCTGACCCGGCTGCGCCTGCACCAGCCGGTGTTCCGCGCGCGGGTGCTCCGGGCGTACGAGACGGCCTGCGCGGTCTGCCGGCTCCGGCACGTCGACCTGCTCGACGCCGCGCACATCCAGTCCGACACCGACGGTGGACAGCCGGTCGTGCCCAACGGACTGGCGCTGTGCAAGATCCACCACGCGGCCTACGACCGGCAGATCATCGGCGTCCGGCCGGACTACGTCGTCGAGGTCCGTCCGGACGTGCTGCTCGAGGTCGACGGGCCGATGCTGCGGCACGGGCTGCAGGACGTGCACGGCTGGCGGCTGGAGCTGCCCAGCCGGCTCGCCGACCGGCCCGACCGCAACCTCCTGGCCCAGCGGTACCGCACCTTCATCGGCGCTTGAGGGCAGGTGCGGGCAGCGACGGGCTCGTGCCCGACGACCTGCCGGATGCACCTCGGGAGAACGAGCGGTGACCGCGCGCCGGCCGGGCCGGGCGTCAACCCGGTGGCAGAACGATCCTGCAGCGCGACCCGGGCGCCCGGGACAGCTTGGCGTCGAGAGTCAGGAGGTCGGCGCCCAGCAGCTCGGCGACGGCCACGTAGGACGCGTCGTACGCCGTCAGGTTACCGCGGAGCTGCCAGACGCGGTCGGAGCACACCGCGTACGGCCACAGATCGATGGTCAACGCCTGCAGATCCGCATGTGCCAAGCCGGCCTCGACGGCAGTGAGCCGCCCCTGCGCGACCTGCCGACGCAAGACGTTGGCGGCCTCGTACATGACGAGCTCCGGTGCCGCCGCCCTGGCGCTGGCCAGCCGCGCCCCCACCCACTCCCCGACCTGGCCGGCATCGATCAGCCAGGCAACGAGCGCCGATGAGTCGACGACGACCTGGGTCACCGGCGGTCGGCGTCACGATCCGCCAGGATCTCCTGCGCATCGACGACGCGCCCCGCGAGCGTTGCCCGCTGCCTCGCGCGGGTGAGGACGTCCTCGACGCTGGGCCGGGAAGCCAGGTCGACCAGCTGGGCTGCGAGGTACTCCTGCAGCGACCGCCCCGAGCGGGCGGCGCGGGCGGCGAGCTCGTCCCGCACGCCCTCCGGAATGTTGCGGATGGTGAGGGCGACAGCCATGACGGCATCGTAGCGTCGTAGACATCAGAAGCGCTGCACGCCGCGTGCGTGCGCAGGTCGCGCTCACGCGCTCAGCGGCGGGCACGTTCGTGGGCCCAGGACCGGCTGCCCGCCCCGCCCACCGCGGTGCCCGACGTCCCAGGGCAGCCCGCCCCGGTCGTCCATCCACACCATCTGCACCGCGGTCAGTCGCGGCCCGTACATGGCCTCGGCCGTGAACAGGTGCGCCTCCGGGTGCGGCAACCCCACGGCCTCGAGGTGCAGATCGCCCAGGTGCATGACCTCGCCGGGCCGGACCTGCATCTCGCGCATCGTGTAGTCGGCCACCCCGTTGAGGAGGGAGCCGGCCGCCGCGAGCCGGCGGCCGGTGACCACCAGCTCCGGCAGCCCGTGCTCGGTCAGCCCGACCGTGTAGGCCCACGGCGCGTGCAGCCGGGTGCCGTACACGCCCTGCACCATCCACCCGGCCCGGTCGATGATCTCGCGCACGAAGCCGCGATAGTCCTCCGGGGTCGCCTCCGGGTGGGCGCACGTCCAGCAGGAGCAGTCGTTCATGTCGGTCTCCCTCTTCGTCGGAAGACTCGACCCAAACGATCGGGTCCGACAGAGCCGCGGACGCCTGTGGACGACCGGCCACGATCCACAGGTCTGGTCCGGCTCCTTGACCCGAGGGCTCTCGCCTCAGTCGGCGATGCGGCTGATCGGCCCTGCGCCCACCGACCCGGTCCACAGGGCGTCCCGGGCCCGGGTCATCGCCACGTACAGCGTGCGGCGCAGCAGCTCGCCCTTCTCCGCCTCCGCCGCCCGACCGGCGCCGGTCAGCAACCGCGTGCGTCGGTCGACCTGCGGCACGAGCACGTGCCCGAACTCCATTCCCTTGCAGCGGAACCAGGTCGCCATGCGGACGCCGTCCGGCAGCGGCCCGGGCTCGGCGACAAGGGCGACCGGGACGCCCGAGCGCACCAGCAGGTCGGCGTACCGGGCGACGAGGTCGTTCGTGCTGCACAGCACCGCGATGTCGGACGGGCGAGCCCCGCGGTCGAGCCGGGCCTGCAGGTCCCACAGCAGGGCCGCGTCGTGCTCGGCGAGGTCGGCGTACCGGCCGGTCGACGGCAGCTCCCCGTGCCGCACCACCTCCACCGGGCGTTCGCCCGGCTCGTGCTCGAGGTCCAGGTCGAGGTCGTCGTGCGCGTCCTGCGCCACCACCGCGCGTGCCGTCGCCAGGATCTCCACGGTGTTGCGGTAGTTCGCCCGCAGGACCACACCTCGACCGGCCACGCTGATGCCGGCCTCGGCGAGCCGGAACCCGCCCGGGTACACCGCCTGCTGCCCGTCGCCGATCATCAGCAGTCCGTCCGGCCGGTCCCGCCCGGCCAGCTCGTGCAGCAGCTGCAGTCCGACGAGCGGCACATCCTGCACCTCGTCGACGACGACGCCCGTCCACCGTTCGTACGGCCGGTTCCGCACCTCGTCGCGGGCCAGGCGCAGCACGTCGACCTGGTCCACCTCGCCGCGCCGGGCGAGCTCCTCGTCGTACCGCTGGGCGAGCGCCCACACCTCGCGCCGCACCTCCTCCCGCAGCGGCACCCTCCGGCCGACGCGCTCGAGCTGCAGGTAGGCCTCCAGCGACGGGAGGTCACGGCCCTTGATGACGGAGTCGACCTCCTCGCGGAAGTACGTCTGCGACAGGTCGGTGCCGGCCAGCGCCTCCCGGTGCGAGCGCCAGGCCAGGGCGAAGGCCGTGCTGCCCAGACCCGACGGCACGCCGCGGCCGCGCTCGTGGAGCACCTGGCGGGCGACGGCGTGCACGTGGCGGAAGTCCACGCGGTCGACGGTCGCCGGCGACAGCCGGGCGTAGGCCGTGGCCAGCGTCGGCGGCAGGGAGCGCACGTACGACGTGACGAGGAACCGACCTGGGCGTCTGGCCGCAAGGTGCGCCACGCGGTGCAGGCCGACGCTGGTCTTCCCCGTGCCCGCCGACCCGCTGACCCGAGCCGGCCCCGCGAAGGACCGACGCGAGGCGGACCGCTGCTCGGGGTGCAGCCAGCCCGTCCAGTCCTCGATCGGCGTCTGCAGGGCCGTGTCCATGCCGGCGTGCCGCGCCTGCTCCTCACCGAACAGCAGCCCCTGCGCCTCCAGCACCGCCTGCGGATCGACGTCGTACGGCGGGAACGCGTGCGCCAGCAGCTCGACCAGCGCCTCGACCTGCCCGACCGACAGCACCCGCGGCTCGCCGGCCAGCCGCGCCGCGAGTCGTACCGGGTCGGTGAGGAGGACCAGTCCCCGCAGGTCGGCAGGCAGGTGGGGCTGCGGCGCCGCGAAGCAGACGACCGAACGGGCCCGTACGCCGTGGCTGTCCAGGACGTCCTGCACCCGCCGGGTCAGCCAACCGACGGCGATCATCCGGTCGTTGCGGGACACGCCGTCCTGGGTCAGCTGACCGTCCCGCACGGCGATCCGCCCCGCCCAGTTCTTCGCGTCCACGACGAACACGCCGGTCGGGCCGACCACGAGGTGGTCCAGGTTGACGCGCTCCGGGCGGTCCCGGCAGCTCCGGTCGTCCAGGTGGTGGAACCCCTGCAGTGCCAGGGTGGACAGCGCCGAGCACACGACGCGCTCGCCGCGGCAGCCCGCGACGTGCCGCTCGCTCTGGCGCGGGCGCGGAGCGCGCTTGCTTTCCTTCGTGCTCGCCAGCGCCGCCTGCACCGCAAGCACCAGCTGGCTGTCACCCGCCGCCATGACCGTCCTCCCGTCACGCTCTGTCGCCACCATATGAGCGGTTCTGGAGTCGGTACGGCCCAGGTCATCGCCTTCTACGACCAGGCGCGCTGGTCCCCGGCGGCAGCGGACGTGACGCCCTGGCCCTGCACCCGTCCGGGTGAGGGTTCAGGGACTTCCCCTGAGCTCCTCGACCGTCTGCGCGATGAGCTCGTTGAGCAGCGAGATGCGTTCCAGCGGCGGTACGTCGCGCAGCCGCCGCTCCAGCGACAGCAGCACCTTGTCGCGGTTCACGGGCGCTGCCCCGGGTTGCGGCGCCGGCAGCGGCGCGCTGTCGGGCGCCGCCCACTCCCGGCCGGCGACCAGCGCGGCGAGCTCGTCGAGGCGTACGTCGAGGACCGGCGCCAGCGCCCGCATCGCCTTCAGCGCCGGCTCCCGGTCGCCGGTCTCGAGCTGGGAGATGTACGGGTAGGACAGCTGCGACCGGTCGGCGAGGTCGCGACGCGACAGGCCGAGCTCGCCCCGCCGGTGCTCGAGGAACCGGCCCAGCTCGCGACCCATCGCAATACGCTCCTTGCAGAAGTCTGCTCCCTGTGACAGTCTGCTCGCAGCATACAAGAGGGAGATCCCGTGCCACCCGCGCTGCCGCAGGCCGAGTTCGCGAACCTGCACTTCGTCACCCCGCAGCTCGCCATCGGCGGGGACATGTCCGCGGAGGACGACGACCTGTCGATCCAGCAGTTCGCCGAGATCGGCTCCCTGGGCATCACCCACATCGTCGACGTACGGATCGAGTGGTCCGACGCCGAGACCTTCGCCCGGCACGCCCCGCACGTGCGCTACCTGCACCACGGCATGGACGACGACGGCCAGCGCGTGCCGGCCGAGTGGTTCGAGCACGCGGTGGGCTGGGTCGAGGCCGCGTGGGCCGAGGACCCGTCAGCGGTCGTCCTCACGCACTGCCACATGGGCATCAACCGCGGCCCCTCCCTGGGCTTCGCCGTGCTGCTCGCCCTCGGCTGGGACCCGGTCGAGGCGATCACCGCACTGCGCGGGGTCCGGGCGGAGGCCAACGTCTGGTACGCCGCCGACGCCCTCACCTGGCACCAGCAGCGCACCGGCATCGACGCCCGTACGGCAGCCCGCCAGCACGCCGACCTCGAGGCGTGGCGTACGGCCAACCCGCTCGACGTACGGCGCTTCCTTCGCGGCCGGTAACCCCTCACCCGCCGGCCAGGGCCCGCACCAGGGCCAGGGAGTCGTCGGGGGACAGCGCCAGCTCGGTGAGCAGGGCGAACTCGCGGGTGTAGCCGTGCACCTCCGCCTCTTTCTCCAGCACGAAGATGCGCGTCTTGTTCTCCAGGTAGACCACGTCGGCCGCGCCGGTGGCCGCCGACTCGAGCACCGAGAACGAGCCGGCGGTCACCGGCGGCAGCCCGGCCGAGAAGGGCAGCACCTGCAACGTCACGTGCGGCCAGGTGGCGACCTCCGCGAGGTGCTCGAGCTGCCCGCGCAGCACCGCCTCCCCGGTGACGCCGGCCGGCCGGCGCCGCAGCACGACCTCGTCGACGACGGCCGACAGCTCCAGCGGCGCCTTGCGCTGCGCGTCGAGCAGGTCCTGCCGTCGTCGGCAGACCTGCACGCGCCGGTCCACCTCGGTCTGCGGCGGCTGCCGCCAGGTCGTCCGGATGACCTCTCGGGCGTAGTCGGGCGTCTGCAGCAGCGCGTGCGGCACGACCGCGCAGTAGCACTGCAGCGCCCGGGAGCCGGCCTCCATGCGGATCAGGCTCGCGTAGCCGGACGAGAGCGTGTCCGCGTACGCGTCCCACCAGCCGCGCGGTCGTACGGAGGGCGCGAGCGCGCGCAGCGCCGCGGCCCGCTCCGGCGGCACCTCGTACAGCTCCAGCAGGCGGTCGAGGTCGGGCTCGCTGATGCCGGTCGAGCTGGACTCGATCCGCGACACCTTCGACGCCGACCAGCCCAGCCGGGCCGCGACGTCCTTGCCGTGCAGCTGGGCGGCACTGCGCCAGAGCTTGAGCTCGTGCGCAAGTCGTCGTTCGCGTGCTGACGCGCTCTCCATGCCACTCCTTGCCTGCAATATTGCAAGCACCCTAGCGCAGCACCGTGCAGGCCGAGGAGGGTCAGGTCATGGACGACGAGGAGATGACGATGGACCTGAGGGTGCAGGACGTGTACGACGTGGCCTTCCTGTCGGGAGGCTGCGGACGGGTCGTCGACGTGGCGCTGGTCGATCTGTTGGAGAGCGGCCGGGTGCGGGTGCAGCGCTCCGGCCAGCTCACGGTGGTTGCCGACGCCCCGGCGACACCGGTCGAGCGCGCGGTGCTCGACGTGCTGCTGCCGCGGCGCGCCGCTGCCTGGAGGCAGGTGCGTCGGACCGCCATTCAGCGGGCGTGCGCCGAGGTCGAGGCGCGCGTCGCGGGCGCCGGCCTGGTGCAGCAGACCTCCGCGTCGCGGCTCCTGGGCGCGCTCGACCCACGGCGCCCGCTCGGGCAGTGGGCGAGGACGCGCGCCGGCCGGGCCGCGGCCGCAGCGCCGCCGCCGACCGACCCGCCCGGGCGCAGCTCGTACGCGGTGGCGGTCGGCGGCCTGGCCGCGATGGCCGACCCGGCGCTGCGCGACGCGGTGCTGGGGCTCGCGGTGCTGGACGGGCACCGCCGTCCGTGGGCCCGCAGCGACGGGTCGGGCACCGGCTGGAGCTGGGGCGGCGACGGTGGCAGCGGCAGCGGGTGTGGCGGCAGCAGCGGCTGCGGCGGTGGCGGGGGGTGCGGGGGTGGCAGCTGAGAGGACGCGCCTGGGGCTCGGCATCGGGTGGCGGCCGGAGCTCGACCTCACCGTCGAGCGGCTGCCCGGGCTGGGCTTCGTCGAGGTGGTCGCGGAGAACGTCTGCCCTGAGCACCTGCCGGAGTCGCTCCGGGTGCTGCGGCAGCGTGGCCTGCCCGTGGTCCCGCACGGGGTGACCCTGTCGCTGGGCAGCGCCGAGCGACCCGACCCGGACCGGCTGGCCGCGCTGGCGCGCCGCGCCGAGGTGCTCGGGTCGCCGCTGGTCAGCGAGCACGCCGCGTTCGTGCGGGCGGGCGGCCGCGACGCCGGTCACCTGCTCCCGCTGCCGCGCACGCGGGGCGCGCTCGACGTCCTCGTCGAGAACGTGCGGATCGCGCAGGACGCGCTCCCCGTGCCGCTGGCGCTGGAGAACGTGGCGGCACTGTTCGGCTGGCCCGAGGACGAGCTGACCGACGGCCAGTTCCTGGCCGGGCTCGTGGAGCGCACCGGCGTACGGCTGCTCGTCGACGTCGCCAACCTGCACACGAACTCCGTCAACCTGGGCCTGGACCCGCTGCGCGCGCTGGACGACCTGCCGCTGGAGGCGGTGGCGTACGTGCACGTGGCCGGGGGCGTGCTGCGCGACGGGATCTGGCACGACAGCCACGCGCACCCGGTGCCGCCGCAAGTGCTGGACCTGCTCGCCGAGCTCTGCGCCCGCGCCCCCGTTCCCGGCGTGCTGCTCGAGCGGGACGACGCGTACCCGACGGACGCCGAGCTCGCAGCTGAGCTGGCCTCGATCGGCGGGGTCGTCGACGCGGCCGGGGCGTGGCGGTGACCGCCGACCGTGAAGCCCTGGCGGCGCGGCAGGTCGCTCTGCTCGCGGCGCTTGCCGGGGGGTCGGTCCTGGAGGGCTTCGACGTGGAGCGGCTCGCGGTGCAGGCCAGCGTGCTCGCCGGCCGGGCCGCACCGAAGCGGTCCCGCCTACCCCGACAACCTCGGAGTCGGTTGATGACCTCTGGGCTGGCACTGCTCGGCAGCCGGCAGCCGCTTGCGTACGCCTTGACCCCCGCCAGCCGCGAGCTGTGCGGCAGCAGACGACGCGCTGGGTGTCGAGCGCGAGGAGCTCGCTGGCAAGGGCTGCCACTGTTCACCAGGTGGTGGGGCGTGGACTCCCACTCGCAACGTCGCCAGGTCCTCCTGACGCGCGGCATGGTCGAGACGGTCATCACGAGTGTCGACCCCGAGACGCAGCGGCTGCTGCAGCAGCTCGTCCTGCATGACGGTGCCGAGGTGGCACCCTCACGGACATGACCCGACGCATGGCGGACCCCGAGTTCAGGCGGCAGCAGCGCGACGGGCTGTACGGGCCGCACGTGGCTCCGCTCAACCGCCTCGTGGAGGAGTTCGGTGGCGGTGAACGCGGATGGCTCCCGCACATCGCGCCCGTGCACGGGGGCGTCCATGCGCAGCTGCTGTGGGTGCTACGCGATCCCGGTCCGGCAGTCGCCGATCCAGAGAACGCTGAGGCCGGCTTCCTGTGCGTCGAGAACAACGACGCCACAGCAGCGCGGCTGTGCGAGCTGCTTGAGCGGGCCCACATCCCCGTCTCCTGCACCCTGCCCTGGAACGCCTACCCGTGGTACGTCAACCGAGCGCCAACGGTGGCGGAGCTCCGCGCCGGCGTCGAGCCACTGCGTCGCGTCATCACCTTGATGCCGCAGCTGCGCGTCTTGCTGCTGCTCGGGAAGCACGCCGAACGGTCCTGGAAGCTGCTCATGTCGTCGGGTGCGAGCGTCATCTCGGGCGTCGAGGTCCTGCACGCGAGGCACCCCAGCCGTCAGGCCTTCATCGGCACCGCGGAGAGCCGTCGGGTCTGGAGGGAGGAGCAGGCGGTCGTCGTCGGGCAGGCCGGGCGGCTGCTGGAACGGCCCTGCGCTCCACCTACGCGGTCAGGGGCGCCAGATACCGGTCCGCCGGGTCCACGGGCCGCCGCGACGTGACCACGACGTGACTACTGGGACGGGGCCGGAGTTATGTAACTGCGGGAGCGCCCAACGGCCCGCGCCCGACCTCGAGAGGTGCCCGCCACTCGACGGTCCGCAAAGCGACCATCTACGGGACGGGCGCAGGCTCCGTCACCGCGACGTTGCCGTCAGCCCGACACCAGCTCCAGCACCTCGTCGGCGCAGCCCCAGGACAGCGTGACGCCTGCGCCGCCGTGCCCGTAGCAGTGCACGTGCAGCCCGCGCCCGTGCGGCACCGCCTCGACCCGCACGGAGGAGCGCCCCGGGCGCAGGCCCACCCGGTGCGCCCGCACCCGCGCGCCGATCAGCGCCGTGACCAGCCGCTGCGCCCGCTCCAGGATCCGTTCGGCCAGCAGCGGGTCAGGCTCCATCCGTGCGTCGCCCTCCGTCGCGCTGCCGCCGACCACGACGTCCTCCGCGCGCGGCAGCACGTACGTCAGCTCGCCGTCGACCTCGTGCTCGTCGACCAGCCACTGCGTCAGGCCGGGGTTGTCGAGCACGACCACCTGCCCGCGTACCGGCCGGACGTCGGGGTCGCCGGCCAGCGCCGCGCCGGCGAGCCCGGCCGCGTTCACCACGACGCCGTCAGCCGGCAGCGCCGACACCGTCGTACGGACCAGCCGGCCGCCGGCGCGCTCCAGCCGGGCCAGCAGGTACGGCAGGTAGCGCGCCATGTCGACCATCGGCACCGTCGCCGCCAGCCCGTACGCGTAACCGGGAGCCGGGTCGCTCACCACCTCCAGGTCCACGAGCCCACCCACCAGGTCCGCCCAGCTCGGCCGGGCCGGTGGCGTCCGGTGCAGCACGACGCCGCGGCGTAGGAGGACCCCCGCCTCGGCGGGCAGGCGGACCAGCTCGTGCAGCGTCACGAGCCCCCAGGCGTCGACGCGCGCGGCCGGCTCCGCCCGGTACGGCATCCAGAGCCCGCCCGCGACCGCTGACGTCGTCGCCTGCGGCAGGTCGCGCGCGAGGACCTCGACGGGGAAGCCGGCCTCGGCCAGCCGGATCCCGCACGACAGGCCGACCACGCCGGCACCCACGACCCGCACCGGCTGCATGCCCAGGAGGATGGCCCGGACCACCGGCGGGCGCCAGGTCAGCGCATCAGCGGCCAGAGCTCCAGCCCGCCGCGCTCGCCGTACCGCAGCGCCGGATAGGACGCGGCGATCTCCCGCGCCCGGTCCTCGCTCGCGACGTCCACCACGAAGTAGCTCCCGACGTGCTCCTTCGCCTCCAGGTACGGCCCGTCGGTCAGCACCGGCGCCGCGCCGGCCCGTACCGCCTGCGGCCTCGCGTCGAGGCCCTGCACGTCGACCAGCTCGCCCGACTCGCGCAGCGCCCGGTTGAAGGCGTCCACCTCGGCCACCATCGACGGGAAGTCCGGTCCGATGCTGCCCCAGATCTCCTCGTTGCCGTAGACCAGCGCCAGGTACTTCATGTCGGCTCCCTTCCCGGGCACCCCGTGCGGGCGCCGCTGCCTGCACAACGAACCGGGACCGCCCGGATCGACATCTCGCCGAGAGGACCTGCCCTCCGCGGCGGGCAGCAGAGTCGTGCTCACCGATGGCGCGCGCGCCGGCGACGTGTTCTGGGTCGTCACCGTGAAAGTTCTTGGACGCGACCTGTCGATCCGGGTCGATCCCGTTCGTCGCCCGAGTGAGAGACCGGCACCGAGCCGGTCACGACTCCCGGAGGCCACCATGACCGCAGCGCTCCTCGACACCCGCCCCACCGCCACCCCGCTGGCCGCGCCCGGTCTCACCGCCGTGGCCGTCGCCGCCCTCGCCACGACCAGCGTCGCCGCGGTCGGCAGCGCCGCCGGGATCAGCCTGGACGTCTCCGGCGCCCCGATCCCGGTGAGCGGCTTCGCCGTCCTCACCGTCCTGTTCTCCCTGGTCGGGCTGGCCCTGGCCGCGGTCCTGCGCCGTCGCGCGCGGCACCCGCGGGCCACCTTCGTTCGTACGACGGTCGCGCTCACCGTCCTGTCACTGGTTCCCGACGCGACCGCGGACGCCGCCACCGGCACCGTCGCCCTGCTGATGCTGACCCACCTGGTCGCGGCGGCGATCGTCATCCCCGCCGTCGCCCGCCGCCTGCCGGCCTGATATCCAGTTCCAGACAACAGAGGAGAAATTATGAAGGAGTACCTGCTCGCCGTGCACTCCGTCGAGGGCACGCCGATGCCCCCGATGGAGGAGATCCAGAAGGCCTTCGCCCAGGTCGACGCGCTCAACCAGGAGCTCGAGGACGCCGGGGCCTGGGTGTTCGCCGGCGGGCTGCACCCGCCGTCCAGCGCCACCGTCGTACGCGTCGAGAACGGCGCCACGACGGTCACCGACGGGCCGTTCGCGGAAACGAAGGAACAGCTCGGCGGGTTCTGGGTGATCAAGGTCGAGGACCTCGACGCGGCGCTCTCCTGGGCCGAGAAGTGCTCCGCCGCGTGCATGAACCCGGTCGAGGTACGGCCGTTCCAGGAGGAGTAGGCGGCGTGGACCTCGCAGGCGTCTACACCGCGGAGTACGGGCGGTGCGTCGCCACCCTGGCCCGCCTCCTCGGCGACCTCGGGCTCGCCGAGGAGGCGGTGCAGGATGCGTTCACCGTCGCCGTCCAGAAGTGGGACGTGCTGCCGCCCAACCCCGGCGCCTGGATCGTCACCACCGCCCGCCACCGCGCCATCGACCGGCTGCGCCGCGAGTCCACCCGCGAGGCCCGGCACGCCGAAGCCCTGCTGCTCCAGCAGAAGGACCCCCCGCAGGAGGTGGGACCGGTGAAGGACGACCAGCTCCGGCTGATCTTCACCTGCTGCCACCCGGCACTCGCCCCGCTCGCCCAGACGGCACTGACGCTGCGCCTGCTCGGCGGCCTGGAGGTCCCCGAGATCGCCCGGGCCTACCTGGTGCCCGAGCCGACCGTCCAGCAGCGGATCGTCCGCGCGAAGAGGAAGATCCGCGACGCCGGCATCCCCTACCGGGTGCCCTCGGCCGAGGAGCTGCCGGCGCGACTGCCGCCCGTCCTGACCGTGCTGTACCTGATCTTCAACGAGGGCTACACCGCGACGACCGGCCCGCTGGTGCGCACCGACCTGTGCGCCGAGGCGCTCCGGCTCACCCGCGAGCTCGCCGCGCTGATGCCCGACGAGCCCGAGGTGCTGGGCCTGCTCGCGCTGCTGCTGCTCACCGAGGCCCGCCGGCCGGCCCGGACCGGCCCGTCCGGCGAGCTGGTACGCCTGTCCGACCAGGACCGCTCGCTCTGGGACCGGGAGCTGATCGCCGAGGGCCACCAGCTGGTCCGGCAGTGCCTGCGCCGGCGGCAGCCGGGGCCGTACCAGCTGCAGGCCGCGATCAACGCGGTGCACACCGATGGCGAGGCGAGCGACTGGGGGCAGGTGCTCGCGCTGTACGACCAGCTGCTGCGCCTGGTGCCGACGCCGGTCGTCGCGCTCAACCGGGCGGTCGCCGTCGCCGAGGTGCACGGGCCGGCGCTGGCGCTCGCCGCGCTCGAGGACCTCGAGCTGCCCGGCTACCACCTGCTGCCGGCCACCCGCGCCGACCTGCTCGCCCGGCTCGGGCGCTACGCGGAGGCGGTGGCGGCGTACGACCAGGCGCTCGCGCTGGTCGGCAACGACACCGAGCGGGCCTTCCTGCGAGCCCGCCGGGCAGCCGCTACTGCGGGCTGATCTCGAGGCAGGTCACGCCCGGTAGCTCGCCGAAGCCCGCGCTCGCGTCTGTGGTCACCAGCGTCCGCACGGTCGAGACCGCGGTCGCCGCGACGAGGAGGTCGTGAGCGCCGCGCTGCCGGCCCTGCCGGTGGACGTGCGCGAGCAGACGTCCGTGCGCCTGCGCCGCCGCCAGGTCGTACGGCTCGACGGGCAGCACCTCCAGTGCCCGCTGCAGGAACTCCTCGCGTCCCCGACGATGCCGCTGGGACGCCAGCTCGACGCCGGCCCGCAGCTCGGCGACCGTCACCGCGGCGACCACGACGTCGTCGCCCTCCCGGACGATCCCGGCCAGCCCGGCCGTGCCGCGCTCGGACGCGATGAGGACTCCGGTGTCCAGGATCAGTCGTCGGGCCACGCGGGGCCCTCCCACGGCACGTTGTGTCGCGCGGCCAGGACGTCCGCAGCGAACTCGGGATCGATCGGCGTCGAGCGGAGCAGGCCGAGCACCTGGGCGCCGTTGCCCGACGTGGTCGGCGCGATGCTGGCGACCCGCTTGCCGGCGCGCGTGATGACGATCGTCTCGCCGCGGGACACCTCGTCGAGCAGGGCCGCGAAGTTGCGGCTTGCTTCAGTGGCCGTGATCGTTCGCATGCAATCAGATTATCAGACCAGCCCGGCCTCACGAGGGCGACGGCGCACCGCCATGCACCTGCGGCGATACGGAGCCGGCGCCCCGCGACCTCGAGGAACGCTCGGCGGCCCGAAGGACGTTCAGCGCAGCGGATCCACCCAGCGCACGCCGGGGAAGCGCGAGAAGTCGGCGTCGGCGGAGCAGAGCTCTGCACCGTGCTCGATGGCCAGCGCAGCAAGGTGGGCGTCGGTGACGACGTTGCCAGCGGTCCCGAAGGCGAGGAGCAGCTCACGCAGGACCGCGAGGTGCCTGCTACCCGCATGCACGATGGTGACCACGGGTTGGTCCAGCCAGCCCTCGACGACGTCCAGCGCCTCGTCCGCCGTCAGGGGCGAGGCGAACACCGCCGAGCGTGTGCTGAGGCGCAGAAACCCCAGCAGCACGACCCACGGCAGCGCCACCGTCTCCCTCCCGGACAGGACGGCCTCCAACCAGGGCCGCGCCTGCTCGTGCCGCGGAGAGCTGGTGTCGACCGCGTAGATCAAGAGGTTCAGGTCGACCAGCTTCATTTGCGCAGCTCGAGCTTGCGGACGATCTCGTCGTCCTCGACCTCTCCGGCCAGCCGGAGCGCCTTGTCCAGATCGACACCGGACCGCAGACCGAGGTGTCGGGTCGGGACCGAGTAGGGCTTCGGTCCGACCGGGGCGGACAGACCGCTGCGCAGCGTCGCGTTCAACGCCTGCTTGAACGACAGGTGTTGGCGGACGGCCAGCTCTCTGAGAGCTGCCGCGACGTCCTCGTCGAGCGTCACCGTGGTCCGCATGATGCATCTTAGCAGCGGGTGACCACGCATCATGATGCTTCAGCGCGAGTGGAAGGCGCGCAGCGCGACAGCGGTCTCGGCCGGCCGCTCCTCGGGCAGGAAGTGTCCGCAGTCCAGCGCCTGACCGACGACGTCGTCGGCCCAGTCCCGCCAGAGCGCGAGCACGTCGTACCAGCCGGGCAGCGCGCCCTTCGCGCCCCACAGCACCTGCGTCGGGCAGGCGATCCGCCGCCCGGCCGCCCGGTCCGCGTCGTCGAGCTCCCGGTCGTACGTCGCCCCGGCCCGGTAGTCCTCGCAGATCGCGTGCACCACCTTGGGGTCGTGCAGGTGCTTGGCGTACTCGGCCGCGGCCGGGAACGTCCGCAGGATCCCGCCGAACTGCGCGTCGAGGAAGAACGCCTCCGGGTCCGGCGCGATGACCGTCTCCGGCACCGGCGACGGCTGGGCGAGCAGCGCCCAGTGCCAGTAGCCGAGCGCGAAGCGGGCATCCGCGCGGGCCCACACCTCGCCGGTCGGGACGATGTCGAGCACCGTCAGCCGGCGTACGGTCTCGGGCGCGTCGAGCGCCAGCCGGTACGCCACCCGCCCGCCGCGGTCGTGCCCGGCGACATCGAACCGGTCGAACCCGAGCGTCGCCATCAGGGCGACCGCGTCGCGGGCCATCGCGCGCTTGTCGTAGCGGCCGTCGCGCGGAGCTGAGCTGTCGCCGTAGCCGCGCAGGTCCGGCGCGACGACGGTGAACTCGTCCGCGAGCTGCTCGGCCACCTGCGCCCACATCAGGTGCGTCTGCGGGTAGCCGTGCAGCAGGAGCAGCGGCGGGCCGGACCCCGCCGTGCGCACCGACAGGGTCCCCCCGCCGACCTCGACCTGCGACAGCTCGCCGTACGTCATGAACCACCTCCGCAACCAGGTCACCACGGGGCTTCTCAGCCGCGTCCGACGGGTCTAGGTTGCGCCCATGAGCGCTCTCGGGATGAGCATGAACGTGGTCATTCACCGGGCGTTCCGGCGCGACCTGAAGCGGTTCGGCGAGGCCCTGGAGGGGTTCCCCGACGGCGACCGCGCGCGGGCCACGGCGCTGCAGCGGGCCTGGGACCACTTCGAGGCGCAGCTGCACGAGCACCACGAGGGCGAGCACGAGGCGGTCTTCCCGGCCCTGGCCGCAATCGGCGTCGCCGCGCCCGACCTCGGGACCTTCCACACCGAGCACGAGGCGATGGCCGCCGACCTCGACGCCGCGACCGCGTCGTTGCGGCGGCTGTCCGGCTCGGCCAGCCGCGCCGACGCGGACGCCGCGGCCGGCGCCGTCCGCCGCCTGCAGGCGACGACGGTGACGCACCTGGACCACGAGGAGCGGCAGACCGAGGGTCCGCTCGCGGAGCACGCCGACGGCCCGGTCGTCCGGGAGCTGGTGAAGACGATGCGGGGCAGGATGAGCCCGGCGAAGGCCGGAATGTTCGTGACCTGGCTGCAGGACGGCGCGACGACGCAGGAGCGGGCCGCGCTGCGGGAGAGCATCCCGGGGCCCGTGGTGACGGTGCTCGGCGGCCTGTTCGGCCGGCGCTACCGCCGGGAGATCGCACCCACCTGGGTGCCGGTCCGGTAGGGCGCCGTCCGCAGGACCACTGTCGCCGACACGCGGCTGTGGACGGGCGACGTTGTCCACAGGTGACGGCGGGAACGGCGCGGGCTGTCGGGCTGCGGCGGTCTGATCTGCGCATGACGACGCGGGCACATCCGACCGGGTACGACCTCGACTCCTGGGAGGACCTCGAGGACCACCTCCAGCAGTCCCCGAGGGCGGTGACGATGATCGTCGGCCGCGACGGTCCGGTGCTGACGCTGGACACCTCGGCCCTGCTCGGCGGCGGCCTGCGCCTCACCGATCCGTGCGACGTCCTGCGCGCGCAGGACCGCCGGCGGCTGCACCGGCTCGGGCTGCGGCCGGAGCAGGGCACCGCGGAACGGAGCTGGACGTGGGAGCCGGCGCTGCCCGGGCTGCCGGCCGGCGCTCCGCCCGGCGAGCTGCTGCCGGTCCGCCTGCGGTCATGGGCAGCGAGGGAGGACGCCTGCCGCAGCCAGCTGCTGGCGGTCGTGCGGGACGGGCTACGGCTCGAGCCCTCGCAACTGACACTGCTGCCGGTCGACGACGAGGAGCCGGACGACGACGCCTGGGACGAGGCGTGGGGCGACGTCTGGTGAGCGGCGCGACCAGGCGCCTCCGGCGGGGCTCCCGTCGTGCTGATGCCCGTCGCCCTGGTGGCGTCTAGACGCGCCGCCGAGGGGCACGGGGGCTGCATGACGACCCCTGACACCCGGTCGGCCGTAACGCTCACGGTCAACGGCACGCCGCACGACCTGGACCTCGACCACCGCACGACGCTGCTCGACGCGCTGCGCGAGCACCTGGGCCTGACCGGCTCGAAGAAAGGCTGCGACCACGGGCAATGCGGTTCGTGCACGGTCCTGGTCGACGGCCGGCGGGTCAACGCCTGCCTGACCATGGCGATGAGCGTGCGCGGGCGGCCCGTCACCACCGTCGAGGGCCTGGGCGAGCCGGGGGACCTGCACCCGGTCCAGGAGCACTTCCTGGAGTGCGACGCCTACCAGTGCGGCTACTGCACGCCCGGGCAGATCGTCAGTGCCGTCGGCGTGCTCGACGAGGTCGGCAGGGGCTGGCCGAGCGCGGTCACCGACGACCTCACGGCGGACGTTCAGCTCACCGAGCCGGAGGTGCGCGAGCGGATGTCGGGCAACCTGTGCCGCTGCGGCGCCTACCGCGGCATCGCCGCCGCCGTCCTAGGGGCGGGCGCGTGAGGGAGCTGCGGTACGACACCCCCGCCGACGTGCGCTCCGCCGTCGCCCTGCTGACGCGCGACCCGGACGCCAGGGCGCTGGCGGGTGGCACCAATCTCGTGGACCTCATGAAGCTCGGCGTCGAGACGCCGGGCGTGCTGGTCGACGTCGACGCGCTCGAGCTGTCGGGCATCGAGGAGACCGCGGGCGGCGGGCTGCGGATCGGCGCCGGCACCCGCAACAGCGACCTCGCTGCGCACCCGCGGGTCCGCGCCGAGTACCCCGTGCTGTCGCGCGCCCTGCTGTCCGCCGCGTCCGGTCAGCTGCGCAACATGGCCAGCACCGGCGGCAACCTGCTGCAGCGCACCCGCTGCGTCTACTTCACCGACACGAGCAAGGCCTGCAACAAGCGCGAGCCCGGCAGCGGCTGCCCGGCGGTCGACGGGCTGTCCCGCGAGCTGGGGGTCCTCGGGGTGTCGGAGCACTGCATCGCGACCCACCCGGGCGACATGGCCGTCGCCCTCGCGGCGCTCGACGCCGTCGTTCACGCCGAGACGGCAGACGGCCCGGTGGAGATCCCGATCGGCGGGTTCCACCGGCTGCCCGGCGACACGCCCCAGCACGACACGACGCTGCCGCCCGGCGCGGTGATCACCGCCGTCGAGCTGCCGGCGCCCCCCGCCGGCGCGAGCACCTACCGCAAGGCCCGGGACCGGGCGTCGTACGCGTTCGCGCTGGTCTCCGTCGCGGCCGTCCTGCGGGTCGAGGACGGGCGGGTCGCCGACGTGCGCCTCGCCCTGGGCGGCGTCGCCCACAAGCCGTGGCGGGCCTCGCTGGCCGAGGCCGCGCTGATCGGGCAGCCCGCGACCGCCGGGAGCTTCCGCGCCGCCGCCGACGCGGAGCTGGCCCAGGCGCGGACCACCGACCAGAACGCCTTCAAGGTGCCGCTCGCCCGACGGCTGATCGTCGGCACCCTCCTCGAGCTCGCCGGGAGCCCCGCATGACCACGACCGAGCAGGCCCCGGTACGCCTCGACGGACCGGACAAGGTCACCGGCCGGGCGCGGTACGCCGCCGAGGTGCCGGTCGACGCCCCGCTGCACGGCTGGGTCGTGCAGTCGACCGTCGCCGTCGGGACCATCACCGCCGTCGACCGGCAGAGCGCGCTGGGCGTGCCCGGCGTCGTCGAGGTCCTCGACCACACCAACGCCATCGGGCTCGAGGAGTCCGAGGACGGCGAGCTGTTCGTGCTGCAGGGCACCCGCGTGCAGTACCGCGGGCAGCCCGTGGCGCTGGTGCTCGCCGAGTCCCTCGAGGCGGCCCGGGAGGGCGCGCAGCGGCTGCGGGTGACCTACGACGAGCGCGGCCACGACGTGCAGCTGACCCGCGACCACCCGCGGCTCTACACGCCCGAGGTGGTCAACCCGCAGTTCCCGCCGGACGTGGCGCAGGGCAACCTGGAGGCGGCGCTGGCGGCGGCCGCGCACGTCGTCGACGTCGAGTACGACACCCCTGCGGAGTTCAACAACCCGATGGAGCCGCACGCCACCACGGCGCAGTGGGACGGCGACCGGCTGCTGGTGCACGACTCCACGCAGGGCACGACCGCGGTCAAGGCGCACCTGGCCGACGTGTTCGGCGTACCGGCCGACGGCGTACGGGTGCTGGCCGAGCACGTCGGCGGCGGGTTCGGCGCGAAGGGCAGCCCCCGGTCCAACGTCGTGCTGGCGGCGATGGCCGCCCGGATGACGCGGCGCCCGGTCAAGGTCGCGCTCACCCGCCAGCAGCAGTTCTCGCTGGTCGGCTACCGGACGCCGACGCTGCAGCGGCTGCGGCTCGGGGCGGACAGCGACGGCAGGCTGACCGCCCTCGCGCACGAGGCGCACGAGCAGACCTCGACGGTGTTCGAGTTCGCCGAGCAGACCACCGAGGGCACCCGGCACCTGTACGACGCCGGCGCGAAGCTCACCACCCACCGGCTGGCCGCGCTCGACGTGCCGACGCCGCGCTGGATGCGCGCGCCCGGTGAGGCACCCGGGATCTTCGCGCTGGAGTGCGCGATGGACGAGCTCGCCGAGGCGACCGGCGTGGACCCGGTCGAGCTGCGGCTGCGCAACGACACCCAGAACGACCCGGAGACCGGGGACCCGTTCAGCAGCCGGCACCTCGCGGAGTGCCTGCGCCGCGGGGCCGAGCGGTTCGGCTGGGCCGGCCGCGACCCGCGCCCGGGCGTGCGGCGCGACGGCCGCTGGCTGGTCGGCACCGGCGTGGCCTGCGCGACCTACCCGGCCTACCTGATGCCGTCCGGCGCGCGGGCCCGGCGCTTCCCCGACGGCACGTACGAGATCGGCATCAACGCCACCGACATCGGCACCGGCGCGCGGACCGCGATGTGGCAGATCGCCGCGCAGGCGCTGGGCGTCGAGCCGTCCTGCGTACGCGTCGACATCGCCGACAGCGACCTGCCCGAGACCAACGGCGCGGGCGGCTCGGCCGGCACCTCGTCGTGGGGCAGCGCGGTGCACAAGGCCTGCCGCGCGCTGCTGGCCGGCACCGCCGACGAGGTGGTCGTGGACACCGCCGAGGAGGTCGAGGCACGCAAGGGCTTCGTCTGGCACGCGTACGGCGCGCAGTTCGCCGAGGCGCGGGTCGACCTCGACTCCGGCGAGGTCCGGGTCCCGCGGATGCTCGGGGTGTTCGCCGCCGGGCGGATCATCAACCCGCGTACCGCCCGGTCGCAGCTGCTCGGCGGGATGGTGATGGGACTGTCGATGGCGCTGCACGAGTCGGGCTCGCTCGACGTGCGCTACGGCGACTACGCCAACCACGACCTCGCCGAGTACCACGTCGCGGCGCACGCCGACGTGCAGGACGTCCAGGCGGAGTGGATCGACGAGCACGACGAGCACGTCAACCCGCTGGGCACCAAGGGCATCGGCGAGATCGGCATCGTCGGCAGCCCGGCCGCCGTCGTCAACGCGATCTGGCACGCCACCGGCGTACGGGTGCGGAGCCTGCCGGCCACCCCGGACACCCTGCTCGCGGGGCTGCCCGAGCGCTGACCCCCGCCCCCCACCCCATGTGATCATCGCGCCTTCCAGCCGCGAAAAGGACGTCGCGAACCGCGGCCGGAAGGCGCGATGATCACGGGTAGGGGAGGCTGGCCCGATGCGCTTGCCCCTGCGTGGACTCCCCGGAGCCCGGCTGCCTGAGCAGGCCCGCGAGGTGTTCCGGGCCCGCGTGTCGGGCGACAGGACGGGCGCGCCGCAGTGGGTGCGCGACATCGCCACCGTCGGGGAGGGCCCGGGCTGGTACGAGCCGGACGGCGTGGTGTGGCGGGTGCACGGCGACCTGTCGACGCTGGTCGGCGGGGTCTGCGCGCTGCTCGGCCAGGGCGCGCACCCGCTGGCGCTGGCCGGGGTGCAGCGGCACTCGGCCTACCTGGCGGACCCGTGGGCGCGGCTGGCCGGCACCGCGCGGTGGCTGGTGGTCAGCACCTTCGGGTCTGCCGAGCTCGCGGAGCGCGAGGCCGGCCGGGTGCGCGGGCTGCACACCGTCGTGCAGGGCGCGGACGCCCGCGGCCGTCGCTACGACGCCTCCGACCCCGAGCTGCTGCGCTGGGTGCACCTGGCCTTCACCGACGCGGTCCTGTCCGCGCAGCAGGCGGTCGGCCGCGACCTGGCGCCGCGGTTCGGGCGGGCCTGGCCGGATGCGTACGTCGCGGCCTGGGCACGCAGCGCGGAGGCGCTCGGCGCCACCGACCTGCCGCGGACCCAGGCCGAGCTGGCCGAGGCGCTGGCGTCGTACGGGGCGGTGCTCGAGCCGGTGCCCGAGGAGCTGCGGGCGTTCCTCAAGGCGCCGCCCGGCCTCAGCGCGCCGGAGCGGGTGTTCTACCGGGGGCTGTCCGGCGCGGCGGCGCACCTGCTCAGCCCGACGTTGGCGCCGCTGGCGCAGGTGCCCGGGCGGGGCCGGAGCGGCCGGGCGCAGCTGGCGCTGGCCCGCGTCGAGCTGCGCGGGCTGCAGCTGGCGCTGGGGCCGTACAGCCCGTCGGAGGAGGCGGCCCGCTGGCGGCTGCGGACCGGGCCGCGGCCGGTCTGGATGACGTAGCGGCCGGTCAGGCCCCGAGGTGCGCCTTGAGGCTCTGGCCGGTGATGGTGCCGCTGTCCACCAGCTCGGCCGGCGGACCGGCGAACACCACCGTGCCGCCGTCGCTGCCGGCGCCGGGTCCCAGGTCGATCACCCAGTCCGCCTGGCTGATGACGTCGAGGTGGTGCTCGATGGCGACCACGGTGCTGCCGCCGTCGACGAGCCGGTCGAGCAGTCCGACCAGGACCTCCACGTCGCCGAGGTGCAGGCCGGTCGTCGGCTCGTCGAGCAGGTAGACCTGCCCGGCCTTGCCGAGCTCCATGGCCAGCTTGAGGCGCTGCCGCTCGCCGCCGGACAGCGTGTTCAGCGTCTGGCCGAGCGACAGGTAGCCCAGGCCGACGTCGACCATCGCGGTGAGCGAGGAACGTATCGGAGTTTCGGTGAAGAACTCGGCGGCGGTGCCGGCGGACATCGCGAGCACCTCGGCGATGCTGCGCCCGCGAAGGCGGTAGCCGAGCACCTCGTCGACGTAGCGGCTGCCCTCGCACGACTCGCAGGTGGTGACGATCTGGTCGAGGAAGGCCAGGTCGGTGTAGATGACCCCGAGGCCGCTGCAGGTCGGGCAGGCGCCCTCGGAGTTGGCGCTGAACAGCGCCGGCTTCACCCCGTTGGCCTTGGCGAAGACCTTGCGGACGTCGTCCATGATCCCGGTGTAGGTCGCCGTCATCGAGCGCCGGGAGCCGCGGCCCAGCGCCTGGTCGACGACCTGCGCGCCCTCGCACTGCTTCGCCAGCGCGCCGAGGACCAGCGAGCTCTTGCCGGAGCCGGCCACCCCCGTGACCGCCGTCAGCGTGCCCGTGGGGAAGCGGACGTCGACGCCGCGCAGGTTGTGCAGCCGGGCGGCCCGCACGTCGATCCAGCCGGTCGGGGTGCGGGTCGACGGGCGCAGGGGCGGCCGCGCCGAGAGGTGCCGGCCGGTCCGGGTGTCGGCCTTCCTCAGCTCGGCGAACGAGCCCTCGAACACAATCTGCCCGCCGGCCTCGCCCGCGCCGGGACCCATGTCCACCACGTGGTCGGCGATCGCCATGACCTGCGGCTTGTGCTCGACGACCAGGACGGTGTTGCCCTTGTCGCGCAGCCGCCGGAGCATCGTGTTGAGCGGCCCGAGGTCGTGCGGGTGCAGCCCCACCGACGGCTCGTCGAACACGTACGTCAGGTCGGTCAGCGACGAGCCGAGGTGGCGCACCATCTTCACCCGCTGTGCCTCGCCGCCGGACAGCGACGGGCTCGACCGGTCCAGGGACAGGTAGCCGAGCCCGATGAACGCCAGGTTCTCCAGCCGGTCGAGCAGGGCCGCGAGCACGGGCGCGACCGTGGGCTCGTCGATCTGCTTCAGGAACGCGACCAGGTCCGTCACCTGCATCCGCGCGCAGTCGGCGATGTTGCGCCCCTGGATCCGGCAGTCGAGGACCGCCGCCGAGTAGCGGGTCCCGCCGCAGTCCGAGCACGGCTGCGACGTGACGACCCGGTCCACGACCCGGCGTACGTGCGGCTGCAGCGAGTCCGGGTCCTTGCTCAGGTGGGTACGACGGAACTTGTCGACCAGCCCCTCGTACGTGAGGTTCATGGTCGCGGTCTTGACCTTGCTGGTCTCGCCCCGCAGGAACTGGTGACGTTCCGCGTCGGTGTAGTCGCGGAGTTTCTTGTCGACGTCGAAGAACCCTGACTGGGCGAAGATCTCCCAGTACCACTTGCCGACCGCGTAGTCGGCCAGCTTGATGGGCCCCTCCGACAGGCTCTTGTCCCAGTCCACGAGCTCGTCGACGTCGATGTCGTCGACCCGGCCGGCGCCCTCGCAGCGCGGGCACATGCCCTCCGGCGAGGTGAACGACAGCTGCGCCGGGTGCGCGACCGCCGGCTCGCCGAGCCGCCCGAACAGCAGCCGCAGCATCGTCTGGATGTCGGTGGCGGTGCCGACCGTCGAGCGGGAGTTGCCCCCCATCCGCTCCTGGCCGACGACGATCGCGGCGGACAGGTTGTGCAGCGCGTCGACGTCGGGCTGAGCGATGCTGGGCAGGAAGTTCTGCACGAACGCCGTGTGCGTCTCGTTCAGCAGGCGCTGGGACTCTGCCGCGATCGTGCCGAAGACCAGCGAGGACTTCCCGGAGCCCGACACCCCGGTGAAGACCGTGATCCGGCCCTTCGGGATGTCGAGGCTGACGTTGCGCAGGTTGTTCTCGCGGGCGCCGCGCACCTGGATGTAGGCGCGCGAGGAGGCAGTAGGCATGCGGCCAGTGTCCACGGGCCTACCTCTGCGGGCCTGCGGGGAGCTGCT
>DASTLY010000121.1:0-27273 GCA_035714445.1 Mycobacteriales bacterium
AGCGCACCGGCGCGGCCGTGCAGGTAGGCCGCCGCGGACGCCGCCTCGAGCACGGGCAGTCCCTGGGCGAGCAGCGCGCCACAGCCGCCGGACAGCACGTCGCCGGAGCCCGCGGTCGCCAGGACCGAGGTGCCGGTGCGGTTGACGCGGACCGGCCCTGCCGGCCCGGCCACCACCGTCGCGTCCCCCTTGAGCAGCACGTGGACGCCGAGCCCGGCGGCCAGGCGGCGGGCGGCCCCGACCCGGTCCGGCCCCACCGCGGCGCCGAACCGCTCGAACTCCCGGTCGTGCGGGGTCAGCAGCGTCGGGGCGTCCCGCCGGCGCAGCCAGTCCGGGTGCTGCGCGCAGACGGTCAGCGCATCGGCGTCGACGAGCACCGGCACGTCCGAGGCGAGCACCGCCTCGACGGTCTGCGCGGCCACGTCGTCGGTGCCGAGCCCCGGCCCGACCACCCACGCCTGGACCCGCCCGGCGTCGACGACGCCGGCGCCGCGAGCCTCGGTCACCACGGTCTCCGGCCAGCGCAGCCGCACCTGCTCGGCCGGGTGCGCCGCGCCGCTGAACCGCACCATGCCCGCGCCCGCGGCCAGCGCCGCGCCGACCGCCAGCACCGCGGCGCCGGGATAGGTGGCGGAGCCCGCCGCGACGCCCAGCACGCCCCGGTCGTACTTGTCGAGCGGGGTGCGCGGCAGCACGAGGTCACCCGCCTCGAGCGCCTCGACCGGCGCCGGCGGCAGGTACGGCCCCAGCCCGATGTCCACCAGCTCGACCCGGCCGGCGCGCTCCTTGCCCGCCCCGACCAGCAGCCCCGGCTTGTACGTGCCGAAGGTGACGGTGATGTCCGCCCGCACCGCGTCGCCCTGGACCGCCCCGGTGTCGGCGTCGACGCCGCTCGGCAGGTCGACCGCGAGCACCGGCCCGGACGCCACGCGTACGAGCGCCGCGGCCGGCTCGCGAAGCGCCCCCCGGCCGCCGATCCCCACCAGCCCGTCCACCACCAGGTCAGCCGGCCCCGCCGGGCCGACCCGTCCACCGGCGGCGCGGAACGCGGCCAGCGCGTCCGCCACCGGCTCGCCGACCAGCGCCGCCGTCACCTGCGCGCCCCGCCGGCACAGCTGCGCGCCGGCCCAGAGCGCGTCCGCCCCGTTGTCGCCGCCGCCCACCAGCAGCAGCACCCGGCTGCCGTACGTCCGGCCCAGCAGCCGGGAGCAGGCGTGGGCCAGGCCGGTGGACGCCCGGGCCATCAGCGTGCCCGGCGGCAGCGTCGCCCTCAGCGCGGCCTCCGCCGCCCGCACCTGCGCCGCGGTGTGCGCCCGGATCACGACTCGGCCACCACCACGGCGGTCGCCAGGCCGCCGTCGTGCGACAGCGAGAGGTGCCAGGTGCGGATGCCCTGCGCCTCGGCCTCGGCGGCGACCCCGCCGTGCAGCGCCAGCACCGGCCGGCCGCGCTCGCCGGTCAGCACCTCCGCGTCGAGCCACCGCAGCCCGCCGGGCGCGCCGAGCGCCTTGGCGACGGCCTCCTTCGCGGCGAACCGGGCGGCCAGCGACTCCACCGACCGCTCCCGCTCCCCCGCGGTGAACAGCCGGTCCGCCAGCCGGGGCGTACGCGCCAGCACCCGCTCCAGCCGGGCGACGTCGACCACGTCGACGCCCACCCCCACGATGGTCACGCGGGCAGTGTGCCCCTCACTCGACCGTGACCGACTTGGCCAGGTTGCGCGGCTGGTCGACGTCGAGCCCGCGGGCGATCGCGACCTCGGCCGACAGCACCTGCAGCGGCACGATCGTCAGCAGCGGGGCGAGCAGCGACTTGGTGTCGGGGATGCGCAGCAGCACGTCGGCGTACGGCGTGACGCTGTCGTCCCCGTCCGTCGCCAGCACGATCGTGCAGGCCCCCCGCGCCCGGACCTCCTGCACGTTGTTGATGAGCTTGGCCTGCAGCGCGTGCCGGGTCGCGATGACCACGACCGGCGTGCCCTTCTCCACCAGCGCGATCGGCCCGTGCTTGATCTCCCCGGCCGGGTAGCCCTCCGCCGAGACGTACGCCAGCTCCTTGAGCTTCAGCGCGCCCTCCAGCGCGATCGGGTAGCCGACGTGCCGGCCCAGGAACAGCACCCGGGGCTGGTCGGCGATCGCCCGGGCCAGCTCGCGCACCGGCTCCATCCGGGTCAGCAGCTCGGCGACCAGGTCCGGGACCGCCTGCAGGTCGCGCAGGTGGGCGCGGACCTCGTCGGCGTCCCGGGTGCCGCGGATGCCCGCGAGGTAGAGCCCCACGAGGTACATCGCGGTGATCTGCGCGATGACCGCCTTGGTGGAGGCGACCGCGACCTCCGGTCCGGCCCGGGTGAACAGCGCCGCGTCGCTCTCCCGGGCGATCGTCGAGCCCAGCGTGTTGGTGACCGCCAGCACCCACGCGCGCTGCGAGCGGGCGTGGCGTACGGCTTCCAGCGTGTCCGCCGTCTCGCCGCTCTGGCTGATGGCGATGACCAGCGTGTTGCGGCCGAGCACGGGGTCGCGGTAGCGGAACTCCGAGGCCATCTCCACCTGCACCGGCAGCCGGCACCAGCGCTCGATCGCGTACTTGCCGATCAGGCCGGAGTGATAGCTCGAGCCGCAGGCGACGATGAACACCTGCTCGATGCCGCGCACGTCCTCGTCGCCCATGGACAGCTCGTCGAGGTGGACCAGGCCCTCGGCCGTCAGCCGCCCGCCGAGGGTGTCGCGGACGGCCTGCGGCTGCTCGGCGATCTCCTTGAGCATGAAGTACTCGTAGCCGCCCTTCTCGGCGGCGTCGGTGTCCCAGTCGACGTGGTAGCTCTCGCCCTCGACGGGCGTGCCGTCGAGGTCGGTGACCAGCACGCCTTCCCGACGCACCTCGACCACCTGGTCCTGCTCGACGGCCCGCGCGGTACGGGTGTGGGTGATGAACGCGGTGACGTCGGAACCCACGAAGTTCTCCCCGTCGCCCAGCCCGATCACCAGCGGCAGGTTGCGCCGGGCGGCGACGACCAGGTCGGGCTCGTCCGCGTGCGCGACGACCAGCACGAAGCTGCCCTGCAGGTCGCGGCAGATGCTGCGCAGGCTGGCTGCCAGGTCGCCCCGGGTCGGGCCGGCCGCGTAGCGCTCCTCGAGCAGGTGCGCCACCACCTCGGTGTCGGTGTCGCTGCGCCGCACGTGGCCGCGCCGCTCGAGCCCGCCGATGAGGTCCTCGAAGTTCTCGATCGTGCCGTTGTGGACGACGGCGATGCGGCCGGAGCAGTCGATCTGCGGGTGGGCGTTGGCGTCGGTGGGCGGGCCGTGCGTGGCCCAGCGCGTGTGGCCGATGGCCAGCGTCCCCGGCAGCGGCCCGTCCGCCGGGTCCACGCTCGCCAGCGCCTTCTCGAGGTTGGCGAGCTTGCCCGCCCGGCGCTCGACCCGCAGCGTCCCGGCGGCGTCGAGCACCGCCACGCCGGCGCTGTCGTAGCCGCGGTACTCCAGGCGGCGCAGCCCCTCGACGACGACCTCGAGCCCGCGCTGAGCGCCGACGTAGCCCACGATCCCGCACATGACCCCACGGTAGCCGCGCCGACCGCGCCGCCCGCCCACGCCACCCCGCGCTGAGGCACCCCGGGCTCAGGCACCCCGGGCTCAGGCACCCCGGGCGCGCAGTGCGCGGGCCAGGTCGTCGCGCTCCTCGAGCAGCACCCGGCTCAGCCCGGCCGGCAGGTCGCCCCCGGGCCGGATCTCGGTCGCCTGCAGCGTGGCCGGCTCGACGAGGGTGGCGGGGAACAGCAGGCGGGCGATCGTCGTCGCCAGCGCGGGGGTGCGCCGCTCGAACAGTGCGGGCACCTCGGCCGCCCAGCGCCCGGCGTACGGCCGGAGCAGGTCGTCCTGCCCGGGCTGCCAGAAGCCCGACGCGAGGGCCCTGGCCCGCCCGTTGGGCAGCGACCCCTCGCCGAGCAGCTCCGCCCACACGGTCGCCTTGGCGTCGGCGTCCGGCCGGGCCGCCAGGGCGTGCGCCGCGTGCAGCTCGCCGGAGGCGGTGCGGTCACCGGCGAGCTCTGTGGCGATCTGCTCCGGGCCGGCCTCGCCGAGCGCGGCCAGCCGCTCCAGCAGGTGCCAGCGCAGGTCCGCGTCGAGCCCGACCCCCTCGGGCAGGTCGCGGCCGGCCAGCCAGCCCTGCAGCTGGGTGCCGTCGGCCGCGCAGGACGCCGCGGCCCGCAGGTGCACCAGCTGCAGGTCGCTGCCCGCCTCGGCCTTGCGCACGGCGGCGACGGAGTGCGCGTGCAGGCGCTCGACCAGGCTGGTGGACGTCGTGCTCCAGCGCTGGGCGGCGAAGCGGGCCTGTGCCAGCAGCGTGGCGGCGACGTCGGGGTCCGTCTCGGCGCCGACCCCCGCCACCACCGCGTCGACGAGCTGCGCCGCGCCGAGCTCGCCGTCGCGGGCGGCGTCCCACAGCGCACCCCAGACCACCGCCCGGGTCAGCGGGTCGGCGAGGTCCCCGGTCCGCGTCAGCACCACCGCGAGCGAGGCCGCGTCGAACCGGACCTTGGCGAAGGTGAGGTCGCCGTCGTTGGGCACGACGAGCAGCGCCGGCGGCAGCGCGAAGGGCGTGGCCGCCCCGACCACGTCGAGCTCGACCCGCTCGGTCAGGCGCAGCACGCCGGTGCCGTCGTCGTCGTACGCGCCGACGCCCACCCGATGGGGGCGCAGGACGGCCGCCTCCTGCCGCAGCTCCCCCGCCCCACCCGCCCCGGGCAGGACCCGCAGCACCGGCACCCCCGGCGTGCGCAGCCACACCCGCGCCCAGTCCTGCAGGTCGCGACCGCCGGCCTGCTCGAGCGCCGCCAGCAGGTCGGCGAGACCGGTGGAGCCCCACGCGTGCCGCTCCAGGTAGCCGCGCACACCCGCGAAGAACGCGTCCTCGCCCAGCCACGCCGACAGCTGCCGCAGCGCCGACGCCCCCTTGGCGTAGCTGATGCCGTCGAAGTTGAGCAGCGCCGCCCGGTTGTCGGCGACGTCGCCCGCCACCGGATGCGTGGTGGGCAGCTGGTCGGCCCGGTAGCCCCAGGCCTTGCGACCCAGGCAGAAGTCGGCCCAGGCCCCGGCGTAGGGCAGGGTGCCGAGCGCGTGGCAGCGGTCCACCGTGTAGACGCCGAGCAGCTCCGCGAACGACTCGTTGAGCCACAGGTCGTCCCACCAGCGCATCGTCACCAGGTCGCCGAACCACATGTGCGCCATCTCGTGCGCGATCACCTGCGCGCGCAGCCGGCGGCGCCCCTCGGTGGTGCGGGACCGGAAGACGAACGTCTCGTCGGTGAAGGTGACCATGCCGGGGTTCTCCATCGCGCCGGCGTTGAACTCCGGCACGAACACCTGGTCGTAGCTGTCCCCGAACGGGTAGCGCCGCCCGAACACCTCCTGCTGCACGTCCAGGCACGCAGCGGTGATGGTGAACAGCTCGTCCGCCTCCAGGTGCGCCGCCAGCGAGCGGCGGCACCACACGCCCAGCTCGATGCTGTCGCCGTACCACCGGCGCTCGCCGTGCCAGGGCCCGGCAGCCAGCGTCACCAGGTAGGTCGCGATCGGCTCCGTGGGGGCGAACACGTGCCGGCGCCCCACCCGCTCGGCCCGCGTGTTGGCCAGCACCTGCCAGGCCTCGGGCGCGGTCACGGTCAGCTGGACGCGGGCCTTGAGGTCGGGCTGGTCGAAGCAGGCGAACATCCGCTGCGCGTCGTCGAGGAAGGCCTGTGCGTAGAGGTAGACCTCGCCGTCGGCCGGGTCCACCGCACGGTGCAGCCCCTCGCCGGTACGCGTGGTGCTGCAGCGCGCCACGACGCGAACGACCTCCTGCGCGGCGAGGTCGGCCAGCACGATCCGGTTGCCCTGCAGGACCGCCTCCACCGGCAGCCCGTCCCGCTCGAGCGCCAGCAGCTCGCCGTCGAGCTCGAGGAAGGTCGTCGCGCCCGGCTGCCGGCAGGCGAAGCGCACCTCGCTCGAGGACGTGAACGAGGGCCCGTCGACCAGCCCGGTCAGGTCCAGCTCGACGGCGTACGACGTCACGTCGAGCAGCTGCGCCCGGGTCCGGGCCTCGTCGCGGGTGAGGGTGCGCATGCCGCCGACCCTATGCAGCAGGTCCGACAGTTCCGGTGGACCGCGTCACCCGGGCGGTCGTTCGCCGGCGACAACCGCGGCCAGGGCGTCCGCGACGGCCTGCGCGCGCTCGGCGGTCTCGGCCTCCACCATCACCCGCACGAGCGCCTCGGTGCCGGAGGGCCGCAGCAGCACCCGGCCGGACTCGCCGAGCTCAGCCTCCTGCGCCGCCACCGCGTCGAGCACCTCGGGCGCCGTCGCCCGGCCGCGGTCGGCGCGTACGTTCACCAGCACCTGCGGCAGCCGGGTCATCACCGCGGCGAGCTCGGTCAGGCTGCGCCCGCTCGCGGCCACCTGCCCGAGCACGGACAAGCCGGTCAGGAGCCCGTCGCCGGTCGTCGCGTGGGCGAGCTGCACCGTGTGGCCGCTCTGCTCGCCGCCGAGCAGGTGGCCGCCCGCGCGCATCGCGGCGAGCACGTACCGGTCCCCCACGGCCGTCTGCACCACCTCGATGCCGTGCTCGCGCATGGCGCGGACGAACCCCAGGTTGCTCATGACGGTCGCGACGACCGTGCGCACGTCCTGGCCGACCGCCAGCAGCGCCAGCAGCTGGTCCCCGTCGACGACCTGCCCGGCCGCGTCGACCGCCAGGCACCGGTCCGCGTCGCCGTCGTGCGCCAGGCCGAGGGCGGCGCCGTGCTCGAGGACGGCCTGCTGCAGCCGGCCCAGGTGGGTCGCGCCGCAGCCGTCGTTGATCCGGTAGCCGTCGCCGTCGGCGCAGATCGCCACCACGTCGGCCCCGGCCCGCCGGTACGCCTCGGGAGCGAGCGCGCTGGCCGCGCCCTGCGCGCAGTCGACGACGACCCGGAGCCCGCCCAGGTCGGCCGGCGCGGCAGCCAGCAGGTGCGCGAGGTAGCGCTCGCCCGCGCCGGCGTCGGCGACCACCCGCCCGACCGCCGCGCCCGTGACCCGCCGGGTGCTGCCCAGACCGGCCTCGACGGCGTCCTCGACCTCGTCGGGCAGCTTCCAGCCGCCGGCCCCGAACAGCTTGAGCCCGTTGTCCGGCATCGGGTTGTGCGACGCGGAGATCATCAGCCCCAGCTGGACCCCGCCGGAGGCGGTCTCGAGCGCCACCGCCGGCGTGGGAACGACGCCGAGCAGGGTCACGTCGCAGCCCGCCGCCGTGAAGCCGGCGACGGCGGCCGCCTCCAGCATCTCCCCCGACGGCCGGGTGTCGCGCCCCACGACGACGCGTGGCCGACCCGTGCCCGCGCCCTCCCGCAGCACGCCCGCGGCCGAGCCGGCCAGCGCCGTGGCGAGCTCGGCCGTCAGGACGTCCCCGCCGGCCACCCCCCGCACCCCATCGGTCCCGAACAGCCGGGGCACCGGCACTCCCCTCGTCGACCTGGACAGCCCACGAGGCGGTCACCCTCGGGTGACCGCCTCGTGGAGACAGCTAGCGCTTGCTGTACTGGGGCGCCTTGCGGGCCTTCTTCAGGCCGTACTTCTTGCGCTCCTTGATGCGGGCGTCGCGGGTGAGGAAGCCCGCCTTCTTCAGCGCCGGACGGTCGTCGATCTCCAGCTCGATGAGCGCGCGGGCGATGCCCAGGCGCAGCGCACCGGCCTGGCCGGAGATGCCCCCGCCGTGCAGCCGGGCGAAGACGTCGTACTGGTCGGCCTTCTCCAACGTCACGAACGGCTCGTTGACGAGCTGCTGGTGCACCTTGTTGGGGAAGTAGTTGTCGAGCGTGCGGCCATTGAGCGTGTACTGGCCGGTGCCGGGCTTGAGGCGCACACGGACGACAGCCTCCTTGCGGCGGCCGACGGTCTGGACGAGGTCTGCGGGGGCGGTCACTGCGCTGGATCTCCTGTGTGTCTCAGCCCGCGCTACTGCGCGACCTGGGTCAGCTCGTAGGGCACCGGGTTCTGCGCCTGGTGCGGGTGGGTCGGGCCGGCGTAGACCTTGAGCTTGCTCATCACCTGACGGCCGAGGCTGTTGTGCGGGATCATGCCCTTGATCGCCTTCTCGACGATGCGCTCGGGCCGGGTCGCGAGCACGTCGGCGTACGACGTGCTGGTCAGCCCGCCCGGGTAGCCGGAGTGCCGGTGCACCCGCGACTGCGCGGCCTTGTTGCCGGTCATCGCCACCTTGCCGGCGTTGATGATGACGACGAAGTCACCGCAGTCGAGGTGCGGGGCGAAGTACGGCTTGTGCTTGCCGCGCAGCAGCTTCGCCGACTGGCTCGCGAGCCGCCCGAGCACCACGTCGGTGGCGTCGATGACGTGCCACGTCCGCTGGACGTCGGCCGGCTTCGGGGTGTACGTGGGCACGCTGCTTCGCTCTCGTCGGTGATGTCGTTCAGGAATGGCGTCAGGTGTGGTGCGCTCGTTCGCGGCGCCGCTGACAGAGTCAAGGGGGCGCGCCGGGGCAACAGCCACCGACGATACCCGAGCCGCCGCCCGGCCGGCAAAGCCCGCGCCCCGCTCGGGCAGGTCAGCGCGCGCGCAGCACGCGGCCCTCGTCCCACACCGGCTCCGGCGCCTCGTAGACCCGTCCGTCCGAGCCGAAGACGAGGAAGCGGTCGAAGCCCCGCGCGAACCACCGGTCGTGCGTGACGGCGAGCACCGTCCCGTCGAACGCCGCGAGCCCCTCCTCGAGGGCCTCGGCGGACTCGAGGTCGAGGTTGTCCGTCGGCTCGTCGAGCAGCAGCAGCGTGCAGCCCGACAGCTCCAGCAGGAGCACCTGGAAGCGGGCCTGCTGGCCACCGCTGAGCCGGTCGAAGACCGCGTCCGCCTGCCCGTGCAGCTCGTAGCGGCGCAGCACGCCGATCGCCGCGCCGCGCTCGAGGCCCCGACGGCTGCCGTCCCCGCGGTGCAGCACGTCGACCAGCGTCTGCCCGACCAGCTCGGGGTGCTCGTGGGTCTGCGCGAACCAGCCCGGCACGACCCGCGCCCCGAGCCGGGCGCTGCCGGTGTGCTCGACCGGCTGCCCTGCGAGCAGCCGCAGGAAGTGCGACTTGCCGGAGCCGTTGGACCCGAGCACGGCGACCCGCTCGCCGTAGAAGACCTCCGCGTCGAAGGGCTGCATCAGCCCCGTGAGCTCGAGCCGCTCGCAGGTGACCGCCCGCACCCCGGTTCGCCCGCCCCGCAGCCGCATCTGCACCTTCTGGTCGACGACCTGCTCGGGCGGCCGTCCCGCCGCCTCGAACTTCTCGAACCGGGTCTTCATGGCGTTGTAGCGGCTGGCCATGTCCGGGCTGATCTTGGCCTGCTCGCGCAGCGTGAACACCAGCTGCCGCAGCCGCTCGCGCTCCTCGTCCCAGCGCCTGTGCAGCTCGGCGAGCCGCTCGCGCCGGGCCTGCCGCGCCTCGCCGTAGGTGTCGAAGCCACCGCCGTGCACCCACGCGCCGTGCGCCTCGATGGTCACCACCCGGGTCGCCGTACGCGCCAGCAGCTCGCGGTCGTGGCTGACGAACAGCACCGTCTTGGGCGAGTCCGCGAGGGCCGCCTCCAGCCAGCGCTTGCCCGGCACGTCGAGGTAGTTGTCCGGCTCGTCGAGCAGCAGGACCTGCTCCGGGCCGCGCAGCAGGGCCTCCAGCGCCAGCCGCTTCTGCTCGCCGCCGGACAGCGTCGACAGCGGGCGGTACTGGCAGCCGTCGTACGGGACCCCGAGCGCCGCCGTCGTGCACACGTCCCAGGTCACCTCGGCGTCGTAGCCGCCGGCGTCACCCCAGTCGACCAGCGCCTGCGCGTAGCGCAGCTGCGTCGCCTCGTCGTCCCTGTCCATCATGGCCAGCTCCGCGGCCGCCAGCGCCCGGCCGGCGTCGCGCACCTGCCGCGGCGCCAGGTCCAGCAGCAGGTCGCGCACCTCGGTCGCGTCCCGCACCGACCCGATGAACTGCCGCATGACGCCCAGCCCGCCGTCCCGGGCCACCGTGCCGTCCGACGGGGCCAGGTCGCCGGCGATCACCCGCAGCAGCGTCGTCTTGCCCGTGCCGTTCGCCCCCACGAGGGCGGTCTTGGTGCCGTCGCCGACCCGGAAGCTCACGTCGCCGAACAGCACGCGGCCGTCCGGGAGCACGTACGACACCCGCTGCACGTCCACCGCTGCCATCAGCCCAGTGTGCCGTCTGCGCGCAACGGCGTTTGCCGGCACCGTCGGACGTACGCCGCCTCGTCCCAGGTCGCCAGGAACGCCTCGGCGGCCTCGCGCCCGCTGCGGAACAGCCGCTCCGCCGTCGCCCGCGACAGGTCGAAGTCGACGACCGAGACCCCGGAGGTCGGGATGGCGATGGTGCGCGCGGTCGTGCAGGGCTCGCCGGCGTACGCCGCGTCCTGGTCGGTGAGCAGGGCGTCGAGGGCGGCCAGGCCGAGCGCGACCGGCGTGCGCACCGGGTGCAGGACGGGCGGGACGTCGGGCGGCGTCGACAGCCGCAGCCCGAAGGTCGGCCAGCGGGGAGCGAGGGCGTCGACCCGGTCGAACAGGCCGACCGGGAAGGTCGACAGCAGCCCGCCGTCGACCCAGGTGGCCGTCCCGCCGAGGCCGCGCTGGCGGACCGGTCGGAACACGTACGGGATCGCCGAGCTCGCGCGCACCGCCCGGGCCACCGGGTAGTCGTCGGGGTCCAGGCCGTACTCCGGCAGGTCCCACGGCAGGCGGACCAGCCGCCGGCGCGACAGGTCCGACACCGTCACCACGAGCCGCGACCGGCGGGGCGCGGGCACGGTGTCCAGCTCGGGCCCGCGCAGGTCGCCGAAGGTCCGCACCCCCAGCTCGCCGAGGGTGCCCTCGAGGAACCGCTCCAGGTAGCCGCCGTCGTACGCCCCCTCGTGCAGCAGCACCGCCAGCGGCAGCCCGACCAGCGGCAGCCGGGCGACCCCGGTGCGGTCCCGCAGCCTGCGGTAGTCGACCGACCTCACGATCTCGCCGAGCCGCTGGACCGGCTCGCCGGCGGACTGCAGCGCGGCCACCAGGCACGCCACCACCGCCCCGGCGGACGAGCCCGCCGCGCGGGGGAAGGCGTAGCCGGCGTCGGCGAGCGCGGTGACCGCCCCGGCGAGGCCGATCCCCTTGACGCCGCCGCCCTCACAGACGAGGTCGGCGAGCAGCGGTGCGGGCATGCGGCGAACCTACGACGGCGGTCCGACACGCAGCCGTCGCGTCACCGACTGGCGGGCGGCCAGCCCGTCGTCGGCCGGGTAGCCGACCTGCTCCAGGCACAGCCCGTGCGGCGGGGCGACGGCGACGTCGGTCGCCCGCACCCTGCGCTCCAGCAGGTCCCCGGGCCAGGTGACGTCCCGTCGCCCCTCGCCCACGGCCACCAGGGCGCCGACCAGCGAGCGCACCATCGAGTGGCAGAACGCGTCCGCGGTGATGTCCATGACCAGCACGTCCTCGCGCCGCCACGCGAGCCCCAGCACCGCGCGGACCGTCGTGGCACCGTCGCGGCGCCGGCAGTACGCCGCGAAGTCGTGCTCGCCCAGCAGCGGCTCGGACGCGCGCGCGAGCCGATCCAGGTCCAGGACCCGCGGCCACGCCAGCGTGTCGTGCCGGCGCAGCGGGTCGAGCGACGCGGGTCCGTCCGCGATCCGGTAGCGGTAGCGCCGCCACAGCGCGGAGAAGCGGGCGTCGAAGCCCGTGGGCGCCGGACGGGCCGAGCGCACCCGTACGTCCGGCGGCAGCAGCCCGTTGAGCCGGCGCAGCAGCAGCGGGTCGGCCGCGACGTCCGGCGCCAGGTCCACGTGGGCCACCTGGCCGCGGGCGTGCACGCCGGCGTCGGTCCGCCCGGCCACGGTCAGGCGGGGCGCGTCGCCACGCGCCACGGTCCCGAGCGCGCTCTCGAGCACCCCCTGGACCGTACGAAGGTCGGGCTGCGTCGCCCAGCCGGAGAAGTCCGTCCCGTCGTACGCCAGGTCGAGCCGCACGCGAGCGAGCCCGCCCTCCCGGTCGGGGAGGGCGGGCTCGTCGATGGTGCCCAGAACTACTTCTCGTCCGTCCCCTCGCGGGCGGCGTCGTCGGCCTCCGCGATCGTGTCGGGCTCGTCGGCGACGGTGGCGATCTCGTCGACCTGCTCGTTGAGGGGACCCTCGTCCGCCGTCTCGGCCGGCAGCGCGGCGTCGTCGACCGCGGTCTCCTCGACGGGCGCCTCCTGCTGGCCGGCACCCTCCTGCTGGCCGGCGGCCGTGGCCGAGACGCCCGCGGCGGTCGGGCTGACCGCCGCCAGCTCCTCGGCGGACTCCGCCGTCGCGCCGGTCACCGGGCGGGACCCGGCGAACTGGGTGCCGCGGGCCCGCTCGGCCTCACCGACCGCCGCCTGCGCGACCGTGCGTCCCTCGACCAGCTCGATGATCGCCATCGGGGCGTTGTCGCCCTTGCGCGGCCCGAGCTTGACGATGCGCGTGTAGCCGCCGGGGCGGTCGGCGTAGCGCGGGCCGATCTCCTCGAACAGCGTGTGCACGACGGTCTTGTCGTTGAGCCGCTTCAGCACCTGGCGGCGGGCGTGCAGGTCGCCACGCTTGCCGAAAGTGATCAGGTGCTCGGCGTACGGCCGCAGCCGCTTGGCCTTGGTCTCGGTGGTGGTGATCCGGCCGTGCTCGAACAGCGCGGTCGCCAGGTTGGCGAGCATGAGCCGCTCGTGGGCGGGGCTGCCCCCCATCCGGGGACCCTTGCTGGGCGTGGGCATGTCGCTCTCCTTCTTCTCGGAGCGGGAGCCGGGCGAGCCGACTCCGTGGGGGCACCGCGGCGGTCGCCGGGGCCCTGCGTGGGGCGGGTGTGCCTAGAGCTGCTCGGTCTCGGCGAAGCCCTCGTCGTCGCCGCCCTCCGAGAACGGCGCGCCGTACTCGTCGGTGCCGAACGTCGTGACGACCTGGCTCGGGTCGAAGCCGGGCGGGCTGTCCTTGAGCGCGAGGCCCATGGAGTGCAGCTTGACCTTGACCTCGTCGATCGACTTCGCGCCGAAGTTGCGGATGTCGAGCAGGTCGGCCTCGGAGCGGCTGACCAGCTCGCCGACCGAGTGGATGCCCTCGCGCTTGAGGCAGTTGTACGAGCGGACCGTCAGGTCCATGTCCTCGATCGGCAGGGCGAGGTCGGCGGCCAGCGCGGCGTCCGTCGGGGACGGGCCGATGTCGATGCCCTCCGCCTCGTCGTTGAGCTCCTGCGCGAGGCCGAACAGGCCCACGAGCGTCTTGCCGGCGCTGGCCACCGCGTCACGCGGGGTCATGCCGGGCTTGGTCTCGACGTCGAGCACCAGCCGGTCGAAGTCGGTGCGCTGCTCGACACGGGTGGCCTCGACCTTGTACGTCACCTTGAGGACCGGGGAGTAGATGCTGTCGACCGGGATCCGGCCGATCTCCTGGCCGGCCTGCTTGTTCTGCACCGCGGAGACGTAGCCGCGACCGCGCTCGACGGTCAGCTCGATCTCGAGGCGACCCTTGCCGTTGAGCGTGGCGATGTGCAGGTCGGGCGTGTGCACCTCGACGCCGGCGGGCGGGGCGATGTCGCCCGCCGTGACCGGGCCGGGACCCTGCTTGCGCAGGTACATCACGACCGGCTCGTCGGACTCCGAGGAGACCACCAGCTCCTTGAGGTTCAGAATGAGGTCGGTGACGTCCTCCTTCACCCCGGGAACCGTGGTGAACTCGTGCAGCACACCGTCGATACGGATGCTGGTGACGGCCGCACCGGGGATGGAGCTGAGCAGCGTGCGGCGCAGGGAGTTGCCGAGGGTGTAGCCGAAGCCCGGCTCGAGCGGCTCGAGGACGAACCGCGAGCGGTGCTCGCTCACCTGCTCCTCGGTCAGGGTGGGGCGCTGTGCGATGAGCACGTGGTGTCCTTCCGGGGACTGTTCCGCGACGACCGCCATCTGACGTCGCGAGGGGTGCCCGGGGTGGCGGGGCCCGGGCTGAGGTGTGCGGTGAATCGGTGGGGCGGGCTGGAGCGGGACGTGCGGCAGCCGGCCGAACCCCGGTGGAGTCCGGCCGGCGACGCTGCTACTTGGAGTACAGCTCGACGATGAGCTGCTCCTGGACCGGCGTGTCGATGACCGCGCGGGCCGGGAGGGCGTGCACGAGCACCCGCATCTGGCTGGAGATGACCTCGAGCCAGGCGGGGGGCGTACGGTCGCCGGCGGTCTCGCGGGCGATCACGTACGGGGTGAGCTCACGGCTCTTGGGCCGGATCTCGACGATGTCGTTGGCCGTCACGCGGTACGACGGGATGTCGACCTTCTTGCCGTTCACCAGCACGTGGCCGTGCCGGACGGCCTGGCGGGCAGCGTCGCGGGAGGTGCCGAAGCCGGCCCGGTAGACGACGTTGTCGAGGCGGGTCTCGAGGATGACGAGCAGGTTCTCACCGGTCTTGCCGGACTTGTTGTTCGCCTCCTCGTAGTAGCCGCGGAACTGCTTCTCCAGCACCCCGTAGATGCGCGCGCACTTCTGCTTCTCGCGCTTCTGGAGCAGGTACTCGGAGTCCTTGGTACGGCCGCGGCCGTGCTCGCCCGGCGGGTAGGGCCGGATCTCGATCGGGCACTTCGGGGACTCGCACTTGCTGCCCTTGAGGAACAGCTTCATCTTCTCCCGACGGCAGCGGCGGCAGTCGGCACCCGTGTAGCGGGCCATGTTCTCGTCTCCTGTTTCTGCAGCGTCAGACGCGGCGGCGCTTGGGGGGGCGGCAGCCGTTGTGCGGCACCGGCGTGACGTCCTGGATGGCCCCGACCTCGAGGCCGGCGGCCTGCAGCGAGCGGATCGCGGTCTCGCGGCCCGAGCCCGGGCCCTTCACGAAGACGTCGACCTTCTTCATCCCGTGCTCCTGCGCCTTGCGGGCGCAGTTCTCCGCGGCCATCTGCGCCGCGAACGGGGTGGACTTGCGCGAGCCCTTGAAGCCGACGTGCCCGGCCGAGGCCCAGCTGATGACGTTGCCCTGCGGGTCGGTGATCGAGACGATCGTGTTGTTGAACGTCGACTTGATGTGCGCCTGGCCGTGGGCGACGTTCTTCTTCTCCTTGCGCCGGACCTTCTTGACGCCGGCGCCGGTGCGGGTCTTGGGAGGCACTACTTCTCCTTGCTGAGGTGGTCGGTGGCCGTCGTCCTACGCACGCTGGCCACTACTTCTTCGGCTTCTTCTTGCCGGCGACGGTCTTCTTCGGACCCTTGCGGGTGCGCGCGTTGGTGTGCGTGCGCTGGCCGTGGACCGGCAGGCCGCGACGGTGCCGGATGCCCTGGTAGCACCCGATCTCGATCTTGCGGCGGATGTCGGAGGCCACCTCGCGGCGGAGGTCACCCTCGACCTGGTAGTTGGCGTCGATGTGCCGCGCCAGCTTGACCAGGTCGTCCTCGGTGAGGTCCTTGACGCGGACGTCGGGGCTGACGCCGGTCTCGCTGAGGGTCTTCTGCGCGCGGGTACGGCCGATGCCGTAGATGTAGGTGAGCGCGATCTCCAACCGCTTCTCGCGGGGGAGGTCGACGCCGGAGAGGCGTGCCATCGGGCGGTCTCGCTTTCCTGGGTGCACGGAGGTCGTACGCGGCCCTCCCGCTCCCGCCCGGGAGGGGCCCCGGCCTCCGACCGGGGGTGGACGCACGCGCCGGGGCGCTGCGACGGGACGCGCTGTGGAGTTGGTCGTGCGGGTGGTGCCGGTCGTGCGGGTGTGTCCTGGGCCTGGCGGAGCTAGCCCTGCCGCTGCTTGTGGCGGGCGGTGGACGAGCAGATCACCATGACGCGGCCGTTGCGACGGATGACCCTGCACTTGTCGCAGATCGGCTTGACGCTGGGCTTGACCTTCACGGACTGGTATCCCTCTTCAGGAGCGCGCCCCGAGGCGCACTCGATCACTGGTGGCGGCTGGTCACTTGTAGCGGTAGACGATCCGGCCGCGGGTGAGGTCGTAGGGCGAGAGCTCCACGACCACGCGGTCCTCGGGAAGGATGCGGATGTAGTGCTGCCGCATCTTGCCGCTGATGTGCGCCAGGACCCGGTGCCCGTTCTGCAGCTCCACCCGGAACATGGCGTTCGGGAGCGGCTCCACCACACGGCCCTCGATCTCGATGGCCCCGTCCTTCTTCGGCATGTCCTCCGCGATCCGTCGCTGTGGGTGCTGCACTCTGTCGTGCGGCGCTGGGTACTGCTCGTGCTGCGTGCTGCTGCGTCCTGCTCGTGCCGGGGTGTTCGGGGAGTGCCCTGCCGGCCGGGCCAGGTGCAGCCCGTCGACCGACGCGGACCCGCAGCCATGACCTTCACGCGTGACCTTCATGCGTGAGATCCGATGCGGGCTCGCACCCGGTCCGCACCTGGCCGACCCGGGAACACCGGGAAGGCACGCGAGGGCGCGGACACAGTCCGACAGGCGAGTGTACGTCGCCGACGGCGCGCCGTCCAACCCTCGTCGGCCCCCGGGGTCGCGAGGAAGGTCAGGCGGCAGCGCCGGCCAGCCCCGACGCGCCCCCGTCGAGCGCGGTGAGCACCCACGGGCCGTCTGCGGTCACCGCCACGGTGTGCTCCCAGTGCGCCGCCTGGCGGCCGTCCCGGGTGACCACGGTCCAGCCGTCCTCGAGCTCCACCACCTCCGGGCTGCCCAGCACCGCCATCGGCTCGATGGCCAGCACGATTCCCGGCACCAGCTCGATCCCGCGGCCCGGGCCCTGCGGAGCCAGGTTCGGCACGGGCGGCGGCTCGTGCATCGCCGTACCGATCCCGTGCCCGGTGTAGTCCTCGAGCAGCCCGTAGCCGTGCGGTCGGACCGTCGCCTGCACCGCGGCACCGATGTCGGAGAGCCGGCCGCCGGGGCGCGCGGCGGCGAGCCCCGCCCACATCGCCTCGCGGGTGACGCGTGACAGCGCGAGCACGTCGGGCGCGCACTCCCCGACCGGCACGGTCACGGCCGCGTCGCCGTGCCAGCCGGCCAGGATCGCGCCGCAGTCGATGGACAGCAATGAGCCCTCCGGCACGGCCCGGTCCGCCGAGGGGATGCCGTGCACGACTTCGGGGCCCACCGACGCGCAGATCGAGCCCCGGAACCCGTGGTAGCCGAGGAAGGAGGGCACCGCACCCTCGTCGCGGATGCTCTGCTCGGCCAGCGCGTCGAGCTCGCCCGTCGTCACCCCCGGCCGGACCGCCGCGGCGAGCCGCTCGAGGGTGCGGGCCACCACCAGGCCGGCGGCGCGCATGAGGTCGACCTGCTCCGGCGTCTTCACCGTGACGCCGCGCGGGCGCCGGCCGCGCACGCTCAGCCGTCGCGGAACGAGCGCAGCGCGTCGATCGCGCGCACCGTGACGTCGTCGACCGGCCCGGTGGCGTCGATGCCCACCAGCACCCCGCGACTGGCGTAGTAGGCGACCAGCGGCGCCGTCGACCCCGCGTAGACGGCCAACCGGTTCGCGATCGTCTCGGCCTGGTCGTCGTCGCGCTGGAACAGCTCGCCGCCGTCGATGTCGCACACCCCCGGCACCTCAGGCGGGTCGAAGTCGACGTGCCAGATGTGGTTGCACCGGCGGCAGGTGCGGCGCCCGGACAGCCGGCGGATGACCTCGTCGTCGTCGACAACCAGCTCCAGCACCACGTCGAGCTTGGTCCCGGACTCGCGCAGGACGTCGTCGAGCACCTCGGCCTGCGGCACCGTACGGGGGAAGCCGTCGAGCAGGAAGCCCGTGCGCGCGTCGTCCTCGCGCAGCCGGAGCTTGACCATCTCGATGGTGACGTCGTCGGGCACCAGGTCGCCGCGGTCCATGAAGGCTTTCGCCTGCAGGCCCAGCGGCGTCCCCTCGCTCACGTTGGCGCGGAAGATGTCGCCGGTCGAGATCTTGGGCACGCTGGCATGCGCCGCGATGAACTGGGCCTGCGTTCCCTTGCCGGCTCCGGGCGGTCCTACCAGCACGAGGCGCACTAGCAGCCCCCCACTAGCGCAGGAATCCTTCGTAGTTGCGCAGCATCAGCTGGCTCTCGACCTGCTTCACGGTCTCGAGGCCGACCCCGACGATGATCAGTACGGCGGTGCCGCCGAACGGGATCTGGTTGGCCCCTCCGGTGAAGGAGAACAGCAGGTACGGCAGCACCGCGACCAGGCCCAGGTAGAGCGCACCGAAGGCGGTGATCCGCGACAGGATGTAGTCCAGGTACTCGGCCGTGGCGCGACCCGGCCGGATGCCCGGCACGAACCCGCCGTACTTCTTCATGTTGTCGCTGACCTCCACCGGGTTGAAGGTGATCGCGACGTAGAAGTAGGTGAAGAAGACGATCAGGCCGAAGTAGCTGGCCAGGTAGAGCGGGTCACCCGAGCTCAGGAAGCGGGTGATGAACCTGGTGAACGTCTCGTTGCTGGCCCAGACGTTGGACAGCAGCTGCGGCAGGTACAGCAGCGAGCTGGCGAAGATGACGGGGATGACGCCGGCCTGGTTCACCTTGAGCGGGATGTACGTCGACGTGCCGCCGTACATCCGCCGGCCGATCTGGCGCTTGGCGTACTGCACGGGGATCCGCCGCTGCGCCTGTTCGACGAAGACCACGAGAGTGATCACCAACAGGGCCAACGCGATGATCGCCACCAGGACGAACGGGCCGTTGTCCTGCTGGAGGATGTTGGCACCCTGGCCGGGGATCGAGCTGATGATCGACGCGAAGATCAGCACGGACATGCCGTTGCCGACGCCGCGGTCGGTGATGAGCTCGCCCAGCCACATGATCACCGCTGTCCCCGCCGTCAGCGTGACGACCAGGACCAGGATCCGGAACAGGCTGTCGTCCGGGATGATGTCGCGGTCGCAGTTCGGAAACAGGCGGCGCGAGCGGGCCAGCGCGATGATCCCGGTCGACTGCAGGATGGCGAGCGCGATCGTGAGGTAACGGGTGTACTGCGTCAGCTTCGCCTGCCCGGACTGACCCTCCTGCTTCAGGGTCTCGAGCCGGGGAATCACCACCACCAGCAGTTGGATGATGATCGAGCTGGTGATGTACGGCATGATGCCCAGCGCGAAGATGCTCAGCTGCAGCAGCGCTCCGCCACTGAACAGGTTGACCAGGCCGTAGAGGCTGTTGTCCCGCACGTCGTTCAGGCAGCCCTGGATCGCGACGTAGGACACGCCGGGCCCGGGGACGACGGAGCCGAGCCGGTAGACACCGATCATGGCCAGCGTGAACAGGAGCTTCCTGCGCAGGTCGGGCGTCTTGAAGGCCCGGCCGAAGGCGGTGAGCAAAGCTCCTCCTGGCATCCGCCCCGGTCCTCCGGGGCGGTTCGACATGCCGGCCCCGGCTGGGGCGGGCGGGCACGTGACCCGGGAGGGGCACGCGCGGTGTGCGTGGGCGCCGGCCGGTTGCCGGACGACGACCGGTGGGCGTCGGTACGCCGCCACAAGAGGTGAGTGGTGACGCGGGGCGACTGTAACAGGACGGGGAGGTCGGCCTCGGTGCTCTCAGCGCCCACCGGGGGCCGTCAGCAGACGCGGTCGAGCCGCCGCTCCCCCCGGTAGAGGGAGCGACGGCCCGGAGCGCGGTGGCTGCTACAGCTCGTGCGTGGAACCGCCAGCGGCAGCGATCTTGTCCTTGGCCGACGCCGAGAACTTGTGCGCGGTCAGGGTCACGGCAACCTGCAGGTCGCCGTCACCGAGCACCTTGACGAGGCTGTTGTCCCGGACTGCGCCGGCGGCGACGAGCTCGGCGACGCCGATCGTGCCGCCATTCGGAAACAGCTCGGCGATCCGGTCGAGGTTGACGACCTGGTACGCGGTGCGGAACCGGTTGGTGAAGCCCTTCAGCTTCGGCAGCCGCATGTGCAGCGGCATCTGCCCGCCCTCGAAGGCGGCCGGCACCTGGTAGCGCGCCTTGCTGCCCTTGGTACCGCGTCCGGCGGTCTTGCCCTTGCTGGCCTCACCACGGCCGACGCGGGTCTTGGCGGTCTTCGCACCGGGTGCGGGCCGCAGGTGGTGGATCTTGAGCGCGGAGCTCTTCTCGCCTGCCATGGGTTACTCGACCTCCTCGACGGTCACCAGGTGCGTGACCGTGTTGACCATCCCGCGGATCTCGGGACGGTCCTCCTTGACGACGGTGTCGGAGATCCGCTTGAGCCCCAGCGAGCGCAGCGTCTGCCGCTGGTTGAACTTCCCGCCGATCCCGGACTTGACCTGCGTGACCTTCAGGCGGGCCATCAGGCACCCACCCCGGTCCCGACCGGAGCCGCCGCAGCAGCGGCCCGGGCGCGGAGCATCGCCGCGGGGGCGACGTCCTCAATCGGCAGGCCACGGCGGGCGGCGATCTCCTCGGGCCGGACCAGGCCCTTCAGGGCGGCCACCGTCGCGTGCACGATGTTGATCGGGTTGGAGGACCCGAGCGACTTGCTCAGCACGTCGTGGATGCCCGCGCACTCGAGCACCGCGCGCACCGGCCCGCCGGCGATGACGCCGGTACCGGGGCTGGCGGGCTTGAGCAGCACGACACCGGCCGCCGCCTCACCCTGGATCGGGTGCGGGATGGTGGCACCGATCCGCGGGACGCGGAAGAAGTGCTTCTTGGCCTCCTCGACGCCCTTGGCGATCGCCGCGGGCACCTCCTTGGCCTTGCCGTAGCCCACGCCCACCTGGCCGTCGCCGTCGCCCACGACCACGAGGGCGGTGAAGCTGAAGCGACGACCACCCTTCACGACCTTGGCCACGCGGTTGATCGCGACGACCCGCTCGATGTGCGGCGTCTTCTCGGGCCCTGCTCCGCCACGGCCGCCGCGGCCGTCGCGACGGTCGCCACCGGCGCTGCCGCCGGCCGTGCCGCCTCGGCGCTGCTGTCCTGGCATCAGAGATTCCTCTTCTTCGTCTGGGTGCTCGTCGGGTCGGTCATCAGAACTTCAGGCCGCTCTCGCGGGCACCGTCGGCCAGCGCCGCGATGCGCCCGTGATAGGCGTTGCCGCCCCGGTCGAAGACCACGGTCTCGACGCCCTGGGCCTTGGCCCGCTCGGCGACGAGAGCCCCGACCTGGCGGGCCAGGGCGGACTTGTCGCCGTCGGCCGCGCGCAGGTCGGCCTCGAGCGTCGAGGCACTGGCCAGCGTGTGGCCGGCGAGGTCGTCGACGACCTGCGCCGTGATGTGCCGCGTGGAGCGGGTGACGACCAGGCGCGGACGGGCCGGCGTACCGGAGACGCGCTTGCGCACCCGGAAATGCCGTCGGGCCTTGCCGATGCGACGTACTGCGGAGATCCCCATTACTTACCCGTCTTCCCGACCTTGAGCTTGATCTGCTCGCCCTCGTACCGGACACCCTTGCCCTTGTACGGGTCGGGCTTGCGCAGCTTGCGGATGTTGGCGGCGACCTCGCCGACCTTCTGCTTGTCGATGCCCGACACGGTGAACCGGGTGGGGCTGGCGACCGCGAAGGAGATGCCGTCGGGAGCAGCGACCGGCACCGGGTGGCTGTAGCCGAGGGCGAACTCGAGGTCCGAGCCCTTGGCGACGACGCGGTAGCCGACGCCCCGGATCTCCATGGCCTTGGAGTAGCCGTCGGTCACGCCGGTGACCATGTTGGCCACCAGGGACCGGGTGAGCCCGTGCAGGCTGCGCGACTCGCGCTGGTCGTCCGGGCGCAGGACCGACAGCGTGCCGTCGTCCGCGCGCTCGATGGTGATCGGCTCGGCGATCGTGTGCGACAGGGTGCCCTTGGGGCCCGTCACGGTGACCCGCTGGCCGTCGAGGGCGATCTCGACGCCGGCAGGCACGGGGATGGGCAGGCGACCGATCCTAGACATGGTGTGACATCCCCTCTGTCTAGTAGACGTAGGCGAGGACTTCCCCACCCACGCCCTTCTTGTTGGCCTGACGGTCGGTCAGCAGCCCGCTCGAGGTCGAGATGATCGCGACCCCGAGGCCACCGAGGACCTTGGGCAGGGCGCCGGCCTTGGCGTAGACCCGCAGGCCCGGCTTGGACACCCGACGTACGCCGGCGATGGACCGCTCGCGGTTGGGGCCGTACTTGAGGTCGATGGCGAGGACCTTGCCCTTCTCGCCGTCCTCGACGGTCCAGCCCGCGATGTAGCCCTCCTGCTGGAGGATCTCGGCGATGTGCGTCTTGATCTTGCTGTGCGGCATTTTGACGTTGTCGTGGTACGCCGAGTTGGCGTTGCGCACGCGGGTCAGCATGTCCGCGATCGGGTCGGTCATCGTCATCGGGAGATCGCCCCCGTGCCGAGGCTGCCCCGGGTGGCCGGGATGAGGTGCGTGGAGGTCATGTGCGAAGGCCTGTGGCCTTTCCCGCCGTGGTCCCCCGCCCGGAGCGATCCGGGCGGGGCCTGCGACGAAGAGGGAGAGGGCTGTGAAAGCAGAACGGGACGGGCTGAACTACCAGGACGACTTGGTGATGCCGGGCAGCTCGCCGGCGTGCGCCATCTCGCGCATGCAGATGCGGCACAGCCCGAACGTGCGGAAGACCGCACGCGGACGGCCGCAGCGGTTGCAGCGCGTGTAGCCGCGCACCGCGAACTTCGGCTTCTTCTTCGCCTTCTCGACGAGTGCCTTCTTGGCCATGTCTAGCTCTCCTTGAACGGGAAGCCGAGCGCCCGCAGCAGAGCGCGGCCCTCGTCGTCGTTGGCGGCCGTCGTCACGACCGTGATGTCCATGCCGCGCTGGCGGTCGACGCGGTCCACGTCGATCTCGACGAACATCGACTGCTCGTTGAGGCCGAAGGTGTAGTTGCCGTTGCCGTCGAACTGCTTGGGCGACAGACCGCGGACGTCGCGGATGCGCGGCAGGGCGATCGTGACCAGGCGGTCGAGGAACTCCCACATCCGGTCGCCGCGCAGGGTGACCTTCGCGCCGATCGGCATGCCCTCGCGCAGCTTGAACTGCGCGATCGACTTGGTCGCCCGCCGCACCTGCGGCTTCTGGCCCGTGATCGCCGTGAGGTCGCGCAGGGCACCGTCGATGAGCTTGGCGTCGCGCGCGGCCTCGCCGACACCCATGTTGACGACGACCTTGACAACGCCGGGGACCTGCATCGGGTTGGAGAAGGAGAACTGCTCGGTGAGCGCCGGCTTGATCTCCTCCCGGTATCGCGCCTTCAGGCGCGGCACCGTGCGGACTGTCGGGCTGTCGGTCGTGACCGTCATCAGATGTCTCCGTTGCAGCGCTTGCAGACGCGGACGCTGTGGGTCTTGCCGGCGGCGTCGGGCTCGCTGCGCCGGTGGCCGATGCGGCTGGGCTTGCCGCAGGACGGGCACACGACCTGCACGTTGCTCACGTGCACGGCCGCCTCCTGCGTGATGATCCCGCCGGACTGCGAGCCGCGCTGCGACTGCTGCACGCGGGTGTGCTTCTTGATGCGGTTCGCACCCTCGACGAGGACCCGGTTGGTGTCGGGGCTGGCCGAGATGACCCGCCCCTGCACGCCCTTGTCCTTGCCCGAGATGACCTGGACGGTGTCGCCCTTCTTCACGAAGAGGCCTGCCATGGCTACAGCACCTCCGGTGCGAGCGAGATGATCTTCATGAAGCGCTTGTCGCGCAGCTCACGGCCGACCGGGCCGAAGATGCGCGTGCCGCGCGGGTCTCCGCCGTCCTTGATCAGGACGGCGGCGTTCTCGTCGAAGCGGATGTAGGAACCGTCCGGACGACGGCGCTCCTTGACGGTGCGCACGATGACGGCCTTGACGACGTCACCCTTCTTCACACCGGCGCCGGGCAGGGCGTCCTTCACCGTGCCGACGATGATGTCGCCGATACCGGCGTAGCGCCGCCCGGAGCCTCCGAGCACACGGATGCAGAGAATCTCCTTGGCACCCGTGTTGTCGGCGACACGCAGTCGCGACTCCTGCTGGATCACTTGTTCTCCATCCGGATCCCGTATCCCGAGAGCGGGACGTGGATCCACCTAGGTACCGCCGAGCGGTACTGCGTAAGAGCCTTGAACCGCCAGCGGCGGCGCTGTCTTCCTGATGTGTCGGACGTGGGCGGTCGCCCGCCCGCGTCCTGCGGGCTACTTCGCCTTCTCCAGCACCTCGACGACGCGCCAGCGCTTGGAGGCCGACAGCGGGCGGGTCTCCATGAGCAGGACCCGGTCGCCGATGCCGCAGGCGTTCTGCTCGTCGTGGGCCTTCAGCTTGTTGGTGCGGCGCAGCGTCTTCTTGTAGAGCGGGTGCTGCACGCGGTCCTCGACGGCCACGACGACCGTCTTGTTCATCTTGTCGCTGACGACCAGCCCCTCGCGCGTCTTGCGGAAGTGGCGGTCGACGGCCTCGGACGTGCTGGCGGTCGGCGTGCTGGCGGTCGGCGTGCCGGCCTCGGGGGTGCTGGCGGTCGGCGTGCCGGCCTCGGTTGCGGTGCTGGCCTCGGTCACGGTGCTGCTCTCGGGGGTAGCGGTGGGCTCGGTCATGCGGTGGCCTCCGTGCGGTCGATGCCGAGCTCGCGCTCGCGCATCACCGTGTAGATGCGGGCGATGTCACGCCGGACCACCTGGAGACGGCGGTTGTTGTCGAGCTGACCGGTGGCGACCTGGAAGCGGAGGTTGAACAGCTCCTCCTTGGCCTCGCGGAGCGCGACGAGGAGCTCCTCATCGCCGGTCTCACGCAGCTCCTGCGCGCGGTTGTCGGCCATCAGTCGCTCACCTCCCGGGTGACGAAGCGGCACTTCATGGGCAGCTTGTGCATCGCGCGGCGGATGGCTTCCTTGGCGAGCGGCTCCGGGGGTCCGGCGAGCTCGAACAGGATGCGGCCGGGCTTGACGTTGGCGACCCACCACTCCGGCGAGCCCTTGCCGGAGCCCATGCGGGTCTCGGCCGGCTTCTTGGTCAGCGGGCGGTCCGGGTAGATGTTGATCCAGACCTTCCCGCCACGGCGGATGTGCCGGGTCATGGCGATACGGGCCGACTCGATCTGCCGGTTCGTCACGTACGCCGACTCGAGCGCCTGGATGCCGTACTCGCCGAAGGCGAGCGCGGTGCCGCCCTTGGCGTTGCCGCCGCGGTCCGGGTGGTGCTGCTTGCGGTGCTTGACCCTGCGCGGGATCAACATGGGTCTAGACCCCCGTCTCTGTGGTGCGGTCGGCCTCGTCGACCTGCTGCGAGGTCTTCTCGTCGGAGCCCGGAGCGCCGGTGAGCCCCTCGTCGGACTCCACGGCGGCCGGCTGGGTGCGGTCGGCCCGGGCCCGGCTGGGGTCGGTGCCGGTGTCGCCGCTGCTCTCGCTGGTGACCTCGCCAATCGGCACGGCCGGGGTGTCGGCCACGTCGGCCGAGCGCTCGGCCGGCGCGTCGGCGAGCGCCGGGTCGGCCGTCGGCAGGACGACGTCGCCGCCGGCCGTCGTGTCGACCTGGCTGAGGTCGGGCTGCGTCAGGTCAGGCTCGGTGCCGTCGCCGCTGCCGGCGCGCCCGGCCTCGGTGCCGCCGGCGGTCGTGCCGGTCGAGCCGGAGCGCGGCCCGCGGCGGGCCGGGCGGTCGCGACGCTGCTGGCGCTGCGCGGCCTCCTGGGCCTCCCGCTCGGCGCGGGACTGGACGACGTCGCCCTTGTAGATCCAGACCTTGACGCCGATCCGGCCGAAGGTCGTACGGGCCTCGTAGATGCCGTAGTCGATGTTGGCGCGCAGCGTGTGCAGCGGCACCCGACCCTCGCGGTAGAACTCCGAGCGGCTCATCTCGGCGCCGCCGAGGCGACCGGAGCACTGCACGCGGATGCCCTTGACGCCGGGGTTCTTCATGGCCGACTGCATCGACTTGCGCATCGCGCGGCGGAAGCTGACGCGGCTGGAGAGCTGCTCGGCGACGCCCTGCGCGACCAGCTGGGCGTCGGACTCGGGGTTCTTGACCTCGAGGATGTTGAGCTGCACCTGCTTGCCGGTGAGCTTCTCGAGGTCACCGCGGATGCGGTCGGCCTCGGCGCCGCGACGGCCGATGACGATGCCCGGGCGGGCGGTGTGGATGTCAACCCGGACGCGGTCACGGGTGCGCTCGATCTCCACCTTCGAGATGCCGGCCCGCTCCATGCCCTTGGACATCATCTTGCGGATCGCGACGTCTTCCTTCACGTAGTCCGCGTAGTTCTTGTCCGCGTACCAGCGCGACGTCCAGTCGGTGGTGATCCCGAGCCGGAACCCGTGCGGGTTGACCTTCTGGCCCACTAGGAGTCACTTCCCTTCGTGGCGCCGACCTTCTGTGAGGTCTTCGCCTTCGGTGCCGCGGTCCCGTCCCCGAGGACGGACTGCACGACGATCGTGATGTGGCTGGTCCGCTTGCGGATGCGGTACGCGCGGCCCTGCGCGCGGGGCCGGAAGCGCTTGAGCGTGGGGCCCTCGTCGACGTAGGCCTGAGCCACGTAGAGGTCGTCCGCGTCGAGCTGCTTGTTGTGCTCGGCGTTGGCGATGGCACTGGCCAGGACCTTGTAGATCGGGTCCGAGGCAGCGTGGACGTCGAACTTGAGGACGTCCAGCGCGGTGGCGACGGGCATGCCCCGCACCAGGTCGATGACCCGGCGGCACTTCATCGGCGTCATCCGGACGTACTTCGCCTGCGCCAACGCGGCGTGTGCCGGCAGGTGCCGGGTCTTGTTCTCAGCCACGGCGGGCCCTCCGGTCGTCCTTGACGTGTCCGCGGAAGGTCCGGGTCGGGGCGAACTCGCCGAGCTTGTGCCCGACCATCGCCTCCGTCACGAACACCGGGACGTGCTTGCGCCCGTCGTGCACCGCGATCGTGTGCCCGAGCATGTCGGGGATGATCGTGGATCGGCGCGACCAGGTCTTGATCACGGTCTTGGAGCCCTTGTCGTTCTGAACGTCCACCTTCTTGAGCAGGTGGTCGTCGACGAACGGGCCCTTCTTCAGGCTGCGCGGCACGACTCTGTCCCCTAGCGCTTCTTGTTGGTGCGACGGCGACGGACGATGAGCGCGTCGCTCGGCTTGCGGCGGCGGGTGCGACCCTCGGGCTTGCCGGCCGGGTTCACCGGGTGGCGACCACCGGAGGTCTTGCCCTCACCACCACCGTGCGGGTGGTCGATCGGGTTCATGGCCACGCCTCGGACACTGGGGCGCTTGCCCTTCCAGCGCATCCGGCCGGCCTTGCCCCAGTTGATGTTGCTCTGCTCGGCGTTGCCCACCTCGCCGACCGTCGCGCGGCAGCGCAGGTCGACGTTGCGGATCTCCCCGGACGGCATCCGGAGCTGGGCGTACGGCCCGTCCTTGGCGACCAGCTGCACGCTGGCACCGGCGGACCGGGCGATCTTGGCGCCGCCACCGGGCCGGAGCTCGATGTTGTGCACCGT
>DASTLY010000122.1:0-18496 GCA_035714445.1 Mycobacteriales bacterium
GAGGGGACCGTCGTATCGTGCGCAATGTGACTCACTTCCTGCTGGTGTTCGACCGCGACCACGGCCGGCTACTCCGCGAGCAGGGCTACCAGGACAACCGGGAGGCGCTTCGGGAGCGCTTCCGTGTGGAGCGGATGCACAGAGGCAACAACGTTGAGGTCGTCGTTCTCACCGCGGACTCACGGGATGCGCTGCGGCACACGCACTCGCGCTACTTCGAGTCCCTCAGCGACCTTGCCGCCAGGCGTTCGACCTCGCTGATGCACGCGCCGGCCGTCGACGAAGCTAGGGTCGGCTAGTCACTTCTGGGCGACTCCGCGTCCAACCCTCACCAGGTCGCGCGTGCGCGGCGCCGCCGCCCGACGACATCTGCTGTCTACTCCCTCTGACCTGCGGTTCAGCGGCCAGACAGGGGTCCGGGGCCACGTCTGCAGACGCGGGCTGGTGCAGGTCTCCAGCCACTCGCGCCTGCGCTCAAGAGCCCGGGTCGTACAGGATCTCCCGTACCTCCTGCGCGCAACGGCAGCCGCGGGCGAGGCGGGCAGCCCAGTCCAGCGCCTCCGCCCGCGACGACACCTCGATGATCGCGAAGCCCCCGATGACCGCCTTGGCCTCCGGGACGGGGCCGTCGGCGATCGCCCCGTCGGTGCCGACGATGGTCGCCTGCTGGCGCGCGACGCCGGCGCCGAAGATCCAGACTCCGGCGTCCTTGGCGTCCTGCACCACCGCGCGCGAGGCCCGGCCCACCTCGGGCCAGTCCTCGTCCGGAATGTGGTTCATCGCGCCGTCGTCGAACGAGATCAGGTACCGCGGCATCCGGCAGCTCCTTCATGATCGTGGAGGTGGCCCGGGTCAGCAGCAGGCCGCGGCGCCCGAGTCTGCCGGACCGCCGTCGCCGAGGGCCGCCGGGCCGGTGCCGAACGTCTCGCTGTCGGCCAGCACGGTGTAGACCTCCCAGCGCTCGCCGCCCGGGCCGGTGACCCAGACCTTGTCCTGGGTGGCGAAGCAGCAGGTGGTGCCGATCTCCTCGTCGGTGAACAGTCCCTCGCCGGTCAGGCGCGCAATCTCGGCGTGCACGGCCGCACTGTCCTCGACCTCGACCCCCAGGTGGTTGATGCTGCCGCCCTTGCCCGGTGACTCCAGCAGGACAAGCTTGAGCGGCGGTTCGGCGACCGCGAAGTTGGCGTAGCCGGGCTTGCGCTTGGCCGGGCCGGTGCCGAGGAGCTTGCTGTAGAAGGTGACGGCCTCGTCGAGGTCGTCCACGTTGAGGGCGAGCTGGACACGGGACATGTGGGCCTCCGAAGGCATAGCATCGACCATCGTCGATGGTCGATGCGGTCACACTACACTCCATCGACGACTGTCAATGATCGAGAAGTGCCGAGAAGGAGGTCGGGCGTGGCGCTCGAGCTGCTGGACCAGCCGGTCGAATGCTGCCCGCCGCTGCAGTCGGCCGCACTGAGCGACGCTGACGCGCGCACCCTCGCCAGGGGCTTCGCGGCCCTCGGGGACCCGGTGCGCCTGCGCCTGCTGAGCCTGCTGGCGACCAGCACCGACGGAGCCGTCTGCGTGTGCGACCTGGTCGGGCCCGCCGGCAGGAGCCAGCCGACCGTCAGCCACCACCTCAGGATCCTGCGCGAGGCCGGCCTGGTCACCGTCGAGAAGCGTGGGACCAACAACTGGTACGCCGCCGTGCCTGGTGCGCTGGAAGCCCTGCGTACCGTGCTCGGCGCCCCCGCCGGGGTGGTCTGAGCGGACGATGAACCGGCCCGTCATCCTGTTCGCCTGCGTGCACAACGGCGGCCGCAGCCTCGCCGCGAAGGTGCTCGCGCAGCACCACGGCGGGGGTCGGGTCGACGTCCGCTCTGCCGGCAGCGAGCCCGGCAGCGCCCTCAACCCGGCAGTCGTGCAGGTCCTGCACGAGCGCGGCCTCAGCACGCAGGGCGAGGCGCCGACGCTGCTGACGCACGTCGGCGTCCAGGAGGCCGACGTCGTCGTCACCATGGGGTGCGGCGAGACCTGCCCGGTCTTTCCCGCTACGAGGTACGAGGACTGGCCGCTCGACGATCCCCGGGGCCAGGACCTGGACACCGTCCGGCGCATCGTCGACGAGGTCGAGGAGCGGGTGCGGGACCTCCTCGCCCGGGTCGGCACCGACCCGCCGCCGGCTACCAGCTGTTCGCCCGGGTGATGCTGAGCGGCAGACCGGGCTCCGCGCGCGGCGCCGCGTGCTGCGGCGGCAGCGCAACGCCCTCCAGCCGGGTCGTCACCTGCGAGAGCACCGACCGCAGCCACAGGTGCTCCGGGTCGGTGTCGTAGACCGGGTGCCACCACAGCGCCTCGATGAGCGGCACCACGTCCCAGGGGCAGGGCAGCGTACGGATCCCGCTGAGCGCGCCGAGGCCCCGCGCGATGCGGGCCTGCACGAGGCCCACCCGCCGGCTGCCGGCGACCAGGTAGGGCAGGGCGAGGAAGCTCTCGACGACCGCGTGCACCCGCGGGTCCAGGCCGAGGACCCGGAGCTGCTGCGCGGCGGGCGTGAAGGCCGCGGGCGTGTGGTAGGTCAGCACCCACGGCAGCTCCGCCAGGACCTCCAGTGTCAGCTCGTCGCCGACCAGCGGGTTGTCCTCCGCGACCAGGCAGACCCAGTGGTCGGCGAACACGTCCTGGTGCGGCAGGTCGGTGAGGAAGCCGTGCGGCAGCAGCAGCCCGTCCACCGCGCGCAGGCCGTCCAGGCCCCGCTCGATGATCTCCGAGGTGTGCATCGCGAGGCGCACCTGGACACCCGGCGCCTGCTCGTGCAGCAGGTCGCAGAGCGGGCCGCCGAGCACGGTCATCCCGTAGTCGCTGGCCAACAAGGTGAACTTTCGTTGCGAGGTCGTGGGGTCGAAGGCGCCCTGGCTCGCGAACACCCGCTCGGTGGCGGCCAACGCCACGACGGACCGGGCCCGCAGGTGCAGCCCGATCGGCGTCAGCTCATAGCCGCGACCGGACCGGACGAGGAGCTCGTCGCCGAAGTGCCGGCGCAGCCGGGCAAGAGAGGCGGACAGCGCCGGCTGGCTCAGTCCCAGCCGGCTGGCCGCCCGGGTCACGCCCTGCTCCTCGAGCAGGGCGTTGAGCGAGACCAGCAGGTTCAGGTCGAGGTTGACGAGGTTCACCTCCGCATGATGCATCCGCGCGCTCGATGTGAGCCATCACAGGATCGGTCTTCCGGTGGCCGCCCTGTCCCCGCACAGTGGGCTGGGTCACCGCACACCGAGAGGATCCTCGTGCCCGCACCAAGGACGCTCTTCGACGTCGCCGCCCTGGTGTCGGCCGCCTCGCAGCCGGTCCGGCTGCTGCCCGGCGACCTCGTGCTGACCGGGAGCCCGGCCGGCAACGGCATGGCGCACAGCCGCCGGCTGCGCGACGGGGACGTCACCGAGTCGACGATGACCGGCCTCGGCGTACAGCCCACCTCCTACCGCGCGGCGCCCAGCGCCTGACCGGCTCCACCACCGACCCGGCACGTCCCCGCCCGTACCCGCCAGGAGTAACGCATGCCCGCTGTCAGCTCTGTCCTCGTCGTCGGTGCCGGCGTCGCCGGCCTCGCCGCCGCCAGCCTGCTCGCGGAGCAGGGCCTCACCGTGGACGTTGTCGAGCTGCGCCCCGACGCTGCCGTACGCGGCTCCGGAATCACGCTGCAGGGCAACGCCCTGCGCGTCCTGCACGAGGTGGGCGTGTGGGACGAGGTGTCCGCCGAGGGCTACCCGTTCGACGTCCTGGGCCTGCGCGCCCCTGACCCGCATGGCACGCTCCTCGTCCAGATCCCGGACGCTCGCACCGGGGGCCCGGACCTGCCGGCGACCCTGGGGCTGCACCGGCCGACGCTGGCCCGGGTGCTCGCGGAGCGGGCCGAGAAGGTCGGGGCGACGCTGCGCTACGGCGTCACCGTGGACGCCCTCGAGCAGGACGGGACCGGTGTCGACGTGACGTTCACGGACGGCGGCCGGGGGCGGTACGACCTCGTCATCGCGGCCGACGGCCTGCGCTCCCACGTCCGCCGGCTGCTCGGGATCGACCTGCAGACGCGGCCGACCGGCATGGGCATCTGGCGGGTCACCACCGCCCGCCCCGAGTCGGTCACCTGCACCGACCTGTTCTACGGCGGCCCGTGCTACATCGCCGGCTACTGCCCGACGGGCGACGACTCGCTGTACGCCTACCTCGTCGAGGACGCCCAGGACCGCAGTGAGCTCAGCCCCGCCGAGCAGCTCGAGCTGGTCAGGGGCCTCGCGGCGGCCTACCACGGGCCGTGGGACGACATCCGCGCCCTGATGACCGACGCCGCCGCGGTCAACTACACGCACTTCGAGACCCACCTGCTCCCCCGCCCGTGGAACCGGGACCGGGTCGTCCTCATCGGCGACGCCGCCCACACCTGCCCGCCCACCCTCGCCCAGGGCGCGGCCCAGGCCCTCGAGGACGCGTCGGTGCTGGCCGAGCTCCTGCTGGCCGCGGACAGCCTCGACGCCGCGCTGTGGGACGCCTTCCTGGAGCGCCGCTACGAACGGGCCCGCGCCGTGGTCGACGCGTCCGTGCAGCTGGGGCAGTGGCAGCTCGACCACACCCCCGACGCGGACATCCCCGGCCTGATCGGTCGCATCACGGCGCTGGTCAGCCAGCCCGCCTGAGGCTTCGCACCCCGCACCACCTGGCAGGGCCCGGCGCCGCGTACCCGCAAGCAGCAGCTCCTGCTGCAGACCGCCCACGTGCTGCTGCACGTCGAGCAGGGCCGGGCCGCCCCGGCCCCCCGGCTGCGGCAGCCGATCCCCCGCGAGGTGCAGCGCGCGGTCTACACCCGCGACGGGGGCTGCTGCGTGGAGTGCGGGTCAGGCTTCCCAGATCCAGTACGACCACGTCATTGCGCACTCGCCCGGCGGTGCCGACCGCGTGACGAACCTGCAGCTGCTGTGCGCCCCCTGCAACCACAGCAAGGGCGCCACGCTCTGAGGAGAGCGCAGCGCCCTGCTCGGGCAGGCGGACTGCTCAGGTGCGGCCGGCCGCCCGACGGGAGGCGAGCAGGCTCGAGAGGGCGACGGCCAGCAGCAGGGCGAGCCCGTTGAAGACCGGGTTGACCCAGTCGCTGGCTCCGGCGAGCGTCAGCCCGCTGACGCTGACCGACACGAACAGCACGCCGACGAGCGTGCCCCACACGTTGAACCGACCGGGCTGGATCGCGGTGGCGCCGAGGAACACCGCTGCCAGGGCCGGGAAGAGCATCGCCGTGCCGCTGTCGGCGGTAGCCCCGCCGGTACGGGCCGCGAGCAGCACGCCTGCGACGCCGGCCAGGGTGCCGGCCCCGACGAAGCCGAGGAAGGAGTAGCCCCGGACCGGGATGCCCACCAGCGCGGCGGCCCGCGGGTTGGAGCCGATGGCGTACAGGGACCGGCCGTACGGCGTCTGGCTGAGCAGGTACCAGAGCACGACCAGCGCGACCGCCACGACGTAGACCAGCCGCGGGACGCCCCACCACGAGAGCGACCCGAACGACACGAGGCTGTCGCTGATGTTGGAGCTGATCGCCTGGCCCTTGGTGTACCACTGGATGACGCCGCCGAGCAGCGTGGCCATGCCCAGCGTGGACACAAAGGCGCTCATCGCGAAGCGGGTCACCAGCAGCCCGTTGACCGCGCCGACGAGGGCGCCGAACAGCACCGCCGCCAGCACGCACAGCAGCAGGCTCACGCTGTGCCGGGACATCAGGCCGGCGCAGGCCACCGACGACGAGGCGGCCACGGCGCCGACCGAGAAGTCGAAGTGCCCGCAGATGAGCGGCATCAGGACCGCCAGCGCGAGCAGCGCGGTCACGGCCTGGTTGCCCAGCAGCACGTTGAGGTTCGCCCGCGTCGGGAAGGTCTCCGCACTGTCCGGGTAGAGCGAGAAGAACAGCACGATGAGGGCGAGCAGGCCGACCAGGGCGTACCGCTCGGCAAAGCCGAGGACCGCGCTGCGACGTCCGACGCCGGCCGGTGCCGATGCCGGCGCCACCTGTGTAGGAGCCAGCGTCTCCGGGCCGGACGTCGTCGCGGCCTCCGCGGTGGTCTTGTCGAGAATGCTCACGGGAGGACCTCTTCGTTCGAGTCGGCGGCCTGGACGAGGTGGGTCAGCCGGTCGGCGGTGACGTCGTCGGCCGGGAGGTCGGCCACGACCCGGCCACCGCGCAGCACGAGCACCCGGTCGCAGAGCAGGGTCAGCTCCTCGAAGTCCGAGGAGGCCACGAGGACCGCGCAGCCGCCCGAGGCGGCGGTGCGGATGGTGCGGTAGATGTCGCTGCGGGCCACGACGTCGACGCCCTGCGTCGGCTCGTCGAGCAGCAGCAGCGACGGGTCGCGGCGCAGCCAGCGGGCCAGCACGACCTTCTGCTGGTTGCCGCCGGACAGCGCCGACAGCGGCGCCGCGGTGCCCGGCGCCTTCACGTCGTACTGGCGCAGCAGGGCCTGCGCGTCGCGACGCTGCTCGCCGGCGCGCAGCCAGCCGCGGAAGTAGCGGCTGAGCACGGTCGCCGAGCAGTTGTCGCTGACGGACATGTCGGCGAACGCGGCGTCGGCCAGCCGGTCCTCGGGCACCAGCGCCACACCGCGCCGCATCGCGTCGCGGGCGCCGCGCGGGCGGTACGGCGCGCCGCCCAGCAGCAGGGTGCCCGCGGTCGGCCGGCGGCCGCCGAACAGCGCCGACAGCGCGGTCGTACGGCCGGAGCCGACCAGGCCGGCGAGCCCGACGACCTCACCCCGCCGCACCTGGAGCGTCAGGTCGCGCAGCGGGCCGGCGCTCAGCTGCTGCACGTCGAGCACGACGTCCCCGGCCGGCCGGCCGGAGTGCCGGCTGCGGTCCACCGAGCGCCCGGCGATGAGCTCGACGAGCTCCGCCTCGCTGGGTGTGCGGCCGACCACGCTGCCGGCGACCCGGCCGTCGCGCAGCACCGTGATGTCGTCGGCGACCGAGAGCACCTCCTGCATGTGGTGGCTGACCAGCACGACCGTCTGGCCGAGGTCCGCCCGCCGGCGCAGGGACGTCATGAGCAGGCGCGACTCGTGGTCGGGCAGGCTCGCCGTGGGCTCGTCGAGCAGCAGAACGCTGCCGGCGGCGGGGTCCTGCCGGTCCCCGCCCTGCTGGTCCCCGCCCTGCTGGTCCCCGCCCTGCTGGCCGCGGTCCTGAAGGGCCCGGGCGATCGCCACCATCGTGCGCTGCGCGGGCCGGAGCTCCCCGACCGGTGTCGTCGGGCGGGCGTCGATCTCGAAGTGCTCGAGCAGGCCGGCGACGTACCGGTTCAGCTCCCGCCACCGAACGCCACCGCCTGCCCCGACGGGGAATCCGGCTGCCAGGCCGACGTTCTCGGCCACCGTCAGGCTGTCGAACAGGCCGAGGTCCTGGTGCACGAAGCGCAGCCCGGCTTCCCGCGCCCGCCGCGCCGTCATGGCCGCTGCCGGCCAGCGGCTGCCGTGCACCGCGACCTCCCCGGCGTCGGCGACGTGCACGCCGGCGAGCACCTTGAGCAGCGTCGACTTGCCCGAGCCGTTGCCGCCCAGCAGGGCGTGGACGGTTCCCGGCCGGACCGACAGCGTCGCGTCGCGCAGCGCCGGGGTGCCGGCGAAGCTCTTGCAGAGCCCGTCGGCCTCGAGGGCCAGGACCGTACGGACGGTGGGTGCTGTCACCCGACGCCCCAGATCTTCTTGTAGGCGGCGGCGAAGTCGACGACGGGCGAGTAGGCGAAGGCCTGCCCGGGGGCCGGCATGTTGGTCGTGGCGTCGACGACCTGCAGGCCGACACCGCTGGGCACGGTGGGCTGGCCGGCGAAGACGCGGACGGCGGCGTCGATGCCGCTCCACGCGTCCCAGTCGCCGCTCCACGCCGCGGTGGCGTCCTCGCCCTTGTTGCCACGGATGAGGTCGTAGTTGCCCGCGGTGCCGATGGCACCCACGACGGTCAGCGAGTCGGACCTGCCGGAGGAGGCCAGCGCCTGCGCCAGCCCGGCGAAGAACCAGCCGTCGAGGGGCACGGCCACCGCGTTGATGGTGGGGTTCTGCAGCAGGGCGGTGCTCACCTTCGTCGGCAGCGTGCCGCCGCCGACGTCGGCGTTGCCGATCTGGACGGTGGAGGTGATCGTGCAGCCGCTGCACTTCTTCATCTCCTCGGTGAAGCCGGCCTGGAGCCAGCTGCCGAACTTGGCGTCGGTGAACTGGACGTAGAGCGCCTTGGCCTTGCCGTCGGTCTTGCCGATGAGGTAGTCGGCCTGCAGCGCGCCCTGCAGGTTGAAGAACTGCTCGCCCGTCATGTCGGGGAGCTTGGGGCTCGACCCGGCGAACAGGTCGGTGTCGCCGAACGCGCCGCAGTCGCTGCCGCCCACGTTGATGGTGACCACCTTGGCCGCCTTGGCCTCCTGCAGCGCACCCTTGATGTTGGGGCAGTCCAGGCCGATCGCCACGATGGCGTCGGAGCCGGCACTCACGCCCTGGCGGATGCACGCCTGCCAGCCGGGGGGCGAGAGCTGGCCGTCGCACGTCTTCGCCGTCCAGCCCAGCGTGGTGGCCGCCGCGGTGGTCGCCGCGGACTCGGAGGAGCAGATCGCCTGGCTCTGGCCGCACGAGACGATCCAGATGCTCTTGTCCTTGGCGGGCACCGGCGCCGACGTGGGCGGCTGCCCGGTCACCCCCTTGTAGGCCTTGGCCAGCGCAGCCTGCGGCGTGAGCGCTCCGGCGTCGCCCGCCGCGGCCGCTGTGGCGGTGGAGGTGTCCGCCGCCACAGTGCTGTCGGACGAGCCGCAGGCCGACAGGGCGAGCGCGCCGGTCAGGACGAGGGCGCCGGCGCCGAGCGTCCGGGTACGCGTGCGGAGGAAGGACATGCGGAAGCTCCAGGTCGTCGTCGGGCGGCAGGTGGTTCAGCGGGGCGAAAGGCTGCCGAAACGACCGACCACCCGCCCGCCGTGATGTGGCTCACTGTCCGTGGCGAGCGGAGCCGGGGGAAGAGCCATCTACTGATGCCGCGCATCCGGCCGATGGATGGACGGTGATCGGGCCCGGCCGCGGGGCGCGCACGCGGGCCGGTGCCGTACGCACGGCGTCGCCCGGCTCTCCCGTCGAGCGCCCCATCGGCCGCGTGGATGCGGCCCGGTCCGGCCGCTCCCGTCAGGTCGCGTGCGCGGCGGACAGCTCCAGCGCGACGCCGTCGGGGTCGCGGAACTCGAGGATCGACAGCGCCCCGAGGTCCTTCACGGGCTCGTGCGCGACACCCAGCGCGTCCAGCACCGCCACGGCGCCCTGCAGGTCCGACGGGGACGCCACCGAGAAGGCGAGGTGGTCGAGGCCGACCCGGTCCTCGTCGAAGGCGTCGCCGGCGCCCGCTACCGGACGCAGCCCGAGGAGTCCGCCCGGCACGCTGTAGATGATCCCGCCGTACAGGAACGACAGTGCCTGCCGGGTTGCCTCGTCGGCGTCCGGCGGGAGCTCGTACGCCACGTCCCAGCCGAACAGGGCGTCGTAAAAGGCCCGCGAGCGCGCCAGATCGGTGATGGTGAGCCGTACGTGGGCGAAGCCGGTGACCGCGACGGGTCCGGGGGCAGGGGTGCTCATCCTGCGACTGTGGCACGGGTCAACCGCGCCCACCGGCGGATCGACGGCCCCGTCCCCGGGGCGGACCGGCCGTCAGCCGCGGGGACGGGGCCTGGACGTCGGCACGGCCGCAGCGGGGTCCACGGGCCAGGCGTGCCGCGGGTAGCGACCGCGCAGGTCGGCGCGTACGCCCGGGTAGCCGGTGCGCCAGAACGACGCGAGGTCGTCGGTGACCGCGACGACCCGGCCGGCCGGCGACAGCAGGTGCAGGCGCAGCGGCCGGCCGGCAACCGGTGGCGCCCCCGCCCAGCCGAAGACCTCCTGCACCCGGACCGGGAGCGTCGGGGACTGCGGGTCGGAGTAGTCGACCCGCACCCGCGAGCCCGAGGCCACCTGCACCCGCTCCGGGGCCAGCTCGTCCAGCCGGCCGGCCGCCGACCACGGCAGCAGGTCGCGCAGGGCCTGCGCGACGTCCAGGCGCTGCAGGTCGGCGCGGGTACGCGCGCCGGACCCGACCAGCGCCGACAGGTCGAGCGCGCCGAGCAGGGCGTCGTCGCCGACGTCGGGCCACGGGTCCCCCAGGCCGGCGTGCAGCGCGGCCAGCCGCAGCCGCAGGTCGCGGGCGGCCGGCGTCCAGCGTAGGACCTCGATCCCGTTGCGCCGCAGGCCTTCCTGCAGCGCGGCGGCCACCGCTGCCGGGTCGGGGTGCGCCAGCGCACGGGTGCGCAGCACGACGGCGCCGAGGCGCTCCACCTGACGGGCGCGTACGTCGCCGTCCTCCCAGACCACCTCCGGCCCGTCCGCGAGCAGGGTGGCGCCGGCCTCCCGCGCGGTCGCCTCGTCGACGGCGACGGCAAGCCGGACCCGCGCGTCCCGCCGGCCCGGGCTGCGGTCGGCGACCGCCACGGCCAGCCAGGGCGCGGCAGTCAGCGCGCTGCCCGGGGGGAGCTCCGCGGCCGTACCGCCGGCCATCAGGTAGGTCGAGCCGCCTGGCGAGCGCTGCCTGGCCAGTCGCTCGGGAAAGGCCAGACCGACCACGAGACCGGCTGCCAGATCGGGCGGCAGGTGCGGGGCGTCCCGCTCGGGCAGTGCCCGGCGGAGCCGGCGGACCTCCTCGCGCCAGCGCTGCGAGGCCGTCCGGTCCCGGCCCTGCCGCAGCGCCCTCAGCACCTCGGCGAGGTCATCACCCGGCCCGGTCGTTCGGTCGTCCGACAGCACCGCCACCACCTCGGCAGCTGCGCGGGCGCCGACCAGCCCGGCACCGTCGAGCAGTGCGCGGGCCAGGCGGGGGTGCGCGCCCACCGCGAGCAGGTCACGGCCGCGCCGGGTGGCCGTACCGGCGGCGTCGACGGCGCCGAGCCCCTGCAGCACCTGGGCGGCCACCTCCGTCGCGGCCGGCGGCGGAGCGTCGAGCAGCGTCAGGCCGCGGCCGCCGGGCGCACCCCAGCAGGCCAGCTCCAGGGCGAAGCCGGTGAGGTCGGCCGTCGCCACCTCCGGCTCGGCGTGGGCGGGCAGGCGCTCGTGGTCCGCCGCAGACCAGCAGCGGTACGCCCGACCCGGCCCCTCACGACCCGCGCGGCCGCCCCGCTGGTGCGCCGACGCCCGGCTGACGGGCACCGTGACGAGCGCCCCCAGCCCGCGGGCCAGGTCGACGCGGGGCGCCCTGGCCAGCCCCACGTCCACGACGGCGCGCACCCCCGGCACGGTCAGGCTGCTCTCGGCGAGCGACGTCGCGAGCACGACCCGCCGGCCCTCGCGCTGGCGCAGCGCCTCGTCCTGCGCGGCCGCGGGCAGCCCGCCGTGCAGCGGCACCACGTCGACATCGCCCGGCCTGCCCGCACGCAGCCGCCCGGCCACCGCCGCGATCTCGCCGGCTCCGGGCAGGAACACCAGCACGTCGGCGGCGGTCTCGGCCAGCGCCCGGCGGGTCACCTCCGCGACGTGGTCGAGCAGCCGGGGGTCGACCCGCAGGCCGTACGCGGGCGCGACGGGTGGGACCGGGGGGCACCAGACCGGCGTCACGTCGTGCAGCGCGCCGGTGGCCTCGACCACGTCGACGCCCGGCCCCATGGCTGTCGCCAGCCGATCCGCCTGGGCGGTCGCGGACATCGCGAGCAGCCGGAGGTCGGGGCGCAGGCCCGCGCGTACGTCGAGCAGGAAGGCGAGGGCCAGGTCGGTGTCGAGCTGCCGCTCGTGGCACTCGTCCAGCACGACCAGGTCCACGCCGCGCAGCTCGGGGTCGCGCTGCAGCCGGCGGACCAGGACACCGGTCGTCAGCACCTCCACCCGGGTCGCCGCGCCCACCGTGCTCTCCCCGCGCACGGTGTGCCCGACGGCGACGCCGGGCGGCTCCCCGAGCAGCACCGACATCCGCCGGGCCGCTGCCCGGGCGGCCACCCGGCGCGGCTCCGCCACCAGCACCCGCCCGCCCAGCGGGGCTCCCCGGCCCGGGGCGCTGCCCGGCAGCAGCCCGGCAAGCACGAGCGGGACCAGCGTGGTCTTGCCGCTGCCCGGCGGCGCGACAAGCACCGCGGCGCCGTTCGCTGCCAGGGCCTGCTCCAGTGCCGGCAGTGCAGCGCGGACCGGGAGGGCCGCTGCTGCACCGACCGTCGGCGGACCGACCGGGAGCAGCACCGGCCCAGTCTGCGCCCGCTCGGTGCGGCGCACCCCCCGTACCCACAGACACGGGCCCGGTGCTTGACGCCTGCTGGCCGGCCGCGAAGGGTGCAGGCGTGCCCGCGTTCACCGCCATGTTCCTCGCCGCAGCCGGCCTGCTTGCCCTCGCCGCCGCGAGCAAGCTCGTCCGCCCCGCGGGCACGGCGCAGGCGCTGCGCACCCAGGGTCTGCCGTCCTCCACCGGCGCGGTGCGCCTGCTCGGTCTCGTCGAGCTGGCCGTGGCCGCGGCCGCCCTGGCCGGCAGCCGGGCGGGCGCTCTCGCCCTCGCGCTGGCCTACGCCGGTTTCACCGGCTTCGTCGTGACGGCCCTGGTCCGCGGTCGACCGCTCACGTCCTGCGGCTGCTTCGCCGAGCCGGACCTGCCACCCACGTGGGCGCACCCGGTGGTGACCGGCGCCCTGGCGGCCGCGGGCGTCGCCGTCGCGGTCGGCGACCCCGCGGGGCTGCCGCAGGCGTGGGCGGCGGGCGCCTGGCCGGCCGCGGGCGCGGTCGCGGCCGCGGCGCTGATCGCCTGGCTGGCCCGGCTGGTGCTCGCCGACCTGCCCGCGCTCGTGGCCGCGGCCGCCGTCCCGGTGCCGGCCCCGCAGACCGGCCGGCGGCTGTTCTCGATCCCGAGCTCCAGGAGCACGCCGTGACCGTGCTGGTGGTCGCCCTGCTCGTCGCCGTGGCCCTGCTGGGGGTCCTGGTCGTCGGCCTGCTGCGCAGCCACGCCGAGATCCTGCGCCAGCTGCACACCCTCGGCGCCGGCCGCGAGGACACCGCACCGGGCGCCGCCACCGGCAGCAGCACGGCTACCGGCGACAGCACCGGCGCCCGGCCGGCCGGGGCGCCGTTCGACGTCCGCGACGACGTGGTCGCGCCGGCCGGGCTCACGGGAACGTCCGCCCACGACGTCGTCGGCACCAGCCCGGCCGGGGAGACCGCGCTGCTGAGCGTGGTCGGCGCCGGCCACGACACGCTGCTGGCGTTCCTGTCGAGCGGGTGCTCGACGTGCCAGGACTTCTGGGACGTCTTCGGCTCTGCCGCCGACCTCGGCCTGCCGCCGGCCACCCGGCTCGTGGTGGTCACGCAGGGGCCGGACCTGGAGAGCGTGTCGACGGTCCGGCGGCTGGCGCCTGCCCGGGTGCCGGTGGTCATGTCCACCCAGGCGTGGGAGGACTACGGCGTCCCCGGCAGCCCCTACTTCGCGCTGGTCGACGGTGCCGCCGGGCGGGTGGCCGGCGAGGGATCGGCCACGAGCTGGCAGCAGGTCGTGGGGCTGTGCCGGGACGCGAGCTCGGACCGCGCCGCCGCCCTGCTCCACCACGACCACGACCACGGCCCCGGCTCCGGCTCCGGCTCCGGGATGGAGCGGCTCGCCGGGGAGGACCGCGGCGACGGCCCGCACCGGGAGGCCCGCGCCGACCGCGAGCTGGCAGCTGCGGGCATCCTGCCCGGCCACCCGAGCCTGTACGTCGACGACGCCGCCCCGGTCTCCCGCGTCCCGGCTGACGACGATGCCGGCGTGCGGCGTGGCTAGCCCGACGCTGTCGGCCTTTGCGCTCGCGGCCGGGCTGCCGGTCGCCGCCCTCGCGGCCCTGCGGGCGACGTGGTCGCCTTGAGGCGAGTCGATGCTCACGAGCATCACCCCGCTCGGTGAGCGGGGACGGGCGAGCCGGTGGCCGGTCACGGTCACCGCGTACCTGCTGGGCTCCGCGGCCGGCGGGACGGCGATCGGCGCCGTGGGCGGGCTGCTCGGCGCCCTGCTGCCACTGGAGTCGCGGGCCGGCGGCCTCGTCGCTCTCGCCGTGCTCGTCGTGGCCGCGGTGCTGGCCGGGCTCGTCGAGCTGCGCGTGCTTCCCGCGCCGCCGACGCTGCGCCGGCAGGTCGACGAGGACTGGCTGCACCGCTACCGCGGGTGGGTCTACGGCGTGGGGTTCGGGGCGCAGCTCGGCGTCGGGGTCGTGACGATCGTGACCTCCACCAGCCTGTACGTCGCGCTGCTGCTGGCCGTGCTCACCGGCTCACCCACCGGCGGGGCGCTGGTCGGGCTGGTGTTCGGGGTGGCGCGCGCCCTGCCGGTGCTGGGGCTGCGCTCGGTGACCACGCCGGACCGGCTGCGGGCGGCCGCGCAGCGCACCGCCCTGCTCGAGCCCGTGGCCCGGCGCACCGTCGCCGCCGGCCTCGCCGTCGCGGCCCTCGCCGCGGGCGCCCAGCTTGCCGTCACCGTCGCACAGGGAGCGGGGCCATCGTGAAGGTGCGCGCGCAGGGCATGGCGCTGTCCCCGGAGCCCGGCTGGGAGGTCCGCATCCGGGTGCGCCCCGCCGACCCCGGCGCCGCGGACGGCCGACCGCGCCCGGTGCTGCACGCGGCGACCGTGCCGCTGCCCGAGGGCCGCGGTGACTTCGGCGGCGGGGTGACGGCCCTGCTCGGGCCGGAGGACGTGTTCCTCACGCTGTTCGAGTACGACCCCGCGGCAAGCACGACCGCCCTGTTCGCCACCCGCGGCCGGCCCACCCCGATCCCGCCCGACTTCAGCCCCAGCCAGCTGCAGCGCACCCTGCCCGGCCAGTCCGGCCGGCAGTGGTTCTTCCGCGAGGGCGGCCGCGCGTTCTGCCTGTACGTCGTGCTCGGCAGCCACGCCCGGCGGGTGCCCCTCGTCCGGCGCGCCGCCGCGCTGCTCGCGACCCTGGACCTCGACCCCGGAGACGGCTCGTGACGATCACCGCCGAACGCGCGCCCGACCGACCCCGACGCCGACGCGGCGCCACCGCGCTGGTCGACCGGCTGTCGGCGGTGCTCGACGCCCGTACCAGCCGGCGGGGCTTCCTGGCCAGGACCGCGGTGGTCGGCTCCGCCCTGGCCGTCGGCCCGGTGCAGTACCTCGTACGGCCCGGCACGGCCTACGCCGCGGTCTGCGGCGACGACAGCACCTGCGGGTCGGGCTACACGGTGTTCTGCGCGACCATCCTCAACGGCGTCAACCGGTGTCCGCCCGGCTCGCTCGTCGGCGGCTGGTGGAAGGCCGACAACTCCGGCTTCTGCTGCGGCAGCGCCCGCTACTACATCGACTGTCACAGCTTCTGCTCCTGCGGCTGCAGCGGCGGCAGCGCCTTCTGCGGCGAGGGCTGCCGCAACTGCTCCTGCGGCTGCGGGCCGACCAGCTCCTGCGACCAGCGGCGGGTCTGCTGCAACAACTTCCGGTACGGCCAGTGCCGCACCGACGTGGCGTGCACCGGTCCGGTGTGGTGCCGCGTCGTCACCTGCACGCCGCCCTGGCGGGTGCCCGCCTGGGCCTGCTCCTCGACGTCGGCCACCGACAACAACACGGCCAACCACACCGCGCCCGGCTTGCCGTACTGCACGGCGATCGACGCCTTCTACACCGCGGTCGGAGGGCCGGGCTCGTTCCTCGGCGAGGCCCGCAGCGGGGAGATCGCACTGGCCGGCGGCGCCTACACCGAGTACGACGGGGGCTCGATCTACTGGAGCGGGCCCAGCGGCGCCCACGAGGTCCACGGGCGCATCCGCGACGCCTACCGCGCCTACGGCGCGGAGACCGGTCCGCTCGGCTACCCCACCACGTCCGAGCGGCGCGCCCCCGACGGGCAGGGGGCCTACAACGACTTCAACGGCTCCGGCGGGTCGACGATCACGTGGCGGGCCGACCTCGGGGCGCACCCCGTCCAGGGGGAGATCCACAACACCTGGCTCGCCCTCGGGGCGCTGTCCGGCCCCCTGGGATACCCGACCTCCGCCGAGCGGGTGTCCGCTGACCAGGTGGGCCGCTACCAGGGCTTCACCGGGCCGGGCGGCGACGCGTCGGTGCACTGGTCCCCCGCCACCGGGGCCCACGCGGTGTACGGCCTGATCCGCCGGCGCTGGCTGGCCCTCGGCGGCGAGGACGGGGTGCTGGGCCGGCCGCTGACGTCCGAGCTGCCTGCGGCCGGCGGCGGCCGCTACAACGAGTTCGTCGGCCGGGGCACCCCCACCTCGCCGCAGGCCACCATCCTGTGGAGCGGCGCGACCGGGGCGCACAGCGTCCGCGGCCCGATCCGCGCCGCATGGCTCGCCGTCGGCGGGTCGGGCGGCCGGCTCGGCTACCCCGTCGCCGAGCCGCGCGCAGCCGGGCGCGGCCGCACCCGCAGCGACTTCCAGGGCGGCTACGTCGTGCTGGAACGCCGCACCGGGCGTACGACGATCACCTACACGTGAGCCGGGCGTACAGCCAGGCGGGCCGCAGCTCACGGCGGCGTGCCCTCGGTCGCGCGGGCTGGCTGGCCCTGGGGCTGGGCGTCGCGCTCGCCGGACTGATGTGGATGCTGTGGGTCACCTACGGAGCGCCCGCCGACTGGACCGGCCCCAGCGCCGTCGTGCGCTATCTCAAGCCCGTGCTGTACGCCACGGTGGTCGCCTCGGTCTTGTGCTTCTACCGCGCGGCTACCACTCCGGCGGACCCGAGGCAGCGCCCCCGTGGCCGGGTGAAGGGCCCACGAGCCCAGCAGAACGACCGGTGAGCGGCGTGCCCGCCCGACCGTTTCCGCCCTCCGGCGACAGGTGCGACGGCTTCCTGCCGAGGACACCCCCATGACCGCGCCCAACCGCCGTCCCGCCCTCGCCCGACGGGGCCTGTCCCCCGCCCCGAGAGGCCCCGCCACGAGCCACCGGCTCCGGCCGCCCCGTCGGCGCTCGGCTGCCGTGCCGGGCGCACAGACTCCGGCCTGCCGCCCCAGGCAGACGCGCAGCGCGAGAGCGCTCGCGACGGCCGCCGGCGTCCTGGCCCTCGTCCTGGCGGCCGCCCCGGCAGCGCACGCCGGCGTCGGCGACGACGCCGTCGCCTACGCCGCGCAGCAGGCCGGCAAGCCCTACGTCTGGGGCGACGAGGGACCGTCGTCGTTCGACTGCTCGGGGCTGGTGCAGTACGTCTACGCGCACGTCGGGATCGCGCTGCCGCGCACCTCCGCCGAGCAGTGGTCGGCGACCACGCACGTGCCCGCGACGGACCGCCTCCCCGGCGACGTCCTGTTCTTCTTCACCCCGGACGGCGTCGTCTACCACGACGCCGTCTACGCCGGCGGGAACCTGATGTGGGCCGCTCCGCACGCCGGTGAGGTGGTCCGGCTGCAGCCGGTGCTGGCCGGGGCCTACGGCGTGGGCCGGCCGGGCAGCACGCCGCTGGTCCGGCAGGGCGCATCCGGGCCGGCGGTCGTCGACCTGCAGCGCCGGCTCGGGGTCGGCGCCGACGGTGACTTCGGGCCCGGGACCGACGCCGCCGTCCGGGGCCTCCAGGCCGCGCGGAGGTTGACCGTCGACGGCATCGTCGGCCCGGGCACCTGGGGCGCGCTGCGGGGGCCGGCCCCCGCCCCGCCGGCCGCACCGCCCGCCGGCGCACCGGCCGGGACGCCCGAGCTGCGCATCGGGGCGACCGGACCCGCGGTCGTGTCGCTGCAGCGGCTGCTAGGCGTCAGGGCGGACGGCGGGTTCGGCCCGATCACGCTCGCGGCGGTGCTGCGCTTCCAGGCCGGCTCCAGGCTCGTCGTGGACGGCGTCGTCGGTCCCCGGACCTGGGCCGCCCTGGGCGGCTGAGCCGCCCCCTCGGACAGATCAAGCCCCTTTGAGCAGGTCCGGCCGAAGCCACCGACTCGTGGTTGGCCGCGCTTGAGAAGCAGGACGGGACCGCGCGCCATCAGGCAGCCACGCCCTGCTCAAGACGGGGCTCCGGTACGTGAACGAGCTGGCCGTGCGCCGATGGCGAGCGCACTCGACGTGACGATCAGCCACGCCGTGATGAGGAACCAGTTGGGAGATAGCAGATCGGTTGCTGTGACCACTACCACTGCGGCGGTGATGAGCGCGCTGAACCAGCCCAGCCAGCGCGGAAAGGCGTGGTCGCGCAACGCCGCCACGGCGACGGCACCGACGGCCAGCCCCATGGGTGTCCAAGCGACGTAAGGGAGACCCTCATTGATCGCCTGGATGGGCTCCAGCGCGGTCGCGGTATAGCCCTCGCCCGCGCGGTGCACGAGCAGGCTCGTGAAGAACAGAGCGATGAATTGACTGCTGGCGGTGAGCAGCCCGCCGGACCAGGCCAGCATCGGGAGGACACTGTCCTCGGGGACGCGGGCAGCGAGGTACTGGCGCAGTCGGGCGACGTACACGATCAGAACCGCCCACACCAGGAAGCCGGCGCCGCTGAAAGCCATCACGCGCGCCCGGTGCTCCCGGGCGAGTTGCACCACGGCCGCGGGATCGGC
>DASTLY010000123.1:0-1988 GCA_035714445.1 Mycobacteriales bacterium
GCCCGATCGCGCAGCGCGCCCCGGAGCAGACCTGCACCGATGACGACGACCAGCAGCCCGCTGACGACCGTCAGCACGCGAAGCACCCGCTCGCCGGCCAGCCCGGACGACAAGGTCAGGGCCAGCCCGAGAAGGAGCACGCCCGCCGTGTGCGTCAACGTCACCGTGGCCCCGACCAGCAGGGCGTCGCGCGGACGGCCCCGACGACCGGCCAGGTAGGCGGCCATCACCGTCTTGCCGTGCCCGGGCAGCACCGCGTGCCCGGCCCCCAGCAGCGCGGCGAGGGCGACGGCGAGTGCCCCGACCAGCGGGGTCAGCTGCCGATCGCCCACGAGGTCCCCGAGCCGGCGGTCCCCCTCGGCGACCAGCCTGCTGAACGACCCGGCCGGGTCCGCTGCCGGCCCGGCCCGACCTGCCACCGGCCGCCCCGGCTCGGCGACCACCGCCGCGGAGCGCACGTCCAGCGGGGAGGACAGCAGGTCGCTCGGGTAGGAGCGGAGGCGGTCGCTGACGCTGGTGGACGGCACGGACGACTCGACCAGCCGCATCCCCACACCCACGGCGGTCACCTCGTGCCAGCCGATGCGGTCGGTGCGGTACCCGTCGGTGAAGTTGACCGACGCCCGCGCGCCGAGGTCGGCGGGTGCGGAGAGGTCGCACGTCAGCCGCAGGGTGGGCAGGTCGGCCTCCCCGGGAACCACCTCGAGAGCCACCGCGTCGACGGTCCATCCGAGCCTGGCCCCGTCGACGGTCGCCGTGAGGTCGGCAGCGACGGCCGGACACTCGCGGCCCGCCTCCGCGCCCAGCTCAGCGGCCGAGAGCGCCCCGTCGGCGTCCGAGTCGATGCCGGCCCGGCGCTGCTGCGTCGGGATCTCCGCGACGTCGATGACGGTGTGAACCTCGACGCCGTCGGGAGCCAGGGTCAGGCCGTGGTAGTGGCTGACGGTGAAGTTGCCCAGCGGGTGCGCCGCGGCAGCACCGGCGGCGGCCGCCACCAGCACGCCGGCCAGCAGCGACGAGGCCAGCAGAGACGACGGACGCAGAAGCAACGGACGCAGCGACCACGGACGCAGCCGCGCGGGCCGGGGGCGGCACGGCCTCATCCGGCGGCGCTCGCGGCCAGCGCCTGCTCGGCCAGCGGCGCGTGCCGCACCGAGAAGTGCGGGTTGGTCTCCAGGGCCAGGGCCAGCGACGCACGGCCGGCCTCGACCTGCCCGGCGGCGAGCTGGATGACCCCGCGGTGGTAGTCCCACAGCGCGTTGCGGGTGCCCAGGCGCTGGGCGGCGAGGGCGTGCGGCAGTGCCTCGGCGGAGCGGCCGGCGGCGTGCAGCGCCCACGCGAGGGCGTCCTCCACCTGGACGCTGCGCCGGGTCGCGTACTGGGCCTGCGCGGTGGTCAGCGCCCGGTCGGCTCGCCCGTGGTCGGCGTCCGCCAGGACCGTCTCGACGTCCGGGACCGCACCGGCGGCCGTGAACAGCGCCTGCGCCGCCTCCGCGACGGCGTACTGCTCGTCGGCGTCGGCGTCCCGGCCCAGGCTCTCGAGCAGCTCGCCGTATTCGTAGAGGTAGCTGGGCTGCGGCAACCGCTCCACGACGTCCGCGTAGTCGGCCAGCGCCGCGTCCACGTCACCGCGGGCGACGGCAGCCCGGGCCCGGCCGACGAGCAGGTCCACCCGCGCCGGGTCCCGGCGCAGTCCTTCGGCGAAGTGGGCGGCGGCGGTCTCCACGTCTCCCGCCCCCAGGGCCAGCTCGCCGAGGTGCAGCAGGGCGAACGAGGCGTCGGCCGGCGTGGTCGCCACGTCCAGCGCCCGCTCCAGCGCGCTCGTGGCCTCGGCGGTGTCCCCCCGAAGCTCGAACAGGTACGACGCGCGGGTGAAGGAGGGGACGCCGGGACGCAGCGACAGCATCGCGTCCAGGGTCGCGGTGCCTGCCTCGTACTCCCCCAGCTCGAGCTGCGCGTCGAACAGGACGCCCCGCGCGGTGGCGTCG
>DASTLY010000124.1:0-124644 GCA_035714445.1 Mycobacteriales bacterium
GCGGCGAGCTGCTCCAGGCCCTCCACCGCGGCGTCCGGCCGCCCATAGGCGAGGGCCGCGGCGACCTCGGCCCAGCGCTGCCGCGCCGCGACGAGAACCGCGGCGACCTGCTCGTCGAGGACCCGCAGCGGGGGCAGCGTCCCGCCGGCCAGCTCGCGCGCCTCGCCGAGCCGCTGCTGGGCCTCCAGCACCCGGCCGGCCCGCAGCGCCGCGCGTGCCTGCGACAGCGGCTCCTGCCACGCGCCGGGGGTTGCGGGCGGGCGCGGCCCGGCGGGGGGCCGGGGCGCGGCGGGCATGTCAGGCGCCGGCGTCGGGGGTGCGCCCGCGAGGCCGGCCGGCAGCGGCACCCCCGACTCCGCGGCAAGGTCCGCCAGCACCCGCAGGGCCCGGGGACGGTCGAGCCCGCCGGCCTCGGCCTCGGCGACCAGCTGCGCGGCGTCGTCGGTCCCGAGCCCGTCCTCCACGAGCACCACCATCGCGACCCGCGCCCGCAGCCGGGCGCGGACCTCGTCGGCGACGGCGTCGAGATAGGCAGCCGGGTCGCCCTGGACCAGCAGCGTCGTCACCGCGGCCAGCAGGTCGTCCACGAGGGCCCGCCGGCGGTCCGGCCGCAGCTCGCGGTTGCGGGCCGAGGCGGCTGCCCGCTCGTGCGCGACCTGCTCGGCAGGTGCCCCGGGCGGCAGCCCGAGCAGGTCGTACAGCCCGGCGGGCGGCTCGACCCCGAGCAGCCGGCCCAGCTCGTCGAGGTCGCGGCGTACCTGGCGGTAGTCCGGCGGCGGCGGGGCGGCGTCCAGCAGCGGGTGCCGGGCGAGCCGCTCCTGCGTCGTCCGCTCGTCGAGCCCGGCCGCGGCGGCCACCCGGCGCAGCCCCGCGACCTTGTCGGCCGGGATCCCCCCGAACCGCTCGACCAGCCGGGCGATCGCCGCGTCCAGCGGGACGCCCCGGGCCTGTTCGCGCTGCGCCCGCGCCTGCCGCGCCTCGTCGGCCAGCCGGCGCCGGCCGGCGGGGTCGCGCAGCCGCGGGGCGACCTCCCCGTGCCGGGCGAGCAGGGCGGTCACCAGACCGCGGTACTTGGGGTGGTCGCGCTGCTTCTGCCAGAACGCCCAGACGGCGTCCACCTGGGCGGCGACGTCGCGGTCACGCAGCCGGTCGACGTCGTCCAGCGGCAGGTCGTACTGCTCGAACGGGTCGCTGGTCTGCACGCCCCCGCGCGCGTCGATCGCGGCCAGCACCCGGCGGTAGTCGTTGCCGTCGAAGGCTCTCACCGGTGTCGGCGGCGCACCTTGGCGACCTGCGCGCGCTCGCGGGCCACGTCGGCCTGGCTCAGCGCGGCGCTGGTCTCGACCTCCATGGTGAGCGGCCGGTCGGCCATGCCCTCGTGCGCGGCGGTGAGGTGCAGGATGCCGTCGAACCCCATCCGCAGGCCGATCACGATCTGGGTGCCGGCGGGATGGCCGGGCGGGATGCCGGTGATCGACGCCTCGGCAATGATCTTGTTGTCCTCCAGCCGTCCGGACTCCGCGCCGCCGCCCTGCTCGACGACGCGCAGCGTGACGATGTCCTGGTCGTCGAGCACCGTGCCGAAGCTGCGACCGACCGCGATCGGCAGCCGGTCGTTGCGGTGCACCAGGAACACCGCCTCCGGCTCGCCGGTCATCGGGCTGAGCGCGAGCACGCCGAACCCGCGGGAGCACACGTTGAGGACCTGCACCTGCACGATCCGCAGGACCCGCTCGGGCGACATCCCGAGCGCCTCGCCCAGCCGGGCGGCCGCCGCGCCGACGTCCGCGGCACTCGCGGTGGACAGCTCGGCGCCGTCCGCCAGCGCACCGCGGGTGACCAGGTCGCCGTGCAGCAGGCGCTCCACGGCCTTCTTCTCGGCGTAGACCGCAGCGCCCTTGGCCACCGCGAGGTCGGGGTCGGCGAGCTCGACCGGGACGCGCAGCTGGGCCTTGAGCCGTGCCGCGACCGCCGGCATCCGGCTGGCCCCGCCGACCAGCAGGACCCGGTCGATCCGGGACACCCCGCGGTCCCGGGCCGCCGCGACCGCCTGCCCGGTCAGCTCCATCGTGCGGTCGAGCAGGCCACCGGTGAGCCGCTCGAGCTCCGCGCGGGTGACGACCACGTCGCTGGCCCGGCCGTCGTGCTCGACCCGCACGACGGTGCGGTCGGCCGAGCTCAGCTCGCGCTTGGCGCGCTCCGCGGCGAGCACCACCGCCTGGCTGCCGGTGCCGTCGTCCAGCGGGTCCTGGGCATCCGGGTGCGCCTCGCAGAAGGCGCGCGACAGGTGCACGGCCAGCTTCTCGTCCCAGTCCGCGCCACCGAGCTCGTGGTCGCCGTCGATCGCCACCACCGCGACGCGGCGCTCCGCCAGCTCCCCGACCGTGACGTCGACCGTGCCGCCGCCGAGGTCGTAGACCAGCGCCGTCTCCTCGGCCGGGCCGGCCGCGACCGCCGGGTCCAGCCGGGCGAAGCCGTACGCCAGCGCCGCGGCGATCGGCTCGCTGATCACGTCGAGGACGGTGAGCCCGGCGTACTCCCCCGCCAGCCGGGTGGCCCGCCGCTCCTCGTCGCCGAAGTACGCCGGGACGGTCAGGACCACGTCCTTGACCGGGCCGGTGTGCAGGGCCGTGTCGTTGACCAGCGCCTTGAGGACCAGGCTGCTCACCGCGGGGGCCGACCAGGCCCGGCCGTGCGCGACGAAGCGCCACTCGCCGTCGCCCATCCGCCGCTTGACCAGGGAGCAGACCTCGTCCGGGTGCGACCTGGCCTGGGCCCGCGCCGGCTCGCCGGTCAGGCAGTCGTCGGCGCCGAGGAACAGCACCACGCTGGGCAGCGTCAGCGAGCCGTCCAGCAGCGGGACGACCTCGGGCGCCCCGGAGGCGCCCACGGTCGCCAGGCAGCTGTAGGTCGTGCCCAGGTCGATGCCGTGCACGGCTCCGGTGGACGCGGACCGCCGTCGGGACATGCGTCGAACCTAGTCGTCCGCCCCCGAAAGAACGGTCCCGCCGTAGCCTGCGGCCATGGACTTCACCCTTCCGGACACGGCGCTCGCGGTGCGTGAGGGAGTGGCGGCGGTCGCGGCGAAGTACGACCACGCCTACTGGTCGCGCTGCGAGGACGAGCACCGGTTCCCGACCGAGGTGTGGCGCGACCTGTCCGACGGCGGCTGGGTCGGGCTGTGCATCCCCGAGCAGTACGGCGGCGGCGGGCAGGGCCTGCTGGAGCTCGCGGTGGCCTGCGACACCCTCGCCGCCTCGGGGGGCACCGCGGGCACGTTCCTCTACATCCTGACGCCCGGCTTCGGCGCGATGACCCTGACCCGGCACGGCACCGACGAGCAGCGCGCCGCCATCCTGCCGAGGGTCGCCTCGGGCGAGGCGCAGTTCTGCATGGCGCTCACCGAGCCCGACGCCGGCAGCAACGCGCTCGAGATCACCACCGCGGCGCGGCGGGACGGCGACGACTTCCTGGTGTCCGGTCAGAAGACCTGGATCTCCGGCGTGGAGAACGCCGAGTGGATGCTCGCGGTCACCCGGACCACCCCGGCGGCCCAGGCCCGGCCCCGCACGGCGGGCTTCACGCTGCTGCTGGTCGACGTGCGCGAGGCGCTCGCGGCCGGCACCCTGACCTACGCACCCATCCCCAAGATGGGCAGCAACATCGTCACGTCGAGCGCGGTGTTCTTCGACGACGTGCGGGTGCCGTCCTCGCGCGTCGTCGGCGAGGTGGACGCCGGCTTCGGGGTGCTCTGGGACGTGCTCAACCCCGAGCGCATCCTGGCCGCCGCCGGCGGGGTGGGGCACGCCGACGCGGCGCTGCAGGTGGCCTGCGACTACGCCCGCGAGCGCGTGGTCTTCGGCCGGCCGATCGGCGCCAACCAGGCCCTGCAGTTCCCGCTGGCGCAGATCAAGGCCAAGACCGAGCTGGGGCGGCTCATGACGTACAAGGCGGCCTGGCTGTTCGACGCCGGGCTGCCGTGCGGCACCGAGGCCAACATCGCCAAGCTCACCGGGGCGCAGGTCGCCTGGGAGGCCAGCGACCAGGCGTTCCAGGTGTTCGGCGGGATGGCGTACTCCAAGGAGTACCCGGTGGAGCGGCTGTTCCGCGACGCCCGGATCGGCAGGAACATCCCGGTGTCCGAGGAGCTCGTGCTCGCCCACCTCGGCACCCAGGCGCTCGGCCTGCCCAAGAGCTACTGACCCCCGTACCGCTCGCGCAGCGCGCCCTTGACGACCTTCCCGCTGGCGTTGCGGGGCAGCATGTCCACGACCTCCAGCACCGTCGGGATCTTGTACGACGCCAGCCGCTCCCGCGCCCAGCCGCGCAGCCCGTCCACGGTCAGGTCCTGGCCGGGCTGCAGGGCGACGACGGCGACAGGCGTCTCGCCCCACCGCGGGTGCGGCCGGCCGATCACGGCCACCTCGGTGATGGCGGGGTGCGCGGCGAGGGCGTCCTCGACCTCGGCGCAGTAGATGTTCTCCCCGCCCGAGATGATCATGTCCTTGGCCCGGTCGACGACGTAGACGAAGCCCTCCTCGTCGACCCTGACCAGGTCGCCGGAGTGGAACCAGCCGCCGCGGAAGGCCTCGGCGGTCGCCGCCTCGTTGCGCCAGTAGCCGGCCATCTGGGTGGGGCCGCGGTAGACGATCTCGCCGACCCCGCCCTGCGGGACGTCCCGCATCTCGGGGTCGACCACCCGCACGTCGAGGGTGCTGATCGGCCGGCCCACCGAGCCGATCCTGCGGATCGCGTCCCGCCCGTCGAGAACGCACGTCACCGGGGACATCTCGGTCTGCCCGAACACCGCGACGTTGGTGACGCCCGGGAAGACCTCGGCCATCCGCCGCAGCAGCGTGGTGGACGCCGGTGCCGCGCCCCAGCAGGTGGTCCGCAGGCTCGACAGATCCCTGCTCGCGAGCGTCGGGTCCGCGCAGACCGCCTGCCAGGCGGTGGGTACGAGGAACACGCTGGTCACCCGGTGCTGCTCGAGGGCGTCGAGCACCTGGGCCGCGCTGAACGCGCCGCTGGGCAGCAGCACGATGCACCCGCCGATGAGCAGCAGCGGGACGACCGAGCCGAGCCCGCCGATGTGGAACAGCGGCGACGCGACGAGGTTGACCTCGTCGTCGTCGAACAGCCGCCAGGCCCGCACGATGGTCAGCGCCTGGCCCTGCAGGTTGGCGTGTGACAGCACCGCGCCCTTCGGCCGGCCGGTGGTGCCGGAGGTGTACATGATCAGCGCGGGCGCGTCCTCGGCGACCTCGCGCAGCGGCTCCGGCTCCCCCGGCTCGGTCACCAGGTCGTCGTAGCGCTCCGCCCGCTCCTGCTGGTTCCCGAGCACCACCAGGTCCAGGTCGAGGTCGCGCCGGGCGGCCGACGCCGTGCGGGCGTTCGGCCCGTCCGTCAGGAGGACCCGGGGTGCGCAGTCCTGCAGGACGTACGCCACCTCCTCGGCCGTGAGCCGGAAGTTGATGGGAACCGCGACCGCTCCGAGCCGGGTCGCGGCCAGCACGGTCTCGAGGAACTCCGGCCGGTTGCCCATCAGCAGTGCGACCCGGTCGCCCGACGCCACGCCGCGGCGGGCCAGCGCGCCCGCCAGCGCCGCCACCCGATCGCGCAGGGCCTTCCAGGTGTAGGTCCGGTCCTCGAAGACCAGCGCGAGCCGGTCCGGCACCTGGCAGGCGTGCCGCTCCAGGTAGGTGTTCCAGTGGCTGCGCCGCCACGCGTCGGCCTCGGTCACCGGCACCTCCTTCGGGTGCCGGGCATCCTGGCACGGGCGGTCAGCCGGCGACCGACGTGCCCGTCCACAGGGCGAGACCGCAGCTCGGCGCACCGCCCGCGGTGTTGAACGTCCCGCCCACCCAGGTGCCGAGCGCCGGGTCGTGGGCCAGTGCCTCGCCGTGCAGCACGCCGCTGAGCCCGCCACCGAGACCGCTGCCGAACGACGACCAGGCCCCGGTGGCCGGGTCGAGCACCGCGACCCCGTTGGCCCGGGTGGTGCCGGCAACGGTGAACCAGCCGGCCAGGACCAGCTGGGTGCCGTCGAGGGTGGTCAGCGCCTGCACGGGCTGGTCGGCGCCGCCGGCCGCGGACCAGCTGCCGTCCCCGCCGACGTGCCAGACGGCCAGGTTCTGCGCGGCGAAGCCGGCGTCCTGCGGCTCGGCCAGCTGCACGACGCCGGCGGTGTCGAACGAGCCGCCGACGTACAGGTCGCCGCCGAGCACGTGCAGGGCGCGGACGGTGCCGGTGCCCGAGGAGCGCTGCACGCCGGCGAGGACGAGGTAGCCGGTGAGCGGGTCGTCGACGGCGAGCGGTGCCTGCGTGTCGTACAGGACCATCCCGTTCAGCCCGCGGACCAGGTCGCGGTTGTTGCGCCGGAACGCGTTGTACTCACCCCCGATGACCAGGTAGCGGTCGTCGATCGCGGCGAGCCCCAGGACGTCGTCGTCGTACACGGGGGCGTTGCCGAGCGCACTCCACGTGCCGGTCGCCGGGTCCCACGCCGCGACGCCGCTCGCCGACGTCGTCCCTGCGGCGGTGAAGCTGCCGCCGACGTAGAGCCGGCCGCCGAGCACGCACAGGGCGTAGCCGGTGCCGTTGAGCCCGCTGCCGGCCGCGGACCAGGACGTGCCGTCCCAGCGGGCGATGTTGGCCGCGACCACGCCGCCCGCGGTGGCAAAGCTCCCGGTGACGTAGAGGTCGCCGCCCAGCTGCGCCATCGCGGTCACCTTGCCCAGGCCGTTCGCCGCGGCCACCCCACCACCCATCGGGTCCCACGCGGTACCGGTCCAGCGGGCGACCGACCCCGCCCGTACCGGCCCGGCCTGGTCGAAGACGCCGCCGACGTACGCGCCGCCCTCGACCACCGAGACCGCGTAGACGTTGCCGTCGGCGTACGGGTCGTACGAGACGCCCTGGCCGAAGGTCTGCCAGCGCTCGCCGGTCCAGATGCCGGCGTGGGTGACCCGCAGCGAGCCGGACGAGACGAAGTCACCCCCGACGACGACGCCCTCGCCGTACCCTGCGAGAGCGCGCACGACGTTGTCCACCTGGTCCCAGGGCGCCGACCACCCGTTCCCGTCGAGGACCACCCACTGCGCGACGGCCGCGTTGCCTGCGGCGCTGAACTCCCCGCCCGCATAGACCTTCCCGCCGGAGACGGCCAGCGCCTTGACGCTCGCGGTGGAGGCGTTGCCGAAGAAGGTGAACTCCCCGAGCGAGGTGAACGCGGTCCCGTCCAGCCGCACTACCCCGGAGGCCGCGGTGGTGTCCGCGGAGGTGAAGCTGCCCCCGACATAGATGGCGCCGGTCGCGGGGTCCGTGGCCAGGCTCTCGACCTGCGCGACGAACTCGCCCGCCCGGATGCCGGCGCCGAAGCCGCTCCACTGCCCCGTCGTGGTGTCGACGGTCGCCAAGGACCCGGTCGCGATGCCGCCGGCGTCGTCGAAGTAGCCCCCGACGTACAACCGGCTGCCCGACAGCAGCAGCGCCCGACCCTCCCCGGGGGAGCCGAGGTGGGTCAGGCCGGAGCCGAGCGCCGCCCAGCTGCCGGTCTCCAGGTCGTACGCCGCCAGCCCGTTGGCCGCGACGGCCGCCGGCCCGCGGCCCACCCGGTCGAACGTCCCGGCCACGTACAGCCGCCGGCCGTCGCTGGCCAGCGCCCGGACCACGGCCGAGAACGGCTGGTCCGGGTAGGCCACGCCGCCGCCGACGTCGTGCCAGGCGGATCCGTCCCAGCGGGCCAGCCGGGCGGCCGTGACGGTGCCGCCGGCGACGGCGAACTCGCCGCCCACGTAGACGTCGTCGCCGACCACCGCGATCGCCCGCACCGTCCCGTCCAGGCCGGCCCCGAGTGGCGACCAGGCCCGCCCGTCCCAGCGGGCGATCCGCAGGTAGGTGTCCTGCGGCATCCCGGCCATGACGCCGGTGAAGCTCCCGCCGAGGTAGACGACGTCGCCGTCCACCGCGACCGCGTACGGGGCGCTCCCGACGTCGGGCGCCCCGAAGACGGTGGACCAGGCCTCGTCGCCCGCTGCCGCCGGCTGGTCGGCCGGCGGCGCGGGTGCCGGCGCGGGTTCGGGTGCCGGCGCGCCGGCCGGTGCGGGCGGCGGGGCGGCGCCCTGCAGGACGCCCGAGAGCGGGCGTACCCCGGGCAGTCCGGGGGCGGAATGCACTGCGGTGTCGGACATCTGGCCTCCTCGGCCGGGCGGATGGCGAGCGACGGGAACACGGGTATCACGTCGCGACGTCCCGCGTAGGCGGTTTCCGGCAGGGCAGCTGAGTAGTTCTGCGGTGTCCGGCGGTGCCGCCCGCGGCGACAGTGCGGGCATGACCGCACCCGATCCCACCTGCCCGCACTGCTCGGCCCCGATCACCGGCGCGCCGGCCTGCCCGCGCTGCCGGCTCCGGCTGACCGGGACGGACGCCGGGCGCCTCTGGCAGGTCGACCAGCAGCTCGGCGTCCTCATGGCCGAGCGTCGCGAGCTGATCGCCCGGCTGCTGCCGGCCGGTGCCGTTCCCGGCGGCAGCCGGCGCAGCGCGCAGGACGTGCTGCTGGGCACCGGTGGGGCGGCCCTCGCCCTGGCCGCGCTGGTGTTCGCCGCCTGGACGTACGGCGTGCTCGAGCCGGCCGGTCGCTGTGCCGCGCTCGTCGCCCTCGCCCTGGGCGCCGTCGCCGCCTCCCGCGTCGCCCTGCACCGCGGGCTGCGGTCCTCGGCGGAGTGCGCGGCGGCCGTCGCGCTCGTGCTCGGCGTCACCGCCCTCGCCCCGGCGCGGGCGGCCGGGCTTCTCGGAGCGGACGGCATGCGGCCGGAGACCTGGTGGGCCCTCGGCACCGCCGGGGTCGCGGTGCTGGCCGGGCTGGTTGCCTGGCTCGTGCCGACGCGGGCCGGCCGCATCGGGACGGTCCTGCTGGCGCACGTCAGCGTGCTCTGCCTGCTGGCCCGGGGAAGTGGGGACCCGGAGACGGTGGCCCCGGTCCTCGCCGCGGTCGCCCTGCTCGACGTCGCCCTCGGCCGCCTTCCGCTGCGGTCCGCCGCCGGCGCGCACCTGCGCCGCGTGCTGCTCGTGTCCTCGGCCGTGGTCGCCGTGCCGGCGCTGCTCGGCGCGCTGGCGGCGGACGAGGCCGGCGCCCCGCTCGGCGCCACGACGGCGTACGGGCTGCTGGCCGTCGCCGCCCTGCTCGCGAGCGCGGCCCGGCCGGGGGCGCTGGTGCCGGCCTGGCTGCTCGGGGCCGCCGCCGCGCAGGCCCTCGTCGGCCCCTCCCTCGGAGCGGGCGGGCGCGCTCTCACGGTCGGCGCGGTGGCTCTTGCCGCCGTCCTGGTCGCCGAGCGGCTCGCCGACGGGCAGCACGCAGCGACGCGGCGCGCCGGCTACGCGCTGCTGGCCAAGACGGCGCTGCTCGCCGCACCCGCCGACGAGGTCGCCCCCGGCGCGCTGGCCGCCCTGGGGCTGCTGGTCGCGGGGCTCGCGGCCGCCCGGCTCACCCGCGGCTCCGCGGCCCCTGCCCTGCCGGCGGCGCTGGCGGTGCTGCTGACCGGGGTGGCCGCGGCGGCGCTGGACCTGCCGGCGGGCGACGCGCGCCCGCTGGTCCTCGGTGCGGTGGGGCTGTGCGCGGTGGCCGGGTCGACCGTCCTGCCGTGGGCGACCGGACGCGGCTCGGCCGCCGCGGGCTCGGCGGTCGCCCTGGCCGGCCTGTGGCTCGGGCTCGGCCAGCACGGCGTCGAGCTCGTCGAGGCCTACACCGTGCCGCCCGCGCTCGCCCTGCTGGCCGCGGGCGCGCTGCGCCACCGGCGCGGCCCGGAGCTCGACTCGGTGACCGCGTACGGCGCCGGCCTGTCGGTGCTGCTCGTGCCGTCGCTGCTGGTCGCCGCCAACGACCCGGCGGACAGCGTGGGCCGGCTGCTTGCCCTCACGTTGCTGGCCGCTGCCGTCCTGCTGCTCGGCGCCTCGCTGCGCCTTCGGGCCCTCGTGGTGGCCGGGTCCGCCGGCGTGCTGGCCGGCGGGCTGCTGCTGCTCGCGCCGTACGCCGACGCCGTACCGCGGTGGGTCGTGTTGGGGGCCGTCGGGGTGCTGCTCACCGGCGTCGGTGCGACGTACGAGGCGCGCCGGCGCGACCTCGGCCGGGCCCGCTCGGCGCTCGGCACCCTGCGCTGACGTGCCGGCGGCGGGGCGGCGCGGCTACCGCGTCAGGGCAGGTCGCCGGCGCTGCGCCGCAGGTCGGCGAGCACCGAGACCAGCGTCCGCACCCGGCGCGCCGTGAGCCCGGGGGCGCTGAACACCGTCGCGTTCAGCTGGTCGGTGGCCTTGCCCGCCAGCAGCCGGCCGTCGGCGGTGAGCTCGACGAGGGTGCCCCGGCCGTCGGTGGGATGCGGCCGGCGTACCACCAGCCCCGCGGCCGAGAGCCGGTCGACGGCGTTGGTGATGCTCGTGGGGTGGACCTGCAGCCGCTCGCTGGCCTTCTTGATGGGCAGCGACCCCCGGCTGCTGAAGTGCAGCAGCATGAGCAGCTCGTAGCGGGCGAACGTCAGGTCGAAGGGCTTGAGGACCTCGTCGACGCGGGCCTGCAGGATCTGCTGGGCCCGCATCACCGAGGTTACCGCGGCCATCCCGTCCGCCGCGTCGCCCCAGCCGTGCTCGGTCCAGTGCCGGTGCGCCTCGGCGATGGTGTCCATCTCAGACGTTGCGACGGTACTGGCCGCCGACCTCGAAGAACGCCTCGCTGATCTGGCCGAGCGAGCACGAGCGCACCGCGTCCATGAGAGCCGCGAAGACGTTCCCTCCCTCGGTCGCCTGCTTCTGCAGCGCCGCCAGAGCCGCCGGCGCCTGCTCGCGGTGCGTCTCGTGGAAGGCGTGCAGCCGGTCCAGCTGGGACTGCTTCTCGGCCTCGGTCGCGCGGGCGAGCTCGACGGTCGGCGGCGCCGTGTCGGACTCGGGCGCGCGGAAGGTGTTGACGCCGATGATGGGCAGCGACCCGTCGTGCTTGCGGTGCTCGTACAGCATCGACTCGTCCTGGATGCGGCCGCGCTGGTAGCCGGTCTCCATCGCGCCGAGCACCCCGCCCCGCTCGGCGATCCGGTCGAACTCCGCCAGCACGGCCTGCTCGACCAGGTCGGTCAGCTCGTCGACGACGTACGAGCCCTGCAGCGGGTTCTCGTTCGCCGACAGGCCCCACTCCTGGTCGATGATCATCTGGATGGCCAGCGCCCGCCGCACCGACTCCTCGCCGGGAGTGGTCACGGCCTCGTCGTACGCGTTGGTGTGCAGGCTGTTCGCGTTGTCGTAGAGCGCGCACAGCGCCTGCAGCGTTGTCCGGATGTCGTTGAACGCCATCTCCTGGGCGTGCAGGGACCGGCCGGACGTCTGCACGTGGTACTTGAGCTTCTGCGAGCGCTCCGCCGCGCCGTACTTCTCCTTCATCGCGATGGCCCAGATCCGCCGGGCGACCCGGCCGAGGACGGTGTACTCGGCGTCCATGCCGTTGCTGAAGAAGAACGACAGATTGGGGGCGAAGTCGTCGATCGCCATCCCGCGCGCGAGATAGGCCTCGACGTAGGTGAAGCCGTTGGCCAGCGTGAACGCCAGCTGGCTGATCGGGTTGGCCCCGGCCTCGGCGATGTGGTAGCCGGAGATGCTGACGGAGTAGAAGTTCTGCACCTGGTGCTCGACGAAGTACTCCTGGATGTCGGCCATGCACCGCAGGGCGAACTCCGTGGAGAAGATGCAGGTGTTCTGGCCCTGGTCCTCCTTGAGGATGTCGGCCTGCACGGTGCCACGGACCGTGCGCAGCACCCAGGCGCGCAGCTCGTCGGCCTCGGCCGCGTCGGGCTCGCGCCCCTCGTCCGCGCGGAACCGGTCGAGCCGCTGGTCGATGGCCGTGTTGAGGAACATCGCCAGGATCGTCGGCGCCGGCCCGTTGATGGTCATCGACACCGACGTCGTGGGCGAGCAGAGGTCGAAGCCGTCGTACAGCACCTTGAGGTCGTCGAGGGTCGCGATCGAGACGCCGCTGGTGCCGACCTTGCCGTAGATGTCGGGACGCGGGTCGGGGTTGCGGCCGTACAGGGTGACGGAGTCGAAGGCCGTCGACAGCCGGGTCGCCGGCTGGCCCTTCGACAGCACCTGGAAGCGGCGGTTGGTGCGGAACGCGTCGCCCTCCCCCGCGAACATCCGGGCCGGCGCCTCGCCCTGTCGCTTGAAGGGGAAAACGCCTGCCGTGAAGGGAAAGTAGCCCGGCAGGTTCTCGCGGCGCAGGAAGCCGACGAGCTCACCGGCATCCTGCGTACGGGGCAGGGCCACGCGCCGCACCTCGCTGCCCGACAGTGTCTGCTTCGTCAGCGGGGTGTGGATCTCCTTGCCCCGCACGGAGTAGACGAGCTCGTCGCCGCTGTACTCCTGCACCCTCGCGGGCCAGGCGTCCAGCAGCGCCTGCACCGCAGGGTCGACCTCGGTGCCCGCGAGCAGCGCGTCGAGCTCGGCGGTGTCCTGCACCAGGTCGCGGGCGGTCGTGAGGTGCTGGCGGCGGCGGGCCAGCTCAGCCTGCGCGTCGGTGGTCGCGTGGTAGCTGCGCACCGTGTCCGTGATCTCCGCGAGGTAGCGCTCGCGGGCGGCCGGCAGCACCGACGTGAGCCCGGTGGACACCCTGGTGGTGACCGCGGGCAGGACGCCGGCGCCGGCAGCGAGGCCCTTGTCCACCAGCAGCGTGCGCAGGTGCTGGTAGAGCGCGGTGACGCCGTCGTCGTGGAAGCGGGCGGCGCTGGTGCCGAAGACCGGCATGTCCTCCCACGACTGCCCGAACGCCTCCCGGTTGCGCACCAGCTGCCGGGCGACGTCACGCCGGGCGTCGTCGGCGCCACGCCGCTCGAACTTGTTGACCGCCACCACGTCGGCGTGGTCCAGCATGTCGATCTTCTCGAGCTGGGACGCGGCGCCGTACTCCGGGGTCATGACGTAGAGCGAGACGTCGCTGTACGACGTGATCGTGGTGTCGCCCTGCCCGATCCCGGGGGTCTCGACGACCACGAGGTCGAAGCCAGCGGCCTTGCAGGCCGCGATCGCGTCGCCCAGGTGCTCCGGCACGGCGCCGCCGCCGCGGGTGGCCATCGACCGGAAGTAGACGGTGCCGGCGGCCAGCGCGTTCATCCGGATCCGGTCGCCGAGCAGCGCCCCGCCGCCCTTGCGCCGGGTCGGGTCGATGGCCAGCACGGCGATCCGCAGCTTGTCCTCCTGGTCCAGGCGCAGCCGCCGGAGCAGCTCGTCGGTGAGCGAGGACTTGCCCGACCCGCCGGTGCCGGTGATGCCGAGGACCGGGACCGGCCGGGCGTGCTCGTGCACGGCCGCGGCGAGCTCCGGGGAGCGGCCGAGCTCGAGCACGGTGAGCGCGCGGGCCAATGCTGCCGTGCTGCCCGACAGCAGCTCGTCGAGGGCCGGGGGCTCGGCCGCCAGGTCGAGGTCGCACGACGCGACCAGCTGGTTGATCATCCCGGCCAGGCCGAGCCGCTGGCCGTCCTCGGGCGCGAAGATGGTGACCCCCCGGCTCCTCAGCAGGGCGATCTCCTCAGGCACGATGACGCCGCCGCCGCCGCCGAAGACCTGCACGTGGCCGGCGCCGACCTCCGCCAGGCGCTCCTTGAGATAGCTGAAGTACTCCACGTGGCCGCCCTGGTAGGAGCTGACCGCCACCCCCTGCGCGTCCTCCTCGAGGGCGGCCGTGACGACCGCCTCGACGCTGCGGTCGTGGCCCAGGTGGACGACCTCGACGCCCTGGCTCTGCAGGACCCGGCGCATGATGTTGATCGCGGCGTCGTGCCCGTCGAACAGGCTCGCGGAGGTCACGAAGCGGACCGGGTGCGTCGGCACGTGCAGGGCCACAGGGAGCTCCCTCATTCGTGGGCAGGACCCGCAAGGTACCTGGACGTCCTCGCATCTGTCACGGGTCCTGCCGACGGTGTCGGCCGCACGGGTGTGGTGCGCGTCACCCGGAGGGTGCAGGATGCCGCCCGTGACCGAGATCCCGAAGCCCCCGTCCGCCCCCACGCTGTCCTCACCCACGCTGTCCTCGCCCAGCCGACGGGGGGTGCTCAAGGGCACGGCCCTCGGCGGTGCACTCGCCCTCGTCCCGCTGCGCCCTTTCGACGCGCAGGCGGCGGAGGCGCCGGCGGCCGCGGGAGTGTTCGGCTACGGCGTGGCCAGCGGCGACCCGCTCGCCGACGGCATCATGCTCTGGACCCGGGCCACCCCGCCGACCCCGCCCGGCAGCCGCCCGGCGACACCGGGCAGCGGGCGCGGGGCGCCGCTCAGGGTGCGGTGGGAGCTCGCGGCCGACCAGCAGTTCCGCCGGGTCCTGCGGTCCGGCTCGGTCACGACCAGCCCGGACACCGACCACACCGTCAAGGTCGACGTGCGCGGGCTGCGGCCGTACACCCGGTACTGGTACCGCTTCTCGGCCGCCGGCCAGACCAGCCCGGTCGGCCGCACCCAGACGGCGCCCGACGAGCCCGGCACGCTGCACGCGCTGCGCTTCGCCCTGGTGTCCTGCAGCAACTACACGGGCGGCTACTTCACCGCCTACCGGGCGCTGGCCCGCCGCGACGACCTCGACTTCGTGCTGCACGTCGGCGACTACCTCTACGAGTACCCGAACGAGGGCGAGGGCGACCGGGGCCGCTACGGCCCGGACTCCCTGATCGGCGTACGCGACTCCACGCCGGCGTACGAGCCGCTGGGGCTGCCGGGCTACCGGCTCCGGCACGCGCTGCACAAGGCCGACCCCGACTGCGCGGCGGCCCACCGGCGGCACCCCTGGATCACGATCTTCGACGACCACGAGGTCACCAACAACACCTGGCGCTACAGCGCGGAGAACCACAACGCCGGCGAGGGCCCGTTCCTGCAGCGCCGGGCGGAGGCCTTCCAGGCCTATCTCGAGTGGATGCCGCTGCGGCTGCCGGAGCAGGGCGTGCCGCACCGCGGCACCCGGTTCTTCCGCCGGTTCCCCTTCGGGCCGCTCGGCGACCTGTCCGTCATCGAGACCCGGCAGAACCGCACCCGGCAGGTGGAGTACGGCGACACTAAGGGCGGCGGCTTCATCCCCGACCTGCCGGCGCTCGCCGACGAGCTGGCGGACCCGTCGCGGCACATGGCCGAGCCGGCCCAGCTCGACTGGCTCGAGGCCGGGGTCGCCGGCCGCGGGCCCTGGCACCTCGTGGGCAACCAGGTCGTCTTCTCCCCGGTCCGCTTCCCCGGACTGCTGTTCGGCGGCGAGGGCACCTATCTCAACTCCGACCAGTGGGACGGCTACCAGGCCGACCAGGACCGGCTCGTCGAGCACCTGGCCGGGCTGCCCGAGCGGGCCGGCGACACCGTCTTCCTCACCGGGGACATCCACTCGTCGTGGGCGATCGAGGTGCCGCGCGACCGCGCGACGTACGGCGACCGCCCGCGGAGCGCGGCCGTCGAGCTGGTCTGCCCGTCGGTGACCAGCGACGGCTTCTACGAGATCGCCGCGGGGGACAACCCGACCCGGAACAACACCGCCACGGCCCTCGGGTCGGCGCAGTTCGCCACCGCCGCGGTGCAGCAGCAGAACCCCTGGGTCAAGTACCTCGACGGCGTCGGGCACGGCTACACGCTCGTGGACGTCACGCCCGACCGCGTGCACGCGGACTTCTACCTCTCGCCGCTGCCCACCCCGGACGCCCCGGACCCGCGCATCGACCCGACGGGCACGGTACGGCGGGCGGCCAGCGTCGTCACCGCCCACGGGACGCACCGGGTCACGCCGGTGGACGGCCCGGCCGGGAGCCGCTCGGACCAGCCCCGGCCGGCCTAGCGCACCGCTGCCGGCCGGGTCTCCGAGGGGCCGGCCGGCGGGCGGTCAGGAGGTCGGGGCCAGGAACAGCACCCGGCTGCGCCAGTCAACGTTGTCCTTCGACGGACCGCTGACCACCGTCTGCGGCCCCAGCGCGCCGTTGCGGGCGAACGATGCCCGGTGCAGGTTGCCGTCCGCGGCAGTCACGTAGTACAGCGAGCCCTCGGACACAAAGGCTCCGCTCAGCGCCGGGAGCGAGACCCCGGGCGCCGCCACCTCCTTGTTCTGCATGACGCCGCTGTCCGGGCTGAACGCCCGGGAGAACAGGCCGGTCCGGCCGGCGACGGTGTAGTACAGCCGCCCGGTGCCGTCGAAGAACATCGAGGTGAGGTTGGGGATCTGTGCGTAGAACGTGGGCTTGGTGCCCCGGTAGGTGAGGCCGTCGGAGCCGCTCGGGACGTCGGACCAGACCGGGTCGTTGTACGGGTCGACAAGGTTCTCCGGCCCCCACGTGCCGTTGGTGCTCAGCGTCCGCTTGTACAGCGCCCCGCGGGTCGCGTAGAAGACGGTGTTGCCGATCATCGTGGTGGCCTTGATCTCGGCCACGTCGAGGGGCATCGCCGCCGGCTGGGCGTCCCCGGCCGACGTCCCGTTGAAGCTGCGCGTCCGGGCGCCGATGTAGGCGCGGCCCGGCAGTCCGGCCAGCGCCTTGCTGGCCGCCGGTCGACCGCCCGCCAGCGGGAAGAACGCGATCTTGGACCGCACGTAGCGGGTGCTGCTGCCGCTGTTGGTGCCGATGAAGTCGGTGTCGCTGCCCATCCAGAGGCCGGCCGACGTGGCGTACAGCGCCTGCGTGCCGACGCCGCGCGGGTTGCGACCCGGGTTCCACGCCAAGGGGAGTCCGGTGGCCGGGTCGAGGGCTGCGACCCCGGGCCGCGGGACGGCGCCGGGGCCGGGCGCGTCCCGACCGATCTGGTTGTTGAGCCAGCGCTGGTGGCCGCCGACGTAGACGGCCTCGCCGGTGACCGTGGTCGAGAGCAGGGAGTCGCCGCCGGTGAAGTCGGCCCAGGTCGGCGTCACGTTCGCGCCGGTGGCCGCGGTCTCCCAGCGGGCGGCCGCGTCGCACAGCGCGCCGGGCTTGGTGCCGCCGGTGGCCACGACGACGAAGTAGCTGCCGTCCGGCGAGAAGCTCACGTCGCGGACGTAGCTGTCGTACGCCTTCGCGAGGCACTGGGCGGCGTACCCCGTCGTGTTCCAGTCCCGCACCACGGCCCCGCCGGGGGCCAGGTTCCACATCGCGATCTGGTCGTGCGTCGCCCCGTCGACCTGCTTGAAGTTGCCGATCGCCACCAGCTTCGAGCCGTCGGGCGTGATGTCGAGCTTGGTCACGCCGACCGGCGCCTTGGCCCACGTCGTGGGGGCGCTGGGGCTCCAGTTGTGGTTCACGGCGACCTGGCTGCTCATGTACGGGTCGAGGGCGCCGGTACGCGCGTCGAGCGTGACGAGCCCGGCGTGGTCCTTGCCGCCCACCCGCTTGAACGTGCCGCCGACGAACAGCCGGTCGCCGACCCGCTTCACCGTGTTGACGATGCCGTTGACGGGCGGCATCGCGAAGCCGGCGGTGCGGGAGCCGTCGGACAGGTTGAGCAGGACGAGCGACTTGGCCTTCACCCCCCTGGCGGTGTTGAACTCGCCGCCCGCGTAGACCGTGCCGGGGATGGGGCCGGGGAGCAGCGTCTGCACGTCCCCGTCGAGCTGCGGCCGGAAGTTCCCCTTGACCGCACCGCTGCCGGCGTCGAAGGCCAGGATGTGGGGGGCGGCGAAGCGCTGGCTGCCGTCGGCGGAGGTCGCGGCGGTGAAGTTGCCGCCGACGACCATCGTCGAGCCGACCTGCGTCACCGCGTACACGGCGCCGTTGGAGATCTGCGGGGTGCCGCTCCTGGGCACCGCGGAGACTACCGAGCGGTGGGCCACCTGAGCGGCGACGGCGGCGGGGCCGCCCGCGGCCAGGGCCAGGGTGGCTGTGAGACCGGCGGTCAGCAGCACGGCGGGCCGACGTGGCATAGAGGCTCCAGGGGTAGGTCGTCCCGCCAGCACGCTCACCGGGGGGCGGCGACCGCGCGCGGGGCGCCGCCGGCACGGTTGCGCCGGACACCGGTCGCCGCGGGATGGCCGTCGGAGCGTACCTCCGCCCGCGGCGCCGCGTCCCCTTCCGGCAGAGCGTTGCCACCCGGCCGGCGCCGCCCCCTCCCGCCGATGACGTCAGCTGACCAGCTGACCGACCAGCGATCGGGCGCGCAGGAGCGGGGCCGGGGCGGCTGACGGTGCGCGGTCAGGTGACGTTGACGGTGCCGGTCATCCCGGGATGCAGGGTGCAGAGGTAGCGGTAGGTGCCGGCCTGGCGGAACGTGCGCGAGAAGGTGTCCCCGGGCAGCACGCGCCCGCTGCTCCAGCGCCGCGAGGCGGCCGTGACGGTGTGGCTCGTGAAGGACGTGTTGGCCCAGGTCACAATGGTGCCGCGCGGGACGGTGATCCGGGCCGGCAGGAACGTCGAGCTGTTGGTCATCGTGACCTTCTTGCGGGTCACGGCGTCGGCGGGCGCCGCCGCGGACGCGAGACCGACCAGGGCCACGGCCAGGGCGGCCGCGGCGCCTGCCGTGCGGGTGTGTATGCGTGTCAAGGATCCCCCTCAGGTGACGACCTCGAACTGGGCCATCATCGCGTGGTCCTCGTGCACCAGGTTGTGGCAGTGCAGGAGGTAGCGGCCGGCGTACGGGCGGAAGCGGGCGGCCACCCGCACCACCGAGCCCTCGCCGACGAACACGGTGTCCTTCCAGCCGCGCTCGTGGGCACCCGGTGGGGCGCCGTCGCGGCTGAGCAGCTGGAAGGAGACCAGGTGCGGGTGGACGGGGTGGAACGCGCCGACACCCTGGGTCCGGAACTCCCACACCTCGGTGCTGCCCAGCCGCGGGCGGGCGTCGACCCGGTCCGGGTCGAAGGGCCGGCCGTTGATGACGAACGTGCCGTCGGCGGCCCGGGAGAACCGCCAGACCCGGTCGACGGCGGCGCCCGGCGCCACCAGCGGCCGGATCTCAGCCAGCTCGGCCGGCACCCGGCTGTCGTCCCGGCTGCGGCGGCGCACCACGTCGAACCGCAGCAGCGAGCCCATCCGCCCCGGGGCCGCGAGGTTCTGCAGGGCGACCGACCGGCCGACGGGGACGTCCGAGAAGTCGACGACGACGTCGTACCGCTCGCCCGTCACCGCCAGCAGGGACGTCGTGCGCACCGGCCGCGGCAGCAGCCCGCCGTCGCTGCCCACGACCGTGAACGGGCGGCCCGACAGGCCCAGCACGTACGGTCGGGAGCTGCTGGCGACCACCACCCGGAACCGGTACCGCCGGGCCTCGACCGCCATCCGCGGCCACGCGGCGCCGTTGACCAGGGCGACGTCGCCGAGCAGGTCCGTGCCGCCGTGCACGTGGTGCAGCATGCGCCCGTCGGTGTCGAACAGGCGGTCCTGCAGCACCAGGGGGATGTCGTACGCCCCCCCGGGAAGCCCCAGCCGGTCCTCCTGCGGGTCGTGCAGCACGTACACCCCGGCGAGCCCGCGGTTGACGTGCAGCGACGTCCGCATGTCGCTGTGGTCGTGGTACCAGAGCGTCGCCCCGCGCTGCTCGTTGTCGTAGTGGTAGGTGCGCTCGGCCCCCGGCGCGATCGGCAGGCCCGGCTGCCCGTCATCGACCGGTCGGCTCGCCGACCCGTGCAGGTGCACGGTGACCGGCTGCGGCAGGGCGTTGCGCTGCCGCACGTGCACGGGCCGGCCGCGACGGGCCCGGATCGTCGGGCCCGGGAAGCGCCCGTCGTAGCCCCAGATCGGCGTGGCCGGCAGCGGCGGCGGCAGGACCTGCTGCATCGTGGCCCGCTGCGTCAGCACGTAGCGGTCGACCCCGGGTGCGGAGCGGGGGGTGAGCACCGGCGGGACCGGCAGGTCGACGGCGAACCTCGGCACCGTGCGGGGCGGCAGCGGCCGGGACGGGGCGTCGGCGCCGAGCAGGCCGGGGCCGAGGACCCCCAGCGCCCCCAGGCGCAGCAGCGTCCTGCGGTCCAGCACCCCGCTCACGGCTGACCCCCCGTCCGAGTGGCCGGCCGGGTCGCGCGCCACGGGGCACCACCGGACCGGTGCTCGGAAGATGGACCGGTCCGGTGGGCCCGTCAAGCGGCTTTTTGGTGCTCACGCAGGACCCGCCCCGGGCCGTAGCCTGCGGCGGTGCCTTCCCAAGAGATCACCGCCGCGGCGTCGCCCGCTGAGGACGACCCGCCCGAGCCACTCAACCGGGCCGAGCGGGCCCTCGACGACCTGCTGACGGCGTCCCACCTGCTCCCGGCGCACGCGCTGCCGGGCGCCCTGGCCGACCACGCTGCCAGCCTGGGCGTGCAGGGGGCGACGGTGTACCTGGCGGACCTGCAGCAGGACATGCTGGTGCCGTTCGTCGGTCCCGACGGCCCGGAGCTCGACGAGAGCGTGGGGGCCCTGGCGGTCGACGCCACGCTTGCCGGTCGGGCCTACCAGCACGTGCAGGTGCTCACGCAGGACCTGCCGGGCGGGTACCTGCGGGTGTGGCTGCCGCTGCTCAACGGCAGCCAGCGGCTCGGGGTGCTCAGCGTGGTCGTGTCAGGGCCGGGCAGGCTGACCCCCGAGCTCCTGGTGCGGCTGCGCCGCTTCGCCGGTGTGGCCGCCGAGATGGTCATGTCGAAGACGAAGTACGGCGACACCATCGTCCGGCTCCAGCGCACCCGTGAGATGGGGCTCGCGGCCGAGCTGCAGTGGTCCCTGCTGCCGCCCCTGACGTTCGCGTCGCACCGGGTCACCGTGGCCGCGGCGCTCGAGCCGGCCTACCAGGTGGCCGGGGACACGGTCGACTACGCCGTCGACCACGCGTGCGCCCGGATCGGGGTCTTCGACGGGATGGGCCACGGGTTGCAGAGCGCGCAGCTCGCGGCGCTGACCGTCGCCGCCTACCGCAACGCGCGGCGCGCCGACCGCAGCCTCAGCGACACCGCCCGGACCGTCGACGAGGCGCTGCTGGCCGGTTTCGGCGGTGAGGCCTTCGCCACCGCCGTCCTGGCCGAGCTCGACACCGACACCGGCCGGCTGGAGTGGGTGAGTGCCGGGCACCCCGAGCCGCTGCTGCTCCGGGACGGGCGGCTCGTCAAGACCCTGCACGTCGACCCGGCCCCGCCGCTGGGCCTCGGGCGCAGCGCCGCCCCGGACGGGCCGGCGGACCCGGTCGCCGTGGGCAGCGAGCAGCTCGAGCCCGGCGACCGGGTGCTGTTCTACACCGACGGGGTCACCGAGGCGCGCTCCCCCGACGGCGACTTCTTCGGGGTCGAGCGGCTCGTGGACCTCATCAGCCGCAACCTGGCCGGCGGCCTGCCGACGCCGGAGACCATGCGCCGCGTCGTGCGCACCCTGCTCGCCCACCAGCAGAGCCAGCTGACCGACGACGCCACCATGCTGCTGCTGGAGTGGCGCAGCGACGAGAGCGCGCTGCTCCCCTCCGGCCCGCCCTGACCGCTTCCTGCAGTGACGACCGGTCAGGACCGGCCGGTGGCGCCCGCGTCCGCCAGCACCGCGCGCGCGCGGGCCAGGACCGGCGCGTCGACCAGCGCCCCGTCGACCTGGACCGCGCCGCGCTCACCCTGGACCGCGTCCACGACCGCGCGGGCCCACCGGACCTCCTCCGGGTCCGGCGCGAACCCCTCGGCCACGGCGGCGAGCTGCCGGGGGTGGATCACGAGCTTGCCGGTCATCCCGAGCCGGCGGGCCCGCACGGTGTCGGCCAGGACGGCGGCGGCGTCGTCGATCGCGGTCGTGACGCCGTCGATCGGCCCCGGCAGGCCCGCGGCCCGGCTCACCAGCACCAGGGTGCTGCGGGCCAGCAGCAGGGCCTCGGCGACGTGCTCGGCGCCGAGGTCGCCGGCGTAGTCGACGGACCCGAAGGCCAGCCGTACGACCCCCTCGGCGCGGGCCAGGTCGAGCGCGCCGAGCAGGCTCACGGCGGACTCGAGCAGCGGGACGACGCCGGTGCCCGCCTGCCCGGTCACGTGCCGGATCTCGGCCGCCGCCTCCGCCTTGGGCAGCATCACGCCGAGCAGACCGGGCAGGCCGGCGAGGGCCTGCAGGTCGAGCTCGTGCTCGGGGGTGCCGGCAGAGTTGACCCGCACCCACGCCTGCGCGCCGGTCCGCAGGCTCTGCGCCACCGCCTCGCGCGCCACGTCCTTCTGGTCCGGGGCGACGGCGTCCTCCAGGTCCAGGAGCACGCAGTCCGCCCCGCTGGCGGCGGCCTTGGCGAACCGGTCTGGGCGGTTGCCCGGGACGAAGAGCCAGGTGCGTGCGGCGGCGGGGTCCATGCCTGACCGTACCGCGACTGCAAAGGTCTGAGGATTGACCTCGGGTGCGGGGCACGGGAACCTGGGTCATGACCACTGCGCCCGCCCACCTGTCCGGCCGCCTCGACGAGCCCACCTGCCTGACCGACGTGCTGCGGCGGCGAGCGCCCGAGGACGTGCTGCTCGTGACCGCCGACGGGACCGGCCTGACCGCGCAGCAGTGCCTCGACCGCAGCACCGAGCTCGCCGCCCGGCTGCGCGCGGCCGGCATCGGGGCCGGCGACCGGGTGGCCACCTTCCAGGCGCTGTCCGCCGAGGCGCTGCTGACGTGGTGGGCGCTGGACCGCCTCGGTGCGGTCTACCTGCCGCTCAACCCGACCTGGAGCGAGCGGCTCGCCAGGCGCGTCGTGCTCGACCGCGGGCCGGTGGCGGTGCTGGCCGAGCAGCCGTGGCTCGACCTGGCCCGTCGCGCTGCTGCCGACACCCCCACGGCGGCCCGCGAGGCCGAGCCGCTCACGACCGGGTTGGCCACGGCCGACGGGCAGGCTCCCCACGACCTGCCCGAGCACGTGCGCGGCCCGTTGGAGGACTGCTGCATCGTGCACAACTCCGGGCTGCCCGGCATCCACCACGGGGTGCGGACGAGCCTGCGCTCGCTCCTGACGCAGTCGTCGGCGATGGCCGCCGCCCACCCCGACGCCCGGGTGCTGGTCGGTGCCTCGCCCTGCTTTGCGGGTGTGCTGCTCACCGTGCTCGGCGCGGTCGGGGCGCGCGGCTCGGCCGCGCTGCTGCCCGGGCTGACCCGCGAGGACTTCTGGCCGGCCGTACGCCGGACCGGTGTCACCTTCGCCGCCCTGCTCAACCCGACGACCGCGGACCTGCTGGCCGAGCCGGCGCGGCCGGGCGACGCGGACTCGCCGCTGACGCTCGTCGCCGCCAGCTCGGCAAACGAGGACGTCAACCGGGCGGCGCTGCAGCGGTTCGGCTTCCACTGGACGTCGGGCATGGCCAAGACCGAGGTCTGCGGGGCGGTCTCGACCGACCTCGACCCCGGCCCCGAGCAGGGCATGGGGCGGGTCCGCGAGCCGTTCGTCGGACGCATCGTCGACCCCGTGTCGGGCGAGGAGGTCGCCGCGGGCACCACCGGCGAGCTGGTGCTGCGCTGCCAGGTGGAGGGCGGGCTGCCGGCGGGCTACGCCGACGACCCCGCCGCCAGCGCGCAGCTGTGGCGCGGCGGCTGGCTGCACACCGGCTGGCGCGTGCGCCAGGACGCGGCCGGCTGGCTGCACGCCGACGGCGAGCTGTCGGTGCACCCGATCGTCGTCAAGCGGGCCGGCTACCTGTTCGTCGACGACCTCGAGGCCGAGATCGTCGGGGTCGGCGCCGGGGTCACCGCCGCCCGCGTGGCCACCGCGCCGGGCGCCGGGCCGCTCGACGACCCGCTGGTGGTCGCCTGGGTGACCGGTGCCGTCGAGCGCGACGAGCTCGTGGCGAGCCTGCGCGCAGGGCTGCCCGCGCACCTGGTGCCCGACCACGTCGTGGCCGTCGACGCGCTGCCCGCGCACCCGGACGCCGGGGCCCGGCCCGCCGACGCCTGGCCCACGGCGCCGTGACCTTCGGGCCACCGGCCCTCCGGCCCACCGGCACCCTCGGGCCACCGGCCCTCCGGCCGCGGCGATCCGCGGCCGGAGGGTGTGACGGTCAGCGCGGGAGAACCGGGTTCTCCCAGCGCCGCAGCGCCTCGACCTCCTGGGGCCGCCCGTCCTCGGGGTGGTCCTGGATGCCGACCAGGTGCCCCTCGGGGTCGACGAAGTAGGCCAGGTGCCCGCCGGTCAGCCACCAGGGGTCGTTGACGAAGTGCACGCCGGCGTCCTTGAGGTCGCGGACGACGCGGTCCATGTCCCGGACCCGGAGCATCCACATCTCGGGGCTCTCCCCGCGGTCGCTCACGATCTCCTCGACCGTGCCGCCGGGCCGCAGCTCCAGCCGCTGCACGTCACCGAGGTGCAGCACGGCGCCGTCGGCGCCGGAGTCCGACAGCACGTCCAGGCCGACGACGTCGCGGTAGAACGCCAGCTCCCGCTGGACGTCTGCCACGTGCATCTGCACCCAGCCCAGGTCGTGCACGCCCGGCGGCATCGGCTTGAGGCCCTGCAGGGTCACCCCGCCGCTGGCGGACTGGTACGCCGCCGCGACGTCGATCGGGTCGGTCGAGGTGGGCACCGGCTCGCGCAGCGCGTTGACGCTGCCGCTCGGGTCGACGAAGTACGCCGTACGCCCCATCGGCTCGTCGGCCACCTCGAGGATTCGCACCCCCTCGGCGGCGCGGATCGTCGCCAGGGTGGCGTCAAAGGCGTAGGAGCGGAAGACCGGTACCTCAGGCTGCTGCTCCTTGCGCTCGAAGGTCGGCCGGACCGCCGGCCCCGGCATGAGCTCGAACTCGAAGCAGCCGCCGGCGTGGAAGATGAACAGCGAGCCGAGGTCGTCCCAGTTGTTGCCCTTCTGGCCGAGCATCGGCAGCTGCAGGACGTCGCGCAGGAAGAGGCCGCCGGGGTCGCAGTCGGGCAGTCGGCGCACCCACCAGGACACGCACTGCAGGCCGGGCTTCACTGCGACTCCCCCAGCAGCGACGGGGCGAGGAACACCGCGAGGTGCTCGTGCAGACGGAACCGGCCGCGCTGGAACTGCATGTAGTCGCCGGCGTCCGGCACGATGACGAACGAGCGGTCGTCGGTCGCGAGGGCCCCGAAGAACTCCTCGCGCACCACGCCCTTCATGTAGTCAGCCCGGGCCGCGGTGCAGCCGTAGACCATGAGGGTCGGGCGCGTGATGGCCTCGGCCCGGACCGGGACCGGCCCCGACACCGCCTCCTTCGCGACACCCATCGGCGCGCGGACGTCGTTGCGCGCGGCGTACTGCGCGACCAGCTCGTTGATCTCCGGCTCGGTGTGGTCCGGCTCGACCCGCGTGCGGTACTCCTCGGCGGTGAGCTCCTTCCACGGGTCGGGGAAGGAGTCCGGGATCGGGGCGGTGCCGCCGAGCGCCGGGTCCATGAGGATCAGCCGGTCCACGACCTCCGCGTGCGTCTCGACGTACCGGCCCGCGACGCGGCCGCCCCAGGACCAGCCGAAGATGGTGACCCGCTCGAGGCCGGTCTGCGCGCGGGTCCACTCGACCACCGCGTCGAGATCGTCCATCGCGTCCTCGGTGGTGATGCTGAGCGGGTCCTCGGGCGCGTCGGACTCGCCGTAGCCGCGGATCGAGAACGTCACGGCGGCGTGGCCGAGGCCGGCGAGCACCCTGAGCAGCGCCAGGTCGGGCGGCCCGACCGGGATGTCGTACGCCGTCTGGCCGCTGAGCAGGGCGCCCTGCACCAGCACGACGGCCGACGGCACGCCCTGGCGGATGCCGCGGGCTCGTACGGCGATCTTGCCGGCCGGGCCGGCGACGAAGGTGTCGAGACCCGGTTCGGCCTCTGCAGTCTGTGTGGTCATGCGGAACACCTCTTTCTAGGAGGGGGAGGAGTAGGTGCTGGGGTCCGGATAGAGGTGGCGCCCTGGTACGGGAGCGCTGATCTTGGCGAGGGGGTGCGCGTCAGGCGGGTCGCGGCGCTCGACGAGGTCGTGCTTCTCGAGCCACTGCACGACGCCGGCGGTGGCGTCCCCCTCGCCGCCCCGCATGCCGTGGTCGGCGCCGACCCAGACCTGGTCGACAAGAGGCGCCCGGATCGCTCGCGCGGCCAGGAAGTCCATCCGCTCCTGGTCGTTGTAGTCGTCGGCGGTGCCGGACACGAGCAGCACCGGGACGTCGACCTCGGCCATCAGGTCGCCGTGCATGGTGGCGGCGTCCGGGCCCCACCATGCCAGCCAGCTCGCTGCCCGCCAGAAGGTCCGCCGGTAGGAGTGGAAGCGGGACGGGCCGCGCTCGGTGAGGTCGTAGACGACGGAGTCGGTCATCCCGCGTCCCTCGGCCACCAGCCGGGTGGCGTCCTCGGTCACCCGGCGGTACTCCTGCTCCCCCACGTTCTGCGCGGTGCTGGTGGGCATGTCGCCGGTCGGCGCCAGGTGCACGGCGGCGATGACCGCGGGGTGGTGGCGGCGGGCGATGTAGCGCGAGACGGCCTGGCTGCCGAGGCTGGCGCCGACCAGGACCACCCGGTCGTAGCCGCGCTCGTGCAGCAGGTCGATGAAAGCGTCGACGTCCGCGAGGTCGTTGTCCGGGAAAGAGTCGGCGATGCAGCGCACGCCCGAGCGCCGGGTCTCGATGGCCAGCGCCGCGAAGCCGTGGTCGGTGTAGTGCGGCAGGAACTCCTTGACCATCGGGCTGAACGGGCCGGTGGTCAGGCCGTGGATGACGAGCACCGCCGCGTCGGTGCGCGGGTTGTCGGTGGGCGTCGTGAGGTAGCCGACCAGCGGCACGTCGCCCTCGGTGCGCACCTCGACGAGCTCGAACGTCGAGGGGCGGGCCGGCCGGGGCAGCACGCCCGTGGCCCACCGGGCCACGGCCGGGGCGATCGCGGCCCGGTCCTCGACCGGCTCGGCCTCGGCGTTGTCCAGCCCGGCGAGCACGGTGGGGTCGGTGCCCACGGCGAGCACCCGGGTGCGGACCTCCTCGAGCACGTGCGGCAGGCGCAGCTTCGCGTTCGGCGACCACCAGGCCAGGAACGGCGCCGCCGCCTGCCAGATCCACAGCGGGCTGCGGCCCTCGATCGGGATGTCGACGTCGATGCGGATGAGGTCGGACTTCATCTCGTACGACACCTGCGAGCACAGCCGGGTCCACTCAGCCATCTGCTCCTCGCCGACCTGCGCGGTCAGCCAGGCGTTCAGGTCGGGAATCGGGTCCACCAGCGCGATGCCGGCCACCCGGCTGTCCCCGGCGGTGGCCGCGTAGCGCGCCACCGACGTGGCGCCGACGTCCTCGCCCACCAGCACCGTCGAGAAGACGCCCTGCTGGGCGAGCGCGTCCAGCGCGACCTTGATGTCGCGCAGGTCGCTGTCGGGCATCGGCGACATCGCCTGGCCCTCGCCCCCGCGGCGGCGTACGCCCAGCGACAGGACGACGACTCCCGCCTCGGCCAGCGCCGGCGCCAGCTCCCGGGCCAGCGTGTCGTACGGGTAGCGGCCCCACCCGGGGACAAGGACGACACCCGGGCGGGGCACGTCGGGGGCGCTGCCGTCCGGCAGGTAGAGCAGCGAGTCGATCATCGTGTAGGCCGGGACGGACCCGAAGCCCTCGACCGTCCAGACGTTCGTCAGATGTGTGCGGTAGCCCCTCATGACTCGGAAGTTAGCACCGGCAAAACCTGCTGGGAACCCTCTGGGCCGCTAATGTCTGATGTACCGTGCAGTCCCTGCGGCACACCCTGAGGAGGCCCCGTGGCGCTACGACCCGGCTGGACCGGTCGGTTCTTCGAGGACTTCGAGGTCGGCGACCTCTACCAGCACCCACTAGGCCGGACGCTCAGCGAGGCCGACAACACGTGGTTCACCCTGCTGACGATGAACACCAACCAGATGCACTTCAACGCCCAGTACGCCGAGCGCTCGGAGTTCAAGCAGCCGCTGGTGGTGTCCACGCTGACGGTGGCGATCGCGGTCGGGCAGAGCGTCACCGACCTCACCCAGAACGCCTTCGCCAACCTGGGCTGGGACGACATCAAGATGACCCACCCGGTCTTCGCCGGCGACACGCTGTGGTCCGAGTCGCTCGTGACCGACAAGCGGGAGTCCGGCAGCCGCCCGCACGCCGGCATCGTGACGGTGCGCACCCGCACCCTCAACCAGGACGGCGCCGAGGTGTGCTCCTTCCTGCGCACGTTCTACGTGTACCGCCGTGGTGCCGAGCAGATCGAGGGCGTCTTCCCGACCGCCCAGCGGCCGCTGACCGCGGACGGCAGCGGCACGTGAGGCTGACCCTGGCGCCCTGGGGGGCGTCCATCCGCGAGCTGGTGGAGGTCTCGGCGCGCGCCGAGCAGGCCGGCGCCGAGGCCGTCTGGGTGCCCGAGCTGCACCGGAGCTCCACCGTGCCGCTGGCCGCGCTGGCCGCGGGCACGTCCACCGTGACCCTGGGCACCGCCATCTCCCTGGCCTTTGTCCGCTCCCCCATGGTGACCGCGCTCGAGGCGCTGGACCTCGACGAGATCTCCGACGGCCGCCTCGTGCTGGGCCTCGGCACCGGCGTGCAGCGCCTCAACGAGCTGTGGCACAACGCCCGGTGGGGCAAGCCGGTGGCGCACCTGCGCGAGACCGTGCGCGACGTGCGGCACTTCGTCCGCTGCGCCGACACCGGCGAGGACATCGACCTGCCGGGCGAGTTCGAGCCCATGCGCATCAGCCACTACCAGCGGCCGTTCCCCCCGCGCCGCCGGGAGATCCCCATCTACCTGGCCTCCACCGGGCCGGCGATGACCCGGCTCACCGGCGAGGTCGGCGACGGCTGGATCGCCCACGAGCTCGGCTCGCCGGGCTACCTGGAGCAGCTCATCCTGCCCAACCTGCTGGCCGGCGCCGAGAAGGCCGGCCGCGGCCGCGCTGACCTCGACGTCGTCGCCTCCGCCTGCTGCGTGCCGTGGCACGACGGCCGGCAGGCGCGCCGCTGGGCCGCCGGCCTGGTCGCGTTCTACGCGACCGTGCGCACCTACGAGCCGTTCTTCGAGTTCCACGGGTTCCTGGAACAGGCCCGCAACTGCCAGGCGGCGTTCCGGGCCGGCGACGAGCGGGCCCTGGTCGACGCCGTCCCCGACGAGATGGTCGACGCCCTCACCCTCGCCGGCACCCCGGACGAGGTCCGCGAGCGGCTCGCCCGCTACGACGGCCTGGCCGACGCGATCAAGCTCTCGCCCCCCACCCACTACGTCGGCGACGAGGTGACCCGAGCGGTGCAGGAGCAGCTGGTGGAGATGGTGGCCGCCGCCCGGCCGGTGGCCGCGCGATGAGGCCCCTCGAGGACGTCCGGATCATCTCGCTCGAGCAGTACGGCGCCGGCCCGTTCGGCAGCCTGCACCTGGCCGACCTGGGCGCCGACATCCTCAAGATCGAGGAGCCGCACACCGGCGGTGACGTGGGGCGCTACGTCCCGCCGTACACCGAGGACGAGGACTCGCTGTTCTTCGAGACCTTCAACCGCAACAAGCGCAGCCTGTCCCTGGACATCCGGACCCCCGCCGGTCGGCGGGTCTTCGAGGACCTCGTGCGCGGGGCCGACGCGGTCTACTCCAACCTGCGCGGCGACGTGCCGGCGAAGCTGGGCATCACCTACGCCGACCTCAAGCACCTCAACCCGGCCATCGTCTGCTGCTCGCTGACCGGGTTCGGGATGACCGGGCCGCGCGCGGCGGAGCCGGGCTACGACTACGTGCTGCAGGGCCTGGCGGGCTGGATGAACCTGACCGGTGAGCCCGACGGTCCGCCCACCAAGAGCGGCCTGTCGCTGGTGGACTTCTCCGGCGGCTACGTCGCGGCGCTGTCCCTGCTGGCGGGTCTGCACGCCGCCCGGCGCGACGGCGTCGGGCTGGACTGCGACGTCAGCCTCTACGACACGGCGATCGCGATGCTCACCTATCCCGCCAGCTGGCACCTCAACGCCGGCTTCGAGCCGGTCCGCACCCACCACTCGGCGCACCCGTCCCTGGTGCCGTTCCAGGCCTTCGAGGCCAAGGACGGCTGGCTGGTCGTGGGCTGCGCCAAGGAGAAGTTCTGGCGCAGCCTGGTGCAGGCGCTGGACCGCCCCGACCTCGCCGAGGACCCGCGGTTCGCCTCGTTCTCCTCGCGCCAGCAGCACGCGGGCGTGCTGCTGCCGATCCTGGAGGCCTGCTTCCGTGACCGCACCGTCGAGGAGTGCCTCGCCCCGCTGTACGCCGCCCGGGTGCCCTGTGGCCCGATCAACGACGTCGGGGCCGCGCTGCGCGAGGAGCACACCCTCGCCAGAGGCTTGATCGTCGAGACCGAGCACCCGCGGTACGGCACGCTGCAGACCGTGGCCTCTCCGGTGCGGGTGGGCGACGCGCCGGTCGCCTACCGGCGGGCGCCGGCCCGCAACGAGGACTTCGCGCACGTGATGGCGCAGCTCGGCTACGACGACGAGCACGTCGCGGGACTGCTGGCCGACGGCGCCTTCGGCACCTCCGAGCCGGTGGTACACCCGGCGGCGCCGCTGCCCGCGGAGAGCTGAGCGTGGCCACTGTCGCCGAGCAGCTGGCCGGCTGGGGCCAGGCGCTGACGCCGGCCGACGTCCCCGCGCCGGTCCGCCGGGCCGCCACCCGGCACCTGCTCGACGGGCTCGGCTGCGCGCTGGCCGCCCTGCGCGGCGGCAACGCCTCCCCGGCGCTCACGGTGGCCCGCAGTCTCGGCGGCCCGCCCGAGGCGCGGCTGCCGGGCAGCCACGACCGCATCGGTGCCGTCGCTGCGGCGCTCGGCACCGGCGCGCTGGTGCACGCGCTCGACTTCGACGACACCCATGCCGGCGGGCTGGTCCACGCGACCACGGTCGTGCTGCCCGTCGTGCTCGCCGTGGGCCAGCAGGTGGGGGCCACCGGCGAGCAGGCCCTGCTGGCCGCGGTCGTCGGCTACGAGGCGATCTGCCGGCTCGGCGCCGGCAGCCCGCACGGCTTCCATGCCCGCGGCCTGCACGCCACCGGCGTCTGCGGGCCGCTCGCGGCGGCGGCCGTGGCCGCCCGGCTGCTGGGGCTGTCGGCGCAGACCACCACGCACGCCCTGGGCATCGCCGGCTCCTCCGCCGCCGGGCTGCTGGAGTTCCTCGAGACCGGGGCCTCGACCAAGCAGCTGCACCCGGGCTCGGCCGCGGCGGCGGGCATCCTGGCCGCCCGGCTGGCGGCGGCCGGCGGCACCGGCCCGGCCTCCGTCGTCGAGGGCCGCTACGGGCTCTACGCCGGCCTGTCCGCCCGGCCGGCCGACCCGGCCTCGGTCGTCGCCGACCTGGGCAGCCGCTGGGAGACCACCTGCATCACGATCAAGCCCTATCCCGCCTGCCAGCTGCTGCACGCCACGCTCGACGCGGTCGCGACGCTCGGGCTGCGGGCCCCCGACGTCCTCGACGTCCGGGCGCAGGTGCACCCCGACGCGCTCGACGTGGTCTGCGAGCCGAGGTCGGCCAAGACCGCCCCGCGTACGCCGTACGACGCCAAGTTCAGCCTGCCCTGGAGCGTCGCGGCACTGCTGGTGGACGGCGAGGTCGGGGTCGACACCTACTCGGCCGCGAGCCTGGCCCGGCCGGAGGTGGCCGCGCTGGCGGCGCGGGTGCACGTCGAGGTGGTCCCTTCGCCTGGTGCCGCGGCCGACGCCCCCGGCCGGGTCGCGGTCCGCACCGCCGACGGCCGGGAGCTGGTCGGCGAGGTGGCCGCGAGCAGCGGCGGCCCCCGCAGCCCGTTGACGGACGACGCGCTGGCGGCCAAGTTCAGTCACAACGTGGGCGACCACGACCTCGCCGCCGCGCTGCAGCCCCTCGTGCTCGACCTCGCTGCCCTGCCCACCCTCGAGCCCCTGCTCGACCTCGTCGCCGGAGCCGCGTCATGACCAGCACCACCACCACCCAGGGTCTCGGCGAGCAGGCCGCCGCCCGCTGGGCCGCCGTCGGCGCCGAGCTGTCGGCCGCCGGCCGCAGCTGGTCCGACGTCGCGCGGGTCACCGAGTTCGTCGCCGTCGAGCGGGTGGCCGAGCAGAACGAGCTGGCCGAGGCACGTACGGCGGCGTTCGGGTCCGCCTCGCCGGCCGTGGTCACCGTCCTCGTCGAGCACCTGTGGGAGGACGGCGCGGCGGTGCGGATCGACGTCGACACCCCGGCCACCGCGCCGGACGGGGCCGTCCACCTGCCGCTGGTCCTGCCGGTCGGGCCGGACGGCGAGGTGGTGGCCCCCGGCGACTTCCGCGGCCAGTACACCTTCTGCCTGGAGCAGGCCGGCGCGCTGCTCGAGGGGCTCGGGCTGTCGCTGAGCCACCTGGTGCAGACCATCGACTTCTCCACCTCGGCCACCCGCGACGTCTACGCCCGGTGCGGCCGGCCGCGCCGCGAGCTGCTCGGGCCGGTCTTCCCCGGCGCCGCAGGCATCCTCGTGCGCGCGCTGCCGCACCCGGACGCCCTCGTCGGCTTCGAGCTGGTGGCCAGCCGGCACCGCCCGGAGGCCGTCAACCCCGGCTGGGCGCGCTACGAGACGCTCACCTACAACCCGGCGGTGCGCGCCGGCGAGGGCCTGTACGGCTCCGGTTTCGCCGCCCTGGACCCGGTCACCCAGCAGGCGGTCCACGCCGACGACGTCGCCGCGCAGACCTCCTACACGTACGGCTCGGTGCGCGCGGTCCTCGAGGCCGCCGGCGCGGGGCCGGAGCACCTCACCCGCGTCCTGGAGTACGTCACGCCGAGCGGCGTCCCCGAGCTCGGCGCGCTGGCTGCTGCCCGCGACGCGGCCCTGCCCGGCTCGACCGCGGCCGTCAGCACCGTCGGCTGCGCGACCCTGCTGCGCCCCGAGTTCGCGCTCGAGGTCATCCCGACGGCGATCCTTCCCCCCGCGGCGCCCGCATGACCGGGCTGCTGACCGAGGCGCTGCGCGCGCGGATCGGCGAGACCGCGACCTACACCGCACCCGAGCAGATCGGGCTCGCCGCCGGGCGCTACTTCGCGCTGGCCGTCGGCGACGCCAACCCCCTCTACCGCACGCCCGTCGACGGGGTCGGTCCGGTCGTGCCGCCGAGCTGGCTGATGGAGACCAACAGCTACGCCGACGTGCCGATCGACGCCGACGGCTTCGCCGGCCACTCCTGGCACCTCGACGTGCCGGACGCGCGGCTGGTCCGCGGCGGCCACAGCTACCGCTGGACCCGCGACGTGCTGCCGTCCGACGTCGTCACGGCCACCTGGTCGCTGCAGGACATGGTGGAGCGCACCACCCGTACCGGCGCCGCGATGCTGGTGGTCACCAGCGCCTGCCGCTACACCGCCGCCGACAGCGACCCCATCTGCGAGCAGACCGAGGACCTGGTCTTCGTGGCGCTGGCGACATGAGCGAGCCGCTGCCGCCCCTGGAGCGGCGCATCGACCTGCCCCAGATGATCGCGTACGCGGGCGCGACCTGGGACTGGCACCGGATCCACTACGACCAGGCCTACCTGGACAGCAAGCAGCTGCCGGCGCCGGTCGTGGACGGGCAGGTGTTCGGGGCGCTGCTCGCCGAGCAGCTGCTCGGCTGGGCGGGGCCGGCCTGGCGGCTCGCGGCGCTGGACTTCCGGTTCGCCAACCTGGTGTTCGCCGGGGAGACCGTCCGCTGCGAGCTCGAGGTCACCGACCGCGACGAGCAGCGCATCACCGTCGCCGGCCGGGTCGTCGTCGTGGAGGACGGCCGGGCAGCGGTGTCCAAGGCGTCCGCAGAGCTGGTGCGCAGATGACGGTCGCGGTGGTCGGTGCGGCCGAGTGCGACCTGGGCAGCACCGGGCTGTCGACCCTCGCCCTGCAGACCCAGGCGATCACCCGCGCCCTCGCCGATGCCGGGCTGACCCTCGCCGACGTCGACGGCCTCGCCACCAACGCGGTCGGCCGCTTCCCGACGACGCAGGTCGCGGACGCCCTCGGCCTGCAGCTCGCGTGGGCGGAGTCCAGCTTCGTCGGCGGGGCCGCCCCCGAGATGTACGTCGCCCGCGCGGTCCAGGCGATCGAGGCCGGCCAGTGCTCCACCGTCGTGCTGTCGTGGGCCAGCAACCAGCGCTCCGCCCGGTCCCGCTCGCTCGGCGGCACCGTCGACCTGACCATGCCCGAGGCGCAGTTCGAGACGCCGTACGGCCCGCTGGTGCCCGCCAGCTACTACGCCATGGCCGCGCAGCGCTACCTCGACGTGTACGGGCTGGACCGCAGCGGCCTCGCCGAGGTCGCCGTCGCCGCCCGGGAGTGGGCGCTGCGCAACGACAAGGCGTTCCGGCACGGCGCGGGCCCGCTGACCGCGGACGACGTGCTCGCCGCGCCGCTGCTCAGCGCACCGCTCGGCACCCTCGACTGCTGCCTGGTCACCGACGGCGGTGGCGCGGTCGTGCTGACCTCGCTCGAGCGGGCCCGCGACCTGCCGCAGCCGCCGGTCGCCGTGCTCGGCTACGGCGAGGCGACGACGAACGCCTCCATGACCGCCCACGACGACCTGCTGAGGACCGGCGCCGTCGACTCCGGCCGCCGCGCCTTCGCCCGGGCGGGGCTGAGCGTCGCCGACGTCGACGTCGCCGAGGTCTACGACTCCTTCACGATCACCGTGCTGCTCACCCTGGAGGCGCTGGGCTTCTGCGGCCCGGGCGAGGCGTCCGGCTGGGTGCAGGGCGGTCGGATCCGCCCGGGCGGCGCGTTCCCGCTCAACACCAGCGGCGGCGGGTTGTCGTACTGCCACCCGGGCCAGTTCGGCATCCTGCTGCTGGTCGAGGCGGTGCGCCAGCTGCGCGGCGGGTGCGGGGAGCGGCAGGTCGCCGGCGCGGAGGTCGCGCTGGCGCACGGCACCGGGGGCATCCTGTCCACGCACGCCACCGTGCTGCTGGGGGTGGACCGGTGACGACGCCGCCGGAGGACCCGTCCACCGCCCCCTGGTGGGACGCCACCCGGGAGCAGCGCCTGGTCCTGCAGTCCTGCGCCGCCTGCGCCGCCGTCCAGCACCCGCCGACGCCGATCTGCCGCTCCTGCAGCGGTTCCGACCTCGGCTGGGTCGACGCGTCCGGTACCGGCACCGTCGACGCCTGGACCACCGTGCACCGCTCCCCCGGCCCCGGCTTCGAGCCGCCGTACGTCGTGGCGCGGGTGCGCCTGGCCGAGGGCCCGCTGCTGCTGACCAACGTCGAGGGCCAGAGCGTCCGGCTGGGGCAGCTCCGCTGCGGCGACCCGGTGCACGTCTCCTGGAAGGCCCTGCCCGACGGCCGCCACCTGCCCTTGTTCGCCCCCACCGAGGAGTAGCCGTGGACTTTCGCCTGAACGACCAGCAAGACCTGTTCCGCAAGACCGTGCGCTCGTTCGTCGACGCCGAGATCCGTCCGGTGGCACGGGACTGGGAGCAGTCCGGCCGCTACCCGACCGAGATCGTCGACGGTCTCAAGGAGCTCGGCCTGTTCGGCATGACGATCCCGGAGGAGTACGGCGGGCTGGACCTCGACCTGGTGTCGTTCGCCGTCGTGTTCGAGGAGCTCAGCCGCGGCTGGATGGGCATCGCCGGCATCCTCGGCAGCCACTCGCTGTCCTGCGCGATGATCGCCAAGCACGGCACACCCGAGCAGAAGCAGCAGTGGCTGCCGCTGCTGGCGACCGGCGAGCGCCGCACCGGGGTGGGCCTCACCGAGCCCGACGCGGGCACCGACCTGCAGGGGATCCGCACCACCGCGCGGCTCGAGGGCGACACGTACGTCGTCAACGGCCGCAAGACGTGGATCACCAACGCGCGCTACGCCGACCCGCTGCCGGTGCTGGTGAAGACCGACCCGACGACCACCCCGGCCCACCGCGGCATGTCGATCCTGCTCATCGACGCGACGACCCCCGGCTACGAGGTGTCGCGCGACCTGCCCAAGCTGGGCTACAAGGGCACCGAGAGCTGCGAGATCGTGCTGGAGGACGTCCGCGTCCCGCGGTCCGCACTGCTCGGCGGGGTCGAGGGCCGCGGCATGCAGCAGGCCCTGTCGTCGCTGGAGAACGGCCGGATCAACATCGCGGCCCGCTCGGTCGGCATCGCCCAGCGCGCCTACGACGAGGCGCTGTCGTACGCCACCGGGCGCACCGCCTTCGGGCAGCCGATCGCCCAGTTCCAGGCGATCCAGCTGCAGCTGGCCAACATGGCGACCCGGGTGCAGGCCGCGCGGCTGCTCACCTGGTGGGCGGCGGCCGAGGGCGACGCCGGCAAGCGCGTCGACACCCAGACCGGGATGGCCAAGATGTTCGCCTCCGAGGTCGCGCTGGAGTGCGCGATCGAGTCGATGAAGGTGCACGGGGGCAACGGCTACTCCAGCGAGTACGAGGTGGAGCGGCTCTACCGCGACGCGATTCTCATGAGCATCGGCGAGGGCACCAACGACGTGCTACGCACCGTGATCGCCAAGTCGCTGGTGAAGGGCGAGGTCCGGATCGGCTGACCCCGTACTCCGCACCCCGCCCCCCCGCCCGCCACCTAACCCCTCCGCTTGTCTGCCCCCAGCGACCGACAAAGGTCCCGTACGGGTCTGTGCGGGCAGACAAGGGGTCAGGGGGAGCTGGTCAGGTACGCGGTGAGGGGCGAGTAGCTGCGCCGCTCCACGACAGGCGGGCCGGCGGGCAGCGGGGCGGCGTCCTGCGGCGGGCACCGCAGGTAGGTGAGCAGGACGTCGGACGGCGACGAGCGGTCGGCCGCCGCCCGGCTGGCGAGCCGCCGCAGCCGCACGACCTGGACGACGTGGTCGCCGCCGCCGAGCGCCTGCTCGTACGCCGCTCCCAGCGCCGCTTGACCCGCCTCGACCTCGGCCTCCGCGGCCCGGTCGACCACCAGCCCGCGCACGCCGTCGCGCCACGGCCCGTCGGCCGACGCCTCCTCGCTGAAGTCCACCTCCACGTCGTAGTGGGGCCGGATCCGCTCGAACCAGGGGGTGAGCGACGCCGCGCGGTAGTCCGCTGTCCCCATCGCGCTGCGGTCGGCGAGCCGCCAGATGTTGAGGTAGCGATGCGCGACGCCGACCTCGGCGAACCGCTGCACCCCGAGGTAGCCCGGCAGCGCGAGCAGGTTGCCGATGTGCTCCTCGTCCTGCCACCGCAGCCACGCCTCGTCGTGGCCGGCCGCGACGGTGGTGCGCACCACGTAGACGGCGGTCACCTCCACGTCAGGCGAACGTGATGACCGAGCGGGCGCCGGTCGTGTCGTCGATCCCGTCGAGCGCGTCGTTGACGTCCGCGAGCGCGATCCGCTGCGACACCAGCTCGTCGAGCCGGAGCCGGCCGGCCAGGTAGAGGCCCACGAAGAACGGGATGTCGAGGCGGTAGCGGCTCGAGCCCATATTGCTGCCCTGCAGGCGCTTCTCGGCCATCAGGTCCATCGGGGGCACCGAGATCCTCGACGACGGGGCGGGCACCCCGACGAGGGTCGTCGTGCCGCGCACCCGCAGCATCGCCAGGGCCTGCTCCACCGTCTCGGGCCGGCCGACGACCTCGAAGGAGTGGTCGACGCCGCCGCCGGTCAGCTCCCGGACGGCAGCCACCGCGTCGGTGGCGCTCGCGTCCACGACGTCGGTGGCACCGAACAGCAGGGCCCGCTCGAGCTTGGCCGGTATCCGGTCGATGGCGATGATGCGCGCCGCGCCGGACAGCCGGGCGGCCTGCACGACGTTGAGGCCCACCCCGCCGATCCCGAGGACCGCCACGGTCTCGCCGGGCCGCACCCGCGCCCGGTTGAGCACGCTGCCCATGCCGGTGACGACGGCGCAGCCCAGCAGCGCCGCCCGGTCCAGCGGCATGTCCTTGGAGATCGGCACCACGGCCCGCTCGCTGACCAGCAGCTGCTCGGCGTAGCCGCCGATGCCCGACATCGACGTGACGTCGTGCCCGTCCCAGGTCACCCTCGACCGGCGGCCGGGCCCGCGGTCGCGGCCCTTGTCGGTGCACAGGTGGATCAGCCCGCGCTGGCACCACTCGCAGCTGCCGCAGAAGCCGGACGGGCAGGTGACGACGTGGTCGCCGACCCGCACGCTGTCGACGGCCGAGCCCACCCGCAGCACGACACCGGCGGCCTCGTGGCCCAGCACGTTGGGGATCGGCGAGCCGTGCACGCCCTGCTGCACCGTACGGTCGGTGTGGCAGATCCCCGATGCGTGCGTCTGGATGAGCACCTCGTCGGCCGACGGCTCGTCGACGTCGACCTCGACCAGCTCGAGCGGGGCGCCGTACGACGTGAGCACCGCCGCCTTCACGCGACCGCCCCTGCGGAGGCGTCGGCACCGGCGAACAGCTCGAGCAGCAGCGGCGCCAGCTCGGCCGCCCGGTGGTGGATGAAGTGGATGTCGCCGCCCTCGATGAACGCCAGCCGGCTGCCCGGCACCAGCGCGTGCGCCTTGTCCATGCGCTGCAGGAAGGGCGGCTCGCCGGGCCCGGTGGACTGCACGAACAGCGTCGGCGCCGTCACCTGCCCGAGGGCGGACACCTCGTCGTAGCGGTAGACGGCCCGGGCCAGCTCGGCCTGGTGCGCCTCGCTGACCAGGTTGTCGACCATCCAGTCGTTGAGGAACGCCAGGTCCTCAGGCGGCGTCGGGGGAAACTTCTTGAGCATCGGCAGCAGGTGCGCGCCGTTCGGCTGCGGCGGGTTGCCGGCCGCCGGGGAGAACAGGCTGCCGTCGAGCCGTCGGGCCTTCTCCTCGTCGGTGAGCAGCAGGAAGCCGCAGGGCGCGATCGAGAGCACCCGGTCGGCGTGCCGCGCGGCCAGGTCGACGGCCACCGTCGCGCCGGTGTGGTGGCCGGACACGTGCGCCCGCCCGATGCCGAGGGCGTCCATCACCCGCAGCGTCGTCGCGGACAGGTCGGCCAGCTCGACCGTGCCCTCGATCGGGTCGGAGCCGCCGCAGCCGGGCGGGTCGAGGACGACCACCCGGTGCCGGTCGGCGAGCAGCCCGGCCAGCCGGCGGTAGATGCCCCAGCTGCGCGGGCGGTTGGGGTAGAGGACGACCGGGGAGCCCGAGCCGGCCTCCGCGTAGTGGATCTGCCCCTGGGGGGCGTCGACGTAGCCGCGCTTCATGTGTTGGCCAGTTCTGTGGGGGTGGGGTCGAGGTCGGGTTCCGTGGTGGGGGCGGCGGCGGTGCGGCCCGCGATGCGTCCGCTCACCACCGCCCAGGCCAGCTCGTAGCCGTGGCCGTACGCGAAACCGGTGACGCCGGCCGCCGCGCCGGCAGCCAGCAGCCCGGCCACCGGCGTGCCGTCGGCCCGCAGCACCCGGGCCTGCCCGTCGGTGCGGATCCCGGCCCGCCCGAGGATCGCCCGGCAGGTCATCGGTCCGATCCCGAAGTACGGCGCCCGGTCGACCGGCTGGCGCTCCGCCCGGCCGAGCTCGTCGGGGGCGCCGGCGGCCACGGCGGTGTTGTACTGCGCCAGGGTCCGCGCGAGGCCGTCCGGGTCGATGCGGAGGCCGGCCGCGAGCTCGCCCGGCGTGTCGCCGAGCGCGCCGTACCCGGCCTGCACGACGTCGTCGACATAGGCGTACGCGACCCCGGGGAAGGTCGCGACATAGAGCTTGTCCTGGGTCAGCCAGCCGTCCCGCGCGTGCGGCGAGTCGTCGGCCGCCGTCGCGATCCGGCGCACCACCCGGTCGTCGAGCACGAGGTACACGTCCTCGTCCGCGCCGTGCGCGATGTGCGCCGCCGGGTCGTCCAGCTCGTTGGTCACCCGACGGCCCGTGCGGTCGACGAGGATGCCGCCGGCCGCGAGCAGCGCCGCCTGCGGCTCGATGTGCGGCCAGTCGATGGAGCGCAGCTGCAGCTTCAACGGGCGGTCGAGGTGGGTGAGCTCGCCCCCGACCGTTCGAGCCAGGTGGTGGCCGTCCCCGCTGGACCAGGGCCGGAAGGCAAACTCGCTGCCGACCGGCCCGGTCGCCCCGAGGACCGCCGGGGAGGACCAGTCGCCGGTGGCCAGCACGACGTGGCTGTCGGCCAGCACGACGACGCCACCGGGACCGCTCACCCCGATGACCCGGCCGGCGTCGTCGGTGACCAGCCCCTGCACCGCCCAGTCGCCCCGGATGCGCACGCCGCGCCGGCGGGCCTGCTGCGCCAGGACGCTGACGAGGGAGCGGACGTCCGGGGTGATCACGTGCATCCGCCAGCGCTCCGTGGCCAGCTCCGGATGCGGGCCGCTCATGGTCACGCCGAGCTCCAGCAGCCACTCGACGGCGGCCGGGCCGTGCTCGAGGACCTGGTCGAGCTTGTCCATGGCCAGCGGCTCGATGCCGCCCCGGTCGATCCGCGCCCGCAGGTCGCGCCGGTGCTGGGCGTGGTCGTCGTCGATCCCCCGCGAGCGCTGCAGGCTGGTGCCGGCCGCCGAGATGGACCCGATCGCCAACGCCGACTTGCCGCCCGGTTCCGGCAGCTTCTGCAGCAGGAGCACCCGTGCGCCCTGGTCGGCCGCTTCGATGGCCGCCACCAGACCGGCCGCGCCACCGCCGACCACCACCACCTCCGCGGACTCTGCGGGGGCTGGGTGCCGTGCTGAGCCGTGCGTCATGACGACCTCCGGTCGGGGGATGGACACGTGCGGGAGCGAGTGGCCGGGCCCGCACGGTCGGGTGTTGCGCCCGACTGCCGCTGTCGACAGCATGCGGCCACCGGGTCACCGCGCCGGTCCGCTTCCCGCTGTCCCACAAGGAGAACTCGTGCGTACTGGTCTGCAGAGCCTGGGCTACTGGATGCGCCGCCCCACCGGTTTCACCGACGCGGAGATCCTGCCGTACTACACCGACGTGGTGGGTCTGCCGCTGATGCGGGTCGGGCCCGCCGTCAGCCTGCTGTGGGCCGGTGAGGACCTGGTCTTCGAGATCAAGACCGAGGACGACCCGGGCACCGAGGCGACCGACCTGGCGACCGCCCAGCTGCTGCCCGTCTTCCGGTCGTACGACCTGGCCGCGACCCGCGCGCGGTTCGCCGCCGCCGGCTACGAGCAGGTCACCGAGCAGCGCACCGAGCACTCGAGCCGGCTGTGGGTGACCGGCCCGGACCGGCTGCTGCTGGGCTTCGAGCAGCGCGACGAGGACTCGCCGTTCGAGGCCGACGCGGAGGCGCTGCGCCGCTGGCGGAGCGGGAGCGGGACCGTCCTGCCGGGCAACGGGCCGCTGCCGGACGAGCTGCAGTACCTGTCGCGGGCCCGCCGGCAGGTGGCGGACCTCGAGGCGGCGCGGGCCTTCTACCGCGACGTGGTCGGGCTCGACGAGGTCGGCGAGGAGAGCGGTGCAGCGGTGTTCGCCATGGGCGACACGGTGCTGCTGGAGCTGGCACCGGGCGGCGCGAGCCGGCCGCTGCCGAGCAACCGGACCGAGCTCCCGGACAGCTTCATCCTGCGGGTGCACGGCTTCTTCGAGAGCGTCGACGCCCGCACGCAGGCCGGGGCGGTGTGGGTGGGCGACCAGATCCACTACGAGACCGGCTCGAAGCTGGCCTACTTCGCCGACCCGGAGGGGCTGCTCGTCGGCATCGAGCACCGCACGCTCTGGGGCAGCTATGCCGAGGACGTGGAGGCCGAGCGCCGCTGGGCCCTGCAGACGGCGGGCTGACTCCCGGCGGGCTGGGCGGGGCGGCCGCCTCACGGCTGCCGCTCGCGCCAGCGGCGGGCCGCCAGCGTCTCGGTGGGCCGGCCGTCCTCGGTGTGCGACTGGACACCGACGAGCCGGCCCTCGGGGTCCGCGACATACGCCAGGTGGCCGCCGGCGACCCGCCACGGCTCGTGCACGAAGGGCGTCCCGGCCGCCCGCAGGTCGGCGACGACGGGCTCCATGTCCGCCACCCGAAGCATCCACATCTCGGCCACGTCCAGCCGGTCCTCCGGCACCGGTTCGAGCGTGCCGCCGGGACGCAGCTCCAGCCGGCCCAGGTCGCCGAGCCACAGGACGGCGCCGGCCGCGCCGTCGTCCTGCAGGACGTCGAGCCCCAGGACGTCGCGGTAGAAGGCCAGCTCGAGCGGCACGTCCACGACGTGGAGCAGGACCCACCCCAGGTCGAGCACCCCCGCCGGCATCGGCTTCGAGCCGGGCAGCACGGTGGCGCCGGCCGCGGCATGCACGGCGGCCGCGACGTCGACCGGGTCGGTGGACCCCGGCGGCGGCTCGCGCAGCGCGCTGATGCTGCCGCCCGGCTCCACGACGTACGCCGTGCGGCCGGCCTTCTCGTCGGCCCGCTCGAGCAGCCGCGCACCGCCCGCGAGCCAGGCCGCCAGGGTGGCGTCGAAGGCGTACGTCCGGAAGACCGGGACCCGGTGCTGCTGCTCCTTGCGGTCGTAGAAGGGCCGCTCGGTGGCGCCCGGGAGCAGCTCGAGCTCGAGGAACGAGCCGCCGCTGAACAGGAAGTACGGCCCCAGGTCGTCCCAGTTGTCGCCCTTCTGCCCGAGCAGCGGCAGGCCGACGGTGTCGCGCCAGAACGTCCCCGCCGGCCCGCAGTCGGGGAGCCGTCGCACCCACCACGACAGGGCCTGCACCTCGGGCCTCATGCTGCGCTGTCCTGCACGTCGTCCTCCGGGTGTCGGGTCCCCGCGGCGGGCGTCCGCCAGGGGAAGGTCGTGTCATCCATCCAGCACAGGAACACCGCACCCGCGAGGCTGACGGCGGCGCAGCCGACGAAGACGGCGTGGTACGGGCCCGGGGCGGTCACCGGCGCCCCACCGGTGAGGGTGGCGGGTCCGAGGGCGGTGAGCGCGGTGGCGGCGGCCGCCACCCCGAGGGCGCTGAACACCTGGCGCTGCGAGCTGTAGAGCATCGAGGCCCGGCCCATCGAGGCGTCCGGGATCGCGCCGAACGCGGCAGTCTGCGAGGCCATGAAGATGACCGGTGTGAAGGTGCCGGCCAGCAGGAGCAGGCCGCACAGCGCCAGCAGCCCGGTGTCCCGGTCGACGAACAGCATCGCCAGCAGGGCGAGGGCCAGGCCGACGTGCCCGATCTGCATGGTGGCCCGGGGTCCCACCCGGGGGAACACGAGCCGGCTCGCGAGCTGGGCGCCGAGCACATATCCCAGTGCCAACGGCAGCATGAGCAGTCCGGCCGCCGTCGGTGACATCTGCAGGACGTTCTGGCTGAACTGGGCGATGACGTAGAGGTAGGCGGCGTAGGCCAGCGAGGCGACGGCGAGCACGACCGTGGACATCCGGAACAGGTGGTCGGTGAGCAGTCGAAGGTCGACGGCCGGGTGCTCGCGGCGCAGCTCCCAGCGCACCATGAGGGCCAGCAGGGCGGTGCCGGCCGCCGCCGAGGCCCCGACCAGCACGGAGGCCACGCCGCGGGCGGGGATCTCGCTGATCGAGAGCAGCAGCAGGCTGAGGCCGGCCCCGGCGAGCACCAGGCCGACCAGGTCGAGGCGGTGCTCCCCCGGCTGCCGGTGGGCGTCCATGTAGAGCATGCCGAACACGACGACGGCCACCCCGACCGGCACGTTGATGAAAAAGGCCCAGCGCCAGGACAGCTGCTCGGTCAGTACACCGCCGAGCACCGGCCCGACCGCGGGCCCCAGAGCCGACGGGATGCTCAGCACGGCGGCCAGCCGGATCCGGCCCTCGACCGCCACCAGGCGGTACAGCAGCGCCAGCCCGACCGGCGCCATGAGCCCACCGACCGCGCCCTGGAGCACCCGGGCCGCCAGCAGCTGCGGCAGCGTCTGGGCGATCCCGCAGAGCACGGAGGCGAGCGTGAACACCGCCGTGGCCCCGAGGATGAGGGTGCGGGAGCCGAGCCGGTCGCCGAGCCAGCCGGACGCGGGCATGAAGACCGCCATGCTCAGCGTGTAGGCGGTGCTGACGGCCGCCAGGGCGACCGGGGGCCGGCCGAGCTCGAGACCGATCGTGGGCAGCGCGACGTGCACGATCGTCATGTCGGCAGAGATGACGAAGACGCTGCTGACGTAGACGACCGCGGCGACGACGGTCTGCCTCTCGCGCATCGCACTCCTGGTCCTGCCTGGTCATCGGACGGGCCTGGTCATGGGACGGGCTCGGGGGCGCCGGCTCAGCGGAGCGCGGAGAACTGCATCGGCTGCAGGAACTGCCGGGTCACGCTCGCGACCAGCTCGTCGTACGCCGTTCCGGGCACCGCGACGAGGCCGCGCTCCGCGTCCGCGGCGTCGTCGTGGCGCAGCAGCAGCGCGACACCGGTCGGCATGACCGCGCGCTCGGGATGCGCGACGAACGCGCCGAGCACCGGGTGGCACGCCGCGACCGCCTGGTGCAGTCCCTGCTCCCACTGCTCGACCAGGGCCTCGAGCTGGTCCTGCGCCGCGACGTACGTACGCAGCTCGTACAGGTGCGGCACGGAACTCCCTCGTGGTGAACGGCAGTGGTCGGCTCGCGGTGCGGTCCTCAGGTCATCGGGGAGCAGTCCAGGGGGTAGAGGAAGGTCCGCTCCCAGCGCTGCACGGTCGTGGTGCCCGGCGGCCCCGGCACCTCGTTCATCCGGTGGGACTGGAAGATCCCGTCGAGGCTGCGGTCGACCGCGGCCCGGTCGTCGTGCTGCAGCAGCAGTGCCACCCCGTCCGCGGCGGCGTCCGCAGCGGTGGCGACGAAGCCGCCGAGCACGCGGTGGTAGTCCGCGTAGATGGCGTGGTGGCGGGACTCCCAGATCGCCGCGAGGGCCGTGAGCTGGCCGGGCTTGGCGACGTAGGTGCGCAGCTCGTACAGGTCCATGTCGCCGCTCACGGGACCGGCGAGAAGGGCGTCAGGGTGAGGAACGTCTTCTCCATGGACTCCACCAGCCGGCCCTCGGACATCGAGGCCTCGAAGGCCTGCTGCCACTCGGGGTCGTCGCCGAACGCCGCCCAGTTGGCACGCGCGGCCTGCTCGCTGGGGTGTGCCAGCAGGTAGACCAGCCGGCAGCGCTCCCCGGGCGCCGTGGTGGTCCAGTACCCGACGCTGCGGATCCCGTGCCGGGCCAGGAGCCTGACGGTGTGGTCGCGGAAACGCTCCAGCAGCGCCTCCAGCTTGCCTTCGTGCGGCAGGTAAGTGCACAGCTCGTACGTCTCGCCAGGAGGCGTCGGCGCGGTCTCAGACACGGGCTGCCCCTGCCGTCGTGCGACCGGCCAGCTCGGCCTGCCAGCGCCGGTCGGACTCCACGTCCTCCGGATAGCTGCCCCAGAGGGTGCGCTGCTGCACGCCGAACAGGTTGCCCTCCGGGTCCGCCAGGTAGGCGGCGCGACTGCCGGTGAAGAACTCGAGGACCTCGCCGACACGGGTGGCCCCCTCGGCCGCGCTCGCGTCGAGGACGGCGTCGAGGTCCGCCACCCGGGTCATGACGACGTTCGCCACCTCTAACCGGTCCCGGACCGGCGGCCGCGGCCGCCCCCCGGGAGCGAGGACGAGCAGCACCGTGTCGCCCAGGCTGTGCACCGCTGCCCCGTCCTCGGCCCCGACCCGGTCCAGACCGAGAACGCCGGCGTAGAAGCCCGACAGCCGGTCGACGTCCTGGACACGCAGGACCACCCGCGACAGGTAGTGCAGGTCGGGAGCCATCGGTTCGACCTCCGGCAGCTCGAAGGCCCCGAGCTCCCAGCGCCGCAGCGCCTCGCGGTCGGCCGCGAACGGCGAGTCGGGCGACCGCTGCTCGAAGCCGGTCAGGTGGCCGTCGGGACCGAGGACCCAGCTGGTGGTGGCGTGCTGCGAGACAACGGTCCAGCTGGCCGGGAAGCCCGCGGCCGCCGTACGCGCCAGGGTGGCGGCCAGGTCGTGCGTCCGGAACACCGGCAGGCACTGCGCGGTCTCGGGATGGTCGTGCAGCCCCCGGTCGACGTCGTCGCACTTGATCTCGAACCCCAGGTCCTCACCGGCCCAGAAGGTGACCATCTGGTCGACCGGCCGGATCACGGGAAGCCCGACGACGTCGCGGTAGAACGGCGTCAGGATCTCCGCGGCGACGTCGGGGCGTCGGATGTAGGAGTGGCAGCTCTGGTAGTCAGAACGCACCGGGACCTCGGGATCCGTGAGCGGGTGGAGGGATGTCACGGCACGACGGCGATCGACTCGATCTCGAGCACCGCGCCCGGCAGGGTCGACCGGGCCCGCGGCCCACTGCCGGCGAACCACGCCTTGTCGGGCACGTGCGCCTCCAGGTAGGCGATGCGCTCGGCGTTGTAGTCGGCGTACAGCGCCCGGTCGGCGTAGTAGACGTCGAACTGCACCACGTCGGCGAAGGTGCCGCCCGCGGCCTCGGTGATGGCGGCCATGCTGGCGAAGACCTGCCGCGCCTGGGCCCGCATCCCGGGCGGCAGCTCCCCGGTGGGCGTCAGGCCCGCCAGCCCGGCCAGGAACACCAGGTGCCCCAGCTGCTGCGGGGCCTCGTCCCCGCCGACCGCGGCGAGCTGGGCCTCGTCGAGGTGCGCGGGCCAGGTGAAGCGCCGGAGGTAGCTGCCGACCGCGGTCTCGATCGGCACCTTGATGGCCTGCGTGAAGCCCCTCCGGCCGGGCGTACGGCACGGCGCCGCTGTCGTGGCGACGATCTGCCTCGGGCTCGAGGTCGCCACGGCCTCGAGCTGTACGGCGGCGCCGGCCACCGGGAGCGGCGCCACCAGCGCCGTGAGGACCGGCAGGTCCCCGGCCGGGAACACCCCGCGCAGCAGCAGGTCGACGGTCCCGACGACCTCGTCGGCGGCGTCCTGCTCCGCGACCCAGACCGTGAGCTTCACCAGGTCCCCCGCCGTGCGCCCGCAGGAGGCCAGCACGTCGAGCAGGTTGTCGAAGGCCGTGCAGGCCTGCTGGGCAGGGGTGCCGTCGAGAGAGCCGTCCGGCGCGGTGGCCAGCAGGCCGGCGGTGAACCAGAGGTTGCCCACGCGGGTGGCGTGCGCCCAGTCGGCCCGCACCGCACCGGCGTGCAGGCCGGCCAGGACGGACGGGCAGGTGACGCTCTCGTGGGAGGTGGCCGCCCACGCCTCCACCTCGGCGTGCAGCGCCCGGTCCGAGGTGTTGGCCACGACCACCGCGAGCGCCGGCCGCCGACCCGGGAGCGTCGGCGCGAAGAACTCCTCGAGGGCCTGGACCGCGCCGTCGAAGCCGGCCGGGTCGTCGAGGAACACCCGCACCTTGAACACGTCGGTGACGCGCCCGCCACCGGACTCCAGGGTCGACACCAGGCGGGCCAGTGCGAGCTGGATCTGCTGGGCCACGTCGTCGACGTGCTGGGCGCGGCCGTCCACGTCGGTGCCACCGGTTCCCGAGGCGAACAGGAAGTTGGCGGTCCGGATGCCCTGCGACCAGCGCGGCCAGGCGGCCAGGATCGCCTGCTCCTGGCCGCGGAACTCCTCGGGGATGGTCTTGGGGGCGAGCGGCGAGTGGACGACGGACTTCTCCATCCCGGTCCCCCTCGCCGTCGGGAGCGCGCCCACACGGGGCGCGCTCTGCTGGGACCCTAGAGCTGCCTGCGCTGCGCCGTGATCCCCCGACCGGGGGCGCGCGGCGGCCAGACCGACCGACCTCAGGGTCACCCGCTCGGGTCAGCGGAGGCGGTGTGGTCGGTCGCCAGGGAGCCGAACAGGCGGCTGACGAACGCGTCGCGCTCGGCCAGCCACTCCCGCTGCCCCTCCTCGTCGCGGGTGAAGCACTCGACCGCTCCCGGGCTCACCAGCCTCGCCCGCTCCAGGACGCCCTCCAGCGCGGACAGGCGCTCCTTCACGATCCACAGCGACGCCCCGAGCTCGGTCACCAGGCTCACCAGCTGGTCGATGACCGGGTCGTCGTAGTAGGTGCGGTAGCCGGGCAGCGGGTCGACGCCGCGCTCGACCGCCCTCGCCACGTCCTCTGCCATCCGGTCCTCCATGCTCGTGGGCTCGTGAGTGCTGGGGTGGCGTCGCGCTGACCCGGCGGTGCCGGTCAGCCCGCTGGGGTCGTGCTGCGCAGGCCGAGCGTCGCGCCGAGCTGCCGACCGAGCGCGAGCGCCGGCACCAGGCTGAGTCCGCCCACGTGCGCGCTGCCCATGAAGGTGGCGGAGCCGAGCACCTCCCCGACCGCGTACAGGCCGGGGACGACGGTGCCGTCCTCGCGCAGGACGGCGCAGTCCGGGTCGACCTTGACCCCGCTCCAGCTCAGGTTGCTCGAGCCGTACTGCCGGGCCGCGTAGAAGGGCGGCCGGGCGAGGGGCAGCGGCCGGTGGACCCGACCCATCGGGTCCGGCCCGCCGGAGCGCACGGCGTCGTTGTACGCGGTGACCGTCTGCTCGAGGGCGGCCGGCGGGACGCCCATCCGGCCGGCCAGGCCGGCGACCGTGTCCGCGGCCACGATCAGCTCGCCGCCCGCCGCGAGGGCCCGCAGGTCGTCGGCGTCCCAGGCGTCGACCAGCCGGGGTGCGGCATCGAGGACTGCCTCGTCCCACAGCACCCAGAAGGCGAGGCCGGCGTCCGACACGGCCTTCTCCCGCAGGTAGATGTCCGGCTCGTCCTCGCAGACGAACCGGCGGCCGCCGTCGTCGACCCAGACCTCCCACGGCGGTCGCAGCTGCGGGATCAGCCGGGGCAGCCGGTCCAGGCGCTCCGTCGTGGTCGAGTACGCGTGGGTGGGGTCGGCGGGGTCGGCGAAGCCGCCGATCGTCGGGACGAACACGCCCAGGCCCGCCAGCGCCGCGCCGACGCTCTCGGCGAGCAGGATCCCGTCGCCGGTCGACGTGTGGGCACCGTTGGACAGCGGCCGCGCGCCGCCGCTCAGCCGCGCGCACAGCTCGGGGTTGCTGGTGTAGCCGCCGGTCGCCAGGACGACGTGCTCCGCGTGCAGCTCGCGGCCGCCGGCCCGCACCCCCACCACGCGGTCACCGACCACCAGCAGCTCGTCGACCCGGGAGCCGAGCAGCAGCTCGACCCGCCCGTCGGCGAGCAGCGGCCGGACCAGGCGCTCGAGCACCGCGAACAGCGAGTAGCCCGGCCGGACGCCCCAGTAGGTGCGGGGGACGGAGTACGGGTGGTGGGCGTACGTGATCGCCGGGGTGACCGGGTCGAACTCGAACCCGTTGTCCTCCAGCCAGTCGATGGTCGCGGGCGCGAGCAGCACCGCCTTGCGGGTCAGGGCGACGTCGACCTCGCCGTGGCTGATCTCCATGACCTCGGCGAGGTGCGCCTCGGCGGAGTCCTCGATCCCCCGCGCCCGCTGCCGTCTCGTACCGCCTGCGGACATGTTGCCGCCGGTCCAGAGCAGGCTCCCGCCGAGCTCATCAGCCTTGTCCACCAGCAGGACGCTGGCGCCGGCCTCCGCGGCGGAGATGGCCACCGGCAGCCCGGCGCTCCCGGCCCCGACCACCAGCAGGTCGTGGTGGGTCCGCGCGAGGTCGGGCATCGGCACCTTCCCGGTCGGCGGACGGCGGTCGGCGGAGGGGTCGGGCGACGCGCTCCCCGGATCCTGCGGCAGGCCGTACGGGTCCTGCATCACCCGGTGATGTGACCCGGGGGCGCCGGCGCCGCCGGCCCTGTGCGCAGCAGGGGGTAGGCCTGCGGGCGCCGCGCCTCGACCAGTCGCGGCAGGGCCCAGCCCGCGTGCGCTGTCGCGATGCCGCCGCGCAGGTCCAGGTCGGCGAGCAGCACGCCCGCCCCGTCACTGTCGTGCAGCACGGTCCCGGCCGGGTCCACGACCGAGCTGCCGCCGGGGAAGCAGGTGTCCCCGAGCGGGCCGACGTAGTTGGACGTGACGAGCCAGCAGGCGTTCTCGGCGGCGCGGGCCCGGCAGAACAGCCGGTACAACTCGCCCCAGCGCGGGACGCCGGTGTCCGGGAACGCCCAGGCCGTCGGCAGGACGAGCAGCTCGGCGCCGCCGAGCGCCAGCTCCCTGGCCGTCTCGGGCACGGCCAGGTCGCCGCAGATCATCAGCCCGATGCGGCCGAGGGGCGTCGTCCACACCGGCAGGGACGTCCCCGGCGTCCACGTCGACCGCTCGTGCTGGCCCAGGTGCACCTTGCGGTAGGCCCCGACCAGTCCCTGCGGACCGCCGAGCACCGCGGTGTTGTGGATCACCCCGGCCGTACCGGTGGCCTCGTTGAGCCCGAACACCACGTGCACCCCGCGGTCCGCCGCGTGCTGCAGCACCGCGGCGCTCCGCGGACCGCCGACCGGCTCCGCGTCCTGCCAGGTCGCGAGGCGTCCCTCGGCGCTCGCGCGCCTGCCCTGGTCCGGGTAGCCGTGCAGGCTGCACTCGGGGAACACCACCAGCTCGGCGCCGGCATCCGCCGCCTCGGTCAGCAGCGCGTGGTGGGCGGCGAGGTTCGCCGCGACGTCGTACGACCCCGCCAGGGTCACGGCGGCGACGACGGTCACCCCGCACCCCCGCCGAGGACCGGGTGCAGACCCAGCAGGTGCGCCAGCCGGTCCAGGTGGGCGGTCGTGCTGCCGAACAGCAGCTCGTCGCTGACGGCCCGCTTGTAGTACAGGTGGCTGTCGTGCTCCCAGGTGAACCCGGTGCCGCCGTGCACCTGGACCGCCGTCGCCGCGGCCTGCACCAGGGCGGGAGACACGGTGGAGCGCAGCACCCCGACCCCGGCCGGCAGCTCGGCCGGTCCGGAGGTCGCGGCCCAGGCGGTGTGGTGCACGACGGCCCGGGCGTACTCCACCTCGATGAGCACGTCGGCGAGCCGGTGCTTCACCGCCTGGAACGAGCCGATCGCCCGCCCGTACTGGGTGCGCGTGCGTGCGTGCTCCAGGGTGCGGTCGAGGATGCGCTGGGCCGCGCCGAGCTGCTCGGCGCCGAGCAGCACGACCGTGACGTCGAGCGCGCGCTCCAGGTCGTCTGCTCCCCCGACCCGCAGCGCAGGCGCACCGGTCAGGGTGACGTCGGCCAGCTTGCGGGTCTGGTCCAGCGCCGGCACGGGCACCGCGGTCACCCCCGGGTCGTCGCCGCGGACGGCGAACAGGCCCGGACCGTCGGCGGTGTCCGCCGACACCAGCAGCAGGCCGGCGGTCGCGCCGTCGAGCACCAGCTCCTTGTGCCCGGACAGCCGCCACGCACCGTCGGCGTCCGCGCCGGCCACCGTGGTCAGCCGGTCCGGGCGCCACTGCCCGCCCTCGGCCACCGCCAGCGTGGCCTGCAGCCCACCGCCGGCGATCGCCCCGAGCGGCTCCGCCCAGCGCTCCCGGTGGGGGGCGCCGGCCAGCGCCGCGGACGCGGCCAGGGTGGACAGGTGCGGCGCGCAGAGCAGCGCCGCACCGGTCTCCTCCAGCGCGACCACGACGTCGACGACGCCGAGGCCGGCGCCACCGCACTGCTCGGGCACGAGCGCGCCCGGCAGGCCGACGTCGGCGAGCACCGCCCAGAACGCCGGGTCCGACGCCGTGGGCGCGTCCATCGCGGTGCGGACGACCGACATCGGGCTGTGCCGGGCGACAGCCGCCCGGACCGCGGCCCGCAGCGCCGCCTGGTCGTCGTCGAGGCCGAAGGCGGTGGCCAGTCCCCCCTCGCGGGCGCCGCTCACGCCGAGCCGCTCTGCACAGGCACCCGGGGCTCCTTGGGGAGCCCGAGCACCCGCTCACCGAGGATGTTGCGCTGCACCTCGTTGGTGCGGCCCTGGATGGAGAAGCACCGCGAGTGCAACAGGTCGTGCTGCCACGGGTCGAGCGGGTAGCCCTCGCCCGCCGGGCGGCGCAGCCCGTCCGCCCCGCGCAGCGCGAACGCGGTCTCGGCGAGCCGCTGCTCGAGCTCGGAGTAGTAGACCTTGCCGACCGACGAGATCCGCGAGAGGTCGCTGTCGAAGGCGGTGCCCGCCAGGATGCGCAGCCCGGCCATCCGGAGGGCCTCGATGCGGGCGTGGACGGCGGCGAGCTCCCGTCGTACGACCGGGTCGTCGAGCCGGCCCAGCGCGCGCGCCTCGTCGACGGCCTCCCAGAAGCGCCGCTGGATCCCGAGGTGGTGCGTGGTGGCCATCTGCCCGCGCTCGAAGCCGAGGACGGTCATCGCGACCCGCCAGCCGTTGCCGAGGCCGCCGATCACGTGCGACAGCGGGGCGCGGGCGCCGTCCAGCACCTCCTCGGTGAAGTCGTGGTCGCCGGTCATCTGCCGCGTCCTGCGCACCGTGATGCCGTTGTCGTGCAGGTCCATGATCACGTAGGTGATCCCGCGGTGCGGGGCGACATCGGGGTCGGTGCGGCACAGCACGAACATCCGGTTGGCGAGATGCCCCTGCGAGGTCCAGATCTTCTCGCCGGTGACCTCCAGGCAGTCGCCGACCACCCGGCCGGTCGCGCGGAGCGACGCGAGGTCCGAGCCCGCCTCCGGCTCGGAGAACCCCTGGGCGTAGACGTCCTCCCCGCTGATGATGCGCGGCAGGAAGTACGCCTTCTGCTCCGGTGTCCCGTGCACCACCACCGCCGGGCCGACGAGGTGCTCCCCCAGCCCCCGGTTGGCCCGCGGCATGCCGGCCGCCGCCAGCTCCTCGTTCCAGACCACCAGCTGCAGGGCGTCCCAGCCCCGGCCGCCGACCTCGACCGGCCACTGCGGGCACAGGTAGCCGGCGTCGGCGTTGCGGGTCAGCCACTCCTGCCAGGCCTGCGCGTGCGCGGCCGACGGCCCGCTCCAGGCGCCGTAGTTGAGGTTGTAGAGCGCCGCGCGGTGCTCGGGCAGGTGTGCCTCCGCCAGCAGCGGCACCCGGTTGCGCGCGATCCACTCCCGCAGCTGGGTGCGGAGCTCCTCCAGCTCGGCCGACAGGACGGCCCTCACGAGGTCCCCGCCGGCGGCTCCTGCATCGCGCCGGTGAACAGTCCCCCGTCGGTGGCCTGCTTCGCCGCCAGCCCGCCCCCCACGACCAGCTGGTACTGCCCCAGCGTGGTGAGGGCGAAGGACGCCTTGAGGTGGGCGTGGATGCCCTGCGCGTCCTGCATCGCGTTGACGGCCTCCTTGGCGAGCTTGAGGCCGAGGGTGGGCTTCTGCGCCACCCGGCGGGCCAGGGCGAGGGTCGCCTCGGGCAGCTCGGCGAGGGGGACGACCCGGTTGACGAAGCCGGCGGCCTCGAGCTCGCGAGCGGTCAGGAAGTCGCCGGTCATCAGCAGCTCCTTGGCCTTGCGCGGCCCGAGATCCCAGGGGTGGCCGAGGTACTCCACCCCCGGCACCCCCATGTTGACGGTGGGGTCGGCGAACAACGCGTCCTCGCTGGCCACGATCAGGTCGCAGGCCGACAGCAGCATGAGCGCGCCGCCGATCGCCTTGCCGTGCACCTGCCCGATGAGGACCTTCGGGAAGTTGCGCCAGCGCCAGGTGGTCTCGAAGTACAGCTCCCGGTTGCGGGTCATCTGCCCCTCGACCCCGGGCAGGTCGTAGCCCGCCCACTGGCTCACGGCGTGCTCGTCGAGCGCGCTGTGGTCGGTCGGGTCCTGCCGCTGGTCGTGCCCGCTGTTGAAGTGGTCGCCGGCGCCGGACAGGATCACCACCTTGACACCGTCGTCCCGGGCGGCCTCGGTGAGCGCCCGGTCGATCTCGTACGTCATGACGGCGTCCTGGGCGTTGCGCTTGGCCGGCCGGTCCAGCACCAGGCGTACGACGAACTCCTCGGCCGGCTCGTAGCGGATGAGCGTGTACGGGGCCATCTGTGCGTCCTCTCGGGTCCCTGGGCGGTGGTCGCGGGTCAGCCGCCGAGGAACAGCTCCGCCAGCTCCCCCACGAGCCGCTCGTCGACGGGCGCCGTGTGCACCATGGGCAGCATCAGGGAGATGCACGACGCACGCCAGGCCGGCAGCTCGTCGCGGATCTTGGCGACCGGGCCGACGAGCGCGATGCTCTCGACCAGCGCCAGCGGGATGCTCGCCGCCGCACCGGCCCGGTCACCGGCCGCCCAGAGCCGGGAGATGGCTGCACACTCGGCCTCGAAGCCGATCCGGGCGAGCGTGTCGTAGTGGAAGTTGGCCCCGGGCTTGCCCATCCCGCCGACGAACAGCGCGATATTGCCGCGCACGTGGTCGGCGGCGCGCTCGACGTCGTCGTCGATCGCCACGTGCACCTGGGCGAGCACCTCGAAGGACGCGGGACGGCCGCCGGGCCGGCGGGCGAAGCCCTCCTCGAGCCGCTCGCGGTAGTAGGCGTCGGAGTGCGGCGAGACGTAGAAGGCGGTCCAGCCGTCGGCCACCTCGGCGGACAGGGCGATCGCCTTCGGTCCCTCGGCGGCGAGGAACAGCGGCTGGTGCGGGCGCAGCGGCCGGTGCGAGCTCTTCAGCGGCGCGCCGAGCCCCATCGCGCCGTCCCCGGTGAAGGGCAGCTGGAAGAACTCCCCGTCGTAGGCCACCTTCGCGTCGCGGGCCTGGATGCTGCGGACGACCTCGATGTACTCCCGGGTGCGGGCCAGCGGCTTGCGGAACGGCCGGCCGTACCAGCCCTCGACCACGACGGGTCCCGACACCCCGAGCCCCAGGGTGAACCGCCCGCCGCTGAGGTGGTCGAGGGTCATCGCGGCCATCGCCGTGGCCGCCGGGGTGCGGGCGTCGACGACGCACACGATCGTGCCGAGGCCGATCGTCGTGGTCTGCCCGGCCCACCACGCCATCGGGGTCAGCGCGTCCAGGCCGTACGCCTCGGCGATCCAGATCGAGTCGAAGCCGAGCCGCTCTGCCTCGCGGACGGCCGCGACGTCGGCCGGGCCCTGTCCGGTCGGGTAGAGGCCGAGCTTCACGCCGCCCACCCGGGACGGGTCACGCCTGGGTCCGGATCCACACGGACTTCGTGGTCAGGTAGGACTCGAGCGCGTCCGCGGAGAGCTCCTTGCCCCAGCCGCTCTGCTTGATCCCGCCGAACGGCACCGACGGGTCCTGCAGCCCGTAGCCGTTGACCCAGACCACGCCCGCCTCGAGCCGGTCGACCAGCGCGTGCGACGTCGCCAGGTCCCTCGTCCAGACCCCGGCGGCCAGCCCGAAGTCGGTGTCGTTGGCCCGCTCGGCGACCTCGTCGAGGTCGTCGAAGGGCAGCACGCAGGCGACCGGGCCGAAGATCTCCTCGCGGGCGATGGTCATGTCGTCGGTCACGCCGGCGAAGACCGTGGGAGCGACGAAGTAGCCGTGCTGCAGCGGGCCGTCGGTCAGCCGGCTGCCGCCGGTGCGGAGCTCGGCCCCGCCGTCGGCGCCCTGCCGGACGTACGACGTCACGCGCGCCAGGTGCTCGTCCGACACCAGCGGCCCGATCTGGGTCGCCGGGTCGGTGCTCACGCCGACCCGCAGCGCGTCGCCGAACGCGGCCAGGCGCTCCACGAACTCGTCGTGCACGCTGCGCTGGACGAACAACCGGGAGCCGGCGATGCAGGTCTGCCCGGTGTTGCCGAACACCGACATCGCGGCGGACGGCACCGCCGCCGTCAGGTCGGCGTCGGCGAACACGATGCTCGGGGACTTGCCGCCCAGCTCCAGCGAGACCCGCTTGAGGTTGCCGGTCGCGGCGCGGACGACGGCCCGGCCGGTCTCCACGGAGCCGGTGAAGGCGATCTTGTCGACATCGGGGTGCGCGGCGAGCGCGGCGCCGGCGGACTCGCCGTAGCCGGTGACGACGTTGACGACCCCGGGCGGGAAGCCTGCCGACAGCGCCAGCTCGCCGACCCGCAACGCCACCAGCGACGCCTGCTCTGCCGGCTTGAGGACGACGGCGCAGCCGGCGGCGAGGGCCGGGCCGAGCTTCCAGCTCACGGCGAGCAGGGGCGAGTTCCACGGGATGACCGCCGCGACGACCCCGACCGGCTCGCGCCGGGTGTAGCTCAGGTAGCCGACCGCCGCCGAGTTGGCCGTCGTCGCCCCCGCGATCTTGGTGCACCAGCCGGCGAAGTAGCGCAGCGTCTCCACCGGAGAGGCCGCGGCGACCGGCTTTGCCGCGGCCCGGCTGACCGGCGCGCCCATGTCCCAGCTGTCGATCAGCAGCAGCTCCGGCAGCTCGGCCTGGACCAGGTCGGCCAGGCGCAGCAGGGCGTTCTGGCGGTCGACCGGGGTGAAGCGCCGCCAGGGGCCGGCGAGCGCGGCGCGGGCGCTCGCCACCGCCAGGTCCACGTCGGGGGCGCCGCCTTCGGCAAGGGAGGCGATCGCCCGGCCGGTGGACGGGTCGATGCTCGGGAACGTGCGTCCCGAGACCGCGGGCTGCCGCTCCCCGTCGACGAGCAGCCCCTTGGCCGGCTCGGTGAGAAAGGCCGGCGGCGCGCTCATCCGGTCACACTCCCAGCTCGCTGCGCGCTCACGAGGGCGGGCCGGGCAGGGCCGTGTTGACCCACACGGAGGTGGTGTCGAGGTACTCGTCCAGGGACTGGGCGCCGTGCTCGCTGCCCCAGCCGCTCATCCCGAGACCGCCGAAGGGCACGCCGGGGTCGAACACGCCGTAGCAGTTGACCCACACCACGCCGGCCCGCAGCGCGGCGGCCATCCGGTGGGCGGTGCCGACGTCCCGGGTCCAGACCGCGCCCGCCAGCCCGTAGTCCGTGGCGTTGGCCCGCGCGACGACCTCGTCCGCGTCGTCGAAGGGCATCAGCGCGGCCACCGGCCCGAAGATCTCCTCGCGGGCGATGACCATGTCGTCGGTGACGTCGGCGTACACCGTCGGGTCCACGAAGTACCCGCCCGACAGGCCGGCGACGGCGCGGAGCTCGCCGCCGGCCCGGGTCGAGGCGCCCTCGGCGACGGCGCTGTCCAGGAAGCCCTTGACCTTGGCGCGCTGCTGCGCCGAGATGACCGGGCCGATCTGGGTGGCCGGGTCCGTGCTGCTGCCGACGGTGAGTCCGGAGGCGAAGGCGGCCATCCGGTCGGCCACCTCCTCGTACACCGGCCGCTCGACGTAGACGCGGGCGCACGCCACGCACATCTGCCCCGCGTTGCCGAACACGCCCATCGCCGCCACCGGGATGACGGCGTCGAGGTCGGCGTCGGCGAAGATGACGTCCGGCGACTTCCCACCGAGCTCCATCGACAGCCGCTTGAGGTTGCCGCTCGACGCCCGGACGATGGACTGGCCGGTGCGGGTCGAGCCGGTGAAGGCCAGCTTGTCGACGCCGCGGTGCTCGGCCAGCGCGGCGCCGGTGGTGGGGCCGCCGGTGACGATGTTGACGACGCCGGGCGGCAGGTCGAGCTGCTGCAGGAGCTCGCCGAGCAGGATGACCGACAGGGCCGCCTGCTCCGACGGCTTCAGCACCACCGTGCACCCGGTTGCGAGGGCCGGCGCGATCTTCATGAGGGCCGACTGGAACGGGCCGTTCCACGGGATGATCGCGCCGACGACGCCCACCGGCTTGCGCAGGGTGTAGCTGAAGAAGTTGCCCGGCTGGGAGTTCGGCAGCGTGGCGCCGGCGATCTTGGTCGGCCAGCCGGCGTAGTAGCGCACCAGCTGGACCGGCTTGTCCACACCGGTACGCAGGGACGCTCCGACCGGGGTGCCCATGTCGAGGGCGTCCAGCAGCCGCAGCTGGTCGTAGTGCGCGTCGAGCAGGTCGGCGAGGCGCAGCAGCACGTTCTGCCGCTGCACGGGGGTGAACCGGCCCCACGGTCCCTCGAACGCGCTGCGGGCCGCCGAGACGGCGCGGTCGATGTCGGCGGCGTCCCCCGCGGCGAGCTGGGCTATCACCTGCCCGGTCGACGGGTTGACGGTGTCGTAGGTCTGGCCGGACGCGGCGTCGTCCCACCGGCCGCCAATCAGCAGCCGCTTGGGCACCCCGTCGAGGAACGGGTGCAGCGTGGCACTTTGCGGGCCGGCCGTCGCCGTCACGCCCGGGTCGCCGTCGCGGCGGGGCGGGGCGTGCCGAGGCCGTCGGCCTCGAAGGCCTGCGGGGACAGGGCATCGAGCAGCGCCCAGGCCCGCGACGGCGGCCCCGCGTTGCCGAGGACCGGGAAGTCCACGCCGGCCTCGAGGAAGGCCTGCACCCGCTCGCGACACTCGGCCGGCGTGCCTGTGACGTAGAACGCGTCGAGGTAGCGGTCGCTGACGGCAGCCGCGGCGCGGTCGGCGTCACCGTCGTTGATGGCGTCCACCATCGCGGCCCACTCCTGCCCGAAGCCCTGCTCCTCGCGGACCTTGGCGTAGCGGGGCATCCGGGTCCGGGCCGGGGTCGTCACGTAGCGCCGCATGAACTCGCGGGCCTCCTCCCGGTCCTCGGACACCGAGCAGGTCAGCACGGAGCCGATGGTGACGGCGTCGGGGTCGCGCCCGGCGGCCGAGGCCCCGGCCCGCACCATCTCGCGGACCTTCGGGATGTACTCCAGGCTGCGGTTGATCGTGATGACGCCGTCGCTGATCTCGCCGGCGAGGGCGAGCATCTTCGGGTTCAGCCCGCCCAGATAGATCGTCGGAGAGCTCTGCGGGGCCTCGAACCACATGTCGAAGTGGTCGATGGACAGGACGTCGCCACGGAAGTCGACGAGCGAGCTGGCGAACAGCTGCCGGACGACGTCGACGACGTCGCGCATCCGCGCCAGCGGCCGGGTGTACTCCAGGCTGTGCATGTCCACGACCTGCTCCGCGTGGTCGGTGCCGAGGCCCAGCACCAGCCGGCCCCCGGAGTAGGCGTCGACGGTGGCCGCCGCCATCCCGAGCAGGGGGGCGCTGCGCGTGAAGATGCTTGCGATGTTGGTGCCGAGCCTGATCCGGGAGGTCGACAGCGCGCAGGCGGTCAGCAGGGAGAACTGGTCGCCGTGCCGCCCCTCGCTGGCCCAGACCGAGTCGAAGTCGAGCTCCTCCGCGCGGACGGCAAAGGCCGGCAGGTCCTGCGGCGGGGCGATGGACGGGAGCCAGAACCCGATCTTCTGCATGTGCGGCTCTCCTCGAGGGGGTGGGTCGGGACGGGTCCTGGCGGCGGGGCCTACTTCACGGCGACCCGCAGCGGCAGGCTGAGGTTGGGCTGCCAGGCGCCGTCGTTGCCGCTCCACGCGGCCTCGACGCTGGAGAAGCCGACCTCCCCCAGCGCGCGGGTGAAGTCGGAGCGGTAGAAGTCGGGCTGGTAGCGCTCGCCGTTGTTGCCGGCCTGCCACTCGAAGTTGTACTCCGCGATGATCCGCTCCGAGCCGGGCGGCGTCTCGGACTCGTTGCGGATGTCGGAGACGGCGAACAGCCCGCCCGGACGCAGCACCCGGTACACCTCCCGGAGCACCTGCCGGGTCACCGAGGCCGGCAGCTCGTGGAACAGGATGTGCACGAAGACCAGGTCGAAGTGCCCGTCGGGGAACACGAGGTCCTCGGCGAGCATCTGCCGGAAGTGGATCTCGAGGCCCGCCTCGGCGGCGCGCTTGTGGGCGTAGCGGACCATCGGCGCCGAGACGTCGATCGCCCAGACCTCGGCGTCCGGCAGCCGCTCCTTCAGCGGCACCGTCGAGAGTCCCACCGAGCAGGCCAGCTCGAGCACCCGGTCGACCGGCCCCTCCGGGGGCAGGGGCACGCTGGCGACGATGGTGGCGTTGCCCTCGGCGGTGTCGTTGAGACCGCCGTGGAACACGTTCCCGCCGAGGTGGTAGATGTGCCCGGCGAGGGGCGTGCCGGTGTAGCCGCCGGCCTGCAGGTGGAACTCCCCCGCCAGGTAGTCCGGGTAGGTGAAGTCGGGGTCCCACGCCACGGTGCCGGGCCCGACCGCGTCGGACGCCTCGAGCTCGGCCAGCAGCGCGTCCTGCTGCTGCCGCAGGCTCCGGCTGGTGGTGCTCCAGATCATCTCCTGCACCGACCGGGCGAGGCGGTGGTACGCCGACACCACCGGGCGCCGGCGCATCCTGTCGGCCACCTCGGCGAGCGCGACCGTCCCGCTCTCGACGCCCGGAACGGCGCGCAGCAGGTGCTGGAACTCGCGCTTGACCCGCGGCCCCATGTCCCGGGTGAGGAACAGGCGTGCCCCCTCGGCGAACTGCAGCTGCGCGGCCTGCTCGCGGGTGGTCGGGTCCGGCCGGAGCAGCACCTGCGACGAAGGAGCGGGGACGGCCTTCCCGGTCATGCAGCTCCTCGAGGGTGACGCGCGTCCGGCTGTGGCCGCGGCTGGTCGGCGGGCGCCGATCCGCTCCCCCGCAGCGGGGGTGCGAATGCCCGCAACCTACGGTCCGCCGGTCCGTCGTGGCGTCACCCGCCCATGTGACCGGTCCCGGCACACCGGTCCGCGGCGGAATCCCCCGCCCGGGGTGCGTCCGCGCCGGAGTTGCCCGTGCCGGGGGTATCCGGCTGCTTTGATCATCGCTACGGTGATGCCGGCCAGCGTCGGCCGGCACGCCAGTAGGGCTGCGCCCGGCCGACCGGTCGACCGCAGGGTCGCGCGACGGTGGGAGCCAGGCGCCATGCCAGAACCAGTCCGCAGGTGAGGTGCCGGTGCTGAGCTTCCTCGGCCGGCGCCTCGTCCGGGCCGTCATCACCGTCTTCGGCGTGCTGACCATCGCCTTTGTCATCGTGCGGCTGAACGGCAGCCCGGCCCAGCTGATGCTCGGCCCCGACGCGACCCCGGAGAACATCGTCGCCTTCGACCGGGCCTACGGCTTCGACCGGAGCATCCCGGAACAGCTGCTCACCTTCGTCGGCAACGGCCTGCAGGGGGACTTCGGGGAGTCCATCCGGTTCGGCCGGCCCTCCGTCGAGCTCGTCCTGGACCAGCTGCCCTCCACGCTCCTGCTCGCCGGCTCGGCCTTCCTGTTCGGCCTGCTGCTGGCGTTCGTGCTCACCCTTGTCGTCGAGCTGTACGGCGGCCGGCGGCTGCGCAACGCCGTGCTGTGGATCGGCGCGCTCGTGCAGGCGGTGCCGACCTTCCTGCTGGGCGTGCTCGCGATCCTCGTCTTCGCCATCTGGCTGAAGCTGCTGCCCGCGCTCGGGGCGGACGGGCCGACGTCGCTGATCCTGCCGGCGGTCACCCTCGGGCTGTTCGAGGTGGCCCTGTACGTCCGCCTGTTCGCGGTCTCGTTCGACGAGCAGCGCAGCCTCGACTACGTACGGACGGCGTACTCCAAGGGGCAGTCGCGGCGCGCCGTCGTCCTGCACCACATGCTCCCCAACGCGGCGCTGCCGCTGCTCACCGTGGCGGGCATCAACCTCGGCCAGCTGATCGGCGGCACCGTGGTCATCGAGACGGTCTTCAACTGGCCCGGTGCGGGGCAGCTGATCTACCAGGCCGTCAGCGCGAAGGACTACCCGGTGGTGCAGGCCGGTGTGGTCGTCATCGCCGCGCTGTTCGTGCTCATCAACCTGGTCGTCGACCTTCTCTACGCCGTTCTCGACCCGAGGGTGAGGCTCAGTTGACGCGGCTGTCCGCCGGCGCGGCACCCGGGAGTTCGGCCGGTCTGCACGACACCGTGGCCGTCGACCCGTCCCCCCTGGACGTGCTGGGGGTGGCGCCGGCGCGGCCGGCCGGGCGGCGGCGGCTGCCGACAGTCTCCATCGTCATCGCCACCGCGCTGCTGTGCAGCATCGTCGCGCTTGTCGTGCTGGCGCCCCTGCTGCCGGGCTACGACCCGGTGACCCAGCACCTGGACGCCTCGCAGCTGCGGCCGCTCTCGGACGGGCACCTGCTCGGCACCGACCCGCTGGGCCGGGACGAGCTCAGCCGGGTCGCGCTGGCCGGCCGGGTCTCCATCCTCATCGCTCTGGCGGTCGTCGCGCTCAACCTGGTCATCGGGGTCGTGGTGGGGCTCACGGCGGGCTACTTCGGCGGGCGCGCGGACTACCTGCTCATGGGCCTGGCCGACCTGCAGCTGACCATTCCCGTGCTGCTGCTGCTGATCGCCGTGATCGCCGCCGTCGGCCCCAGCACCACGACCCTGGTGGTCGTGCTCGGCGTGACCTTCTGGGTGCGCTACGCCAGGGTCACCCGGGTCATCGCGGCGAGCCTGCGCGAGCGGGAGTTCGTGCTCGCGGCCGTCACGCAGGGCGCCACCGACCGCTGGATCATGGTCAAGCACCTGCTGCCGACGGTCATCCCGCAGCTCATCGTGATGGGCACCTTCGACATCGGCACGATCGTCATCGCCGAGGCGTCGCTGTCCTACCTCGGGCTCGGGGTGCAGGCGCCGACCCCGAGCTGGGGCGGCATGATCGCCGAGGGTCAGCGCTACCTGCAGACCAACCCCGCCCTGGTCCTGGTCCCGGCCGCGGCCGTGTTCGCGCTGCTCGGCGGCCTGGCCATCCTCGGCCAGCGGTTCAGCGCGACCTACGGCCGCGGTGGCGCCGACCTCGTGACCGGGCGACGGTGAGCGGCCGGAGGCGGCCCGGAGCCGCGGTCGTGCACGAGGCGCCGCCGCCCGGCCGGCCCGTCCTGTCGGTGCGCGACCTGGTGGTGGTGTTCGACGGGCCGCACGGGCCGCTGCGGGCGGTCGACGGGGTGTCCTTCGACGTGTGGCCCAACGAGGTCCTCGGCATCGTCGGGGAGTCCGGCTCGGGCAAGAGCCTCACCATGCTGGCCGTCATGGGCCTGCTGCCGCCGGGCGCCCGGGTCGAGTCGGGCAGCATCGAGTTCAGGGGCCGCGACATGGTGGCGCTGCCGTGGGAGCAGCGCCGGCAGGTGCTCGGCAAGGAGATCGCCATGATCTTCCAGGACCCGATGACCTCGATGAACCCGGTGATGAAGATCGGTCGCCAGCTGGCGGAGGCCATCCGGCTGCATGCCCGGGAGCTGTCCCGCGCACAGGTGCAGGCCCGGGCCGCGGAGCTGCTTGCGCTCGTCCGGATCCCGGACGCGCAGCGCCGGCTCACGGCCTACCCGCACGAGCTGTCCGGGGGCATGCGGCAGCGGGTCATGATCGCCATGGCGGTGGCCCACGACCCGGCCCTGCTGATCGCCGACGAGCCGACCACGGCGCTGGACGTGACCATCCAGGCGCAGGTGCTGCGTGTCCTGCGCCGGATCCGCAGCCAGGTCGGGGCCTCGATGACGCTGATCACCCACGACCTCGGCCTGGTCGCCGAGTCCGCGGACCGCGTGGTCGTCATGTACGGCGGGCGGGTGATGGAGACCGGCACCGTCGAGCAGGTGTTCGCGGCGCCCGCACACCCCTACACCGCCGGCCTGCTCGCTTCCTCCCTACGGGTCGACGGGCCGCTCGACGAGGCGTACGCGATACCCGGGACCCCTCCGCAGGTCGACGCCCGGCCGGCCGGCTGCGTGTTCTCGCCGCGGTGTCCGGTCGGCGGGCACCGCGACCTGTGCCGGGCGGACAAGCCCGGGCTGCACACCGACGAGGCCGGCCACGGCGTGGCCTGCCACTACTCGGGTGAGACGAGCGCGTGGGTGGAGCTCTCCCGCCGGCCCAGCGACGCGGCGGTGGGCACGTGAGCGTCGCGATGCCCGTCGCCGAGGCGCCCCCCGTCCTGCTGGAGGTACGGGACCTGCACGTGGAGTACCGGGGACGGCGCTCGGACCCGCCGGTCCGCGCGGTCGACGGCGTCTCGCTGACCATCCGGCAGGGCACCACGCTCGGGCTGGTGGGCGAGTCGGGGTGCGGCAAGACCACGCTGACGCGGTCGATCCTCGGCCTGACGAAGGCGACGTCCGGCTCGGTGGTGCTGCGCGGCCAGGAGCTGGTCGGCCTCAGCCGCCGGCAGCTGCGCCCGATCCGGCCCGGCATCCAGGTCGTGTTCCAGGACCCGTTCTCGTCGTTGGACCCGAAGATGACGGTGCACGACGTCATCGCCGAGCCGCTCCGGATCAACGGCCGCTACAGCAGCGAGCGGGTCCAGGAGCTGTTCGCGGCGGTGGGCCTGGCCCCGGAGATGGGCGACCGCTACCCCGCGACGTTCTCCGGCGGTCAGCGCCAGCGCATCGGCATCGCCCGCGCACTGGCCCTGGAGCCCGACGTGCTCGTGCTCGACGAGCCCGTCTCGGCGTTGGACGTCTCGATCCAGGCGCAGGTCGTCAACCTGCTCAAGCGGCTCCAGCAGGAGCGGGGCCTGACCTTCCTGTTCATCGCCCACGACCTCGCGGTGGTGCGGTACATGTCGCACTCCGTCGCGGTCATGTACGCCGGCCAGATCGTCGAGCACGGGCTGCGGGACGAGGTCTTCACCAACCCCCAGCACCCCTACACGCAGTCGCTGCTCGCCGCCGTCCCGGTGCCCGACCCGGCCCGCCGGGCCGAGCGCCGGGGGGAGCTCGTGCTCGAGGGCGAGCCGGACGCCGCGCACCCGCCCTCGGGGTGCCGCTTCCGGCTGCGCTGCCCGCGCGCGCAGGACGCCTGTGCGCAGACGACGCCCGGCCCTGCCGAGGCCTCCGTGTCGCCGACGCACTCGGCCGCCTGCTTCTTCCCGGGCCCGGCGTGACGGCGGGGCCGGACCCGGTCCCCGTCGACGTCGCTCCCCCAGCCGGGGGAGGCGCCCCGGCGGCCCGGCCGGCACTCCCCCGGCCGGGGGGTGCCGCACCGCCTGCCGGTGCCCGCGGCGAGCCGGAAGGTGCGCACAAAGGGGGTCGCTGACGACGCCGCCCCTGACTATCGTTCGACCACGGCGCCCGCTCGAACTGCCCCAGAGTTCGCTCCGCTACACCGGACCCGCCCAGCGTCCTGCCGACACGGCCGTCGGCGCGCGTAGCACCGGGGCCCGTCTGCGCTCCGCGAACGGGCCTGCCGTACTCCTACCGACTGCACGTGGGAAAGGGACCGCATGAGAACTGCTCACCGCACCAGGCGTCTGACAGCGGCCGGAGCGGGCATGGCCGCCGCCGCCGTCCTGCTCACCGCCTGCGGCAACTCGTCGTCCGGCGCGAACGCAGCCGCCGCCAAGGTGGACAACGTCGACGTGGTGACCGAGCTCGCCGTCAACAACCTCGACGGCCTCAACTCGGGCTCCATCACCGTCACCAAGGCCATCTACTCCTATCTGGTCTACGTGGACCCGACCGGCAAGCTCGCGCCCGACGTCGCGGAGAGGTGGACCCCGAGCGCGGACGCCACGACGTGGGTGTTCGACCTGTTCCCCGACCAGAAGTTCAGCGACGGCAGCCCGCTCACCGCCGACGACGTGGTGTTCTCCGTCAAGACGATCCTGGCCAACCCGAAGTCGACGCAGTCGCCCTACGTCTCGCTGGTGGCCGCCATCGACAAGACCGGCGACAACCAGGTGACGGTGAAGCTGAAGAGCCCGAGTGCCGCGTGGCCGAGGCAGGCCACGGCCCTGGCCGTGGTGCCCGCCGCGACCTACAACGCGGACACCTTCAAGACCAAGCCGGTGGCCGGCGGGCCCTACACCGTCGTCAGCTACAACGGCACCGACCGGGTGGTCCTCAAGGCCAACCCGCTCTACCGCGGCGCCAAGCCCGCGATCGAGAACGCCTCCATCCAGTACGTCGGGGACCAGACGACCCGCCTCAGCGGGCTGCAGTCCGGCCAGTTCGACCTGGCCACGCTCTCCGGCCCCGAGGTCACGACAGCGGAGCAGGCCGGGCTGGTCGTGCAGTCGACCCAGAGCGCCCGCGTCGACTACCTCGGCTACAACGTCACCCTGCCGGGCCTGGACTCCCAGAAGCTGCGGCAGGCCATCTCCTACGCCGTCGACCGGAAGTCCCTCGTGGGCACCCTGCTCGAGGGCCGAGGCGAGCCGGCGAACCAGCTGTTCGGTGAGTCGACCTACGGCTACGACCCCAGCATCCAGGTGCCCGCACAGGACGTGGCCAGGGCCAAGCAGCTCGTGCAGGAGTCCGGCTACACCGGGCAGGAGATCCTGTTCGAGTACCCGGCCACGAGCTACGTGCCCAACTCCGCCCAGATGGCCCAGGCGATCGGCGGCTACCTCAACGCTATCGGCATCAAGGTCAAGCTCGCGGCGGTGCAGGACAACACGTTCCTCACGAACTTCCTGGCCAAGAAGCTCAGCGGGATGTACCTGTTCTCGGCCACCACCTCCAGCCTCGACGGGGGCGGGACCTTCAACTTCAACGTCGGCATCGTCAACTCGTTCACCGACCCGGAGCTGACGGCGCTGCAGAAGCAGCAGACGGGTGAGGTCGACAGCACCAAGCGGCAGCAGCTGATGGGGCAGATCTCGCGCATCATCAACGACAAGGCGTACTACACGCCGCTGTTCGTGGAGCAGAACAACTACGTCCACAGCAAGGAGATCTCGCTCTCGACCCCGCCGGCCCACGGGTACAGCTACCCGCAGCTGGTCGTGCCGGCGAGCTGACCCGGACCGCGGCGCCCCGGACCACCGCTGTGCGGGAGTCCGGGGCGCTCGTGGTCGTCGGTCGCTCAGAGGCCGTGGCGGACCGCGATCATGGCGGCCTCGACCCGGTTGCGGGCGCCGAGCTTCATCAGGATGTTCGAGACGTGCCGGCGGGCGGTCTCGATGCCGATGTAGAGCTGCTCCGCGATCTCGGGGTTGCTCTTGGCCACGACGATCTGCAGGAGGACCTCGTACTCCCGCTGCGTGAGGCTGCTGAGCGCCGCCGGCCGGGCGCCCTGCAGCACCGCGGCGCGGACCGGACGCACCCGCACCACGTCCGCCAGGTTGGCGGGCACGCTCGACATGGGCGTCCGGGCGGACAGCCCGGCGTCCTCGGCGCCGAGCATGCCCCGGGGTGTGCTGATGTCGATGCCGAGCTCCAGGCACAGGTCGGCGTGCTCCCGGGCCAGCTGGTCGGCCAGCGCCTGGTCGCCCTGCTCACGCACGATGTCGGCGAGCAGGGACAGGCCCTCGGCCAGGCTCCAGCGGGAGCCGGCGCTGCGCAGCAGTCCCAGGCTCTCCTCCATCAGCCGGCGGGCGCCCGCGGCGTCCCCGGTACGCCGGGCGATCCCGGCCAGGCCGCGCAGTGCCAGCCCCATGCCCCAGGAGTCGTGCCGGTGCTGGTAGATGCCGAGGCTCTCCGTCAGCGCCGCGTGTGCCTGCGCCGGGTCGTGCCCGGTCTCGGCGTCGCCGGCACCCTGCACCGCGAGGGCGAAGGCGAGCCCGGACTCGTCACCGGTCTCCCGCAGGTAGCCGATGCTCTCGGCGAGCATCGGCGCGACGTCCATCCGGCCGAAGTGCTGTGTCAGCGCCGCCAGGTGCGTGAGGGAGTAGGCCCAGTGCACCTTGTCCAGCACCTTCTCCTCCTCGCCCACCATGGGCAGGAGGTACTCGTAGGCCGCGCTGAAGTCCCCCTGCAGCCGGGCCAGGACGCCGAGCGCGTGGCTGACCTCGTTGAAGTGCGACCGGGCCGGCTCGGCCAGCTCCATCCCGGCGACCGACCGCCGCGCGGCGTCGAGCTGGTCCCGCCCCTGGCCCAGCGCCCCGGCGAAGCACCAGAAGCGCCAGATGGCGGCCAGGATCCCGGCGGCGGTACGGCTGTCCGGCTCGTGCAGGCAGCTCCACCGCACGGCGGAGAGCAGGTTCTGCAGCTCGGCGCCGATCTCGCCGAGCGTCTGGACCCGCTCCGGACCGTTGAGCCTGGCCCCGAGCGCCCGCGCGACCGCCAGGTAGTGCGCGGCGTGCCGGGCACAGATCTGCTCGTCGCCGGGCGCGTCGCCCAGGCGGGCCTGCGCGAAGATGCGGACCGTGTTGAGCAGCACGACGCCGGGCACCTCGCTGTCCTGCTGCGCAGGGCTCACCAGGCTCGCGTCGACCAGGCTCGACAGCAGGTCGAGGACCGTGTCGTCGTCCTGCCCGGGCCCCGGGCCGGCACAGGCGCGGTGGACCGCCAGGACCGCGTCGAGGCCGCTGCCGGGCTCGAAGGCCGACAGCACCTTCAGCAGCCGCTGCTCGTCGGCGCCCAGCCGGTTCCAGCTGGCCTCGAGGGCCGCGTGCAGCGTCCGGTGCCGGGCGGGCCGCAGCGGGGAGGGGTCGCGCAGCGCGGTGAGCACCCGCGCGCCGCTCTCCTCGGTGAGCCAGCCGCGCAGGACCCGCGGCGGGGTGACCGTGACCCGGCCCGCGGCCAGCTCCAGCGCCAGCGGCAGGCCGTCCAGCCCGCGGCAGATGTCGGCCAGGCCCTCGAGCGCGTCCTCGCCGAGGTCGAGGTCGGGACGGGCCGCCCTGGCGCGGAGCACGAACAGCTCCAGCGCCGGCTGCTCCCCGAGCCCCCCGAGGTCGAGCACGTCGCCGAGGCGCGGCACCGGGAGCGGCTGGACGGGGTACTGCCGCTCGCCGTCCCACCCGGTCGTCGTGCGGCTTGTGGCCAGCAGCCTCAGCTCGGGACAGGCGGCCAGCAGCCGGCCGGCCCACTCCCGCCCCGGCCGCACGCCGTCGAGGCCGTCCAGGACGAGCAGGGCCGGCCCGGGCAGCCGCTCGCGCGCCACCTCGACGAGGTCCGCGGCGGCAGGGTCCGGCGGCGGGCCGTCCGTCACAGCCCCCTCGTCGAGGCGCTCCGCCCCGGCGAGCGCGCTCAGCACGGCGGCGGCCAGCCCGGCGGCGTCGACGCAGTCCGCCGCGTCGACCACGTAGCCCGGCCGGTCCCCCCGCAGCGCGGCCGCCACCGCCAGGGCGGACTTCCCGACGCCGGGCGGTCCCGTGAGGGTCAGGACGCGGGTCCGCTCGTCCGCCAGCACGGCCAGGACGTTGTCGAGATCGGCGTCCCGACCGATGAGCTCTGCCGCGCGTCGACCCATTCGGCTCCCTCTCCTCGCAGGCGGTCCTGGCCGGGTCGGCAGGCAGGACCAGCCCTGTCGCAACGTACGTCAGCGCCGCCCGGGTGCGCGCCCGATCGCCACGGTGTCCGCGCCGGTGCGCGCCCGTCCCGGCACGTCGAGGTCGGCAGGTGTCCGCGATGACCCGCAGCGGTCCGCCGATGGCCTACACCGACCGGATCGCGGAGCTCGCGGGGGCCCGGGGCGGACAGGTCGCCGTCGTGCTCGTCGACGCCGACGGCGCCGAGCGGCGGCTGTCCTGGGTCGACCTGCTGGCCGGCCTGGAGCGTGCCGCGGCCGAGCTGCTCCGCCGCGGCGTGCGGCCGGGCGACCTCGTGGCGGTGGTGCTGCCGAAGTGCCCCGAGCACTTCGCCTTCCTGATGGGCGCCTGGCGGATCGGGGCGCGGCCGCTGACCGTCAACCCGGCGATGCCGGTGCCCGAGCGCCGGCGGCTGCTGGCGGTCGCCCGTCCGCGGCTGGTCGTGTCGACCGGGCCGGGCGCGGGAGACGTCCTCGTCCGGCCGGGCGCGGGCTGGGACGCGGCGCCGGGCGACGGCGCGCCGCTGCTGCCACCCCCGCCGCTGGAGGCGTCGTTCGCCATCGGCACCGGCGGGTCGTCCGGCGTCCCGAAGGTCATCCTGTCGCCCTTCCCGGGTGCCTTTGTCGACACCGGCGACCCGCCCGACGCGGCGCTCACCGGCCGGACGGCCGACATGGTGCAGCTGGTCAACGGGCCCCTGTTCCACAACTCGCCGTGCACCCTGGCCTACGGGGGCCTGCTGTGGGGGCACACGCTCGTGGTGATGGAGCGGTTCGCCGCCGCGCCGGCGCTCGAGCTGATCGAGCGGCACCGGGTGAGCTTCCTGCCGACGGTCCCGACGGTGATGAAGCGGCTGCTGGACAGCCCGGAGCTCGAGGCGACCGACCTCGGCAGCGTCCGGGCGCTGTTCCACACCGGCGCCTCCTGCCCGCCGCAGGTCAAGCAGGCCTGGATCGACCTGCTGGGCCCGACCCGGGTCTTCGAGGCGTTTGGCGGGTCGGAGCTGGTCGGCACCACGTTCGTACGGGGCGACGAGTGGCTGGCGCACCGGGGCACCGTGGGCCGGCCGGTCGGAGCAGACCTGCGCATCCTGTCCGACGACGGGTCGGAGCTGCCCCCCGGGACGATCGGCGAGATCTACATGCGGCGCCACGACACCGGGCCGGGCTTCCGCTATGCGGGGGACGCGGCCCCCCGGCGGGTCGTCGACGGCTTCGAGAGTCTCGGGGACCTCGGTCACGTCGACGCCGAGGGCTACCTGTACGTCGCCGACCGGCGGGTCGACGTCATCATCACCGGCGGGGAGAACGTCTACCCCGCGGAGGTCGAGAACGCCCTGCTGGAGCACCCGGGCGTGCGCGACGCGGTGGTGATCGGTCTGCCGGACCCGGACTGGGGCAGCCGGGTGCACGCCGTGCTCGAGCTCGCGGGGGCGCCCGTGCCGACGGTCGAGCTGGTCGCCCACTGCCGGACCCGCCTGTCGGCGTACAAGGTGCCGAAGGGGTTCGAGGTGGTGGCGGCGCTGCCGCGGGACGAGGCGGGCAAGGTGCGCCGGTCGGCCATGGCGGCGGCCCGCCGGGAAGGGTGACGGGTCAGGTCGCGGTCATCAGGACCTGCAGGCGGTAGTCCTCGACGGTGCCGGGCAGCAGCGGCCCCCCGGTGCTCCCGGCGGCCCGCAGCTCGTCGCGGACCTCGGCGGCCGCCGCCTGCTCGTACGCCTCGACCAGGACCAGCCACTCGCGCACGCCGGAGCGGCCGGGGGCGAGGGCGGCCTCACAGGTCGCCTCCTTGGCCGTCGTCACCTCGTCGACGCTCTGGCACAGGTGCACCGCGAGCACACCGGGCCGCTGCGCCAGCGGGGCGAGCAGGGCTGCCAGGGCGGCTCCGGCCGCGGCGTCCTCCGGCGGCCGCGGGAAGGCGGCCAGCACGAGCAGCCCGCCGGTGCCGCCGCCGGCGGACGACACCACCCGGGCCGCCGTACGCCGCCCCGCGCGCGAGGCCCCGGTGAGGCTGCGCGTCCGCTCCGTCGGCCGGTCCAGCCGGTCCAGGTAGGCCGGCGAGGCGAGGACCGCGACGTCGCTGGTCTCGTAGAGCGTCGCGTAGCGGACCGCGCCCGGCTCGTCCGGCAGGGCCGCGACGTAGCGCCGGCCGCGCAGGAAGCCGGGGATGGCGAGCCGTTCCGGCAGGTGCTCGCGGACCACCCACTCCCCGTGCCGCTGCGCGACGCTCGCGGCGAGCTCCGCGCGGTTGACGAGGACGGCGCTGCCGAGCAGCCCGCCGGCGACGCCCGGACCGGCCGGCGTCACGCCCGCCCGGCCGGATCGGCAGGCGCGGCCAGGTAGCCGTTGCGGGCCCGGTACCGGCGCCGCTGCACACCCTCGGGCGGTGCCGGCAGCGTTGCGGCCGCCGTCAGGTAGCTCAGCAGGACGGGAGCCGCCGGCAGCGAGCGGCGGTCCGCGGCCGGGTCGGCGGGCAGCGGGTCGAGCCGCACGACCTGCGCCACCTCGGAGCAGGCCGCGAGCCGCTGCCGGTAGCCGTCGTCGAGCCGGCTGGACCCGGGCTGCTCGCGGTCGACGACCAGGCCGGTGACGCCGGCGCGCCAGGGCGCCTCGCCCAGGTCCGCCTCGGGCAGGTCCGGCTCGGGCAGGTCGCCGCCGGGGCTCTCGCGGCCGAAGTCCACGTGCACCGTGCAGTACGGCCGCAGCCGCCAGAACCACGGGGTGTGCGAGGCCTGCTCGTGCAGCGGTCCGCCGAAGACCTCCGGGGAGGTCAGTCGCCACACGTTCAGGTAGCGGGTCGGGTCGGCCGCGTCGACGAAGCGCTGCGCCCCGAGGTAGCCGGGCAGGGCCAGCAGGGCGCCCAGGTGCTCGTCGTCCTGCCAGGCGTTGAAGTCGGCGTCCCCGTCCGGCAGCACGGCGGTGCGCACGACGTAGACCGCGCTCACCTGCCGTCGCCCGCTCGGCCCGGGCCGGTGGAGGTCATCCGCGCAGCATGCGGACCGCCCGGTCCCGGGGGCAACACCCGGATGGCGGGCCGCGTCGCCGTCGGCTCACCCGGTCGGGTCAGCCAGGGGCGGCGGGGCGTCGCGGCGAGGACGCCGCCGGGCGGTCGGGGCTGCCAGGCGGCCCGCGTCAGGTCCAGCGACGTCCCCGAAGGTGCCGCAGGACAGGCAGTTCTACGCCGAGCTGTTCGGCTGGACCTGCTCGGGCCCGGGGCACCGGTTCGGGCCTCCGGCAGGCCCGCGCGCTCAGGCGGGCAGTGACGGGTCCAGGTCGAGCAGGGTCACCGCGTACTCCAGCGAGCCGCGCAGGTGCTTGGTCAACGCCTTGGCCGCCGCCTCGCCGCGCCCGCGGTTGAGCTGGTCGACGATGGTGTCGTGCTCCTCGAGCGCGACCTGGGCCCGCGCCGGGTCGTGCTCGGAGCGCTGCCGGACGAGGTCGATCTGGTGGCGCACCTCGGTCGCGGCGTCGAGCAGCGCCACGTTGCCCGCCAGGGCCACCAGCTGGTGGTGGAAGTCGCGTCCCCGGGCAGCACCGCCGACCGGGCCCGGCCCGGTGTCGGCGACCAGGGCCCTGAGCTCGGCCAGCCGGACCGGGTCGGGCCGCTTGGCCGCCAGCCGGGTCGCGTGGGTCTCCAGCGCCACCCGCACCTCGTACAGCTCCCGCAGCTCGTCGGACGTCAGGACGCGCACGTAGGCGCCCCGGTTGGGGACCGTCTCGACCAGCCCCTCGCTGCGCAGCCGCTGGATCGCCTCGCGCAGCGGCCCCCGGCTGATGCCGAGGGCGGTCGCCAGCTCGACCTCGTTCAGTCGCTCACCGGGCTGCAGCCGCCCGCTGGTCACCAGGTCCCGCAGGACCTCCACCGTGCGCCCGCTGAAGGTCTGCGTCGCGCGCTCGAGAGGCTGCGGGAGTCGGCCGAGGTTCATGGGTCCCTTCGAGGACGTGCCCCGTAGGGGTCGCGGGAACTCAAGGGTAACCAGCGTCCCCCGAGAGCCGCAGCCGACCCGGCGCTCCCGGGCCGCTGCCGGGAGCCGCCCGGTCAGGGGCGGCCCCGGCGACGGAAGAATCCGCCATCAGGCCCGGGCCGTCGTCACTCGCTGATGGTCGCGGGGACGATGTCCGTCTGGATGCTGCGGGCGAACTTGCAGCTGTGGTCGGCGTTGTAGTACTTGACGAAGATGCGCCGGGGCACCTCGAAGGTCGTGGCCGTGCCGTGGAAGGTCTCGTTCGGCGGCCGGTAGATGTAGGTGCCGGGCAGCAGCTTGACGAAGGTGTCGACCTCGCCGACGTAGTCCCAGCCCGCGCCGTCGATGCAGTAGGCCTCCTCGACGTCCGGGTGCACCCACTTCTGGCCGGTGAGGAACATCGTGAACATGTTGGCCGACTGGTAGGTGATCAGGCAGTTCGCCCGCTCGTCGACGCGCAGCGTCTTCTCCGACCACGCCGAGCTGCGCTCGGACACCTCCCACCCCTCGTTGGCCTCGACGCTGTCCAGGTGGACGCCCTCGGTCGACCCCTCCTCGCCGCGCCCCCCGGTGATGACGAAGCGGGTCACGTCCTCCTCGGCCTTGATGACGCCGTAGTTCGTGCCGGTCGGGCGGTACCAGTAGCTCAGCCGGTTGCAGGCCTCACCGTCGAGCGTCAGCCGCCCGTCGACGACGATGGAGTCGCTGAACACCTCGCTGGTGCCGCCCTTGCTGACGAACCCGGCGTCGTACTTGACCAGGGCGGCGGTCGCACCGGAGTCCTGGTCCTTGCCGAGGATCTTGATCCAGGCCTTGCCGTCCGCGCCCTCGACGTCCAGCGGTGCCCACTTGAAGTTGGGTGCGTAGGTCAGCGCGTACGGGGTTCTCTTCACGTCATCTCCCGATCATTGGTATCTGTTGACAGTTGACTGTCGTCGCGAACGTATCGCCTTCGTGATCGCACGTCCAGACCCGTTCCGGCCGACAGCGACCGTCAGCCGGCGCTCCAGGAGGCGGGGGCGGCACGGTTGCCCGCACCCGGGAGCAGTCGGACCGCGGTGGCGAGGGCCGACCGGAGGTGGTCGGCGAGCGCAAGGGCCGCGGCCTCGGCCCGGCCCTGCGCCAGGTGCTCCAGGATCGCGTCGTGGTCGACCAGCGCGGTCGCGAGCTGAGCGGCGTCGGGAGGCAACCAGGCCCGGGCCATCTCGGCCTGGATGCGGACCCCGAAGGCCGCCGCCAGCAGCGCCGGGTTGCCGGCAAGGGCGACCAGGCGGTGGTGGACGTCGAGCTCGAGGTGGTCGTCGGGCCCGGTCGAGGGCGGGCCCGGCGCGGCGGGGGTCGCGGCCGGGGCACGCGCCCGCGCGGGCGAGGCGGACAGCCGTTGCAGGGCCAGCACAGCGGTTCTCGTCGCCCCGCTGTCCGGCTGGCCGGCCACGAGGCTGCCCACGAGGCGCACCGCGTGCGTCTCGAGGGCGATCCGCACCTCGTACAGGTCCGTCAGCTCCGCCGCGCTGAAGGTGCGGACGAAAGCACCGCGGTTCGGGATGGTGGAGACCAGGCCCTCGCTGTGCAGCCGCTGGATCGCCTCCCGCAGCGGCCCGCGGCTGATGCCGAGCGCACCCGCAAGCTGCACCTCGTTGAGCCGCTCTCCCGGTCGGAGCCGACCGGTGACCACCATCTGGCGCAGGATGGTGACGCTGCGGCCGCTGAAGGTGTCGGCGGGCCGCTCGAGGCGGCCCGGCCGGCGCCCGACATCCACGGCTCGTCCTGCCTTCTCGAGCCGACCGGGTCGGACGCGCCGGCCAGATCGGGACACGGTCGGGAGCAGGGACCAGCGTGTGCGGGTCAGGTGAGGAGCGTACAGACATCTTGCGAAAGGTCACAGCCTGATCTCGAAGAATGTTGTCAACAGTAGGCAGACTCCGTAGGGTGGCGCGGACCTAGCGGAGGGATCCGCGGAAAGGGTGGCTCGTGAGCGACTCCCCAACGGTTCGGATCGACATCGACCGGGACGTGTGCCTCGGCAGCGGCATGTGCGTCACCACGGCGCCGGCCCTGTTCGCGCTCGACGAGCTTCGCCAGGCGGTGCTCGTTCCGGGTGCGGTCCCCACTGCCCTGCTGGCGGTCGACGGCGCGCAGAACTGCCCCGTCGCGGCGATCGCGGTCTACGACCCGGTCACCGGCGAGCGGCTGGACGAGTGAGCGGGCCGGGCAGGCGGACCTCCGGCACGTGGAGCAACGCACCGGGCCGGCACGCGGCGCAGAGGCGGCAGCTGTGCCGGCCGTGATCGACGACGACCTCTACGCGGACGAGGTGATCGCCGACCCGTACGCCTACTACGGCTGGCTGCGTGAGGTCGACCCGGTCCACTGGAACGCCCGGTACGAGACCTGGGTGGTGACCCGGTACGCCGACATCGTCTGGCTGCTACGGCGTCCCGAGCTGTTCTCCTCGCGCTTCTACGCCGACGACCAGCAGCCGCCGTCACCACCGATCGCGGCGGGCGACATGGACGAGCTCCGCTTCGTGTCCCGGTTCCGGTCCAGCGAGTTCATCCAGAACGACCCGCCGGAGCACAGCCGGATGCGCAACGTCGTGAACCGGTTCTTCACCCCCGGGCGCATGGAGCTCTGGCGCGGCATGGTCCGCGAGGTCGTGGACACGCTGCTGACCGACGTCGAGAGCCGGGACCGCTTCGACGTGCTGCCCGACCTGGCCGCCCAGCTGCCCCTCCGGGTCATCGCTGAGCTGCTCGGCGTCCCCGCGGACGACCGGCAGTCGCTCAAGGAGCACGCCGACCGGCGGATGCGCTCCGCGCTGAGCCTCGCGCCGGACCGGATGCGGGTGGCCGCGTCCGGCATCCGTGACACCTCCGACTACCTCGAGGCGGCTCTCGACGGCGGTCGCACCGGCGCAGCCGGCTCGCTGCTGGAGATCCTGCACGGCGCGGAGACGACCGGCTCGAGCAGCCGTGCGGAGACCCTCGCCAACGCCCAGCTGCTGATCGACGCCGGTCACGAGACGACCGTCCAGCTCATCTGCAACGGGATGCTCGCCCTGCTGACGCACCGCGAGCAGTGGGACCGCCTCGTCGCGGACCCGGCAGGGCTGGCCGCCGGCGCGACCGAGGAGTGCCTGCGCTACGACCCGCCGCTGCCGGCCCCCCGCCGGCTCGTGGCGCAGGACGTCGAGCTCGGCGGCAGCTTCCTGCGCCGGGGGCAGCGCGTGGTGTTCGTGCTCGCCGCCGGCAACCGCGACCCCCGGGTCTTCCCCGACCCGGACCGCTTCGACATCACCCGGTCCCCCAACCGGCACGTCGTCTTCGGCTCCGGCATGCACGTCTGCCTGGGGCAGTACCTCGCCCGGATGGAGGGGCAGGAGGTGTTCCGGGCGCTCGCCACCCGGATGCCCGACCTGGAGCTGACCGACAAGCCGGTGCAGTACGCCAAGGTGCGGGGAGTCCGCAGCCTGCTGGGCCTGCCGGTGCGCCGGCAGCAGCCGGCGGGGTCGCGGTGAGTGCGGACACCGCGAGTGCGCCCTCGACCGCCCCCGTGTCCCGGCCGGACTCGGCCTACCTGGACGGCGGGTGGGTGCCGGCGGCCGGTGGCCGGCTGGTCGTCCTCGACCCGGCCACCGAGCAGCCGGTGGTGCAGGCGCTCGACGGGTCCGCCGAGACCGTCACGCGGGCGGTCGCCGCCGCCCGGCGCAGCTTCGACGGCGGCGCCTGGCGGGCGCAGGACCTGGCCTCCCGTACGGACGTCTGCGAGGCGGTGCTGGCGGCGATCGAGGACCGCGTCGAGGAGCTGGCCTGGCTGGGCACCCTGCAGATGGGCTGCCCGATCACCGTCAGCCGCGCCATGGTCCGCGCCGGCGCCGCGCTGTTCCGGGCCTACGTCGACGGGGCCCGTTCCCTCACCTACACCTACCTGCGCCGGGACTCCGCGGGCTCGTCGCTGGTCCTGCGCGAGCCGGTGGGCGTCGTGGGGGCGATCACGCCCTGGAACGGCCCCCTGGCCGCGGTGCTCAACAAGGTGCTGCCGGCGCTGCTGACCGGCTGCTCGGTCGTGCTCAAGCCCGCTCCGGAGACCCCGCTCGAAGGCGGCCTGCTCGCCGAGATGTTCACTGCCGCCGGGCTGCCGGACGGGGTCCTCAACGTGGTGCCCGGCGGCCGGGCGGCGGGCGCGGCCCTGGTCACCGCGGCGGGGGTCGACAAGATCACCTTTACCGGGAGCACGGGGACCGGACGCTCCGTCGGCGAGTCCTGCGGGCGTCTGTTCCGCCGGCAGAGCCTCGAGCTGGGCGGCAAGTCCGCCGGCATCGTGCTCGAGGACGCCGACCTGGCCGAGGCGGTGCCGCAGATCGTCGCGGGCAACTTCTTCAACTCCGGCCAGGCCTGCATCGCGATCTCCCGGGTGCTGGTGCCGACCGCCAGGCTGGACGAGCTCACCGAGGCGCTCCGGGCCGAGGCGGCCGCGCTGGTGGTGGGTGACCCCCGCGACGAGCGCACCCAGCTCGGGCCGCTGGTGACCGAGCGGCAGCGCGAGCGCGTCGAGGCGCACATCGCGAGCGGCCGGGAGCAGGGCGCGAGGCTGGTGCTCGGCGGCGGCCGCCCCGCCGGGCTGCCGACCGGGTGGTACGTCGAGCCCACCCTGTTCACCGGGGTCACCAACGACATGGCGATCGCCCAGGAGGAGATCTTCGGGCCGGTGCTGTCGGTGCTCACCTACGACGGCGAGGACGACGCGGTCGCGCTGGCCAACGACTCGGCCTACGGGCTGCACGGCGCCGTCTTCACCTCCGACCCGGAGCACGGCGTGGCGGTGGCGAGGCGCCTGCGGGCCGGGTCGGTCGCCGTCAACCGCAGCGGTCTCACGCCCGGCACGCCGTACGGCGGGGTCAAGGATTCTGGGGTGGGCCGCGAGCACGGCGCCGAGGGCGTGGCCGCGTTTCTCGAGTACCGCTCGGTGGTGCTGCCGGGCGAGCTTGCCGACCGCTACGAGCAAGCCGGGGTGCCCCTTGCGTAACAGGCCGGACGGAGCAGGACGATGAGGGGACGCGTCGCGGAGCTGCGCGAGTACGGCGGCCCGATCGAGATCGCCGAGTACGACGTGCCGGACCCCGAGCCGGGCGGGCTCGTCGTGCGCATCGAGCAGGCGGCCATCTGCGGCAGCGACCTGCACGTGTGGCGGGGCGAGACCGCGGGCGAGACCGCGTCCCCGGCCGGCCTCGGCTTCGGGCACGAGGGCTTCGGCCGGGTGGCCGCGCTGGGTGCCGGTACGACCGTGGACGACGCCGGGGTGCCGCTGGCCGTGGGCGACCGGGTGGTCCACCACGTCATGGCCAGCCACGTCGGCCGCGGCCCCAACCCCAACACCCAGCGGGTCTACGGCGCACCGCCCTACTTCTTCAGCACGTTCGCCGACTACTTCGTCATCGGGCCGACCCGGCCGGTCTACCGGGTGCCGGACGAGCTGGCCGACGACGTGCTGCCGCCGGTCAACTGCGCGATGGGCGCCGCGGTGCAGGCCCTGCGGGCAGGGGGGGCCGGGTTCGGCGCCGACGTCGTCATCTTCGGGGCCGGGGGGCTGGGCCTGACGGCCGCCGCCGCCGCCCGGCAGATGGGCGCCGCCAGCGTGGTCGTTCTCGACCGCCTGCCGGCCCGGCTCGAGCTGGCGAAGCGGTTCGGCGCCGACGTGACGATCGACGTCTCCGCGGTGGACGACCCGGCCGAGCGGGTCGACCTGGTCCGCCGGGCCAGCGGCGGGCGCGGCGCGGACGTCGTGCTGGAGCTGGCCGGCCGGGCGGCCCTGCTGCCCGAGGGCGTTGCCATGCTCGGCCCGCGCGGCACCTTCGTCGAGGTGGGGCTGTTCTACAGCGGCACCACGGCGGCCTTCGACCCCTCGCACGTGCTGCGGGGCGAGAAGCGGGTGGTCGGCTCGGCCGGCTACCCGCCGGCGCTGCTGCCCGACCTGCTCGACTTCCTCGTGCGGACCCGGGACGTCTACCCGTTCGCGGAGATGGTGTCGCACCGGTTCGCCCTCGCCGACCTCGGCGAGGCGTTCCGCCAGTCCGACTGGGCGACGGCGGGCACGACCGTGCTGCGCGCTGTCGTCACGCCCTGACGGGCTCCTTCGACCCTGCCGACAGCGACGAACCCAGACCCTCGAGCGGAGTGCGACGTGGAGTACCGGCAGGTGGGCGACTCGGAGCTGACGGTGTCCGTGATCGGGCTGGGGTGCAACAACTTCGGTGGTTCGAGCAGCTCCGACGAGGTGCCGGTCTACGGCGTGCTGGGGCTGGAGCAGACCCGGGCCGTCGTCGACGCCGCGTACGACTGCGGGGTCACGTTCTTCGACACCGCCGACGTCTACGGCAACGGCGGCAGCGAGCGCTTCCTCGGCGAGATCCTCAGGGACCGGCGCGACTCGGTGGTGCTGGGCACCAAGTGGGGCTCGGGCGCCCCGCCGGGGGTGCCGTTCGCGGACCGGGAGCACGTACGCGCGGCGCTGCACGGCAGCCTCGACCGGCTCGGCACCGACCACGTCGACCTCTACCAGCTGCACTGGCCCGACCCGCTGGTGCCCTGGGAGGAGACCCTCGGCGCGCTCGGCGAGCTGGTCGACGAGGGAAAAGTCCGCGCGCTGGGCTCCTCGCACCTGTCCGGCGCGCAGGTGCTGCAGACCGATGAGCTCGCCCGCAGCCGCGGCCTGGGCCGCTTCGTGGCCGCCCAGAACGAGTACAGCCTGCTGAAGCGGGGCGCGGAGGCCGAGCTGCTGCCGGCCTGCCGCGCAGCGGGTGTCGGGCTGCTGGCGTACTTCCCGCTGGCCAGCGGCCTGCTCACCGGCAAGTACCGCCGGGACGCTCCGGCGCCGACCGGCACCCGGCTGGCGGGTCGGGAGCTCGACGACGAGATGTACGGCACGCTCGAGGCGCTGACGGCGTTCGCCGCCGAGCGCGGGCACACCCTGCTGGAGCTGGCGGTCGGCGCCGTGGCCGCGCGGCCGGGCGTCAGCAGCGTCCTCACCGGTGCGACCAGCCCGGGCCAGATCGTGGCCAACGCGGCCGCCGGCAGCTGGCAGCTCAGCCCGGCGGACCTGGCCGCGCTCGACGCCCTGTAGGGCCGGCTACGACATCTCCTGGGGCAGCAGGTGGCCGTCCGCCCGGGCCGGCACCGTGACCTTCTGCCCCGACACGTACTCGTTCTCGGCGTTGATGAGCGGCGTGAAGTAGACCTGGTCGTTGATGCGGTCGGTGATCCGGCGCAGCGTCGCCCGGCGCTGGGCCTCGTCCGGCTGGGCGGCCTGGGCGACGTAGGCCTCGGCGATCGTCGGGTCGGTGAACGTGTTGGTGGCCACGCAGGTCAGGTTGAAGACGAGGTCCGCGTCAAGCGTCGAGGGCTGGATCGAGAACAGCCACATCCCGGTCAGGCGCTTGGCGAACCAGTCCTGGAGGAACGTCGCCTGCGGCTGGCCCTGCAGCGTGACGGTGATCCCGACCTCCTTGAGGTAGCCCTGGATGGCCTGGGCCACCTGGTCGGCCTGCGGCACCGCCGGCCCGTTCGGGTAGCTGAAGGGGATGGGCGAGCCGTCGTAGCCCGACTGCGACACCAGCGTCCGGGCCTTCGCCCGGTCGAAGACCGGCGCCTTCACCGAGGGGTCGGACCCGAAGACCGACGGGGCCAGCAGCTGCCCGATGGGCGTGGCCGCGCCGCGCAGGAGCGTCTTGGCGATGGCCTCCCGGTCGATGGCGGCGCTGACGGCCTGCCGCAGCGCCACCGAGCTGGTCGACGGTGTGGCGGGGTTGAACCCGACGTACGTCACCAGGTTGCTCGGCACCGACTGCACCGTCAGCTGCGACGACGACCTCGCCGTCTCCACCGTGGCCGGCGACAGGGTGGTGACGTCGACCGAGCCGGACTGCAGGCCGGTGAGCCGAGTCGTCTCGGTGTCGATCTGCTGCTGGGTGACCTTCTTGATGGCCGGCGGAGGGCCCCAGTAGGTGGGGTTGGCCTCGAGCACCAGCGACTGGCCGGGCGTGAACGAGGTCACCCGGTACGGCCCGGTGCCCACCGGCTTGGCCGCGAAGTCGGCACCCGGCTTCTGGTAGGCCGCGGCCGAGATGATCGGGATCAGCGAGGTCTGCCGGGGCCAGGCGGCGAACGGCTTGCTCAGGGTGAACACCACCTGGTTGCCCGTGGTGGTGAGGCCGGCCAGGTTGGTCAGGTAGGAGTTGTTGCGCGAGGTCTTCTCGGCCTTCACCTTCTCGTAGGTCCACACCACGTCGTTGCCGGTGAACGGGGTGCCGTCGGAGAAGGTCGCACCCTCCCGCAGCGTGAAGGTCCATGACGTCCCCGTGGCGTCACTGGTCCAGGCCGTCGCCAGCCCGGGCGCGATGGTCCCGTCCCCGTTGATGTGGACCAGCGGGTCGTAGATCGTGTTGTTGATCGGGACCGAGTTCTGCAGGATGCCGTCGAGCGACGTCAGCTGCTGGTTGGTCGCCACGGTGATGGCGGCGGCGGGAGCGCCCTTGGGGCCGGCCGTCGTGCCGGAGGTGCCGCCGCCGCAGGCCGCGAGCAGCCCGCACAGCAGGGCCGCGCCGACGGTCGTCCGCTGCCTGGATGTGATCCGCACGAAGCACCTCTTCGATCTCGGTCGGCAATGTGTCGACAGTTGACTGTCTCGGGATTGCCCGCTCAGGTCAAGGTGCGGCCAGGTGTGCACTGTCGACAGCGTCGACGATCCTGGCTAGGGTCGCGGACATCATCGGGCCGCGCGAGGGGGTCAGCATGCCGACGACTTCCAATGGCCTGCACCCGACCCCGTGATCGCCTACATCGGCACGCGGCTGGCCCGCGGCCTGCTCACGCTGTTCGGGGTCCTCACCGTCGCCTTCCTCGCGCTCCGGCTCAACGGCAGCCCGGCGGTCGCGATGATCCCCCAGGGCAGTCCCCAGGCCATCGCGGACCTCAACACCGCCCTCGGCTTCGACGGCTCCCTGCTGTCGCAGTACGCCCGCTACCTCGGCAACGCGGCACAGGGCGACTTCGGCACGTCCTTCGCGCAGGAGGGGGTCCCGACCGTGCAGCTGGTCCTCGACCGGATGCCGGCGACCCTCGAGCTCGCCGCCACCGCGCTGGTCCTCGGGATGCTGGCCGGCTTCGGGCTCGCGTTCCTCATCCAGCTCACGGACGGCCGGCGGCTGCGCACGGCGATGATCTGGCTGGGGGTGGCCCGGCAGGCCACCCCGACGTTCCTGTTCGGCGTGCTGCTGGTGCTGGTGTTCTCCGTGAAGCTGGGCTGGCTGCCCTCCATCGGCCGCGGCGGCGTCCAGAACCTGGTCCTGCCGGCGCTGGCCCTGGGGACCTTCGAGGTCACCCTGTACATGCGGCTGCTCGACGCGTCCCTGACCGAGCAGCTGCAGCGCGACTACGTGCGCACCGCACACGCCAAGGGCCAGCGGCGCTCGGTGATCCTGCTCCGGCACATGCTGCCGAACGCCCTGCTGCCCACGCTCACCGTGGCCGGGCTCAACTTCGGGGCGATGCTGGGCGGCGTCGTCGTCGTCGAGGCGGTGTTCAACTGGCCGGGCGTCGGCCAGCTCCTGGTCAACTCGGTCAACGCCCGCGACTACCCGGTCGTGCAGACCACGCTGCTCGTCGTGGCCGCCATCTTCGTCCTGGTCAACCTCGCGGTCGACCTGCTGTACGCCGTCCTGGACCCCCGGGTGCGGCTCCGTTGACCACCGATGTCACCGGCGGGGGCCGGGCTGCCGGGCCGTCCCGGCCGGCCGACGCCGTCGTGCCCGCCGACCCCGCGCCCGCGCCCCGCCGACGCCGCGGCCCCCGCCTGTCCACGCTGCTCGGTGCCTCGGCCCTGCTGCTCACCCTGGCCATCGTGGCGGTCGTGCCGCTGCTCCCCCAGTACGACGTCCAGGGCCAGGACCTGTCGAACGCGCTCGCGCCGCCGTTCCGGAGCAGCACGCACCTGCTCGGCACCGACGAGCTGGGGCGCGACACGCTCAGCCGGCTGTCCGCGGCCGGGCTCACCTCGCTGCGGATCGCGCTGCCCGCCCTGGCGATCAGCGTCGTGCTGGGGGTCACCCTGGGCCTGCTGGCCGGCTACTTCGGCCGGGCCGCCAACGCGGTCATCATGGGCGTGGCCGACCTGCAGCTGTCGATCCCGCTGCTCATCCTGCTCATCATGGTGGTCACCATCGTGGGGCCGAGTCCCACCACCCTCACGGTGGTGCTCGGCTGCACCTACTGGATGGGGTACGGGCGGGTCGCCCGGGTCCATGCCCTGACCCTCGGCGAGCGGGAGTTCGTCCAGGCCGCCCGCACGTTCGGCGCCTCCGACGGCTGGATCATCCGCAAGCACCTGCTGCCCAAGCTGGTGCCCCAGCTGGCCATCATGGCGTCCTTCGACCTCGGCGTCATCGTCATCCTCGAGGCGGGGCTGTCCTACCTCGGGCTCGGGGTGCAGCCGCCGACGCCGAGCTGGGGCGGCATGATCCTCACCGGCCAGAACTACCTGCAGACCAACGCCTGGCTGGCCGTGTTCCCCGGGCTGGCCATCTTCCTGCTGGTCGGCGGCGTCCAGGTGCTGAGCCGCCGGTTCACCCGCGAGGACTCCCCCGGCAGCCAGGTCCAGCTCGGCGGCCAGGTGTGAGCGAGCGGCTGGAGACGGCGTCGCGCGAGCCGCTGCTCGAGGTGCGCGACCTGTGCGTCGACGTCGCGACGCCCGCGGGGCCCGTGCGCCTGGTCGACGGCGTGAGCTTCGAGGTCTACCCCGACGAGGCGTTCTGCATCGTCGGCGAGTCGGGGTCGGGCAAGACCGTGACCATGCTCGCGGTGATGGGCCTGCTGCCTCGCGGGGCGCGGATCGCCCGGGGCAGCGTGCTGTTCCGCGGGCGGGACCTCGCCGGGCTCAGCGCCCGGGAGCTGCGCGGGATGCGGGGCGGTGACCTCGCCATGATCTTCCAGGACCCGATGACCGCGCTCAACCCGGTGCTCTCGGTCGGCGCGCAGCTGGCAGAGATGATCCGGCTGCACAGCAGGACGCTGGACCGGGCCGCCGTGCGGCGCCGGGTCGTCGAGCTGCTCGAGCAGGTGCGCGTCCCGCACGCCGCCTCGCGCGCCTCGGCCTACCCGCACGAGTTCTCCGGCGGCATGCGGCAGCGGGTGATGATCGCCATGGCGATGGCCAACCGCCCGGACCTGCTCATCGCCGACGAGCCGACCACCGCCCTGGACGTCACCATCCAGGCCCAGGTCCTCGACGTGCTGCGCGAGATGCGGGAGGACGTCGGCTCCGCGCTCGTGCTCATCACCCACGATCTCGGGGTGGTCGCGGAGACCGCGGACCGGGTGCTGGTGATGTACAGCGGCCGGGTCATGGAGACCGGCACCGTCGAGCAGCTGTTCGCCGAGCCCCGCCACCCCTACACCGCGGGTCTGCTGGCCAGCATGCTGCGGATGGACACTGCGACGGCGCAGGCCTACGCCATCGCGGGGCAGCCGCCGACCCCCGCCGACCGGCCGGCCGGCTGCGTCTTCTCCCCGCGCTGCGGGCTGGCCGCGCCGCCGTGCACGCAGACCGTCCCCGTGCTGGCCGCACCGGACGCCGCGGCGCCCGGGTCGCGGGTCGCCTGTCACCGCAGCGACCTGGTGCCCCAGTGGATCCGCACCGACCTGCCACAGCTGGCCGGGGTCGGCGCCGACGGTCGGGTGGACCCGGCATGACCGGCCCGGAGGTCGTGGCGACCGACGACGTCCTGCGCCTGGAGGACGTCGAGGTCGGCTTCCCCGTGCGCAGCGGGGCGTTCGGCCGGCGCAGCGTGCTGCGCGCCGTGGACGGCGTCTCCCTGACCGTACGGCGGGGCACCACGTTCGGGCTGGTCGGCGAGTCCGGCTGCGGCAAGACCACGCTCGTACGGTCGATCCTCGGGCTCCAGAAGGTCAACTCCGGTCGGGTGCTGCTGGACGGGGAGGACCTCACGGCGCTGGGCACCCGTCAGCTGCGCAGCCGGCGACCCAAGATGCAGGTCGTCTTCCAGGACCCGTACAGCTCCCTGAACGAGGACCTGACCGTGGGCGACATCGTCGCGGAGCCCCTCCGGGTGCACGGCCGCTACTCCCCCGAGCGCGTGGTCGAGCTGCTGGCCCTGGTGGGCATGCCGCCCGCGGCGGCCGAGCGGCGCCCGGCGGAGTTCTCGGGCGGCCAGCGGCAGCGCATCGCCATCGCTCGGGCGCTCGCGCTGGAGCCCGAGCTGCTGGTCCTCGACGAGCCGGTGTCCTCCCTCGACATGTCCATCCAGGCCCAGGTCATCAACCTGCTCAAGCGGCTGCAGGACTCGCTCGGCCTGACCTGCCTGTTCATCGCGCACGACCTGTCGGTGGTGCGCTACATGTCGGACGAGCTGGCCGTGATGTACCTGGGTCGGGTCGTCGAGACCGGCAGCTGCCACGACGTGTTCGACACGCCGCAGCACCCCTACACGCAGTCCCTGATCGCCGCCGTCCCCGTGCCGACGCCGGTCGGGCGGGAGGCGCGTCGCGTGCGGCACCTGGAGGGCGAGCTGCCCGATCCGGCCGCGCCGCCGTCCGGCTGTGGCTTCCGGACCCGCTGCCCCCGCGCGCAGACCCGGTGCGCCGAGCAGGACCCCGCGCTCGCCCCGGTCGGTGCGCCGGGCCAGCAGGCCGCCTGCTGGTTCCCCGGACCGGCGACCACCTCGTCGCGGCAGCCCGGCCCGGTCACCGCCTGAGGACCTGCTCGGCCTGCTCGACCTCGCAGACGTCGGCGTACTTCATGTGCATGTCGAACAGGCTGCTGCGGTGCTGGAACCAGCTGTAGTCGGCCACGCAGGCGTGCGGGACCAGCACGAGCAGGTTGCGGGTGTACGCGTCGACGACCGTCGCGCGGACGCAGCCGCTGGTCACCATGCCCACCACCACGAGGGTGTCCACCGAGAGGTAGGTGAGGTAGGCGTCGAGCGGGCTGCCGTAGAACGCGCTGGGACCCGGCTTGCCGAACACCACCTCGCCCGGGCGCGGCGCCAGCTCCTCGGCGATCTCGTTGCCGTCCGGCAGCCCGGGCGGCGTCGCCAGCAGCTCCGGGGAGTCCATCCGGTGGCGGCCGGGCCCCTGGGCGGCCCTGGCGAACAGGACCGGCGTGCCGGCCGAGCGGGCCGTGGCCAGCACCCGTACGCAGGCCGAGGTGGCGGCCCGGCCGCCCCAGGCGTTGCAGTTGGTCGGGTACGAGTCCTGGACGAACGCCCGCGTCATGTCGACCACCAGCAGCGCCGGCCGGTGGCCGGCCTGCAGCGGCCGGCGCTCGGCCCGGCCGCGGGCCGCGACCGCCGCGACCTCGTCGGCGTCGACCAGGCCGGCCCAGGGCGGCGCGCCGGGCCCGGTGGGGCTGGGAGGGCCGGCGGAGTCAGCGGTCAGGAGACCGACGCGGAGGCGCGGGACGCCCACCGGCGGTTGGCCTCGAAGTCCTCCTCGCCGCCCCCCGCGTCGGTGCGCTGGATGAACCCGGCGACGGCGCCGTCCGGGTCCGCGAGGTAGCGGATGCGCACGCCGACGTCGTAGAAGATCTCGTCCCCGACGGACCGGGCGCCGGCGGCGAAGGCGTCCCGGGTCAGCGCGTCGAGGTCGTGGCAGCGCAGCAGGAAGGTGCCCTTGACCGAGAACCGGTCGGCCGGCACCGGTCGCTGCTCGCCGCCGGGGGCGATCTCGAGGACGGCGGTGTCGCCGAGGGTGTGGACGCGGGACTTCGCCTCCTCGGCGACCAGGTCCAGGCCGTAGGCGTCGCGGTAGAAGGCCGAGCTGCGCGCCACGTCGGAGGCGTGCAGCACGATCCGGCAGACGTACTGCAGCTCGGGGGCCATGGGCGGGGTGTTCGGCAGCCGGCGGGCGCCGGACGTCCAGCGGCGCAGTGCCTCCACGTCCGCGGGCAGCGTCGACGCGGGGTCCCGGAAGGTGAAGCCGGTCAGCAGGCCGTCCGGGCCGAGCACGTAGAAGGTCTGCGCGCCGTGCCGCTCCTGCTCGAGCACCGGAGGATGGCCGGCGGCCGCCAGCCGCTCCCGCGTCGCGGCCAGGTCGTACGACCGGAGCACCGGGATCAGCTGCGCGGTCGCCGGGTCCGACTCGTCGCTGGGGTCGGGCGTCGTCTCGTACTTGAGCTCGAAGGCCGCGTCCTCGCCGCCCCACAGCATCTCGATGCCGGGGTAGGAGCGCATCGACGGCAGGCCGACCACGTCGCGGTAGAACTCGGTGACGCCGTCGGGGCTGACGCCCGGGAGCCGCAGGAACTCGGCGCTCGACTGGACATCGCTGCGCATGTGGTGCCTCTCGGTGAGGGAGTGGGGGCGGCCGTGCGCTACGGCGAGCTCTGGACGGGATACCAGCAGGCCACCGACCGGCCCGGGCTCACCTCGGCCAGGGGCGGCTTGCTGATGCACTTGTCGGTGGAGCGCTCGCAGCGGCCCAGGAACGGGCAGGAGTGCGCCGCGGGGCTGAGCCCCGTGTGCGGCTTGGGCAGCGGCGTACGCGGGACCTCGGGGTCGACGTCGAGCCGGGCGGCGCCGAGCAGGGCGGTGTACGGGTGCTCCGGGGACGTCAGCACGTCGGCGGCGGCGCCGGTCTCGACGATCTGGCCCCGGTACATGACGTAGACCCGGTCGGCGAGGAAGTGCACGGTGTCCAGGTCGTGGGAGATGAACAGGTAGCTCATGCCCAGCTCGGCCTGCAGCTTCTGCAGCAGGCTCACGATGCCGGCCCGCACGGTCAGGTCGAGCGAGGACGTCGGCTCGTCCAGCACGATCAGGGCGGGCCGGGTCACGATCGCGCGGGCGATGCCCACCCGCTGCTGCTCGCCCCCGGACAGCTGGCTGGGGTAGCGGCTGCCCTTGGCGGCGCCGAGCCCGACCATCTCCAGGGCCTCGTCGACCTGGCTCTGCAGGGCGCCCTTGTCCAGGCGCTGCGTGCACACCAGGGGCTCGGCGACGGTGTCGCGTACCTCGTGCTGCGGGTCGAGCGACTGGAAGGGCTCCTGGAAGACGACCTGCAGGCGGGCCCGCCGCGCCCGCAGCTCGCGGGGCGGCATCCGGAGCAGGTCCTCGCCCTCGAACAGCACCTGGCCGCTGTCGGGCCGCAGGAGCATGAGCGCGAGCCGGCCCAGGGTCGACTTGCCCGACCCGCTCTCCCCGACCAGCGCCACGGTCTCGCGTGGCTGCACCGTGATGGTGGCCCCGGCCACCGCGTGCACGGGCTGACCACGACGGTAGAAGGTCTTGGTGATGTCGGACATCTCGAGGGTGGGCACGGCTCAGTCCCTACGTCCGGGGCCGGCGGCGGCCGAGACCGGCCGGGGTGCCTCCCGTTGCGGTGGCATGTGGTGGCAGGCGGCCCGCCGGCCGGGCGTGCTCGACAGCAGCAGAGGGCGGTCCACCAGGCAGTTCTCCTGCGCCAGGGGGCACAGCGGCGCGAACTCGCACCCGGTGCCGGTCGTCGCCGCGCCGGTGCGCGTCATCGGCCGGGGCGGCGTCCCGGGCCGCGGCACGGAGGCCAGCAGGGCGGCGGTGTAGGGGTGGTGGGGTGCGGCGAAGACCTGCCGCACCGGGCCGGTCTCGACGATCCGGCCCTTACGCATCACGAGCACGTCGTCGCAGTACTGGGCGACGACGGACAGGTCGTGGGTGACCAGCAGCAGGCTCCGCTTCCCGCCGCTGGTCTCCTCGGCGAGCAGGTCGAGCACCTGGCGCTGCACCGTGACGTCCAGCGCAGTCGTCGGCTCGTCCGCGATGATGAACTGCGGCTGGAGCAGCGTGCTGAACCCGAGCACCACGCGCTGCGCCATGCCGCCGGAGAGCTGGCCGGCGTGCCCCTTGAGCACGGCCGGGGGGTCCGGCAGACCCAGGCCGGCGAGCACCTCCGCGGCCCGGGCGAGGCTGTCTCTGCGCCGCCGCGACTGGCCGTGTGCCTTGAGGAACTGGTGGTACTGCTCCCCCACCGACAGCACCGGGTGCAGCGCGCCGAACGGGTTCTGCCCCACGTAGCCGATCTCGGCCCCGCGGATCTGGCGCATCTGCTTGGCCGGGGTGGTGAGCAGGTCGATGCGGCCGTCGAAGCGCAGGGTCGTGGCGGTCACCTGGTTGGGGATGCGGACCAGGCCCAGCAGGGCCCGGATGAGGCTCGACTTGCCGGACCCGCTCTCCCCCACCAGCCCGTAGCGCCGGCCGCGGACGAGGTCGAAGCTCACCTGCCGCACGGCCTCGAAGGCGTTGCCGTGCGAGTGGTAGGTCGTGGTGAGGTCCTCGACCTCGAGCACCAGGTCGCTGCGCCGCTCGGCGCCCAGGTCGATGCTCATGTCGACGCTCACGTGGAGCCCGCCGAGCGCCGCCGGCCGGCCCGGTCGCGCAGGCCGTCCGCGATCAGGTTGAAGCTGATGATGCACGAGAACAGGGCGAGGCCGGGGAACAGCGCCGCCCACCACTGGCCGGTGACCAGCTGCCCCGCACCGCCGCGGATCATCGCCCCCCAGCTCGGCGTCGGCGGCACCACGCCGACACCGATGAAGCTCAGCGACGCGACCACGAGCAGCGCCACCGCCCCCGTGAGTGCCGTCTGGGCCAGGATGACGGCCCGGAGGTTGGGCAGCATGTGCTTCCACATCACCCGGGTCGTGCTCGCGCCGGAGGTGATGGCCGCCTCGATGAAGCGGCTCTCGCGCACCACCACCGCCTGGCTGCGGACGATGCGGATGTAGAACGGCCCGGAGACCAGCGCGACGGCCACCGCGACCATCACGATGTTGTTGTTGGAGATGACGACCAGGGCGATGGTGAGGATCAGCAGCGGGAGGGACTGGAACGCGTCGAGCCCGCGCATGATCCACTCGCTCCACCGCCGCTTGCTGCTCACCGCCAGCCCGCCGGCCACGCCGAGGACGGTCGCGAGGGCGGTGCCGCCGATGGCCAGCGGCAGGTCGGTCCGGGCGGCGCGCACGGTGCGCGCGAACATGTCCTGGCCGACCTCGTCGGTGCCGAACCAGTGGTCGGCGCTCGGCGGCAGCGACACCGCGTTGGTGTCGAGGGTCGTCGCGCCGTAGCGCAGCGGCAGGAACAGGCCGGCCAGCAGGATGACGGCGAGCAGGGTCGACCCGACGTACAGGCTGAGCGACGCGGGCACCCGTCGACGCCGGCCGGGCGAGCTGGGCGCCTCGACGGCGGGGAGCGCCGCGGTCTCAATGGTCGTCAAGGGAGATCCTCGGGTCGATGGTCATGGAGAGCAGGTCCAGCGCGATGTAGACCAGCAGCGTCACGGTCCCGGTGAACAGGACGAAGCCCTGGATCTGCGGGGGGTCCAGGCTGGTCATGCCGTTCACCGCCCACTGCCCGACCCCCTGCCAGTTGAAGATGATCTCCACGATCGCGTCCCCGCCCACCATGGCGGCGATGCACGCCGCCACGAAGGTCAGGATCGTCGTACGGGCATCGACCAGGGCGTACCGGACGACCTGCCGCTCCGGCAGCCCCAACGTCCGGGCGTACTCCGCGTGCGCACCGCTGAAGGCCTCACCGACCGTGGCTCGGGTGATCCTGGCCAGCACCGCCGCCAGGGGCAGCCCGATGGTGAGGACGGGCAGCACCAGGTGCGCGACGGCGTCCTTGAACACCGCGGTCTGGCCGGCCAGCAGGCTGTCGATCGTGTAGAAGCCGGTCACCTTCTCGGGGGCCACGTTGATGATGCTCAGCCGCCCGGTCGGGGCCGGCGCCCACCCCAGCTGGTAGAACACGATGTAGAGCAGCAGGAGCCCGACGAGGAACTCCGGCATCGCCTGCAGCGCGGAGCCGACGGCCCGCACTCCCTGGTCCGCGGCCCGGCCCGCGTAGTAGCCGCCGATCGTCCCCCAGGCCACGCCGAGCAGCACCGCGAGCACCAGGCCCGGGACGACCAGCTCCAGCGTGGCCGGCAGCCGGGTGAGGATGTCCGGCAGCACCTTCTCCTGCGTGTAGAAGGAGGTGCCGAGGTCGCCGTGGGCCAGCCGTCCCAGGTAGGCGCCGAGCTGCTCGACGAGCGGCTTGTCCAGGCCCAGCTCGGCGTTGATCTCGGCCACCCGGTCGGTGGTGGCGCCCTGGCCGGCGATGGCGGTGGCCGTGCTCTGCGGAATGAGCGCGATCAGGAAGAACGAGATGAGCACGACCATGAGCATGCTGAGGGGGACGATCGCCAGCCGCTTGAGCAGCAGCCGCAGCGTGCGGCGGCCGGGCGACGATCCTGCCCGGGCCCGGCCGGCCGGCGCCGGTGGCGGGGCCGGGTCGAGAGCGGCAGCCGTCATGGCCGGGCCGTGCCCAGCGTGGGGTGGAGGGGCACGAGAGCTCCTGGCCTGCGTCGGTCCGGGTGAGGGAGTGGCCCGGGGCGTGGGTGCCGGCGGACCACGATGTGCCGAACGGCTGCCGCTGCCTCCCCGACAGTCATCTGTGAACTGTCGACTATTGCCGGGACACTACTCAGCGCTCCACAGCCGCACAAGCCCCTGGCCGCGGTCGGCGTCACGAGAGCGCCGCCTTCCGGCGGCGGCGGGCCTCGACGTCCTCGATCTCCTCGGACGTCTCCCGCTGGGCCAGGCCCACGAGACCGCCTGCCGGGTCGCCGACGTAGGCGATCCGGGTGCCGTTGGGGTAGTCCTCGACCCGTCCGGTGGCGGCGATCCCCACGGCCTGCAGGTCGGCCAGCAGCGCATCCAGGTCGAGCACGCGCAGGGTGATGCTGGTCGGCAGCTCGGCGCGCGAGGCCGCGGGCGGGTGGCCGGCGCCGCCGGGCCCGATCGACAGCGTCACGTGCTCACCGAGGTCGACGAGCACGGCGTCGCCGTCGCTGCCCAGCACGTCGAGGCCCAGCGCGCGGTAGAAGCCGGTCATCGCGACGACGTCGGGGCAGCGGACGTGGATGCGGCTCAGGTGCTGCAGATCCGCCGGCAGGGCCGGGAGGTCCGCCAGGCGGAAGGGGGTCCCGGCCGGCTGCTCCCGGGCCCAGCGGTCGGCCGGCCACGGCGAGCCCGCCGTGCGCTGCTCGATGCCGGTGAGCAGGTCGTCCGGCCCGCGGACGAACACCGTGCGCCCGCAGGGCCCGTCGGCGCTGCCGACCGGCTCGCAGCCGGCTCCCCGCAGCCGGGCCACCGTGCGGTTCAGGCTGCGGCTCAGCAGGACCGGCACGCAGGCCGCCGACCCGGGGTCGCCCTCGCGGCGCTCGGGGTCGTCGCCGAAGGTGAGCTTGAGCAGGCTGTTCTGGCCGAGCCAGTGCTGGACGACCGAGCCGTGGTCGGCGGCGACCGGCAGCCCGAGGACGTCCCGGTAGAACGCCACCACGACCTCCGGCCGCACCCGGGTGGGCCGGCGCATCACGTACGCCAGGGCCTGGACGTCGGCACGCACGGTCGATCCTGCCGCTCAGCCGGGCACGACGGGCAGCGAGAGCCGCGACGGGTGCCCGCAGTCGTGCAGCACACGCTGCCGGGCGACGACGACGTGCCGGGCGTCCGCCGGTCCGGCTCCGGTGCCCGGGTTGCGGTCGTACGCCGGGAAGTCACTGCTGGAGACCTGCAGCCCGATCCGGGACCCGGCCCGGAACAGGTAGCTGACCGCGCCGAGGTCGAGGACCAGCTCGTGGACCTCGTCCGGTGCGAGCAGCGTCGGGGCCGGGCCGGACCGGTAGCGGGCCCGCAGCAGCGTGTCGGCGACGTTGAGGACCGTTCCGTCCCTCAGGACCTCGACGAGCCGGGCCGTCCAGTCCGTGTCGACCGCCGACGTCGCCGCGTGCAGCGTCAGCGCGACCTGCCCGGTCACCTCCGTGTCGACCGCCAGCTCCTCCGAGCGGTAGGCCAGGACGTCCGGGCGCTGCTCCACCGCCCGCACGTCGTAGACCCCACCCCTGCCCCCGCCCGGCGAGGGCACGGGGTCGAGCGGGTCGAACCGGTAGGTGTCCACGGGCTCGTCCCCCGGCGCGTCCACGCCGAGCCGGCCGGCGCCGTGCAGGAACCAGTCCTGCCGCCGGGCGTGCCGCGGTGGCCAGTCGGGCAGGTCCTGCCAGCCGCGGTGCATCGTGAAGACGCGGGCCCGCGGGCCGTCCCCGACCGGCTCCCGGCCGTGCAGCAGCGGCGCCATCCACTCCAGCCAGGCCGGCTGGGCCAGCAGGGTCCGCTCGGTCGCCCCGACCGTGACCGGGACCCACCCGTCGGGCAGGTCGGCCGGGTCCTCGGCGTGGTTGCCGTGGTACCAGGGACCGACCAGCAGCCGCGACGCCGAACGCGCCCGCTCCGAGCCCGCACTGCTGCGCATCCCGACGTACTGGGCGATGACGCCGCCGAGGGTGAAGTCGTACCAGCCGCCGACCACGAACGCCGGGACCTGTATCCGGGCGTAGTCGATCGGCCCGAGGTTCCAGTCCTGCGGCCCCCCGAGCAGCCGGGCGAAGAAGGGCGCCAGCCCCTCCAGCAGCGGCTGGTCCGACAGCGGCAGCCGGGTGAGCACGGTCTCCGGATCGGCCATCGCCGCGTCGAGGCCGCGCCGCCGCTCTGCGTACGCCGCCGGCTCCCACTCGCCCTTGCGGGCCTCGAGCTCGAAGCCGGCCATCGCCACGGCGAACATCAGGTTGACCTCGAGCGGCAGACCCGTGCGCAGCGCGCCGCCGGTCGCCACCACCTCGGGCGCGATGGCCACCAGCGAGGGCGGCGCCTCCTGGGCGCACGCCCACTGCGTGCCGGCCATCGCCGACGCGCCGAACATCCCGACCCGGCCGGTCGACCAGCCCTGCGCCGCCGCCCATTCCACGCAGTCGTAGGCGTCGGTCCCGTCACCGAAGGCCCGGTCGAACTCCCCGTCGGAGCCGAACGTGCCCCGCACCTCCTGCACCACCACCGAGTAGCCCTGTGCCGCCAGCCAGCCGGCCCGGTAGCGCTCGCCGATCCCCGTCTTGCCGTACGGCGTGCGGACGACCAGCGACGGGTGCGGCCGACCGTCGCCGGGCAGGTGCACGTCGGTGATCAGCCGGGCGCCGTCGCGGGCGAGGACGACCACGTCGCGCTGGACGAGCACGCCGCCCTGCGCAGCGGTGTGCCCGCTCACCGGTCCGTCGGGATGAGCGCCTCGAGCAGGACGACGTCCTCGAGGGCCTCCCGGGTCACTGCCGTGCCGCGCGGTGCCCAGCCGGTGTCCTCGACGCCGAGCTCGTGGGACTGCCCGTGGACCGCCAGCCGGAGCCGCCCCGACAGCACGATCCAGAGCAGGTCCGCGTCGGGGGGGCAGACCGGCTGGACGGTGCCGCGCGGCAGCCGGACCTCCCGGACGACGTACGGCCCGAGCTGCACGCCGCGCACCTCGTAGCGGGCGCTCGCCTGCGCTGCCCGTTCGGCGTGCGGCCCGAGCACCTCGACCACTCCCCCGGGGCCCGACCAGGCCGCCGCCGGCTCAAACGGCATCGCGGAGGACGCCAGCCAGGTGGCCGTCGGGTCAGGCAGCGTCGTCGTCGCCTCCATCGCGAACTCCACGGCCAGCCCGGGGGTCAGGACCTCGCCGTGGTGGAACACGCCCTTGGGGTGGAAGGCGAGGTCGCCAGGGTCGCAGACGGCCGCGTCGTGGTTGGCGAACTGCACCCGCCGGGCGGTCCACTCGTACAGGATCGTGTCCGTCTTGTTGACGTGGTCGTGCGTGCGCACGTCGGGGTGGAAGCGCAGCACACGGATCTCACCCGCGGGGTAGGGGTAGAGCTTCACCTGCAGCCGCGCGGCGTCGTACGGGATCTCGACGTCGCTGCCGGGCAGGGTGTTGATGAAGTTTCCCCAGCGCTCCCAGGCGTAGACGGTCAGCAGCGGTGAGTCCCGGGCCAGCCGGACGTCGGGCGGTCCGGTTGTGCCGGGCTCGGCCGGGCGTAGGTCAGCGGTCATCGGTCTCCTCAAGGGGGTGGGTGCGCGGGGCAGGCGGCACGTGGTGGCCGGCGCGGAAGACGTCCTCGGCGTCCCAGCGGCGCTTGACCTCGGTCAGGCCCCGCCAGTTGTCGGCCGTGAACGCGGTGCGGGTGCGGGTCGGGTCGGCCAGCAGGTTGAGCAGCGACCCGCCGGAGGCGTACGGCGCCAGCGCCGCGGCGGTGTCCGCCACCGCGGCGGACACCTGCTGGTCGGGGCGGCCCCCGAACCGGGCCCCGGTGATCGCGGAGAAGGCCGTGCTGCGGTGGGAGGTCGGGCCGGCCCCGCTCGGGGAGTCGGCGATCGCGCCGCCCCATCCCTTGACCTCGATGCACGCGACCCGGTCGTCGGCGTCCGCCCCCGCGGCGTCGAGCACCGCTCGGAGCGCACCGTCGGGCAGCGTGTCGAACAGGTCGATGCGCTCCGTCGCGGCGACCGGCGGCGGGGGCGGGCCCTGCCGGCGCAGCATCTCCGCGAACCCGGTCGGCGCGATCGCGTCGAGCAGCGGCTCGCCGGCCGCCGCCAGCAGCGGCTCCAGGCACTGCCGGGCGCGGGCCTCGCCGGCGTCGTCGTCGCAGAGCGCAAAGGCGCGGACCACCAGGACCCGCCGGTTGCGGAACTGCTCGGGCACGCTGGGCCGGTCCGGCATCTGGATGAGCAGCAGCGCGGTGCTGAGCCCGCGCGGCTCGTCCACGGCCCAGTCGCGGTAGGTCGCGAGGACCTGCTCCGCACGCTCGATCGGGTAGTAGGCGGCCCCGCCGAGGACCCCCGGGACGGGGTGCAGCCGGAAGGTCAGGGCGGTGGCCACCCCGAAGCTGCCGCCGCCGCCACGCAGCGCCCAGAACAGGTCGGCGTGCCGTTGCGCGGACGCGGTCACCAGGTCGCCGTCGGCCGTCACGACCTCGGCCTCGAGCAGGTTGTCGGCGGCGAAGCCGAACCGGCGCGACAGCCAGCCCAGCCCGCCCTGCAGCGTGTAGCCGGCCACGCCGACGGACGATGCCGTGCCGCAGACCGGCACCAGGGCGTACGGCTCCGCCGCCGCGACGACCTCGTCCCAGGTGGTGCCGGCCCCGACCCTGGCGGTCCGCGCCAGGGGGTCGACGCGCACCCCGGTGAGCCGGGACGTCTGCAGGAGCAGCCCGCCGTCGAGCGGCGCGACGGCGCCGTGCCCGGTACCCATCACCGCGAACGGGAGGTCGAGCTCGCGGGCCGCCCGGACCGCGACCTGCACGTCGGCGGCGCAGGCCGCCTCGGCCACGAGAGCCGGGTGCTGGTCGACGGTCAGCTGCCACGCCCGTCGCCCCCTGTCGTAGCCCGGCTGCCCGGGCAGCGACACGCGCCCCGCGAAGCCGCGCAGCGCAGCCGGCGCCGTCAGGGCCGGCCCGCTCACCCGGACCTCTCGAATCGCAGCGTCTCCCCGACCGCGCCGGCCCGCCAGACGTCGACGGCCGCGGCCGCCAGCTCCTCGAGGCCTCGGTCGACCAGGCCGAACACGGTGTTGGGCTGCCAACCGGTGTCCGGGCTGAGCAACAGGTTGTTGCGGTCGTAGTAGACGCCGATGTCCATGAGCACCCGGGTGTCAGCGGGGTACGCGCCCGGGTCCGGCAGCGAGCCCACCGGCACCGGCCAGTAGACGAGGTCGCCGGTGAACGGGGTGATGGTCGTGTTCTCCGGCGGCGGCTCGAACCGGCCCGGCACCAGCGTGTAGATCTGGTGCCGGGCGTAGCGGGAGTGGGCGCAGTCGCCCTCGAAGGGCAGCGAGTCCCAGATCGCCTGGCAGGTGCGGGGCGCCCGGTCGTCGAGCAGCCGGGCGTGCAGCACCACCCTGCGCCGGGTCAGCGTGATGCTGATACCCCTCGACGCCGGCGCCACCGTCAGGCCAGCCGCATGTTGTAGACGACCGGGGAGCCCGCCGAGAAGGGCGTCACGCGCTTGTTGATCGCGGTGAAGCCGGTGGCCAGCCCCAGCATCGCCCAGGGGCTGTCGGCCATGACGATGTCGCAGGCCTGCTGGGTGCCCTTGGCCCGGACGTCGTCGGTCAGCCCGGTCCAGGCCTGGTCGGTCGCCGCGTCGAAGGCCGGGTCGGAGAAAGCCCCGGCGTTGTAGGCGGTACCGGTCTTCAGCAGGTTGTAGAACATGTAGCTGGAGTCCCGGACGTACGGCGAGAACGAGCCCAGGCCGACCCCGAACTTGCCGTCGGCCTCGTCGGCGAACCAGGTCGTGAACGAGCCGTACGGCCGCAGCGTGGTCTCGACGCCGATCGCCTCCCAGTCCCGCTTGAGGATCTCCGGGATGACCGACCCCCCGGTGTAGAGGCTGGCGTAGCCGATGGTCACCTTCTTGGGGCCCTTGGCCAGGGCGACCAGGCGCTTGGCCTCCTCGATCTGCGGCTCCACCGTCACGTCGTCCGGGGTCTTCGGTGGGTTGAGCACCGGGGCGAGGCAGCCGGTGGCCGCGGCGCCGACGCCGTTGAGCGCCGAGTCGACGATGGCCTTGCGGTCGATCGCCAGACTCAGTGCGCGCCGGAGGTTGGGGTCGGCCACCTCGGGGTTGTCGAGCACGAACAGCGCGTACAGGTGGATGCCGACCGCGGTCTGGATGTAGGTCTTCGCGGTCGAGGACGACTCCAGGGTGGCCCTGTCCTTCGCCTCCATGGACGGCGCGTAGTCGACGGCGCCGGTCAGGACGGCCTGCAGGCGGGTGCTGCTCTCCGCCATCGCCACGAACGTGACCCGCTTGACGGTCGGCGCGCCGCGCCAGTAGTTGGGGTTGCTCCCGAGCACCACCTTGGCCGGCAGCTCGCTGGTCTCCAGCTGGTAGGGGCCGAAGGAGGCGGTGTTGGTCTTGAGCCACTCGTAGCCCCACGGGTCCGCCGCCCCGGCCTTCTCCTTGACCGCCTTCGAGTCGAAGATCGCCAGGGACGGGATGGTCAGGACGTCGGAGAACAGGTGCGAGGGCTTGGTCAGGTTGAACGCGACGGTGCGGTCGTCGACGACGGTGACCGGGTTGGCCGGGTTGATGTTGATGAGGCCGAGGTTGGTGGCTGCGGACTTCTTGCGGTCCAGAGCCCGTCGAATCGTCCACTCGACGTCGGGGGCGGAGAAGGTGTTGCCGTGCTGGCTCTTCACGTCCGGGCGCAGCGACACGGTCCACGTGAGCCCGTCCGGCGACACCGTCGCCCCCGTCGCGAGCTCGGGCTCCGCCGGGAGGACGGCCGCCGAGGTGTCGGGGTTGTTCTTCATGCCGTTGTAGCCGAACAGCGTGCCCGACATCTGCCGCGACAGGTATCCCGAGCTCTGCCCGTCGGCCGCGCTCTCCGGGTCGAAGTCGATGACGGAGGGCAGCGCGCCGGTCGCGATCGTCATGGCCGTGGCCGCGCCACCGCCCGACCCGGAGCTCCCGCCGTCGCCGCACCCGACCGCGACCGCGCTCAGCACCACGACGGCCAGCCCGGAGGTGAGCCGGCGTCTCAGCACTGCCGGGCGACGGCTAGCCATGGTAGCCACGCAGCCCCGCGAACAGCTCCCGGCGCTCGCCGTCCGGGTCGTGCACCAGCGTGCTGGTCGTATCGAAGATCATGGTGGCGCGCTCCCGGGCGTCGTAGGGCTGCCACGGCGGCAGTGAGGGGACGTTGGGGTCGCCGGTGGTGGTGAAGGCGACGATGGCGTCGTGGTAGGCCTGCCCGAGCTCCGGCGGGGCCTGGTCCTGGAACAGGTGCCGCCACTCCGGGGTGTGCACGCGGTTGAAGAAGAACGGGATGTCGTTGCCGTGCTGCGAGCCCACGAGGCCGCCGCCGGCCGGCGGACGCCACGCGAAGCGGTAGCTGTAGGTGTTGCCGCCGGCGCGGCTGTGCGCCTCGGCCGCCTCGCCGCTGGGGCCGAGCATGACGTAGTCGCTGCTCGCTGCAGCGAAGATCTCGGCGGCGGTGTCGGCCCTGCCGTGCGCGGCCAGCGAGCGCCGGTAGACGTCCTCGACCTGCTCCCGGGACTGGCCACCCTCCTTGAACAGCGCCATGTAGTCGAGCCCCGCCGAGCTGACCCCCATCCGCAGCGGCTCCTTTCGCACCTGCCCGTTCTCGTCGAACACGATGACGCGGAACTCCTCGCTCATCACGCCCACCAGGACGTCGACCTCGGCGCCCGCACCGTCCCGCAGGCCGTCGATCGCCCGCCCGGACAACAGGTCGCCGTCGGCCACCGGGTCCAGCGGGTGCCCGTCGGATAGCGCGTGCAGCTCGGCCACGATTCGGTTCGGGACGATGAGGCTGCGGGCCGGCGCGGAGCGCAGCGCGTCGAGGTCGCCCGGTCGGATGCCGACCTCCTGCAGCACCCGGCGGGCCACACGGGTGGCCGGGTCGGGCAGGATCGTGCTGTGCGCGGCGGCGCAGCTGATCGGGACGGTGCGGTGGAACAGGCCCTTGGCCAGCGGCGAGGCCAGCAGGGAGAACGACGTGAGCCCGCCCGCCGAGTGGCCGCCGACCGTCACCCGCGTCGGGTCGCCGCCGAAGGCCGCGATGTTCTCCTGCACCCACTCGAGGGCCCGGACGACGTCGGTGATGCCGAGGTTCCCGGTCCCGTGCAGGCCGTCGAAGAGCTCGTCGAGGTAGAGGAAGCCGAGGCTGTTGAGCCGGTAGGTGACGCTGACGAAGACGACGTCGTCACGGGCGAACGCGGGACCGTCGAGGTAGTCGGAGTTGGCGCTGCCCAGGAAGTAGCCGCCGGAGTGCACGTAGACGAAGACCGGGCGACTCGCGTCGGCCAGTCCGGAGGTGGCGACGTTGAGGAACAGGCAGTCCTCGTCCTGCGGCTCCGGCAGCGGGAAGCGCGTGTCTGCGACCTCCCGCGAGGTCCCCTGGTGGGCGTGGGCGCCGTACTCCACGCACGGCCGGACCCCCGGCCAGGCCGGCGGCGGCACGGCCTTCGCGTAACGGAGCGGTCCGACCGGCGGGGCGGCGTACGGCACCCCGCGGAAGACGCTGATGCCGTCCGCGGTGAAGCCCTGCACCGAGCCTGCGGTGGTCCGGACGACCGGACCGTCGGGCTGCGTCACTTGAAGCTGGTGTTGTAGAGCAGCACGGCGTACTGGTAGGCCGCGACCTTGTCGACCTTGTTGCTCACTGCCGCCAGTTGGCCGGTGCTGAGGATCGGGGCCATCGGCACGTCCTGCTGGAGCTGCCGGCAGGCCGTCGCCACGGAGCTCTGCTTGAGGTCCCCGGTGGCCGACAGGGCCTTCTCGGAGGCGGCGTCGACGACGGGGTTGGCGTAGCCGGTCCGGTTGCTCGGGGCCTTGCCGCTGTTGAGGTTGACCAGGAGGTAGCCGGGGTCGTTGACGAACGGGGCGAAACCGTTGACGGCGACGCTGAAGACGCCGTTCTTGAAGTCGGCCTGCCAGGTGGCGAGCGTCGTGTAGGGCTTGAGCGTGGCCTTGACGCCGATGGCCTGGAAGTTGGTCTGCAGGATCTGCGGGAAGACGTTGCCGGTGTCAGGGAGGTAGCCGATCGTCACGGTCTTGGGGCCGCTCGCCTGGGCCACCAGGGCCTTGGCCTTCTCCACGTCGGGGCCGGCCTGGACGTCGTCCGGCGACGTCGCCTTGTAGAGCAGGCCGGGCATGCAGCCCGTGATGGGTGTCGCCAGCCCCTCGTAAACAGTGTCGGCGATGGCCTTCCGGTCCACCGCCAGGCTGAGCGCGCGGCGCATGTTGACGTCCGACACCTCGGGGCTGGCCAGCGAGAAGCCCAGTTGCTTCTGCTGCAGGGCGTTCGGCTGCACGTACGCGGTGACCGCGCTCGAGGCCCGGATCGCCTTGATGTTGGTGCTCGCCAGGCCGGCGGCGATGTCGACCTGGCCGGTCAGCCCGGCCTGCAGGCGGGTGCTGTCCTCCGCGATGATGACGAAGGTCGCCGACTCGATCTTCGCCGGCCCCCGCCAGTAGGCGGGGCTGGCCTTGACGACGAGGCGCTGCGGGAGCTCGCTCACCGACACCTCGTACGGCCCGTAGGACGCGCTGTGCGTGTTGAGCCACTCGTAGCCCCACGGGTCGGCCGGGGCGGCGTTGGCCTTGACGGCTTTCGAGTCGAAGATGCCGAGCCACGGCAGGCTGAACACCTGCTCCAGCACCGAGCTCGGGCGCGAGAGGTTGAACTGCACCGTCATGGCGTCCAGCGCCGTGACCGGCTTCGCCGGGTCGAGGGGCACGGTCTGGGTCAGCAGGTTGGACGCGATGGCCTTGGTCGCCAGCGCCCGCTGCACGGTCCAGACCACGTCCTCCGCGGTGAAGGCGTTGCCGGCCTGGCTCTTCACGCCGGCACGGAGCTTCAGCGTCCAGGTGAGCCCGTCCGCCGACAACGTCGCCGACTCCGCGAGCTCGGGCTGGGGAACGGCCAGCTGGGCAGAGCTGTTGGGGTCCTCGGGCAGGCCGTTGTAGGAGAACAGCGTGCCGGCCAGGCTCTGGCTGATGGTCGGCGCCACCTGCTGGCTCGCGGAGTCGCGGGGGTCCAGGTCCGTGGTCGCGGGCATGTAGCCGGCCGCGATGGAGATGCTCTTGACCGAGCCGGCGGCCGACTCGCCCTGCGCGCCCCCGGAGGAGCAGCCGGCCAGCACGCTGGTGACCAGCGTGCCGGCAAGGACGAGTGTGACGGGCTGCGTTCGCATGGCGGGGTCCTCAGGCAGTGGGGCGGCGGGGTCGCGGTGTAGGCGGCGCGACCAGGTCGGGGTACGTCTGACGTATGAATCAGCGGGGGTGGGGAGGCGCGGGCAAGCCGGTCGTGCGGCAGTGACCGTCAGTCGGCGAACTCAGCCGGGTAGAGGAAGATGCGCTCCCAGCGCTCGACCAGCGAGGAGCCCTGCGGCCCTGGGGCCTGCTCCATCCGGGAATCGGTCTTGGCCGCCAGAAACGAGCGGTCCACCGCCGCCCGGTCCTCGTGCTCGAGCAGAAGGGCTACCCCGTTGGGCATGTCGTCGGACTCGGGGTGGGAGACGTAGTAGCCGAGAATCGTCTCGTGGTCCTCGAAGACGGCGCGGTAGTGGTGCTCCCACCGGTCGAGCAGGGCCTCGAGCTTGTCGGGGTGCGCGACGTAGATGCGAAGTTCGTACAGCTTGGACATGGCTCACGCCTCCCCAGCGGCGCGGTGTCGACGATCGTCGTCCCGCCGCTCTGGGAGCGCCGGCCGGCCTGTCCGACATACTGCCGACTGTCAACAGATCAGTCAATACACCGGGGGCGCCGACCTCGTGCCGCTGACCGCATCCTGGGCCTCGTGAGCGACACGCCGAGCAGAATCCGGATGTGTGACGTTGACGTACGGCAGCTGGCTCCATCGCCTCGAGGCCCAGTTCAACGCACTGCGTCAGGTCGCACTGGACGGCACCGACCACCCCGGCGCCGCCGAGCAGGCCAGCCTGATCCGCCGCTACGACGCCTGGCGGAACCGGCACGCAGCTGAGGAAGGCCCACGCACGATCGTCACGACGGCCGGGACCATCAAGCGGTTGCTAGTCCCAGAGCACGGGCAGCGACCGCATGCTGCGCACCCTCGGCACGGGCTCGTAGCTGAGCGGGGAGTCCGGTGACATCCGGGCCCGGGGGAACCGCTCCGCCAGCGCGGCGAAGTACTCCTGGCCCTCCATGCGGGCAAGGTACTGGCCGATGCAGTAGTGCGCGCCGATGCCGAACGACAGGTGCGTGTTGGGCGCGCGGGTGATGTCGAAGCGCTCCGGGTCGGGGAAGCGCCGGGGGTCGCGGTTGGCCGAGGCGACCACGGCCACCACCCGGTCGCCCGCCCGCAGCGTGCGGCCGCCGACCTCGACGTCCTCGACCACCACCCGGCGCAGGGCGTGCAGCGGCGGGTCCAGACGCAGGCACTCGTCGGTGGCGCTCGCCGCGAGCCCCCGCGGGTCGGCCTTGAGCAGGTCCCACTGGTCGGGGCGGCTGAGCAGCTGCAGCGTGCCGTTGCAGATCAGCTGGATGGTCGTCTCGTGCCCGGCGTCGACCAGCATCATCGCGTTGGCGAGCGTCTCGGCGCGCGACCAGGTGCCCGAGCGCTCCGCGGACACCATGTCGCCGAGCACGTCGTCGCCGACCGGGCAGCCGCCGGCCTGGCGCTGGTCCATCGTGGCAGTGAGGTAGTCGGCCGTGGCGGTGAAGCCGCCCCAGGCCGTGTGCATGCGGTCGTCGGCGAGGCTGAGGACGTTGGCCATCCGCGCCGTGGCCTGCTCGGCGACGGTCTGCACGTCGGCCTCCGGGATCCCCATCAGCCGGCAGATGACCAGCAGCGGGAGCGGCTTGCCGACGGCGGCGCGCAGGTCCGCGCCGGGCTGGTCGGCCACGGCGTCGAGGAGCTCCGCGATCACCTGCCGGACCATGGGCCGGACGGCCTCGAGGTTGCGGGGCGAGAAGCGCTCCGACAGCGCCGCCCGCTTCACCGTGTGGTCCGGCGGGTCGAGCTGGATGAACTCCACCCGGTGCACGTCGTCGACGAGGCGCTGCAGCTCGAGGTCGGCGTCCCGCACCGGCGGGGTGGCCGGCCGGGTGTCGAGCGCGGCCAGGCGCGAGGAGTAGATGTGCGGCTGCCGGGCGACCCGCTTGACGTCGTCGTAGCGGGTGAGGATCCACATCTCGTGCTGCTCGTCCCAGGAGACCGGGTCGGTCTCGCGCAGCCGCCCGTAGTAGTCGTAGGGGTCGGCGAAGAACTCCGGCGAGTACAGCTGGACCTGGGTGTCGGTCAAGAGGAGCCTCCAGGACCGGCTTGGGGCGCGACCAGGTCCAGGGGCGGTCGGGTCGCGGGTGGGACGGGGTGCAGGCAGGCGAGCTCCCGGGCGCCGGCGGCGCCGTCGTCGGGACGCAGCGGGATCTCCCCGACGCGGCAGTCGTCCTGGACGTTGGGGCAGCGCGACTGGTATGGGCAGCCGACCGCCGTCGCCGCGGACGAGGCGGCCGGCGCGGCCAGCGGGAGGGGGGCGATCCGCGGGTCGACGTCGAGCCGGGCGGCGACCAGCGCCTGGGTGTACGGATGCCGCGGGGCGGCGACCAGCTCGGCCGTCGGCCCGGCCTCCACGATCCGCCCCCGGTAGAGCACGACGAGCCGCTCCGCGAGGTACTCGACCGTGGTGAGGTCGTGCGAGATGAACAGGTACGCGACGCCGAGCTCGCTCTGCAGCTGCTGCAGCAGGGAGATGATCCCGGCGCGCACGGACAGGTCCAGGGACGAGGTGGGCTCGTCCAGCACGATCAGTGACGGGCGGGTGATGATCGCGCGGGCGATGCCCACCCGCTGCTGCTGCCCGCCGGACAGCTGCGAGGGGTAGCGGGTCGTCATTCCCGGGTCGAGCCGCACCCGCTCCAGCGCCTCGGCGACGCGGGCCGCCTTCTCGGCCGCGGGAATGCGGGGGCGCTGCACGTCGAGCGGCTCGGCCACCGACTGCCCGATCGTCAGCTGCGGGTCGAGGGCCTCGCCGGGCTCCTGGAAGACGATCTGCATCCGGGCCCGTCGGGAGCGCAGGTCCCGCGGGCGCAGCCGGGTCAGGTCCTCGCCCTCGAACTCCACGAGGCCGCTGTCCGGTGTCAGCAGCATCAGGGCCAGCCGGCCGAGCGTGGACTTGCCCGACCCGCTCTCGCCGATCAGCCCGACGGTCTCCCCGGGGGCCACCGAGAGGTCGACGCCGGCCACGGCCGCTGTCGTCCGGCCGTCGCGCATGAACGTCTTGCGCAGGTTCCCGATCTGCAGCAGCGCGGTCACGCCGCACCGCCGAGCGGGTGGTGGCAGGCCACCGCGTGGTCCGCGACGCCTCCGACGTGCTCCAGCGGCGGCTGCTGGGCACACACGTCGGTGCGGAAGCGGCAGCGGGGCGCGAAGTCGCAGCCGGTGGTGTGCTCCCCGAGCGAGGGCGGGCTGCCGGGCAGCGAGGCCAGCGGCTGGCCGGGGCGCGGCACCGAGCCCAGCAGCGCCGCGGTGTAGGGGTGCTGCGGGTCGACGAACACCGAGTCCACGGGCCCGGACTCCACGACGCGGCCGGCGTACATGACGAACACCTCGTCGCAGTACTGCGCCACGACGGACAGGTCGTGCGTGGTCATGAGCAGGGTGCGGCGCGGGTCCGGGGTCGCCATGAGGTCGAGCACCTGGCGCTGGACCGTCACGTCCAGCGCCGTGGTGGGCTCGTCGGCGATGACCAGCCGCGGCTCCAGGATCGACGCGAACGCGATCACCACGCGCTGGGCCATCCCGCCGGACAACGCACCGGCGTGGCCGTCGTGCACCCGTGCGGCGTCCGGCACCCCCAACCGGTCGAGCATCGGGACCGCCCGCTCGCGACTGTCCTTGCGGCTACGGGTCGCGCCGTGGGCGGCGAGGAAGCGGTGGAACTGCTCGCCGACGGTCAGGACGGGGTGCAGCGCGCCGAACGGGTTCTGCGCGACGTAGCCGATCTCGGCGCCGCGCAGGGCGCGCAGCGCGCGCGGGCGCAGGTGCAGCAGGTCCCCGGCCCCCGTCAGCTCCATGGTGTCCGCCTGCACCCGGTGCGGCGCCCGCACGAGGCCGAGGACAGCCTTGAGCACGGTCGACTTGCCGCACCCGGTCTCGCCGACCATCCCGTAGCGGCGCCCGGTCTCGAGCCGGAAGCTGACGTCGTGGACGGCCTGCAGGCCGTGCTTGCCGTAGAAGACGCGCAGGTCGCGCACGTCGAGCAGCGGCCGTCCGGAGTCGCGCCGGTGCGGCGGGAGCGGGGTCGTCATCACCTCGGACACGGTCAGCTCCGCTCTCGACGGCCCGCGCTGCGGTCGCGCAAGCCGTCGGCGATGAGGTTGAAGGCCAGCACGCACAGGAAGATCGCACCGGCCGGGAAGACCGTCAGCCACCACTGCCCGGTGGTCAGGAGCTTGCCGCCGGTCTGCACCATGGAGCCCCAGCTCGGCGTCGGGACCTGCACGCCCACGCCGATGAAGGACAGCGCCGCGACGACGAGCAGGGCGTTGGCCGCGGTCAGCGCCGTCTGGGACAGGACCAGCGACCGCATGTTGGGCAGCAGGTGCCGGGCCATCACCCGGACCGGGCTGGCGCCGGCGGCCACCGACGCCTCGACGAAGCGGCTCTCGCGCAGCGACAGGGCCTGGCTGCGGACGAGCCGGACGAAGAACGGACCGGAGATCAAGGCGATCGCCACGGCCACCATGTACAGGCGGTTGCCCGACATGGCCACCAGGGCGATGGTGATGATGAGCAGCGGCAGTGACTGGAAGGAGTCGAGCACCCGCATGAAGCGCTCGCCCCACGGCCCGTGTCCGCTGGCGAGCAGCCCACCGACGACCCCGAGCACGAGGGCGAGGGCCGTGCCGGCCAGGGCGAGGGGCAGGTCGGTGCGGGCTGCGCGGATGGTACGGCTGAACAGGTCGCCGCCGACCGCGTCCGTGCCGAACCAGTGCGCGCTGCTCGGCGCCTGGTTGAAGTCGCCGGACGTCGCGTCCGGGTCGTACGGCAGGGGGTAGAGCCACGCCGCTGCCAGCAGCGTGACGATGATCAACAGGCCGGCGACCAGACCGACGGTGCCTGCGGTGACGGTGCGTCGGCGGGCGGCAACCGGTGCCGCGGCGGCGACCGACGTGCTGACCGGAGCGGTGGAGACTGTCATCCTCGTCCCTTCCCGAACGTGATCCGCGGGTCGAGCCTGGCGCTGACCAGGTCGAGCAGGAAGAACGCGACGAGGGTCACGGTGGCCGTCAGCAGCACGTAGCCGCGGACGTTGGGTGGGTCGAGGGTGGTCACGGACTCCAGGCCCCACTGGCCGAGGCCCTGGAAGCTGAAGATCGACTCCACGATCGCCGACCCGCCGACGAGCAGGGCCGCGCAGATCGCGGCGAAGGTCAGCAGCGGCGTGCGCGACTCGATGAAGGCGTAGCGCAGAACCTGGTGCTCGGGCAGGCCGAGGGACCGGGCGTACTCGATGTGGGACCCCTGCAGGGCATCACCCATGGAGGCCCGGGTGACCCGGCTGAACAGCACCGCCAGCGACACGCCGATGGTGAGGACCGGCAGGACCAGGTGCAGCACGGCGTCCCGGAAGGTGCCCCACTGCCCGGCCAGCACGGCGTCCACGGTGTAGAGCCCGGTGACGTCGGGCGGCGGCACGCCGTTGAAGTCCAGGCGCCCGATCGGAGCGGGCAACCACCCGAGCTTGTAGGTCAGGAAGTAGATGGCGAGAAGAGCGAGCACGAACTCCGGCACCGACTGCGTCGCCGTCGTCAGCCACTGCACGAACCGGTCCGGCGCGCGGCGGGCGAAGTACGCCGCCAGGGTGCCGGTGCCGATCCCGATCAGCAGGGCCGCCGCGAAGCCTGGAACGACCAGCTCCAGCGTGGCGGGCAGCCGGTCGATCATCTGGCCGAGCACGCTCTCGTTGTTGTAGAACGACGTGCCCAGGTCCCCCTGCAGCAGGCCGCCCACGTAGCTGCCGAACTGCTCCAGGAGCGGGCGGTCGATGCCCAGGTCCGCCCGCACCTCGGCGACCCGCTCGGGACTGGCACCGACACCGGCGATCTGCTCGGCCGTGCTCTCGGGCAGCAGTGCCACCAGCAGGAAGGAGATCGCCAGCACCAGGAACAGGCTGAACGGGAGGATGAGCAGCCTTCGCAGGAAGAAGCTGCGGTGCAGGGCCCGGTCGCTGCGCGGCGGCGTGCCGTCGGCGCGACCCCCGCTCGGAGACGGCGCGCCCCCGTCGGTCTCGGCGGGGGCCGGTGGGGCGACAGACATGACGCTCTCCTTCCGCTCAGCTCATCGACTCGTGGTCAGCGCACGGCGGGGAGGGTCAGCCCACCGTCAGGTTGTACAGCCGCGGGGCGACATCCGGGTAGAGCAGCACGTTGCCAATGTTCTTCTTGGTGATCGACAGGTTGCCGGAGGAGACCAGCATGTCCGCCGAGCCGTCCTTGAGGGACTCGGTGCAGGCGGTCGTGATTGAGGCCTCGCGGACGCCGGCGGGCTGCTGCATGGAAGCGTCCGTCGCTGCGTCGAAAGTCGGGTTGTTGTAGTTGCTGTAGTTGTAGATCGAGTTGCTGCGGAAGAACGCCTTGAAGAAGTAGCCGGCATCGGGCACGAAGGGTGCCTGCTTGAGGAGGAGCCCGCCGATCCGGTGGGTCTTGCGGTCCTCGGTGATGGCGTCGATGCTCGTGTACGCCTTGATCTCGGTCTTCAGCCCGATCGCGTTCATGTTGCCCTGCAGGATGCGGGCCATCGACTCCGACTCCGGGAACGACGCCGGCAGCATGCCGATGACGAAGGTCCGGTCGCCGGGGACCTCGGCGAGCAGGGCCTTGGCCTTGTCGACCTCCGGCCCGGGCGAGTTGTCGTACTCCGTCTTGACGTTGGTGAGCACCTCCGGCAGGCAGCCGGTGGTCGGCTTGGCCGTGCCCCCGTAGACGGTCTCGGCGATCGCCTTGCGGTCCGTCGCCAGGGCGATGGCCCGGCGGACCCTCGGGTCGGTGAGGGCGGGGTTCAGGTTGTCGAGCGTCATGTAGACGGTGGTGGGTGTCGGGATGGTGTTGACGTTCACCGTCTGGGAGCCGCGCAGCGTGCTCAGGTTGCTGGCCGCCGTGGTGAGCGTGTAGTCGCTCTGGCCGGTGATGGCGGTCTGCAGCGCGGTGCTGGCGTCCTGCACGGTGCGGAACGTCGCCTTGGTGACCTGCGGCTTGCCCTGCCAGTAGTTCGGGTTGGCGGACATGACCATCTCGACCTTGGGGTTCAGCGAGTCCACCTTGTACGGCCCGAACGACGCGGTGTTGGTCTTGAACCACTCCCGAGCGTGCGGGTCGGCCGGGGTGACGTGCTTCTTGGCCTCGGTCGAGTCCAGGATGCCCAGGTAGGGCAGCGACATGATCCGCTCGAACAGCGACGTCGGGTGGGTCAGGTGGAAGGCCACCGTGGTGTCGTCGACCTTCGTCACCGGGTTGGTCAGGTCGACGTTGATCTGCCCCAGCAGGCTCGAGCCGTTGACCTTCGCCGCCACGATCCGCTGCATCGTCCAGAGGACGTCCTCCGCCGTGAGCGGGTTGCCGGCGGCGCTCTTGACGCCGGGGCGGAGCTTCACGGTGTAGGTGAGCCCGTCCGCAGAGGCCTCCGCGGCAGACGCCGCCAGGTCCGGCCGCAGCTTCGGCGGGTTCTCGCCCTTCGCGCCGTTGTAGCTGTAGAGCATGCCCATGTAGCTCATGGAGGTCGTGAGCTGGATGCCGCTGTCGGAGGCGACGGTGCTGTCGGCGTCCAGGCCGCTGGGCAGCGAGTTGGCGATCAGGGTGAGCGCCGCTTCCTTGCCGTTGCCCTGGGTGGAGCCGGCAGCGTCGGCGCCGGTACCGCCGGAGCCCGAGGACCCGCAGGCGGCGGTGGCCAGGAGCAGCGCGGTGGCGGTCCCGACGAGGGCGGTGGTCTTGGTGGTCACGGGGGACTCCTGGGGACGGGTCCGGCGCGACCGGACCGGGCGCGGCGGAAGGGGTGCTGTGCGGAGCTGGGAGCTGCGGGCTGCAGTGCGGCTGCCGCGCGCCTGGGGCCGTGGGCCCCGGGCGGCTGGCTGTGCCTGGCATCGTTCGGACCGGAGGAGGGTCAGCTCCCGACCGACGGCGACACCAGCGGGGTGCTGCCGTAGGGGTGGTTAACAACAGACATTAGGAGCACGAGCGGGGGAGGTCAAGGGGTCATGGCATACGATTTGCCCCCCCGATCGGGGGGTTCCCGCATACGTCTGTTGTTTGAGCGTGGCCGCCCCGGCGGCGCGACGCCCAGGATGCCGCTTAGAGCGTGGGAGCTGCCGAGCTCGCGGCGCCGCCGGCGCCGTAGACGTCGCGCAGCTGGGCGAGGTGGGCCGCCATGGCGCGAGCCGCGCCCTCCCCGTCGCCGCGCTCGATGTAGCCGAGGATCTCGGCGTGCTCCTGGTTGACCCGGGTGTAGAACGGCCGCTCCTCGTCCTTGAGGAAGCGCGTCTGGATCACGCTGTAGACCGGGTCGGTCACCACGGCCAGCAGGGGGTTTCCCGCCGCGGCCAGCACCTGCGCGTGGAACTGCTGGTTCTGCTCGAAGCGCTCCCCGCGGTCCCGCTGGCCCTTCTCCCGCTCGATGATCGCGTGCATGCTCGTCAGGTGCTCGTCGGTGCGGCGCAGCGCCGCCAGCCGCGCGGCCGGCACCTCCAGGATGTCGCGCACCTCGAGCAGGTCGTGGGCGCTGATCCCCTCGTTGCCGCTGAGCAGCCCGATGCTGGTCTCCAGGTAGTCGCGCAGCGACTCCGGATCAGCCGCGGAGACGAAGGTGCCGCCGGCCGGGCCGCGGACGGTGTGCACGAGCGACTGGGAGCTCAGCAGCCGGATGGCCTCGCGGACCGTGCTGCGGCTGACCCCGAACTCGGCCGACAGGTCCCCCTCGACGGGCAGCCGGTCGCCAGGAGCGACCGTTCCGCTCAGGACCAGCGCGCGCAGCTGCTCCGCGACCTGCTCGTACGCCGGCCGGATGCGCTTGACCGCGAGGTTGCCGGGCGTGCGGGAGCGGCTGGTCCGCGCGCCGGTCGCTGGGCTGTCGGGCGACGTCGCGCCCGCGCGCCCCGCGGGCGTCCGTGCCTGGCGACGGGGAGGTGCCGTGGGTGCCTCAGACATACCACCAAGGTAACCGCGGGTGACCGAAGGCGCAGGATCGGGGGTGGGGTGCCCCCCGGGGGTCACGTCGCCGCTTCCTCGGCCGCGGGCAGCCGCAGCTGGCGCTTGAGCACCTTGCCGGCCGTGCTGCGCGGGAGCTCCTCGACCAGCCGCCACTCGCGCGGCAGCTTGTACGCCGCGAGCCTGCCGTCGAGCCCTTCCCCGAGGGCGGGCAGGTCGCGCGCCAGATCCTCCCGGCAGCCCGAGCGCGGCACGACGAAGGCCGTGATCGCCTCGCCCCACTTGGGGTGCGGCAGGCCGACCACGGCCACCTCCGCGACCCGCGGGTCGGCCGCCAGGAGCTCCTCGATCTCCCGCGGGTAGACGTTGACGCCGCCGGTGACGATCATGTCCTTGACCCGGTCGACGATCGTCAGGTAGCCCTCCTCGTCCGCCACCGCGACGTCACCGGCGGTCACGAACCCGTCAGCTGTCGTGCAGGCCTCGGTGGCCTCGTCGTCGTGCAGGTAGCCCGACATCAGCCAGGGCGCCCGGCTGTGGAGCTCACCGGGCTGCCCGGGGGCGACCGGCACCCCCTCCGCGTCGAGCAGCTGCACCTCGGTGAACAGCCACGGCGGCCCCACCGACCCCGCCTTGCGGGCCGCGTCGGCCGGCCGCAGGTTGGCCACCGCGCCGGCCTCGGTCGAGCCGTACAGCTCGTGGACGCCGACGTGCGGGAAGGTGTCGAGCACCCACCGCTTGAGGGCGACAGGCAGGGCGGCGGCGTTGAAGAACAGGGTGCGCAGGCTCTGGGTGGCCTCGGCGAGCAGCGGGGCGCCGGTGCCGTCCGCCAGCGCCCGCAGCATGTGCGCGTGCGTCGGGACCAGGAACGACGTCGTCGCCCGGTCGCGCCGGACCAGATGCAGGAAGTGCTCCGGGTCCCACTTGGGAAGCACGGTGACCGAGCCGCCGGTGGCCAGCGCACCGTAGGAGTAGGACAGCCCGGCGCCGTGGTACATCGGCGCGACGGCGACGCTGCGCCCGCCCAGGCCCAGCCCCCACTCGAGCGCCGAGGCGTAGAAGGTGAGCGTCCGGGCGCGGTGGCTGAGGACGACGCCCTTCGGCCGGCCGGTCGTGCCCGAGGTGTAGACGATGGTGAACGGGTCGGCCTCGGCAACCGCCACGCAGGGGTCCACCGCGCTCGCGCCGGCCAGCAGGTCCTCGTAGGCCGGGGCCGGCGCCCCGTCCAGGCCGAACACGAGCTCGGGCAGGGCCGCGCCGTCCAGCACCCCGGAGGCGGCCTCCTCGACGAGCACCGCGCGGACCCCCGCGTGGCCCAGCACGTGCTCGGCCTCGGTCGGGGTGCTCCTGGGGTTGAGCGGCACGAGCACGAGCCCCGCCTTCGAGAGCCCCGCCGTGATCTCCAGGTACTCCGCCCGGTTGTGGAGCAGCACGGCCACCCGGTCGCCGGGCACGAGGCCGGCGGCCAGCAGCCCGGTCGCCAGCCGGTTGCTCCGCTCGTGCAGGGCCGCGAAGGTCAGGGTCCGGTCGCCGTCGAGGACCGCCACGGTGGAGGGGGTGGCCCGGGCGAACTCGCGGATGCCGTTGGCGCAGTTGAGCGGCGCTCCACCGGGACGGATCGGCATGCGTCCTCCTGGACCGAGGGGTAGTCAACGACGACGGCATTCAGTTAGTCTGACGTTTGCACGTACATCCTCGCACAGGAAGAAGGCCGCATGACCAGCCCCGCTCTGGAGTACAGCGTCGACCGCGGCATCGGTCGGTTGACCTTTGTGCGCCCCGACCAGCTCAACAGCCTCGACGACCAGGCGCTGGACGAGCTGACCAACGCGCTGGCGGACGCCGGCAAGGATGCCTCGCTCAAGGCGCTGTGCCTGACCGGCACCGGCCGGGCCTTCTCGGTCGGGCTCGACCTCGGCCTGCTGCAGCGGGCGTTCTTCGACCTGCCGTACTGGGAGGGCGTGCTCTACAAGCTGAACGAGATCTACCTGGCCATGGAGGCGCTGCCCTGCCCGGTCATCGCGTCGGTCAACGGACTGGCCCGTGCCGGCGGCTACGAGTTCACCCTGGCCGCCGACCTGGTGCTGATCGCCGACGAGGCGAAGATCGGTGACGTGCACGCACCGTTCGGCGTGCCGCCCGGCGGCGGCGCCTCGTTCCGGCTGGCGCGACGGGTCGGGGAGATGCGCGCCAAGGAGCTGATCTTCACCGGGCGCTGGCTCGACGGGCCGGAGGCCGCGGCCTACGGCCTGGCGCTGCGCTCGGTGCCGCTGGCTCGGCTGCAGGAGGAGACCGACGCGCTGCTCGACACCTTCCGGCCGATGTCCCGCACCTGCCTTGGCGTGGCGAAGGACATGGTGCACGCCAACCGGTTCCTGGCCGGCCGCCCGGCGGTCGACTCCGAGCTCGGCCGCTTCATGCAGTGGGCACACACCGACCCGCAGGCGGCCGAGGGCATGCAGGCCTTCATGGACAAGCGCACCCCGTCCTGGGACCCCGTCCCGGCCTGAGCCCCTTACGTGATCATCGGGCCTTCCTGACCGCGGTTCGCGCCAGCAGAACGGCGGCCGGGGAGGCGCGATGATCACGCATGGGGTAGGTCAGGCGCCGTACGTCGCGTGCTCGGCGAAGCCGGCCGCGACGCCACGCCGGTCGCAGCCGGCCGCCAGCAGCAGCGCGGTGAGCACGCGCGCCTTGGGTGCGTCCAGCGCGCCCGCGCTGATCAGGCCGCGCGCCAGCAGGTCGGCCTCGGAGCCGGCGAAACCGTAGGTGGCGCTGAGCATCTCGCCGGCCCAGACCCGGCTGGCGAGCACCACCGGCCCCGCCTCGACCAGGCCCTTCAGGCCGTCCGAGGCGGCGACGGCCGACGGCAGGTGCCCGCCCCCGAGTGCCTCGAGCACGAGCCCCGCGAAGCCGGCCGCCGCGACCGCGGGCAGCAGCCGGCCGTCGTCGCCGAGCGACGCGGTGAGCAGGGCGACCGCCGGGACCGGACCGATCGGCGGCGGCAGGGCGCGGGGGCGGACGCGGCGCAGCACCAGCCGGGGACGGCCCTCGGCCACCCAGCCGACCGGCCCGAGCGCCGGCGACGCGAAGGTGCCGACGTCGGAGGTGTGCGACTTGCGCACGGTGCAGGCCAGGTGGATGCGCTCCCCCAGCACCACCAGCACGCCGCTTCCGCGGGCGGACGGCGCCAGCGCCGTCCGGGACGCGGCCAGCAGGTTGCCCGGCCCGTCGGGGCTCGGCAGGCCCGCGTGCCGCATCGCCCCGGTGAAGACCACCGGGGTCTGCCGCGCCCAGAGCAGGTCGACGGCGTACGCCATCTCCTCGAGGGTGTCGGTGCCGCAGGTGACGACGATCCCGGCGTCGGCGTCACCGCGCGCGTCGACCCACGCGGTGAGCAGCGCGTGCAGCGCCACGGCGTCGTCGAGCGTCAGCTCCGGCGACGCCACGGTGGAGAAGGCGTGCGTCTCGACCTCGGCGGCCAGGCGGGGCAGCTCCCCCAGCAGGTCGCCGGCCTGCAGGCGCGGCACGGCCCCCGAGCCGGTGCCCGGCGGCACCGAGGAGATGGTGCCGCCGCAGGTGACGACCAGCAGGGCCGGGTCAGGCACCGCCCGCGGGCTCCCGCTCCGGCGGCAGCAGCGCACGGAACACCCGCTCGACGAAGGCGTCCCGGTCGGCGCGCATCGCCTCGAGCTCGTCCTCGGTGTCGCGGCGGGAGGTGAAGACCGCCTCCACGTCGATGCCGGCCTGGGCGAGGGCGATCTCGGTGAGCCGCAGCCGGTCGCGGACCGTCCAGACCTCGGCGACCAGCGCGGTGACGAGGGTGTACAGCCGGTCGGTGCTCGCGTCCGGCAGCGCCTGGTAGACCCCGTCGACGACGCGGTCCCCCACCGGGGCGGTCACGCCTGCACCTGCTCGGCGGCGGCGGCCGGCTTGACGGCGGACGTCACCCAGCGGTGCACCTCGTCGAACCGGCCGGTGCGCCACAGCGCGGACGAGCCCCAGTAGCCGGGCTCGGGGAAGTCCAGCGGACCGTCCTCGATCTGCTCGAAGCCGACCGAGCGCAGCAGCGCCGGGAAGTCGCTGGCGAGGAACTCCTCCCAGAAGTTCTCGCCGTTGCCGCGCCCGTCGAAGCTCTCGAAGAACGCCTGGGCAGGGCTCAGTGCGGAGTACGGCGGGATGTCGAGGAACATGACCCGGCCGCCGGGCTTGAGGATGCGGAACGCCTCCGTGAGGATCCTGGCGCGTACGTCGTCGGGGACCTCGTGCAGCAGCAGGAACGCGGTCACGACGTCGACGCTGTCGTCGTCGTAGCCGGTGGCCATCGCGTCCCGCTGGCTGTAGGTGATGTCCTGCCCGCCGACCTCGGCCAGGTGGTGGGCGTAGACGAGTGCCGGTGCCGAGATGTCCAGGCCGATGACCTCCGCGGTCGGGAACACCTTGCGCAGCACGCGGGTCAGGCCGCCAAAGGCGCAGCCCAGGTCGATCACGCGCTCGTAGTCGGTGCGGGGCGCGGTCCGGACGAACGCCTCGAGGGCGCCGGGCTTCGCGTCGTAGCCGGCCCGCCAGGCCAGCCGGTAGACCGAGCCGCCCCGCTCGTAGACGGCGCCGACGAGCTCGTTGCGCCAGTAGCCGCCGGGCACCAGGTGGATGTCGTCGAAGCCCTCGCGGGTGTGCCAGGTGTACCAGTCCGGCAGGTCCGAGTCGGCGACGAGCTCGAGCCGGCTGTGGGTCGAGCTGTCCCGGGTGGTCTTGAGCTCGGCGGTGATCTCCGGGGCGCTGCGCTCGATGCTGTCGACCGCGGTGGTCCAGGCCAGCTGCTGCATCGCGCGCTGCGTGCCGCAGGCGAACAGGTACGCCGGGTCGCTGCGGTAGAGCTCGCCGGCCTCCTCCTTGGTCGTGGGCTGCACGCCGGCCTCGGCCGCGCGCCGCCCGAAGTCCTCCAGCAGCGGGGTCACGACCCGGCGGTAGTTGAACGAGCGCACCCCCTCGGCGAGGTCGAAGCGGCTGCTGTCGGTGTGGTTCGGGGCGGGCAGGGCCATCGGGGTCCTCCGGTCGTCGGGCAGGTCTCAGGCGAGCAGGGCGTCGACGGCGGTGCCGACGTCGACGATGGGCGCGCGGGTGTACTCCCGCACGACCGCGCGGAACTGCGGCAGCACGGTGCACTCGAGGACCACGGCGCCGACGCCGTCGAGGGCGCCGCCGGGCAGGGCGGCCTCCGCAAGGACGTCGCGCAGGCCGGCCTCGAGCCCGGCCAGCGTCCACTGCGGAGCGGTGGCCCAGTCCGGCCGGCTGATCAGGGGCCAGTCCTTGGCGTCGTCGAGCCCGACGACCCGGATGCGACCGGCATCAGGACGGTCGGCGAGGAAGCGGGTGGCGGCCGGCCCGCTCATGCTGAGCACGGCGACGTCGCGGGACGTCGAGCGCAGCGCGTCGTCGAGGTAGTCCAGGCTGGACAGGACGGCCGGGGTGCCGGGAGGGGCGGGCAGCGCCGGCCAGGCGGCGCCGAAGTAGCCGCAGCCCCCCACGATCAGGTCGCACCGGCCGTCCAGGCGGGCGATCGCGTCGACGACGCCCTGGACGGCGGCCGGGGTGCCCTCCGCGGAGGCCTTTCCGGTCGCGCCCTCGGCCACCGCGAACACGACCGGCAGCGGCCAGGCGGCCGGGTGGCCGTAGAAGCCCTCCCCCAGCCCGGGGGGCGGCTGCCAGCTGAACGGGTCGTCCCAGCCGAGCGTCTCGACGCTGTGCTCGGCCTCGAGCAGGATCACGCCCAGCACCCGCGGGTCGCTCGTCATACCGGCGCCACCAGGAACTCGCGGATGATCCCGGCAGCCTGCTCGGCCACCTCGATCACCAGGTAGTGCCCGCACTCGGGCAGCACCACCGACTGCGCGGCCGGCAGCTGCTCGGCGATCTGAGCCATGCCCACGCCGGAGGGCGACGGCCGGTAGGGCGTCATGTTGTCCTCGGCCCCGGCGAGCAGCAGGACCGGGGCGGTCAGCCGGCCGACGAGCGGGCTGAGGTCGGTGCGCTCGATGGTCTCGGTCGAGGCCACGAACGCCTTGGGCTCGGTGTGCGAGAACGCCTCCCGCATCGACGCGAGCTGGTCCAGCGCCTCGGGCCGGTCGTAGAAGGAGCGGGCGAAGCCGGCGACCGAGGTGAGGTCGGCCACCGCCTCCATGCCGCTGTCCATCGCCGCCCGCTTCCAGGTGCCGCGCATCATCCGGGCGGCGTTGTCGTAGCGCGCCAGGAAGCAGCTCAGCACCAGCCGGTCCACCAGCTGCGGGTGCTCGGCGGCCAGCGTGAGGCCGATCATGGCGCCGAAGGACGTGCCGTGCACGTGCACCCGCTCGAGGCCGAGCGCGCGGATCAGCGCGGCGACCTGCCGGGCGATGTCGGAGAAGCTGTCCGGCGGCGGGCCGCCCGAGCTCTGGCCGTAGCCGGGGAGGTCGAAGTCGATCACCTCGAAGCCCGACGTCATGTGCGGCGTCAGCTTCGCGAAGTTCTTGTGCCCGAACGCCGACCCGTGGATCTGCAGGACGGGCGCGCCGGACCCGGTCCGCTCGTACCAGATCGTGGCGCCGTCACCGAGCTCGACGGTCGCCATCAGCGGGACCCTGCCGTGCACAGCGTCATGAGGGTCTCCAGGTCGGGGGCGGTGGACAGGGCCAGAGCGGCGTCGACGACCGCCTGCGCCTGCGTGCTGTCGAGGTGGTCGTCGGCGGCGGCGAGGAACAGCGCCCCGAGCTCGTCGTCGGTGACCGGGTTGTCCGCGCTGCCCCGGAAGAAGTCCACGACGACGCGCTCGGTCGAGCCGTCCTCGAAGCCGACCTCGAGCCAGCACCCGTCGAAGCTCTTGCGCTCCTCGTCCGGCACCAGCTCGACGGTGGCCCGCAGGGCGAGCACCTCCTGGTCGGTGTACGTCGGCTCCTGCATCTCGGCGATCCCGAACCGGCCGCGCAGCCAGGCCGCGGCCGCGCAGAACCGCAGGTCGAACCGCGCCTCCAGGTCGCTGGACGGCAGCCCGAACCGCTCGAGGCGCTCGTCGGCGATCGTCACCACGATCGGCTCGACGCCGAACCGCATGCTCGCCACCGTCCGCTCGCCGGCCCGGGCGCGTACGTCGAGCACGCACTCGATCGGGGCGTGCGTGATGGTCTCGGTCGGCACCGTCTTGTAGCTCTGCCCGAAGATCCGCCAGGTCGAGCCGAGGGTCGCGAGCACGCCCTCGGTCTTCTCCGCGGGCTCGTCGCTGTAGCTGGCCAGCATGCCCTTGTCGCCCTCGAACGCCGTCGCCGGGGCATCGAAGCCGCGGGCGGCCAGCTGGTAGCAGTCCAGGCCGTTGCGGGCGGCGCTGGCGGTGACGTAGGCCAGGCCCATGCTGCCGACGCTCTCGTACGTGCCGCCGGCCGTGCACATCGCCAGCCCGAGCGCGTTGCGGGCCTGTTCGTCGTCGAGGCCACCCAGCACGCTGCAGGCAGCCGCGGCCCCCACCCCGCCGACCAGACCCAGCGGCACGAAGCCGCGGAAGTAGCCGGTGGGCATGAGGATCGTGGCGATCGCCAGCTCGACCTCGATGCCGAGCGCGAGCGCGTCGACGACGTCGGCGCCGGAGGACCCGAGCGCCTCGCCGAGGGCGAGCACCGCCGGCAGGACGCCGGAGACGGCGTGCAGGTAGGTCGGGATGTAGGTGTCGTGGAAGTCGAGCACCTCGAACAGCGCGCCGTTGACCATGGCCGCGTGCTCGGTGCTGGTCTGCGTCCCGCGCCAGAGCACCCGGGCGGTGTCGCCGGGCGTGGCCGCGCCGCGCTTCCAGTCGTGCAGCAGCTCCACAGCCGGGTGCGCGGCGGCGCCGACGGAGGCCTTCAGCTGGTTGAGCAGCAGCCGCTCGGCCTCGTGCCGCACCTCAGCCGGTACGCCGCTCGCCTTCTGCTCGCGCAGGAACGTCACCATCCGCTCCGAGACGGTGCTCATGCCGGCACCTTGCTGCCGTGCACGACCGGCCCGTACATCCACTCCAGCAGCGCCGGGTCGACGGCCTGGGTGGCACCCAGGCCCTCGATCGCGAGGTGGGCGGCGTAGCCCCGCAGCCCGATCAGGGTCGGCGCGCCGTCGTGGACGAAGGTGTAGACGGCGGGTACGGGATAGGCGTGCAGCGTCGTGACCTGCTCGGCCAGCCCCGACGTGGACAGCTCCCGGGCCGTCGCGTCGTCGTCGAGCACCAGGTCGATCCACGCCTGGTACTGCTGCTCGAGCGGGTGCGTCTTGACCGGGTAGCCGGCCTTGCGCTCGGCCTCCATGTCCGGGGTGTCGAACAGGTTGAGCCGCAGCCGCAGCACGCCCGGGTGCGCGCTCCACCGCTCGGCGAGCTCGCGCAGCGCCGCCCGGAACCCCGGCTCGTCGCCGCGCCGCCGCAGGAACAGGCTGTACGTGGGATGCGTGCGCGGCCCGATCTGCACCGCCTCGCCGGTCCGGTCGACGTAGGTGTGCAGGTTGTCGCCCACCGAGCGGTAGGTCGTGCTCTTGTCGACAATCATCTCGATGTCGGCCAGGATCGTCGCCACCACGGCCGGGTCGTCCGGCGAGCGCATGAACTGCTGCACGCCGGCCTCGTCCAGGTAGACGACGTCGGACTGCCACATCAGCTGCGCGTCGGCGGGGCACTCGAGCTCGATCCCCTCGACGGGGGCGAACAGGTCTGCGCGCACGGCGTCGAACGGGCTGTGCCGGTACCAGTGGACGCCGGCCCGGCGGGCGATCGCCGGGCTGTGCACGTCGCGCCAGTAGTGGCGTACGGCGTCCCGGTCCAGATGCGGCAGGCGCCATCCGCAGGTGGTGCGCGACACGGCCGCACGGTTCTCGACCGCCAGGTCGACGTGCTGGTTCACGGCTGCTCCTCGGTCGGGCGGGTCACGCGTCGAACGTGATGACGGAGCGGGCGCCCGGCGTCTCGTCCATCCGCTGGAGAGCGTCATTGACCTCGTCGAGCGGGAGGGTACGAGAGATGAGCTCGTCGAGCATCACCCGATCGTCCAGGTAGAGCCGGGCGAACAGGTCGACGTCGAGCCGGAAGCGGCTCGAGCCCATCTGCGCGCCCTGCAGCTTCTTCTCCTGCAGCAGGTCCAGCGCACCGATGCGCACGGTGTCGCCCGGTCTGGCGACGCCCACGACGGTCGCGGTCCCCCGGATGGCCAGCATGCCGAAGGCCTGCTCGATGGTCTCGGGCCGGCCGACGACCTCGAAGGCGTGGTCGACGCCGCCGCCGGTGAGCTCCTTCACGGCCTCGACCGCGTCGACGGCGCTCGCGTCGACCAGGTGGGTCGCGCCGAACAGCTTGGCGCGGTCGAGCTTGGCCGGCAGCCGGTCCACGGCGATGACCGTAGCCGCGCCGACCAGGCGCGCGGCCTGCACCACGTTGAGCCCGACCCCGCCGCAGCCGATGACCGCGACGGTCTGGCCGGCCTTGACCTGCGCGGTGTTGAGCACGCTGCCCATACCGGTGACGACGGCGCAGCCGAGCACCGCGGCGCGGTCCAGCGGCATCTCGGCGGGGATGGTGGCGAGCGTCCGCTCGTGCACCAGCACCTTCTCGGCGAAACCGCCGAGGCCGACGAACTGAGCCACCGGCTCGCCGCCCCGGGACAGCCGCGACGGCTGGCCCTCGGGGCGGGTGCGGCTCTTGTCGGTGCACAGGTGCAGCAGGCCGCTCATGCACCACGAGCAGACGCCGCAGAAGCCCGACGGGCAGGTGACGACGTGGTCGCCCGGTCGTACGTCACGCACGCCCGAGCCGACCTGCTCCACGATGCCCGCGATCTCGTGCCCGAGCACCTGCGGCAGGGGATGCCACGGCAGGTTGCCCTGCCAGACGTTCAGGTCGGAGTGGCAGACGCCGGAGGCGGCGACGCGTACGACGACCTCGTCCGGCCCCGGAGCGTCGAGGTCGATGTCGAGTAGCTCGAGCGGCTCCTGGAAGGCGGTGAGGACGGCGGCCTTCACGCCGTGGCCTGCGCGTCGGCCTTGCCGAAGAAGTCCAGCAGGATCCCGCTGAGCTCGTCGGCGCGGTGGTGGATGAAGTGCACGTCGCCGCCCTCGATGACGTGGATGGCGCTGCCGGGCACCAGGTCGAGGACGGTGTCGGCCCGCTGCAGGGTGGGCGGCTCGCCCGGGCCCGAGGACTGCACGAACAGCGTCGGCGCCGTGACCTTCGCCAGGTGCTCGCGCTCCGGGTAGCGGTAGACCGCCTGGGCCGACGGCACCTGGTACGGCTCGCTCACCAGGTTGTCGATGATCACGTCGTTGAGGAACTGCAGGTCCTCGGGCGGCTTCGGCGGGAACTTCTTGAGGAACGGCAGCAGATGGCTGCCGTCCTCCTTCATCGGGTTGCCGTACGCCGGCGACCACGCCGTCCCGTCCAGGCGACCCGCGCGCTCGGTGTCGGTCAGGAGCAGGGTGCCGCAGGGGGCGATCGCCACGACCCGCTCGGGGAAGGTGGCGGCGAGGTCGACGCAGATCGTGGCGCCGGTGTGATGACCGGACATCCGCACCCGGTCGATGCCGAGGCCGTCGAGCAGGTGCGTCACCGAGGACGTGAGGTCGGCGACCTCGAACGGCTCGGGCAGCGGGTCGGAGCCGCCGAAGCCCGGCGGGTCGATGAGCACGACCCGGTAGCGCTCGGCCAGCAGTCCGGCGAGCCGCTCGTAGATGACGCTGCTGCGCGGGCGGTTCGGGTACAGAAGGACGGCCTCGCCGCTGCCCTGCTCCTTGTAGTGGATCTGTCCCCACGGTGCGTCGACGTAGCCGCGTCTCATCTGCCGGTCCTCCCGGTCGGGTGGCCCGTGCGCCACCTTGCCGGGCCCGGGCTCGTGTCGACACGTTACGGTTCCGGACACCTCCACGTCAATGGTCTGATGTATTCACACGGGCCGCGGCAGCCGGTACGGTGGCGGCACCGCTCCGCACAGGGGCCCGACGGAGGGAGCACCGAGGTGCTGACCCAGGCCTACGACGTGAGCCACGACCTGCACCCCGGCGAGGTGTGGATCGGCGGCCGGTGGATGCCGGCGACCGGCGGGCGCATCCCGCTGGTCGACCCGACCACCGAGCAGCTGCTCGGGGAGTCCGTGGATGCCGGACCGGCCGCCGTCGAGAGCGCCGTCGCGGCCGCCCGGCAGGCGTACGACGGCGGTCACTGGGCGCGCCTGCCGCTGGCCGAGCGCGCCGCTGTGCTCGAGCGCGTGCTCGAGGCGGTCGTCGCGAACGGCGAGCGCTTCGCGCAGCTGCAGACCGCGCAGATGGGGGCGCCGCTGACCGTGTCGAGGGCGCTGGTGCAGGGCGCGATGCGGATGTTCCGGGCCTACGCGGAGTGCGCGCAGGGCATCGGCTTCACCTACCTGCGGCGCGACGCGGTGGGTCAGTCGCTCGTCAACCTCGACCCGGTCGGGGTCGTGGCGATCGTGATCCCGTGGAACGGCCCGCTGTCCTCCCTGGTCAGCAAGGCCGTGCCGGCGCTGCTGATGGGCTGCACCGTGGTGCTCAAGCCGGCACCCGAGACCCCCCTCGAGGCGGGCCTGTTCGCCGAGCTGTGTCGCGACGCGGGGCTGCCGGACGGCGTGTTCAACGTCGTGACGGGCGGCGCGGCCACGGGCGAGGCGCTGGTGACCGCCGCCGGGGTCGACAAGGTGAGCTTCACCGGCAGCACCACCGCCGGTCGCCGGGTGGGCGAGCTCTGCGGCCGCAGCTTCACCCGGGTCAGCCTCGAGCTGGGCGGCAAGTCGGCCGGCATCGTGCTGCCGGACGCCGACCTGGCACTCACCGTCCCGGAGCTGGTCAACGGCAACTTCTTCAACACGGGGCAGATCTGCGTGGCGCTGTCGCGGGTGCTGCTGCCGGCGTCGCGTTACGACGAGTTCCTGGACGCGCTGTGCGAGACCGGGGCGAGCCGCGTCGTCGGCGACCCGCGCGACCCCGGCACCGCGATAGGGCCGCTGGTCTCCTCCCGGCAGCGGGACCGGGTCGAGGCCAGCATCGCCGCCGGGCGCGCCTCCGGGGCCCGGCTCGTCCTCGGCGGCGGCCGCCCGGCCGGCCTCGACCGCGGCTGGTTCGTCGAGCCCACCATCTTCGCGGAGGTTGACAACCGCAGTGTGCTGGCCCGCGAGGAGGTCTTCGGCCCGGTGATGTCGGTCCTGCGCTACCAGACGCAGAGCGAGGCCGTGGCGCTGGCGAACGACTCGGCGTACGGCCTGCACGGCGCCGTCTTCAGCGCCGACCCGGCGGCCGCCCTCGCCGTCGCCCGGGGCGTCCGTTCGGGCTCCGTGGCGGTCAACACCGCCAACCTCACCCCCGCGACGCCGTACGGCGGGGTGAAGAGCTCCGGCATCGGCCGCGAGCACGGCCGCGAGGGGCTCGAGTCGTTCCTGGAGTCCACGTCGTACGTGCTGCCGGCCGACCTGGCCGACCGCTACCAGGCTGCCGGCGTCGTCGTCGCCTGACCGCCGTGCCCAGGTCGACGCTTCAGCGGACCTGCCAGGGGTCCACCAGACCGATCTCCGTTCCGACGAAGTCCTTGGTGTTGCGGGTCGCCAGCTGAGCACCGTGGGCTCGGCAGATCGCCGCGATCTGGGCGTCGAAGCCGCTGACCGGCCGGCCGGCCCCTTCTCGGGTGACGACCAGCTCCCCGTACTCGAGAGCTGCGGCATGGTCGAAGGGAAGGACCTGCTCCGGGAAGGCGCTGAACACCTGCTGAGCACTCACCAGCAGCCGGTCCTGGTGCGCCCCTGGCGGTAGGCGCGCGATCCCGTACCCGATCTCGGCGACCGTGATGGACGTCGTGGCCACCTCTTTCGGAGCGAGACCGCGGACCCAGGTCGTGACGAGGGGCGACGGCACCGGACGCATCAACTCGGAGACGACGTTCGTGTCGAGGACGATCATTCGCCCAGATCCGCAGCGCGCGGCGCCGTCGATCGGACCGGCAGTTCCAGGTCGACGCCGCCGAGGTCCGCGAAGCGGTTCATGAGCGTCGCGAAGAGATCGGCCTGCTCGGGCTCACGCACCGCCTCGGACAGGATCTCACGGATCTCCGCCTCCATGGAACGGCCGTGAAGGGCGGCTCTCACTCGCAGCCGCTCACGAACGCCGTCGTCGAGGTCCCTGATACTCAGCGCCGCCACGGCACCGTCCCCCTGTCGCCAATGTGCTAGCGATGCTAGCAGTTGGGGGCGCCGGCGACGAACCAGGCGGGAGAAAGGTGGGCGTCTCGATGGCGCCGCGGTCCTGCGGCCGCGGGCAGCGGACGCGGACCGGGCACCCGTACGGCAGGCCGGTGGGGTCGGGCGGTCGCCCTGGAGGTCCAGCCGGGGCGACGTGTCCGCTCGGGGACGGCTGCGTCGGACCGTCTCGGGTGTCGATGGGCCTGTCTCGCTACCCGATCGTGGCGGTCCAGTTCGTGATGCTGCGGGCGTCCTGCTCGGGCACCCCCGTGACGTCGAGCACGGCTGCGGCGGGTACCAGGGAGAGGCACTCGGCGAGCCCTCCTGCCAGCGGATCCGCCGCGAGCCGGCAGAAGGCGGTCGTCACGCAGAGCGCCGCGAGCCGCTCGCGGGTCGGGTGGTCGGCGACGGCCCGGTGCGCGGCGCAGTAGCTGACGCCGCCCTTGGCCATCTGCACGAAGCGCCGGTGCAGGGACGGGGCGTCCAGGGCCGGGAGCGTGCGTCGGTGGGCCGGGTCGCGTCGGTGCCACGGGTACCAGGTGAGGACGTCGGTGGCGTTGGACCAGGCCGCGACCAGGTGGGTGCCGTCCCACCGCGGGGTCAGGTCGAGGAAGTAGCCGTCCCAGACCTGCGCCGCCTCCTGCGGGGTGTAGAGCGGGACGCCGTTGAGCACCAGCGCCGCCACCCGCTCCGGGGCGGCGAGAGCGGCCTCCAGCGCAAGCACCGCGCCGGTGTGGGTGCCGTACAGGTCGAAGCGCTCGATCCCCAGGGCGGCGATGGCGTCGAGCGCGACGCGCGCGAAGTCGGCGGCGGTGAGCGGCTCGTCGGGCCTGTCCGAGTCGCCGTTGCCCAGCGTGTCGAGCAGAACGACCTCGCGCCCAGCGGTGAACGGCTGGGCGAAGGCCAGCATCGCCTCGCCCGACAGCGGCGCGGCGTGCAGCACGACGAGCGGCCGGGCGACGGGATCGCCCTCCGGCCGGAAGCGACGGGCCGCGACCTGCCCGCGCGGCGTGCCGGGAAAGTCCACGGTCCACCGGCCCCGCGCGCGGGCCGGAGCGGGGTGGCGCGGCACGGCCGGGGTCCCGCGCCAGGGCTCGAGCGCCTGCGCGGTGGCCGCGTGCCGGTCGACCGGCTCCGGGCCGCAGCGCAGGTGCACGGTCGGCACGGCGACGCGCTGCAGCGCGTCGGCCGCGTCGTAGCCGGCGGCCGCGCGATGCGGTCGGGCGCTGTCGTCGCCGGCTTGCAGCCGGTCGAGCACCGCGCGGTGCAGCCGCTCCGCCACGGTGTGCGGCGGGGTCAGGTCCAGCGGGTCGCGCAGCAGCTCGGCGCGCCGCCGGTACCACTGCCGCAGCAGGTGGCTGCCGTCGAGCTCCGGTGCGATCGGCGTCCCGTACGTGTCCGCCCAGCGCTGCCGGTCCTGCGCGGACAGGACGGGCAGGCCGTCCAGCACCAGCAGCGGGCAGCGGGCCGGGCTGCGCAGGGCGAGGTCCAGCGCGACCAGCCCGCCCAGACCCTGCCCGACGAGCGCGGCCGGGCCGGCACCGAGGACCGTCAGGGCGCCGTCG
>DASTLY010000125.1:0-14463 GCA_035714445.1 Mycobacteriales bacterium
GGCGTACCAGCCGAGGCTGAAGCGCTGCCGTCCGAGGTAGGTCAGGACGAGGTCCAGCAGGCACACCCACACCGCGGTGGACGTCCAGCGCTCCGGCCCCACGCGGGCGCGCAGCGCCCAGCCGGTCCAGACCGCGGCGACGGCGACCAGCGAGAGGGCGACCGGGGCCGTGAGCGCCGTCATCCGGCTGATGTCGAGACCGCGGATCAGCACCGGCAACGCCTCGCCCCTCACCACCACGGCGGTGACCAGCGCCATCGCGCAGCTGAGGGTCAGGGCCTGCCCGTACCAGACCAGCCGCCGCCGCAACCCCGCCGGACAGGTCCCGGCCAGCCGCGCGGGCCAGGGGGCCCAGGCGAGCCCGAGCAGCACCGGGAAGCTGGTGTGCCACAAGATGTACAGCCACGGGGCCACGGACGGTGCGCTGGCCAGCGGCGGTGCGTCGCTCAGCACCCCCGGGAACGCGCCCGCGTAGCCGAGCATGAGGACCAGGGACCAGGTGTACGCCGTGGCCATGGCCAGGAGCCGGGGCTCGCCCTCGGAGCGGAACTGCTGCAGGAGCAGGTAGACCGAGAGCACGTCGAAGCACGCGACGACGGCGAGCACGGCGGGCAGGAAGCCGACCCGCGGGCCGAGCTCGACCGACAGCCACGGCAGGAGGCTCGTCGCGGCGACGGCGAGGACGCCGGCGAACACCACGGGCGCAGGCGGTCCCCGCCTCGGGGCGTCCGGCAGCGGCTGCACCTTCTGACCCTCGGACCGCAGCCGGTCCTGCTGAAGCGCGCGGTCAGCGGTCCCGCGCGGGGCGGCGGTCCGCCCGCTCCCGGCGCACGGTGACCTTGCGGCCCTTCACCAGGGTGGCCCGCAGCGCGGCGACGACCTCGTCGGCAGCCGCCTCAGGCACCTCCACCAGGGAGAAGCGCTCGAAGATCTCGATGGCGCCGATGTCGCGACCCGACAGGCTGGACTCCCCGGTGACCGCCCCGACCAGGTCCTGCGGCCGGATGCCGGACTCCCGGCCGCTGCCGACGAACAGCCGCGTGGTGTCGCCCTGCGGTCCACGACCCGCCCGGCCCGGGGTACGCGGCCCTGCCTGCGGCCGCGGGCGGCCGGCCCGGTCGCCGCCGGCGTGCTGGGCTGCCGGGCGGTCCGGTCGCGAGGTGGGTGACCGCGGGGTCGGCTGGTGGATCTCCCGCTCGTCCGGGGGGACGCCGCTGGCCTCGTGGGCGAGGGCGACCGCGGCCAGGGCGACCTGCTCGAGGTCGAACTCCTCGGTGAGCGCCTCGACGACGGGCCGGAACCTGTCGAGCTCGCCGCGCGCCCGGCCGTCGTCCTCGGCAGGGCCGTCTCCGGCAGGGCCGGACGGCAGCCGGCCGTCGCGCAGCAGGACCTCGCGGACGGCGTCCCGGGTGGCGGCCAGCCGCAGGGCGCGCAGGTCGGCGACGCTGGGCAGCACCGCGGGCGGGATGCGCTGGCCGGTGACCCGCTCGATGGTGTGCAGCATCCGCTGCTCGCGCGGCTCCGCAAGCGTGATCGCCACGCCCTCCCGCCCGGCCCGGCCGACCCGGCCGATCCGGTGCACGTACGAGTCGGGCGCGGACGGCACGTCGTAGTTGACGACGTGCGTCAGGTGGTCGACGTCGAGCCCCCGGGCGGCCACGTCGGTGGCGACCAGCAGGTCCGCCGTCTGCGCGCGGAGCCGGCCCATCACCCGGTCGCGCTGGTCCTGGCTCATCCCCCCGTGCAGCGGCTCGGCACGGTAGCCCCGGCCGTTCAACGTCTGCGTGAGGCTGTCCACCTCCTCGCGCGTGCGGCAGAACACCAGCGTCGCGGCCGGCTGCTCGACGTCGAGCACCCGCCCGAGGGCGGCCGGCTTGTCGGCCCGCGACACGATGTACGCGCTCTGGCGTACCAGCGGCGTCGTCCCCGGCGTGACGCTCTCGCGTCCGATGGCGATCCGCACCGGGTCGGTGAGGTGCCGGCGGGCCAGCCGGTCGATGTGGCCCGGCAGCGTCGCGGAGAACAGCACGGTCTGCCGCTCGGTGGGCGCCGCCGCCATGATCGCGTCGAGCTCGTCGGCGAAGCCCATGTCGAGCATCTCGTCGGCCTCGTCCAGCACCACGACCTGGACCGCGTCGAGCCGCAGCGTCCCGCGCTTGAGGTGGTCCAGCGCCCGGCCGGGGGTGGCGACCACGATGTCCACGCCGCGCTCGAGCTCGCGCAGCTGGCGGCCGATCGGCTGACCGCCGTAGACCGGGAGTACCCGGGCGCCGAGGCCGCGGCCGTAGCGGTGCAGGGCCTCCGACACCTGCATCGCGAGCTCCCGGGTCGGGGCCAGGACCAGCCCGATCGGGTCCCGGCCGCGCCGGTGCCCGGGCAGCCGCTGCAGCAGCGGCAGGGCGAAGGCGGCGGTCTTGCCGGTGCCGGTCGCGGCCTGGCCGAGCAGGTCGCGGCCGGCCAGCAGCGGTGGGACCGCCTCGGCCTGGATCGGCGTCGGCTCCTCGTAGCCCAGCGAGGTCAGCTCGGCGAGCAGCTCCGGCCGCAGCCCGAGGTCGGCGAAGGTCGCGCTCCGGTCGGTGTCGGGCGGCCTCCGGTCGGTGTCGGGCGGCGTGTCCTGGGGGGCGTCCACCTGCTCAGGCTGCCCTACCCCCGGCGCCGTTACTGCTGCGCCTGCTGCGCCCGGGCCACGAGCCGCTGCCCGAGGGCGCCGACCTGCCCGGTGGACAGCGAGTGCGTCTGCTGCTCGATGATCCGCAGCAGCGCCGGGTCCTCGCGCACGATCTCCGAGGACTGCAGCAGGATCGTCCCGGCGCCGACGAACGCGTACTGCCGCTCCTCCCCCGACTCGCGGCCGAGCGCACCCCGGAGCATCCCGCCCAGGCTCGCCGCCATCCACTCGGTGTCGTAGTGGATGGCCGGGCTGGGGCAGTCGGCCCAGCCGAGCAGCGCCTCGGGGTCCGCCCGGAAGGGCGGCTCCACGAAGATCACCGGCCCGTTGGAGGACGCCAGGAACGTCCCCGTCCCGAACAGGCTGACGAAGCCCGGCACAATCGACTGCTTGAGGTCCAGCGTCGGGGCGAAGCCGAGCAGGTTGTGCGCGCGGATCGTCAGGTTGCCGTCGTCCAGGTCGTAGGAGTTGACGTCGAAGCCGCGGTCGGCGAGCAGCACCTTGCCGTTGCCGGAGGCCACGACCCAGTCCTGCACGTAGATCGGGCTCGAGAACCGGCTGGCCATAAAGGCCCGCGTCGAGGTGTACGCCGTGACCGCCTCGAACGTGACCGTGCCGTAGTGCGCGATCATCGCGCCCTTCTTCACGAACCACTCGCCCTGCAGGTCCACGCAGAAGGCGTACGCGTTGACGTTGTCGCCCGACGGCAGCGTCGCCGCCGAGTAGGTGTCGCCCGACGTGATCTTCACAGCTCCCCTAGAACTTCTTCTCGGACGCCTGGACGTACACCGTGCCGCTGCCGGTGACCTGCAGCTGGAACGCCTCGCCGCTGCCCTTGCCGACCGCGTCGCGCCAGCCGACCTTCGCCTTCAGGTCGACGTCCAGCTGCCCGGTGTGGCCGACGTAGGCCTGCGGGTCGACGCCCACCGACTCGCCCCGCGACACCTGCAGCGGGAAGGCGCCGCCGTGCGAGAGCAGCGCCACCGCGCCGACGCCCGACAGCTGCGTGGTGAACAGGCCCTGGCCGGTCGCCGCGCCGCGCACCGCCCCGCGCAGCCCGCCCGAGCCCAGGAACATCACCGAGGTCTGCAGGTCGGCGTCGTGCGCCAGCAGCCGGTCGGCCTCGACGAACAGCTGCTCGCGGCCGTCGAGGTCGAGCACGGTCACGTGCAGGCCGCGAAAGCCGTACAGCACCGACCCCGAGCCGGTGGTGGCCATCATCGCGTTGGACTCGCTGGCGAGGGCCGCGCCGATCCGGCCGCCCACGCCGGCGCCCTGGCCCTGCACCGGCCGGAACACCACCTCCCCGGTGAGCCCGAGCATGGCCCCGCGGCGGGCGAGCACGGCCCGCTGGGGGGTGACCTGGGCGCGTACGACCTTGCTGTTGACGGTCTCGAACGGCATGGCTCAGCGCTCCGCGGGCTGGATGCAGACCAGGCCCGAGCCGTCGAACTTCATGGAGAAGGCCTCCCCGGAACCCTCGCCGACGACGGACCTCCACGACACGCCGCTGACGATGCTGGTGCTGAGCTGGCCGGAGGAGGCGACAAAGGCCTGCGGGTCGACGACCAGGGGCTGGCCGGGCACGACCTCGAGGCGGATCATCGGGCCGTCGGACAGCAGGGCGACCTGGCCGGTGCCGGTGACCGTCGTGGTCGCCACACCCTGGCCGGCCATCGCGCCGCCGAGGCCGGCGAACTTCACGTCGAGCTTGAGACCCGGCGTCACGGCGAGCACCGACTCCGACTCGACCGACAGCGTGTCGTTGGCCAGGTCCACGACCGAGACGTACTGCGCGTCGACCGCGAGGTAGGCGCGTCCGCTGCCGCTGCACTCCATCAGCTGCAGGCTCTCCCCGGCCGCCTTGCGCTTGAGCGCCGCCCGGAAGCCGTCGCCGCCACCCATGCCGGCACCCTTGAAGTCCACGTTGCCGGTGTAGGCCACCATCGAGCCCTGCGCTGCCCGCACCACGTCGCCGTGCAGGTCGACATTCAGAATCCGGCCGTCGGCCGTGAGTGACGCCACCGCGCTCCCTCCCCCGTCGTGGTCGGACCCTAGCGGGTCGAGCCGTGTCGGGGGCCCGGTCAGGGCGCCCGGTCGGCCCGCTCCAGGCGTACCGCCCGGCGCATCGCGGTGCGGCCGCGCGCGGTGTCCCGGGCGTCGCCGTACGCCGTGCCGAGCCGGAACCAGGCGCGCCAGTCCTGCGGCGCGGCCTCGACCTCGGCGCGCCGCTCGGCGAACACCTCGTCGGCCGCGTCCCGGGTGAGCCGCCCGCTCGGCAGCCGGGCCACGTCCGGCGGCAGCTCGGGCAGGCCGCCCTCGCGCGCGAGCCGCTCCCCCAGGCGCTGGGTGTCGATGCCGAACCGCACCTCGCCGTACAGCAGGATCACGCCGACGGCGACCAGCAGCAGCACGCCGACGCCGAGCAGGATGCCCTTGAGCTGGCCGGTGCCGATCAGGTCGAACGCCCGGACCGCCATGTACGCCGCAAGGACGCCGGTCAGCGCGACCAGCAGGACGGCTGTGGTGCGGGCCTTCACACCGGGCCTCAGAGATCCAGCAGGGCGTCGAGGCCCACGGTGAGCCCGGGGCGGCTTCCCACCTGGCGGATCCCGAGCAGCACGCCGGGCATGAACGAGGCCCGGTCGTAGGAGTCGTGCCGCAGCGTCAGCGTCTCGCCCGAGCCCCCCAGCAGGACCTCCTGGTGGGCGACCAGCCCGGCCACCCGGGCGGAGTGCACCCGGACGCCCGAGATGAGCGCCCCGCGGGCCCCGGGCAGCTCCTGGCTGGTCGCGTCCGGCATCGCCGGCAGGCCGTGCCTCGCCTGCCCGACCAGCTCGGCGGTGCGGCGGGCGGTGCCGCTCGGCGCGTCGGCCTTGCCCGGGTGGTGCAGCTCGACGATCTCCACCGAGTCGAAGAACGGCGCCGCCTTCGCGGCGAAGCTCATCATGAGCACGGCGGCGACCCCGAAGTTGGGGGCGACGAGGATGCCGGTGCCGCGACCGTCGAGCAGCTCGCGCAGCTCGGCCAGCCGCTCCTCGGTGAAGCCCGTGGTGCCGACGACGGCGTGCACCCCGGCCGCCACGCAGGCCCGCAGGTTGGCCATCACGGCGTCCGGGTGGGTGAAGTCGACCGCGACGTCGGCCGCGGACAGGTCGAGGCCGTCCCCCACGTCGTACGCCGCCACCAGCTCGAGGTCGCCAGCGCCCTGCACCGCGCGCACGACCTCGGAGCCCATCCGGCCCTTCGCGCCCAGCACCGCCACCCGGATCACCACCACACCCCCCGCTTGTCTGCCCCGATCACACCCACACCCCCCGCTTGTCTGCCCGCACCGACACCCGGCGGCCCGTACAACGTTGCTGCGGGCAGACAAGCGGGAGGGTGAAAGCGAGCGGGAGGGTGAAAGCGAGCGGGAGGGTGACGGGGGCGGTCATCGCAGGAGGCCGGCCAGGTCACGGTCGCCGAACGGGCCGACGGCGGCCATCGCCAGCGGCCGGCGGAGCACGTCGGCGGCGACCTCGCGCACGTCGTCCGGCGTGACGGCGGCGGTGCGGGCCAGCACCTGCCCGACCGTCGGCAGCTCCCCGTCGACCAGCTGGGACTTGCCGATGCGGCTCATCCGCGAGCCGGTGTCCTCGAGGCCCAGGACCGTCGAGCCCCGCAGCGAGCCCTTCGCGCGGGCGACCTCGGCGTCGGTCAGCCCCCGCTCGGCGACCGCGGCGAGCTCGGCCAGCACCAGGCCGACGACCTCGTCGACCTTGCCGGGCGCGCAGCCGGCGTAGACCCCGAAGGTGCCGCTGTCGGAGGCCGACGCGGCGTACGAGTAGACCGAGTAGGCCAGGCCGCGCTGCTCCCGGATGCTCTGGAACAGCCGGCTGCTCATGCCGCCGCCGAGCGCGGCCGACAGCACGGCGAGCGCCGGGCGGCGCGGGTCGTCGCGGGTCAGCCCGGAGGTGCCGAGCAGCAGGTTGGCCTGCTCGCCGGGGCGGTCCTCGACCAGCACGTCGCCGAGGGGGACCGGCCCGCCGGTGCGGGGCCGCAGCGGGGCGGCGCCGTCCTCGCCGGCGAGCCGGGCGCCGAACGCCCGCTCGACCAGGCGCACGGTCTCGTCGTGGTCGACCCCGCCGGCAGCCGCGACGACCATCCGCCCCGGAACGTAGCGCCGCCGGTAGAAGCCGTCGATGGCGTCCCGGCTGAGCGTCTCGATGCTCTCGATGGTGCCGATCACCGGGCGGCCGAGCGGGGTGTCGCCGTACAGCGCCTCGGCGAACAGGTCGTGGACGGCGTCGCCGGGGTCGTCGTCGTGCATCGCGATCTCCTCGAGCACGACGCTGCGCTCGGCCTCCACGTCGGCGGGGCGCAGCAGCGAGGAGGTGACCATGTCGCTGATGACGTCGACGGCCAGCGGCAGGTCGCTGGCGAGCACCCGCGCGTAGTAGCAGGTGTACTCCTTGTCGGTGAAGGCGTTGCTCTCGCCGCCCACCTCGTCCAGCGCGCTGGCGATGGCCATCGCGTCCCGGCGCGCGGTCCCCTTGAACAGCAGGTGCTCAAGGTAGTGCGACGTGCCGGCCAGCTCCTCGCTCTCGTCCCGGGAGCCGACGCCGACCCAGATGCCCAGGGCCGCCGACCGGGCTCCCGGCACCGCCTCGGTGACGACGCGGAGCCCCCCGGGCAGCAGCGTGCTCTGCAGCACGGTGCCGTCCGAGGGGCTCCGGTCCTGCACGGGACCTAGGCCTGCGCGGGGGCGGGAGCGGACTCGGCGTCCGCCGCGACCGGCGTCAGGCTGATCTTGCCGCGCTGGTCGATCTCGGTGATCTCGACCTGCAGCTTGTCGCCGACGTTGACGACGTCCTCGACCTTGCCGACCCGCTTGCCGTTGCCCAGCTTGCTGATGTGCACCAGGCCGTCCTTGCCCGGCAGCAGGCTGACAAAGGCGCCGAACGCGGCGGTCTTGACGACTGTGCCCAGGAAGCGCTCGCCGACCTTGGGCATCGTCGGGTTGGCGATCATGTTGATCGTCGCCATCGCGGCCTCGGCGGCGGTGCCGCTCGTCGCGCCGATGTAGATCGTGCCGTCGTCCTCGACGGTGATGTCGGCGCCCGTGTCGGCCTGGATCTGGTTGATCATCTTGCCCTTCGGCCCGATGACCTCGCCGATCTTGTCGACCGGGATCTTCACCGACAGCACGCGCGGGGCGTACGGGCTCATCTCGTCGGGCTCGTCGATCGCCTCGCTCATCACCTCGAGGATCGCGAGCCGGGCGGTGCGGGCCTGCTGCAGCGCGGCGGCCAGCACCGGGCTGGGGATGCCGTCGAGCTTGGTGTCGAGCTGCAGGGCGGTGACGAACTGCGGGGTGCCGGCGACCTTGAAGTCCATGTCGCCGAACGCGTCCTCGGCGCCCAGGATGTCGGTCAGCGTGGCGTACTCGCCGCCCTCGTAGACCAGGCCCATGGCGATGCCGGCGACCGGGGCCTTGAGCGGCACACCGGCGTTGAGCAGCGACATGGTGCTGGCGCAGACCGAGCCCATCGACGTCGAGCCGTTGGAGCCCAGCGCCTCGGACACCTGCCGGATCGCGTACGGGAACTCCTCGCGGCTGGGCAGCACCGGCAGCAGCGCCCGCTCGGCCAGCGCACCGTGGCCGATCTCGCGGCGCTTGGGGGAGCCGACCCGGCCGGTCTCGCCGGTGGAGTAGGGCGGGAAGTTGTAGTGGTGCATGTAGCGCTTGCGCGCCTCGGGGTTGAGCGTGTCGACCATCTGCTCCATGCGCGTCATGTTCAGCGTGGTGACGCCCAGGATCTGGGTCTCCCCGCGCTCGAACAGCGCCGAGCCGTGCACCCGCGGGAGCACCTCGACCTCGGCCGACAGCTGGCGGATGTCCTCCAGGCCGCGGCCGTCGATGCGGGCGCCGTCCTGCACGATCCGGCGGCGGACGACGGTCTTGGTCAGGCTGCGGAAAGCCGCGCTGACCTCCTTCTCGCGACCGGCGAACTGCTCTGCCAGGGCCTGCTGGACCTTCGCCTTGGCGGCGTCGGTGGCGGCCTCGCGGTCCTGCTTGTCGGCGACCTGCATCGCCGCGGTGAGGTCGGCCTCGCCGGCGGCGGTGACGGCCTCGAGCACGTCGTCCTCGTAGTCGAGGAACACCGGGAACTCCAGCGACTCCTTCGGCGAGCGCGCCTTGAGCTCGTTCTGCGCGCGGCATATCGCGGCGATCGGGGCCTTGGCGGCCTCCAGGCCCTCGGCGACCACGGTCTCGGTGGGGGCCGTGCCGCCACCGTTGAGGACCTCGAACACGTTGCGGGTGGCCTCGGCCTCGACCATCATGATCGCGACGTCGCCATCGTCCAGGAGGCGTCCCGCCACGACCATGTCGAAGGTCGCGTCCTCGAGCTCCTCCGTGCTCGGGAAGGCCACCCAGCCGGCGCTGGTGCGGGCGACGCGGACGGCGCCGACCGGGCCGGTGAACGGCAGGCCGCTCAGCAGCACGGAGGCAGCGGCCGAGTTGATCGCGAGCACGTCGTACAGGTGGGTCGGCTCGAGCGCCATGACGGTGCTGACGACCTGGACCTCGTTGCGCAGGCCCTTCTTGAACGACGGGCGCAGCGGCCGGTCGGTGAGACGGCAGGTGAGGATGGCGTCCTCGGACGGCCGCCCCTCGCGCCGGAAGAACGAACCGGGGATCTTGCCGGCGGCGTACATCCGCTCCTCGACGTCCACCGTCAGCGGGAAGAAGTCGAGGTTGTCCTTGGGCCGCTTGCTGGCGGTCGTGGCGGACAGGATCATCGTGTCGCCGAGGTAGATGGTGACGGCGCCCGCGGCCTGCTTGGCCAGCCGCCCGGTCTCGAAGCGGATCACCCGCTTGCCGCCGGGGTTCTCGATCACGGCGTCGACGAACTCGCTGCCGTAGACGTAGCTCTCCTCGCTCTGCACTGCTTCTGTCATGGGGCTCCTCTTTCGTGCGGCCGGGCTACGGCGCGGGGAGCCGGCGCTCAGTGGAGGCGGTCAGAGACTGCTCTGGCCGCCACTCCCGAGGACCGGGTCGCGCACGTCGGCGCACTCGGCTCGTGGACGTCGCAGGACGGGTGTCCTACGACGAAGGGGAGCGCCCGGACGGGCACTCCCCTGGTCGTGCACTAGCGGCGAAGACCCAACCGCGAGATGAGGCTGCGGTAGCGGTTGATGTCGGTCTTCTCCAGGTACTTCAGCAGCCGCCGGCGGCGCCCCACCAGCAGCAGCAGGCCGCGGCGGGTGTGGTGGTCGTGCTTGTGGAAGCGCAGGTGCTCGGTGAGGTCCGAGATGCGACGGGTGAGCATCGCGACCTGCACCTCGGGCGAGCCGGTGTCACCGGGGACCGTGGCGTACTCGGTCATGATGGACTGCTTCGTGGCGGTGTCGAGCGACACGGATCTCCTCAGGGACAGGTGCTGTGGGGCACGGTGTGCACCCGAGGCCTGCTTCACCCGGGCATGGACGACACACCACCGGGCGTAGCCGGCGACTCCCAGCCTAGCAGCGCGCGGTGCGGCCGGCAGGCCGGCCGCCGTCAGCCCCCGTTCAGCTCGCGGGTGCGGGCGACGTCGCGGTCCATCTGCGCCACGAGGCCCTCGACGCCGTCGAACCGCAGCGTCTCGCGCAGCCGGGCGGTGAACGACACGCCGACCTGCTCGCCGTACAGGTCGCCGTCGAAGTCGAGCACGTACGCCTCCACCCGGCGGTCCAGGCCCTCGAAGGTGGGGTTGGTGCCGATGCTGATGGCCGCCGGCAGCGTCGCGGCCCCGCGGACCAGGTGGCCGGCGTAGACGCCGTCGGCCGGCACCGCGCTCCACGGCAGCGGCTGCAGGTTGGCCGTCGGGTAGCCGAGCTCGCGGCCCCGCTGGTCGCCCCGGACCACCACGCCGTCGACCCGGTGCTCGCGGCCGAGCACCCGGGCGGCCTGCTCGACGTCCCCGGCCTGCACGCAGGAGCGGACGTAGGTCGAGGACCAGGTCGTCTCGGGGCTGCCCAGCAGGTGCGCACCCTCGACGCTGAAGCCGAACCTCCGCCCCGCGGCGGTCAGCGCGGCCACGTCGCCGGCGGCCCTCGCGCCGTAGCGGAAGTTCTCCCCCACCACCACGGCCGAGGCGTGCAGCGACTCCACGAGGACCTGGTGCACGAAGCCGTCGGGGGTGAGCCGGCTGAACTCGCGGGTGAACGGCAGCACGCACACCACGTCGACGCCGATCTGCTCGAGCAGGTCGGCGCGGTAGCGCTGGCTGGTCAGCATGGGCGGGTGGCTGCCCGGCCGCACGACCTCCGCGGGATGCGGGTCGAAGGTGACGACCACGCTGGGCACCCCGAGGGCCGCGGCCCGGGCGACCACCGCCGCGATGATCTGCTGGTGACCGCGGTGGACGCCGTCGAACACGCCGATCGTGACCACGCACCGGCCCCAGCTGGACGGCACACTCGTCAGTCCACGCCAACGCTGCACGGACCCAGCCTGCCAGACCGGTCCCGACCACGTTTCCGGGCCGGTGGGGCGCTCAGGCCGGGGCGAACACGATGCTGGCCCGGGCGGCGCCGTCGCGGTCCTCGACCAGCGCCACGCAGTGCCCGTCCGGGGCGAAGGCGCCGACCGCTCCCGGAGTGCCCGTGGGGGCCAGCCGGCGGCCGTGCGAGAGGTCCAGGGCCTCGGCCGCGTCAAGCGTGCGGCGCGGGAAGCACGCCGCGACGGCGTCGTCGAGCCGCAGGACGGCGGCGTCCACGGCCCCGGCGGGCTCCAGGGCGGCCAGCGGGTGCGCGCCGGCGAGGTCGAACGGGCCCACCCTCGTACGACGCAGGGCGGTGAGGTGCCCGCCGACGCCGAGCGCGGCGCCGAGGTCGCGGGCCAGGGCGCGCACGTAGGTGCCGGACGAGACGCTGCAGCGCACGTCGAGCTCGTCCCCGCGCCGGGCCAGCACGTCGAACCGTCGGACGACGACCCGGCGGGCGGCCAGCTCCACCTGCTCGCCGGCGCGCACCCGGGCGTACGACCGGACCCCGTCGATCTTGACGGCCGACACGGCCGAGGGCACCTGCTCGATCTCGCCGGTGAGGGCCTGGACGGCTGCGGCCAGCGCCCGGTCGTCGACCCCGGCAGCGTCCCGGCGCTGCACGACCTCGCCCTCGGCGTCGTCGGTCAGGGTGGTCACGCCCAGCCGGATCGTGGCGTCGTAGTCCTTGTCGGTCAGCACCAGGTGACCGAGCAGGCGGGTGGCCCGGCCGATCCCCAGCAGCAGCACGCCGGTGGCCATCGGGTCCAGGGTGCCGGCGTGCCCGACCTTGCGGGTGCGGGCCAGCCGCCGGCCGCGGGCGACGACGTCGTGACTGGTCAGGCCGGCGGGCTTGTCGACGACCAGCAGGCCGTCGGGGGCAGCGCCCCGCGCCGGCTCAGCCGGACAGATGGGGCGCCTTGGCGAGCGCCGCGCGCACCGTGGTGAGCGTGCCGGCCGCGTCGTGGTGGGAGGTGAAACCGGCGGCGAAGCGGTGCCCGCCGCCGCCCAGCGCGGTGCAGATGTCGCCGACGTCGACGACGCCCTTGGAGCGCATGGACACCTTGAACAGGCCGTCGGCCGGGTCGCACTTGAGCACCAGGGCGACCTCGGCCTCGCCGGCCATCCGGAGCACGTCGATGATGCCCTCCACGTCGGCCAGCCCCAGCCCGTGCCGGGTCAGGTCGTCGCCCTCGACGACCGTCCACGTCAGCCCGAGCCCGTCGACCGCCCCGGGCTCCAGCACCGCCCGGGCGCAGACGTCCCCGAGCAGCTGGACGTAGCCGAAGGGCTGCGTGTCGTAGATCGCCCGGCTGATCAGGTCGTGCCGGATGCCGGTCGCCAGCAGCCGGGCCGCCAGCGTGTGCACGGCCGGGGAGGTGGAGGCGTGCTTGAACGAGCCGGTGTCGGTCACCAGCCCGGTGTAGAGGGGGGCGGCGAGCTCGGCATCCAGGGGCACGCCCAGCCGGTCGAACAACGCCGCCACGACCACCGCGGTCGCCGCGGCGCCGTCGTCGACCAGGTTGGTGCTGCCGTACATCGTGTTGCTCGTGTGGTGGTCGATGACCAGGACCGCGCCTGCCTTGGGCACCCGGTCGGCGAGGGTGCCGAGCCGGTCCTCGCTGCCGGTGTCGAGGGTGACCAGCACGTCGGGCGCGACGGGCACCTCGTCGGCCGGGACCAGCAGGTCCAGCGCCGGCAGGAAGGAGTAGGCCTGGGGAACCTCGAAGGGCTCGCTCCCCCACGACGCGACCACGCGGGTGCCGCGGCGGCGCAGCGCGCAGCCCAGCGCCAGCATGGAGCCGAGGGCGTCGCCGTCGGGGGCGACGTGACAGGCGAGCACGACGTCCTGGCTGCTGTCCAGCAGCGCGGTCGCCTCCGCCCAGTCGTGGTCCCGGATGCTCACCCGGCGGCCCCGGCAGTGCGCTCGTCGTCAGGGCGCTCGTCGTCAGCGGGGTCCTCGTCGGCCGGGACCCGCGGGGCGCGGTACGGGTCCGGCTCACCGGCCGGCGACGCCGCGGAGGCGAGCTCCTGCACCCGGGCGTCCTCGAGCCGCGCCTGCTCCAGCAGCTCCTCGAGGCGCCCGGTCGTCTGCGGGACGATGTCGGCGACGAACGCCAGCGACGGGGTGTAGCGCACCCCGGTCTGCCGGCCCACCTGGGTACGCAGGACGCCCTTGGCGCTCTCCAGGGCGGCGGCGCTGTCGGCCCGCACGCGGTCGTCGCCGAACACCGTGTAGTACAGCGTGGCCTCCCGCAGGTCGGGCGTGAGCTTGGCATCGGTGATCGTCACCATGCCGAGCCGGGGGTCCTTGACCTGGAGCTCGAGCGTGGTCGCCACGACCTCCCGGATGCGCACCGCGAGCTTGCGGGCACGGGCTACGTCAACCATGCGGGAACCCCCTCTGTCATCAGTCTTCCTCTCCGAACAACCTCTGACGAGCCGAGAGGACCTCCAGCTCCGGACGCCCTGCGACGAGCCGCTCGCAGCTGTCGAGCACCTCCCTGCAGTGCCCGGCGTCGGCCGCCACCACGGACACCCCGATCAGCGCCCGCCGGTGCAGATCAAGATGTCCCGCCTCGGCCACGCTGACCTCGTACCTCCTCCTGAGCTCCGCGAGCACCGGCCTGACCAGGCCCCGCTTCTGCTTCAGCGAGTGCACATCCCCGAGGAGCACATCAACCTCAAGAGCACCCACGAACACCGCTCTCAGCCCTCCTACCGCGGGATTCTGACCGGGGGAGCGGGCTGCCTGGGGAACTCGGAAGGACCATAAAGCGACGAAGTCGCAGGTCCGGAGAGTTCCGCAGGCAGACCGCGGCCGGGAGCCGGGACTACACCCGCGGCTTCTCGACCATTTCCCAGGTCTCGATGACGTCCTCGAGCTTGATGTCGTTGAACGACCCGAGCCCGATACCGCACTCGTAGCCCTCGCGGACCTCGGTCGCGTCGTCCTTGAAGCGCCGCAGCGACTCGACGGTGAGGTTGTCGGCCACCACGACGCCGTCGCGGACCAGGCGCGCCTTGGTGTTGCGGCGGATGAGCCCGCTGCGCACGATCGAGCCGGCGACGTTGCCGATCTTCGGGACCCGGAACACCTCCCGCACCTCGGCGGTGCCGAGCTGCCGCTCCTCGTAGATCGGCTTGAGCATGCCCTTGAGGGCCGCCTCGACGTCCTCGATGGCCGCGTAGATCACCGAGTAGTAGCGGACGTCGACGTGCTCCTTGTCGGCCAGGTCGCGGGCGTTGCCCTCGGGCCGCACGTTGAAGCCGAGGATGACC
>DASTLY010000126.1:0-4197 GCA_035714445.1 Mycobacteriales bacterium
CCCGAGCGCCTCGGTGAGGACCTGGGCGTTGGCGATCACCTGCCGGGTGTACGCGGCGTACTCCGGCGTCGACGCCTCCTTCAGCGCGACGGCCTTGGCGGCGACGCCCTGCATGAGCGGGCCGCCCTGCATCATCGGGAAGACGGCCTTGTCGAGCTTGGCGGCGTGCTCGGCCGTGCAGACGAACATCCCGCCGCGCGGCCCGCGCAGGACCTTGTGCGTGGTGAAGGTGACCACGTCGGCGTACGGCACCGGGCTCGGGATTGCGCCGCCCGCGACCAGGCCGATGAAGTGCGCCGCGTCGACCATGAACACCGCGCCGACCTCGTCGGCGACCGCGCGGAAGGCCGCGAAGTCGATGGTGCGCGGGATGGCCGAGCCGCCGGCGATGATCATCCTGGGCCGGTGCTCGCGGGCCAGGTCGCGCATCTGGTCGTAGTCGATGTCCTCGGTGGCCTGGGCGACGCCGTAGTGCACGGCGTTGAACCACTTCCCGGAGAAGCTCACCTTGCTGCCGTGCGTGAGGTGCCCGCCGTGCGGCAGGGACATCGCCAGCACGGTGTCGCCGGGCTGCAGGAACGCCCCGTAGACGGCGAGGTTGGCGCTCGCGCCCGAGTGCGGCTGCAGGTTGGCGTGCTCCGCGCCGAACAGCGCCTTGGCGCGCTCGATGCCGATCAGCTCGGCCCGGTCGACGACCTCGCAGCCGCCGTAGTAGCGCTTGCCGGGGTAGCCCTCGGCGTACTTGTTGGACAGCGTCGAGCCCAGCGCGGCCAGCACCGCCGGACTGGTGAAGTTCTCGCTGGCGATCAGCTGCAGGCCGCCCCGCAGGCGGTCGAGCTCGTCGACGACGACCTCGGCGATCTCCGGGTCCTGCGCCGTCAGAGCCCCGAAGTCGGGGCCGTAGTAGGTGCTGTCGGGCGGGCTGTCCGGCATGTGCTCTCTCCAGGGCAGGCGTGGCGGCCAGTCTACGGGGACGTCGGACCCGGAACCGGGCCCGCGAGCAGGTCCAGCGGGCGCTGCAGGGTGTCGTGCACGAGCGCGGCGCAGAGGGTGAACCCGGCCAGCGGCCCGCGGTAGGGGTCGGCCAGGTCGTCGTCGGCCGGGGTGTCCGGCGGGACGCGTCCCCGCTGGGCGGCGGCCGCGCGCACCAGCGCCCGGGCGCGGTCGTCGAGCTCGCCGGCGGGCAGGTCGGCCGGGTCCACCGCCGCCGCGAGGCGGGCGAACTCGCGCAGCGTGAAGGTGCGGGCCGCGGCCCGGGGCTGCAGGACGACGGCGGCGGCCCGGTGCTCGCGGGTGGCGGCCAGCACGAGGTCGGCCCCGACGACGTGCTGGGCCACGAGCTCCCGGGCCCGGAAGTCGCTGCCGTCCACGCCGTACGCCGAGAGGGTCGCCAGCGCGCCCGGCTCCATCGGGCTGCCGGTGTGCCCCCAGGTGCCGGCCGACTCGACCACGATCTGGTCGACCCGCCCGCCGAGCCGGGCGGCGAGCCCGGCCCGGGTGAGGCGCTCGGCCATCGGCGAGCGGCAGATGTTGCCGGTGCACACGTGCAGGACCCGGAACACCGGTCAGTCCTCGGGCAGCTCGAGGTCGGGCAGGACCTCGAGCAGGTGCTTGTCCGTCACCGCGCCGGCCCGCAGCAGCCGGGGCCGGGCGCCGGTCAGGTCGACGATGGTGCTCGCCTCGCCGCCGCCGGTGGACCCGCCGTCGAGGTAGACCGACACGGCCGTGCCGAGCTGGCGGGCGGCCTCGGCGGCATCCGGCGCCGCGGGCAGCCCGCTGCGGTTGGCGCTGCTCACCGCGAGCGGGCCGGTGCGGGCGAGCACGGCGAGCGCGACCGGGTGCAGCGGCATCCGCACCGCGACAGTGCCGCGGGTCTCCCCCAGGTCCCAGGACAGGCTGGGCGCGGCGCGCACCACGAGCGTCAGACCGCCCGGCCAGAACGCCTGCACCAGCTCACGGGTGCGGGGCGCCACCTCCTCGGCGAGGCCGTCGAGGGTGTTCCACGCCCCGACGAGCACCGGCACCGGCATGTCCCGGCCGCGGCCCTTCGCCTCGAGCAGGGCGTGCACGGCCGCCGGCGAGAAGGCGTCCGCCGCGATGCCGTAGACCGTGTCGGTGGGCAGCACCACCAGCTCGCCGCGCTGCAGGGCCGCCACGGCGGCGTCGACGCCCGCCTCCGGGTCGTGCCCGTCGCGGACGTCGTACGTGGTGCTGCTCAAGGGTGTCCCGCCCACCGGGCCGTGACGAACCGGTCGCGGCCCAGCTGGTCGACGTGGTCCTCGACCTCGGTCCAGCCGCCGCACCCGTGCAGCAGGGCCGGTGCGCTGCGGCCCTGGCGGTCGGAGTGCTCGACGACGAGCAGCCCGCCGGGCTTGAGCAGCCGGCGCGCGGCCACCTCGACGAGCCGGATCACGTCGAGGCCGTCCTCGCCCGCCCACAGCGCGATGCCCGGGTCGTGGTCGAGCACCTCGGGGTCGGGGATGTGCGCCTCGCCGGTCGCGACGTACGGCGGGTTGCTGGCCACCAGGTCGAGCCGCCCCTCGAAGCCCGGCAGCGCGTCCTCGGCGCTGCCCAGGTGCAGCGTGACCTCCGGGTCCCCGGCCCGCACCCGGTTGGCGGCGTTGCGCCGGGCCCACGCCAGCGCGTCCGGGTCGCGCTCGACCCCGTGCACCTGCGCGCCCGGGACCTCGTTGGCGAGCGCGAAGGCGATCGTGCCGGAGCCGGTGCACAGGTCGACCACCAGCGGGGCGGGGGTGCCGGCGAGCGCGTCGACGGCCCACTGCACGACCGCCTCGGTCTCGGGCCGTGGCACGAAGACCCCCGGCCCGACCTCGAGCTCGACATAGCGGAAGCCGACGCTGCCGACCAGGTGCTGCAGGGGGACGCGGGCGGCCCGCCGCGCCACCAGGTCGTCGTACGCCGGCGCCGCGGCCCCGAGGTCGTCCAGCAGCACCAGGTCCCCGGGGGCGCGCAGGCCCAGCACGTGCACGGCCAGCGCCCGGGCGTCGTGCTCGGGCGAGTCGACGCCCGCCTCGGCGAGCCGGGCGCTCGCGGCCCGGACGGCGGTCTGGAGCGGGGTCACGTCTCTCCCTTGAGGGCGGCGGCGTTGTCGGCGTCGACCAGCGACTGGATGACCGCGTCGAGATCGCCGTCGAGCACCGAGCTGAGGTTGTTGGCCTTGTAGCCGCTGCGGTGGTCGGCCACCCGGTTGTCCGGGTAGTTGTAGGTGCGCACCTTCTCGCTGCGGTCCATCGTGCGGATCTGCGAGCCGCGTACGGCGCTGTCCTTGGCGGCCTGCTCCTCGAGCGCGAGCGCCAGCAGGCGGGAGCGCAGCACCCGCATGCCCGCCTCGCGGTTCTGCAGCTGGGACTTCTCGTTCTGCATGCTGACCGTGACCCCGGTGGGCAGGTGGGTGATGCGCACGGCCGAGTCGGTGGTGTTGACGCTCTGCCCGCCGGGCCCGCTGCTGCGGTAGACGTCGATCCGCAGGTCGTTCTGGTCGATCTGCACGTCGACCTCCTCGGCCTCCGGCAGCACCAGCACGCCGGCGGCGCTGGTGTGGATGCGCCCCTGGCTCTCCGTCACCGGCACCCGCTGCACGCGGTGCACGCCGCCCTCGTACTTGAGGCGCCCGAACACCGGGTGCGCGGGGTCGCGGCTCTTCACCGCCAACTGGATGTCCTTGTAGCCCCCGAGCTCGCCCTCCGTCGCGCTGACCAGCTCGGTCTTCCAGCCCTGCCGCTCGGCGTAGCGCATGTACATCCGGACCAGGTCGCCGGCGAACAGCGCCGCCTCGTCGCCGCCCTCCCCGCCCTTGACCTCGAGGATCACGTCCTTGGCGTCCGCCGGGTCGCGCGGGATGAGCATCGTCTGGATCTTCGCGTCGAGCTCGTCGACCTGCGCCTGGAGCTGCGGCACCTCGTCGTCCATGCCGAGCTCGCGGGCGGCCTGGAGGTCGCCGCGCAGCGCGTCGCGCTCGTGCGCGGCGGCCACCACCGGCCCGATCTCGGCGTAGCGCCGGCCGAGCTCGCGGGCCACCGCCTGGTCGGCGTGCACCGCCGGGTCGGCCAGGCGCTGCTCGAGGTCGGCGTGCTCGGCGAGCAGGTCGTCGAGCGGGTCAGCCACGTGGTGCTCCTCTCCTATGCAGGTCCGGACACGGCAGCGGCGCCCCCCCCCCCGCCCGGGGGCGGGCGCCCC
>DASTLY010000127.1:0-48167 GCA_035714445.1 Mycobacteriales bacterium
GCCGACCTGCTGGCCGGCGTTGAGCAGGGCGGAGGCGATGCCGACGTCCTCGTCGGGCACCCCCGCCACCGCACAGCTGGTCAGCGCCACGAAGGTCATCCCCATCCCGATCGCCACCAGGGCGAGCGACGGCAGGACGACGGTGAGGTAGGAGGAGTCCGGCTCAAGGCGCAGGCCGAGGGCGACGAGGCCGACGGCTCCCAGCGCGGGACCCGCCGTCAGCAGCGGCCGCGGGCCGATCCGCCCGAGCAGCTGCGCGCCGATCCCCGCGCTCACGCCGATCAGGACGGTCATGGGCAGGAACGCCAGGCCGGACTTCACCGGGGAGTAGCCGTTGACCTGCTGCATCCACAGGATCAGGAAGAAGAAGATGGCGAAGATCCCGGCGCCGACGAGCAGCGCGCCGATGTCGGCACCGAGCACGCTGCGGGTGCGGAAGATGCGGAACGGCATCAGGGGGAAGCGGACCCGGCGCTGCACGACCACGAACGCGGCGAGCAAGGCGACCGCCAGCCCCAGGACGCCGAGCGTCCGCAGCGAGGTCCAGCCGTTGTCGTTGCCCTTGACGAGCCCGTAGACCAGAGCCATCAGGCCGGAGGTGACCAACACGGCGCCGGCGACGTCGAAGCCCTGGGCGTCCTCGTCGCGGCTCTCGGGCACGACCAGCAGGGCGCCGACGATGGCGACGGCGGCGATCGGGAGGTTGACGAAGAAGACCCAGCGCCACGACGCGTACTCGGTGAGGAAGCCGCCGGCGATCAGGCCGATGGCCGCGCCCCCCGCGGTGATGGCGGCGTAGATGCCGAGGGCCCGGTTGCGCTCCTTGCCCTCCTCGAACAGGACCGTGATGAGCGAGAGCGCCGCCGGTGACATCAGCGCGCCGCCGATGCCCTGCACGGCGCGGGCCATCAGCAGCACCTCGAGGTTGCCCGCGAGGCCGCCGACCAGGCTGGCCACGGCGAACAGGGCGGCGCCGAGGTTGAACACCAGCTTGCGGCCCAACCGGTCGGCGAGCTTGCCGCCCAGCAGGAGGAAGCCGCCGAAGGTCAGCGTGTAGCCGGTGACGACCCACTGCAGGTCGGCGTTGCTGGTGACCTCGAGCGCTCGGGCGATGTCGGGCAGCGCGACGTTCACGATGGTGATGTCGAGCACGACCATGAGCTGCGCAACCGCCAGGACGAGCAGGGCGAGGTTCTTGTTGATCGGCGGTCGGCCGGGGGAGTCCGGGAGGAGGGCGGCGGAGCCGGCGGGGGGCGGGCTGTCGGCGAGGGGCATGCGGAGGCTCCTAGGGTGTTGGCTCAACGACCGTAGACCGGTATCGGCAGATGGGTCAACGGCTGTAGAGTGAATCGCGTGACAGCCGACGACGAGAGCCTGACGCGCTCCGAGCGGCGCCGCCGCAGCGACGCCGCGATCCTCAAGGCCGCCGAGCAGCTGTTCGCCGAGGTGGGCTTCGAGCGGACGACCATCCGCGCCGTTGCTGCCCGGGCAGGCATCGACCCCGCCCTGGTGATGCAGCACTACGGCAGCAAGCAGGGGTTGTTCGCCGCGGCGGCGCGCTGGACCGGTGACCACCAGCGCATCCTGTCGGCGACCTCTGACAGTTTTCCGCGGGTGGCGCTGGACGACCTGCTCGAGCTGTTCGAGGGCGGGGACCGGGAGGCGGCGGTGGCCCTGCTGCGCAACTGCCTCACCCATCCCGGCGCGGGCCGGCAGCTGCGCGACGAGGTGCTCTGCGAGCGCACGGCCGCGGTGCGGGCCCTGCTCGTCGGTCCGGACGCCGAGCTCCGGGCCGAGCTGCTGGGCGCCTGCCTGCTCGGCCTCGGCCTGACGCGCTACCTGCTCGAGGTCCCGGCGGTGGCCGCCGCCGGACACGACGACCTGCACCGGCTGATGGAGCCCGTCCTGCGGGCCCTCGTGGACCCGCCGTCGGTGCAGCCACCGCCGGCTGCGGACCAGCCGCCCGCCCAGCAGGACTGACCGTGCTCGCGACGTCCCGCCGCAGGCGCGTCGCCGCGCCGGGAGGATTCTGTCGGACCCGTCGGCTTGACTGTCCCGCGTGACCCTGCTGCTCCTGTCCACCGCCGACACCGACCTGCTGGCCGCCCGCGCGGTGGCGGGCCCCGCCCTGCCGCTGCGGCTGGCCAACCCGTCCCGGGACGGCTCGGTGGACCTGACCGGTGTCGCGCTCGTCGTGGTGCGCCTGCTGGGCGGCCGGCGGGCGTGGCAGGGCCTGGACGCGCTGCTCGCCGACGCCGCCGCTCGGCGCGTTCCGGTGGTCGCGCTGGGCGGCGAGGGGGTCGACCCCGAGCTCACCGGGCTGTCGACGGTGCCGGCCGGGGTCGTCGCGGACGCCGCGGCCTATCTGCGGGAGGGCGGTCCCGACAACCTGCGCGAGCTGGTGGCGTTCCTGTCCGACACCGTGCTGCTCACCGGGCACGGCTTCCAGGCACCGGTCGCGCTCCCGGCGTACGGGGTGCGGGAGCGACCCCGGCAGCCCGGGCGGCCCACCGTCGGGGTCGTCTACTACCGCGCGCACGAGCTGTCCGGCAACACCGGCTTCGTCGACGTGCTGTGCGAGGCCGTGGAGACTGCCGGCGCCAACGCGCTGCCGGTCTACGTGCCGTCCCTGCGGCCCGACGCCGACGGGCGGGTGGCGGCCGTCGACGAGCTGCTCGCCGGCCGGGTCGACGCGCTGGTCGTCACCGTGCTGGCCGGCGGCGGCTCCCACGCCGGCGGCGCCGAGAGCTGGGACGCCCGTGCCCTGACCGCGCTCGACGTGCCGGTGCTGCAGGGGCTGTGCGTCACCAGCAGCCGCGAGGAGTGGGAGCGCTCCGACGCCGGGCTCGCGCCGATCGACGCGGCGATGCAGGTGGCGATCCCGGAGTTCGACGGCCGCCTGGTCTGCGTGCCGTTCTCGTTCAAGGAGACCGGACCGGACGGCGTGCCGGCCTACGTCGCGGACCCCGAGCGGGCGGCCCGGGTCGCCGGCACCGCGGTGGCACACGCCCGCCTGCGGCACCGGCCCAACGCGCAGAAGAAGCTCGCGGTCGTCCTGTCGAGCTATCCCACCAAGCACTCCCGGGTCGGCAACGCGGTGGGCCTCGACACCCCGGCCTCCGCGGTGGTGCTGCTGCGGGCGCTGCGCGAGGCGGGCTACGACCTCGGTGCGCCCGCCGGGGAGCCGGGCGCCTGGCCGGAGGACGGCGACGCGCTCGTCCACACCCTGATCGCGGCCGGCGGCCACGACGTCGAGTGGCTCACCGAGGACCAGCTGCGGGCCGCGGTCGCCCGGGTGCCGCTGGCTGCCTACCAGGCGTGGTTCAAAGCGCTGCCGGCGGACCTGCGGGCGGCGATGCTCGAGCACTGGGGGCCGCCGCCCGGCGGCCTCTACGTCGACGGCGGCGACATCGTGCTGGCCGCCCTGCAGTACGGCAACGTCGTACTGATGATCCAGCCGCCGCGCGGCTTCGGGGAGAACCCGATCGCGATCTACCACGACCCGGACCTGCCGCCGAGCCACCACTACCTGGCGGCCTACTCCTGGCTGCGGGCCTCGGCGGCCGACGGCGGCTTCGGCGCCGACGCGGTCATCCACCTGGGCAAGCACGGCACGCTGGAGTGGCTGCCCGGCAAGGGGCTCGGGCTGTCCGCGTCGTGCGCGCCGGACGCCGTGCTCGGCGACCTGCCGCTGTTCTACCCGTTCATCGTCAACGACCCGGGCGAGGGGACGCAGGCCAAGCGCCGGGCGCACGCGACCGTCGTCGACCACCTGGTGCCGCCGATGGCCCGCGCGGAAACCTACGACGAGATGGCCCAGCTGGAGCAGCTGCTCGACGAGTACGCCCAGGTGCAGGCGATGGACCCGGCCAAGCTGCCGACGATCCGCCAGCAGGTCTGGGACCTGGTGGAGTCGGCGCAGCTGCACCACGACCTGCACCTGGCGGCGATGCCGGACGACGACAGCTTCGACGAGTTCATCCTGCACGTGGACGGCTACCTCTGCGAGGTCAAGGACGTCCTCATCCGCGACGGCCTGCACGTCCTCGGCCAGGCGCCGGCGGGGGAGCCGCGCGTCGACCTGGTGCTCGGCATCCTGCGGGCCGCGCAGACCTGGGGCGGCGCGACCGGCGCGCTGCCGGGGCTGCGCCGGGCGCTCGGTGCCGCGTACGGGCTGGTCGAGGACGACCGGCGCCAGGCGGACGAGCTCGAGGTCCTCGCGCGCCGGCTGGTCGGGAGCCTGGACCTCAAGGGCTGGGACGCCGCCGCCGTGCCGGCGATCGTGGGGGACGTGCTGGAGCGCGACCTGCCGGACGTCGAGGCGGTGCTGCGGTTCGCGTGCGAGGAGGTGGTGCCGCGCCTGGCCCGGACGACCGACGAGATCGACCACCTGCTGCACGGGCTCGAGGGCGGCTTCGTGCCGGCCGGGCCGTCCGGCTCGCCGACCCGCGGGCTGGTGGGCGTGCTGCCGACCGGGCGCAACTTCTACTCCGTCGACCCCAAGGCGATCCCGTCGCGCAACGCCTGGACCGTGGGCAGGGCGCTCGGCGACTCGCTGCTGGAGCGCTACGTCGCCGACCACGGCGAGCACCCGGTCTCGGTCGGGCTCGTGGTGTGGGGCACCAGCGCGATGCGGACCGCCGGGGACGACATCGCCGAGGCGCTGTGGCTGCTGGGTGTCCGGCCGGTGTGGGACCAGGCCTCGCGGCGGGTCACCGGCCTGGAGCTGATCGACCGCGAGGAGCTCGGCCGCCCCCGGGTCGACGTCACGCTGCGGATCAGCGGCTTCTTCCGGGACGCCTTCCCGCACGTCGTGCAGCTGCTCGACGACGCCGTCGAGCTCGCGGCGGGGTCCGCCGAGCAGGACAACCCGCTGGCGCAGCACATCGCCGCGGACGTCGCGGCCGGGGCCGACCCGCGCCGGGCCCGCGCCCGGATCTTCGGCAGCACGCCGGGGGCGTACGGCGCCGGGCTGCTGCCGCTCATCGACAGCCGAGACTGGAAGTCCGACGCGGACCTGGCCGAGGTCTACGCGGTGTGGGGCGGCTACGCCTACGGCAAGGGCCTCGACGGCGCGCCGGCCCGGGGGGACATGGAGCGGGTCTACCGGCGGGTGCGGGTGGCCGCGAAGAACCAGGACACCCGCGAGCACGACATCGTCGACAGCGACGACTACTTCCAGTACCACGGCGGAATGGTCGCCGCGGTGCGGGCGCTGACCGGGCAGTCGCCGGAGGCGTACGTGGGCGACAGCTCGGTGCCCGACACGGTGAAGACGCGCACGCTGCAGGAGGAGACGCACCGCGTCTTCCGTGCCCGGGTGGTCAACCCGCGGTGGATCGCCGCGATGCAGCGACACGGCTACAAGGGCGCGTTCGAGATGGCGGCGACGGTGGACTACCTGTTCGGCTACGACGCCACCGCCGGGGTCGTCGACGACTGGATGTACGAGAAGCTGGCGAGCGCGTACGTGTTCGACGAGACCAACCGGGCGTTCATGAGCAAGAGCAACCCGTGGGCGCTGCGCGGGGTCTCCGAGCGGCTGCTCGAGGCGGCCGACCGGGGGCTGTGGGCCGAGCCGTCGCCCGAGACGCTGGACGGGTTGCGCCGCACCTACCTGGAGCTGGAGGGCGACCTGGAGGGCTGACCCGTCGGGCGCGGCGCCGACGGGTGCGGCGCCGGCCGGGCGGACGGGTGCGGCATCAGCCGGCGACCACCCGGTTGCGGCCGGCGTGCTTGGCCGCGTAGAGGTTGCGGTCCGCGCAGTGCAGCAGCGCGGACTGGTCGGCGGTGTGGCGGCCGGACGAGGCGACCCCGACGCTCACGGTGATCGGCAGCCGGCCGGTCAACGGCGCCCAGTCGTGGGCCTGCACCGTCGCGCGCAGGCGCTCGGCGGCGGCCAGGGCCGCCCGCGGGTCGGTGCCGGGCAGCACCAGGACGAACTCCTCGCCGCCCAGGCGCGCCACGGTCGCCGGCTCGTGCAGGTCCTCGGTGAGCAGCCGGGCGATCTGCTGCAGCACCGCGTCGCCGACGTCGTGCGACAGGGTGTCGTTGACCCGCTTGAAGAAGTCGATGTCGATGATCGCGAGCGAGACCGGCGGCCCGTGCGGCAGCGAGACCGCGATGAGGCCGGGGAGCTGGGAGTCCAGGAAGCGGCGGTTGTACAACCCGGTCAGGGCGTCGCGCATGGCCATCTCCCGGTAGCGCTCGCTCTGGCGCTGGCCCTCGCGGGACTCGAACGCCAGCTGCGTGGCGCGGGCCTGCGCGTCGCGCTCGGCGGACAGCAGGTCCTGGCTGCGGGCGTGGAAGCGGCGGTGCTCCTCGTAGGCGTCCTGGAACCGGCCGGCGGCGGCGTACACCTGGGCCTGCTCCTCGCTGACCAGGACGGCCGTGCTTCCCAGCCCGGCGGCCTCGCACAGCGGCCCGGCGCGGTCCAGCGAGTGCTGCGCCTCCGCGAGCAGGCCCTGCAGGCGCTGCGCGGTGGCCAGCACGCGCAGCGCCCGCGGCAGGGACGTGACCTCGGTGAGCATGGCGCGCGGCGGATCCGCCACGATCGGCTGCAGGGTGCCCTCCGCGGCCGCGGGGTCCCCGCGGCCCAGCTCGACCAGGGCGATGGTCTCCAGGTCCGCGGCCCGCAGCTCGATCCCGGACCCCTCCGCGATCTGGCGCATGCGCTGGGCCAGCACCCAGGCGCTGTCCATGTCCTCGACGTCGAGCTCGTTCCAGACCAGGTTGTTGAGGACGGAGACCGACAGCCCGGGATGGCCGAGCGCCGCGGCGATGTCGAGCGCCTCCTGGTAGTAGGGCAGCCCGTCGCCGAGCCGGACCTGGTCGAGTGAGAGCGCCAGGGTGACCAGGTGCCGGGCTCTCACCAGCAGGGGTACGTGCTCGGGCAGGCCGTCCACGGACAGGCAGGCGTGGTGTGCCGCTCCGGCGCGGTCGCCCTGCATGTCGCACGCGATGGAGCGGATGAAGTGGCACCGGGCAAGGACGAAGTCGTCGGCCGCCGCCACGGCCCACCGCTCCACCTCGTCCAGCAGGGCGGCGGCGGGCTGCGGGCTGCCGGCCCGGCCCAGCGCGTCCGCCCACGCGAGGGTGGCCCGCATGGCGAGCTCGGTGCAGTCGAGCTCCCGGGCCCGCATCGCGACCCGCTCGGCGCTCGGGGCGTCCGCCAGGCGGCGGTCCTGCTCCATCGCCTCGCAGCGGGCGCGCAGCGCCGGCTCGTCCATCGGGTCGGCGACGTCGACCGCCTGCGGCGCGGGGAGGCTCACGGGACGGGTGTCGACCGTTCCCGGCCCGAGGTGAAGGGCTGGCGACCGGCTGCCGGCGAGCCCGACGCGGCCCTCGGGTGGGCACCGGGCAGACTCGGCGGCATGACGACGCAGACGGCGCGGCCGCACGGCGAGCCCGGTCATGTCCACGACGAGGCGTGCGCGGCGGCGCACGGCGACATCAGCCTGCCGCCGGACCAGCGCCGGCTGGTGCTGGTCTTCGCCTCCCCGGTGGCCGAGGAGATGGCGCTGCTTGCCGGCCGGCTGGGCTGGCCGGTGACCGTGGTGGAGCCCGACCCGGCGCTGCGGGCAGGCGCCGGGCAGGCGACCGCGGGCTCGGTTGCCGAGGCGGCCCTCGACGAGGGCTGTGACGTGGTGGTGTGCGATCACGAGCGCGCGGAGCTCGGGGACGTGCTCGCCGAGGCGCTGGCCGGCCCCACCCGCTGGGTCGGGGTGATGGGCAGCCTGCGGCACACCGCCCCGCACGTGGCGGCGCTGCGCGAGCGGGGGCTCGCGGACGACCAGATCGCCCGGGTGCACCGGCCGATCGGGCTCGACATCGGCTCCCGGACCCCACCGGAGATCGCCATCGCGACGGTCGCCGGGCTGCTCGCCGACCGCAACGGCCGGTCCGGCGGGGCCTTCGGGACCCCGTCGTGAAGGCGGCACTGGTCACCGGCGCCGCCGCCGGCATCGGGCGGGCCATCTCCGAGCGGCTGGTCACCGACGGCTGGGACGTGCTCTCGGTCGACCTGCGCCCCGACCCGGACGGCCCTGGCCGGCCGTACGCCGCCGACCTCACCACCCGCGAGGGCAACCGCGGGGCGGTGGACGCGGCGCTCGAGGCGTTCGGCCGGCTGGACGCGGTCGTCGCGAACGCCGGGTTCCAGCACGTCTCGCCGGTCGCGGACTTTCCGGAGGACCGCTGGGACGCGCTGCTCCAGATCCTGCTGACCAGCCCGTTCCTGCTCGCGAAGTACGCCTGGCGCTCCCTGGAGCAGGCGCCCGAGGGTGGCCGGTTCCTGGCCGTCGCCTCCGCCCACGCCCTGGCTGCCAGCCCGTTCAAGGCGGGCTACGTCTCCGCCAAGCACGGCGTGCTCGGGCTGGTCAAGACGCTTGCCCTGGAGGGCGCGGCCAGCGGCATCTGCGCCACCGCGCTGTGCCCGGCCTACGTACGTACGGCGCTGGTCGAGGCGCAGATCGCCGACCAGGCCAAGGCGCACGGGATGAGCGAGGAGCAGGTGGTGGAGCAGGTGATGCTCGCGCCGCAGGCCATCAAGCGGATGCTCGAGCCGGCCGAGGTCGCCGACGCGGCAGCCTTCCTGCTCGGGCCCACCGGCAGCGGGTTCACCGGCGTCGCCGTGCCGATGGACCTGGGCTGGACAGCCCGCTGAGCGCCGACGGGGGTGCCGGCCCGCTGCACGCCGTCCTGACGCTGTCCTGCCCGGACCGGGTCGGGATCGTGCACGCCGTCACGGGGCTGCTCGCCGAGCACGGGTGCAACATCGTGGACAGCTCGCAGTTCGGCGCCGCGGACACCGGCCTGTTCTTCATGCGGGTCCACGTCCAGGCCACCGACGACATCGACGTGGCCGGGCTGAGGGCGGCGTTCGCGCCGGTCGGGGACGCGTACGGGATGGACTGGCAGCTGCACGACCGGGCCGCGCGCGAGCGTGTCGTCGTGCTGGTGTCCAAGCTCGGGCACTGCCTGAACGACCTCCTCTACCGGCACAGCACGGGGGCGCTGCGCGCCGACCTGGTGGCGGTGGTGTCCAACCACCCCGACTTCCGGGGGCTGGTCGAGGCGCACGGGGTGCCGTTCCACCACGTGCCCGTGCCACCGGGCGGCAAGGCCGAGGCCGAGGCGCGGCTGCTGGAGATCGTGGCGGCGGAGCGGGCCGAGCTGGTCGTGCTCGCCCGCTACATGCAGGTGCTGTCCGACGACCTGTGCGCGCGGCTGCCCGACACCATCAACATCCACCACTCGTTCCTGCCGAGCTTCAAGGGCGCCCGCCCCTACCACCAGGCGTACGAACGGGGGGTCAAGCTGATCGGCGCGACCGCGCACTACGTGACCGCCGAGCTCGACGAGGGGCCGATCATCGAGCAGGAGGTCGCGCGCGTCGACCACGCGGCGACCCCGGAGCGGCTCGTGGAGGTCGGGCGCGACCTGGAGTGCATCGCGCTGGCCCGCGCCGTCGCCTGGCACCTGGACCACCGGGTGCTCCGCAACGGCGCCCGCACGGTCGTCTTCCCGTAGCCGCCGTAGGGTGGCCGGCCCCGGGACGTTGGAGGCAGCAGTGGTGGGCTCGCGCGAGTGGGGCTTCGACGGGACGCAGGGGTGGGTCGCTGCGCAGACCTGGCAGGACGAGGACCGGCCGCCGTCGTACGTCGTGCTGCTCGTGCACGGCTACGGCGAGCACCTGGGCCGGTACGACCACGTCGCCGACCGGCTGGTCGCGAGCGGCGCCGTCGTGTACGCCTCGGACCACATCGGCCACGGCCGCAGCGACGGCGAGCGGGTGCTGATCACCGACGTGGAGGCCGTGGTCACCGACGTGCACACGCTCGCGGACACGGCCCGGGAGCAGTGGCCGGACCTGCCGGTCGTGCTGGTCGGGCACTCGATGGGCGGGCTGATCGGGACGCGCTACGTCCAGCGCTACGCCGACAGCCTCACCGCCGTGGTCCTATCGGGGCCGCTGCTGTCGCTGGAGCACCCCGCCCTCGGGATGCTCGCCCTGGCGGAGATCCCCGACGTCCCGCTGGACATCGGCACGCTGTCGCGCGACCCGGCGGTCGGCGCGGTCTACGCCGAGGACCCGCTGGTCTGGCACGGGCCGTTCAAGCGGGAGACGCTCCAGGCCTGGCAGCGCGCGCTGCAGGCGGTCGCCGACGGGCCGGCGTTCGGCGAGCTGCCGCTGCTGTGGGTGCACGGCGAGGACGACCAGCTGGTGCCGGTCGAGGGCTCCCGCGTCGTCATCGAGCGGCTCGGCGGGAAGGCCCGGCACCGCACGTACCCGGGCGCGCGCCACGAGGTCTTCAACGAGACCAACGCCGACGAGGTGCTCGATGACGTCACGGACTTCCTCGTCGAAGCGGTCAGCGCGCCGTCCCGCCCCTCGTAACGACCGCCCGAGGGCCGACTACGGGGTCAGGACGGTCAGGTCGTCGGCGAAGCGCAACTGCGCCCCGGTCAGCGCCTGCAGCTGCTCCGGGCTCGTCCCGTCGACCAGCTCGCGGACCAGGAAGCCGGTCGCGGTCACGTCCAGCACGGCCCGGTCGGTGTAGACCCGGTCGACCACCGCGGCAGCGGTGAGCGGGTAGCTGCACTGCTCCAGCAGCTTCGGCCCGCCCTGCGACGTGGTGTGCGTCGTCAGCACGTAGATCCTCTTGGCACCGACCGCGAGGTCCATCGCGCCGCCGACCGCCGGCGGGAAGTCGTCGTCGTCGGTGGCCCAGTTGGCCAGGTCGCCGCCCGCGCTGACCTGGAAGGCGCCCAGCACGGAGATGTCGAGGTGCCCGCCCCGCATGATCATGAACGAGTCGGTGTGGTGGAAGTACGACCCGCCCGGCAGCAGCGTGACAAGCTCCTTGCCGGCGTTGATGAGCTCGAGGTCCTCCTGGCCGGGCTCGGGCGCCGGGCCGACGCCGAGGATGCCGTTCTCGCTGTGGTAGATCACCTCGCGGCCCGCGGGCACGTAGTTGCCGACCAGCGTCGGCAGCCCGATGCCGAGGTTGACGTACGAGCCGTCCGTGATGTCCTGCGCGACGCGGCGCGCCATGTCGGTCCGGGAGAGCTTCACGCGAAGAACACCGGGCTCGGGACCTCGACGACGCGGTCGACGAACACACCCGGCGTGATGACGTTCTCCGGGTCGAGATCGCCGAGCTCGACGAACTGCCGCACCTGGACGACCGTCAGGTCCGCGGCGGTGCACATCGTGGGCCCGAAGTTGCGGGCCGCCGAGTGGTAGGTGAGGTTGCCCCAGCGGTCGGCGCGGTCCGCCTTCACCAGGGCGACGTCGCCCCGCAGCGGCTCCTCCAGCACGTGCCGTCGTCCGTTGATCACGCGGATCTCCTTGCCGTCGGACAGGCTCGAGTCGGCGGCCGTCGGGGTGAAGAACCCGCCGAGCCCGGCACCGGCGGCGCGCATCCGCTCCGAGAGGGTGCCCTGCGGCACCAGCTCCAGCTCGATCGCCTTCGCGCGGTACAGCTCCTCGAACCACGTCGAGCCCTTGGACCGCGGGTAGGAGCAGATGATCTTGCGTACCCGGCGCTCGCGGAGCAGCGCGGCGACGTCGGTCTCGCCGCTACCCGCGTTGTTGGTGACCAGCACCAGGTCGCGCGCGCCCTGCTCGAGCAGCGCGTGCACGAGCTCCTGCGGGATGCCGGAGTTGCCGAACCCGCCGACCAGCACGGTGGCGCCGTCCTGCACCCCCGCCACGGCCTCGGCCAGGGACCCGACCCGTTTGTCGAGCACGGCAACTCCTCCTGCACGGTCGGGCTGCTGCGCCCGGTCGGACGGAACGGTAACGGAGGCTAGGGTGCGGGTGTTCAGCGACGACCTCCGAGGAAGCCGGTGCGACTCCGGCGCGGTCCCGCCACTGTGACCTCTCGTCACCCCTCAGGGGGCGACGGCGGGGAGCCAGAGACTCGGCCCGTCGCTCTCTCCCACCCGGGGCGCGGACCCCGAGGAGGAAGGCACCGATGCCCGAGTTCGACCTGTGAGCGCGCCCTACCCGTTCTCCGCCGTCGTCGGCCTGGACGACCTCCGCCTCGCCCTGATCGTCAACGCCGTGTCGCCGGCCGTCGGCGGCGTGCTCGTACGCGGCGAGAAGGGCACCGCCAAGTCCACCGTCGTCCGGGCCCTGGCCGCGCTGCTGCCCGCGGTCGCCGTGGTGCAGGGCTGCCGGTTCTCCTGCGACCCGGCCGTGCCCGACCCGTCCTGCCCCGACCTCGCTGCGCACGGCGGGCCGTCCCAGCGACCGGCCCGGCTGGTCGAGCTGCCGGTCGGCGCGTCGGAGGACCGGCTGACCGGGTCGCTCGACCTCGAGAAGGCGCTGACCAGCGGGGTCTCGGCGTACGAGCCGGGCCTGCTGGCCGCCGCGCACCGCGGGGTGCTGTACGTCGACGAGGTCAACCTGCTGCACGACCACCTCGTGGACCTGCTGCTCGACGCCGCCGCCCTGGGCACGTCGTACGTCGAGCGCGAGGGCGTGTCGGTGCGGCACGCCGCGCGGTTCCTGCTGGTCGGAACGATGAACCCCGAGGAGGGCGAGCTGCGGCCGCAGCTGCTCGACCGGTTCGGGCTCACCGTCGAGGTCGCCGCCACCCGCGAGCCCGCCGAGCGGGCCGAGGTGGTGCGCCGGCGGCTCGCGTACGAGGCGGACCCGGCCGGCTTCGCGGCGGCCTACGCGGCGGCGGACACCGAGCTCGCCGCGCAGATCGCGACGGCCCGGGCGCTGTTGCCGCGGGTCGTGCTCGGGGACCACGCGCTGCGCGAGGTCACGACCGTCTGCGCGGCCTTCGACGTGGACGGGCTGCGCGCCGACCTGGTCACCGCAAAGGCCGCCGTCGCGCTGGCCGCCTGGGCGGGCCGGGGCGAGGTCACCACCGACGATGTACGCACCGCCGCGCGCCTCGCGCTGCCGCACCGCCGCCGGCGTACGCCGTTCGAGGCGCCCGGGCTGGACGAGCAGCGGCTGGACGACGCGCTCGACAGCGTGGAGCCCGAGCCGTCCCCCGAGGACGACGGGCCGTCCGGTGGGGCGCCGCCGCCCTTGACCGACACGCCCGCCGAGGGAGCCGAGGATCGCGAGGCGGAGCCGGCCGGCGCGACGAACAGCGAGCAGACGAGCGCCCCCGGCGAGGCCTTCGCGCCCGTCGCGCTGCGGGTCCCCGGTGTCAACCGGCGGTCGGGCGCCGCGGGTCGGCGCTCGCGCACCACCGGCACGAGCGGCCGGCTCACCGGGGACCGCAGTCCCGAAGGCCGCCTGCAGTCGCTGCACCTGGCCGCGACCCTGCGCGCCGCCGCACCGCACCAGGTGCGCCGGGGCCGCAGCGGACCGGGGCTCGTCGTCCGGCCGGGCGACCTGCGCGAGGCGACCCGCGAGGGACGCGAGGGCAACCTGGTGCTGTTCGTCGTCGACGCGTCCGGCTCGATGGCCGCCCGGTCGCGGATGTCGGCGGTCAAGGGCGCCGTCGTGAGCCTGCTGACCGACGCCTACCAGCGCCGCGACAAGGTCGCGCTGGTGACGTTCCGGGGTTCCTCGGCGGAGCTGGCGCTGCCGCCGACCGGCAGCGTCGAGGCCGCCGTCGTACGGCTGGCCGCGCTGCCCACCGGCGGCCGTACGCCGGTGAGCGCCGGGCTGCTGCGCGCCGCCGAGGTGCTGCGCGTCGAGGCCGTACGCGACCCGTCCCGCCGCGCGCTGGTCGTCGTGGTCACCGACGGCCGGCACACCAGCGGGCCGTCGCCCGAGCTCGCCGCCGCGCACCTGGCGCGCAGCGGCGCCGCCTGCGTGGTCGTCGACTGCGAGAGCGGACCGGTGCGCCTCGGGCTCGCCGCATCGCTGGGCGAGCAGCTCGGCGGGGTCGCGCTGCGGCTCGACGAGCTGTCGGCGGCCGCGCTGACGGCCGTGGTGAAGGCGGCCTGAGGTGCCCCAGGGCGTGCCGGCGACGGTCCCGGATGACGGGCTGACCACGCGCCAGCGCCGCAACCGGGCGCTGCTCGTCGTGCACACGGGGACGATGAAGGGCAAGAGCACGGCGGCGTTCGGGCTGGCGCTGCGCGCCTGGAACCAGGGCTGGCCGATCGGGGTGTTCCAGTTCGTCAAGAGCGCGAAGTGGAAGGTCGGCGAGGAGCACGCGCTGCGCACGCTCGGCGAGTCCGGGCAGGGCGGCACGGTCACCTGGCACAAGATGGGCGAGGGCTGGTCGTGGACCCGCAAGCCCGGCTCGGACGACGACCACGCCGCCAACGCCCTCGAGGGCTGGGAGCAGGTGAAGCGCGACCTCGCCGCCTCCACCTACCGCTTCTACGTGCTCGACGAGTTCACCTACCCGATGAAGTGGGGCTGGGTCGACGTCGACGACGTCGTGCGGACCCTGCGCGACCGCCCCGAGGGGCAGCACGTCGTCATCACCGGCCGCGACGCGCACCCCGCGCTGATCGAGGCGGCCGACCTGGTCGTCGAGATGACCAAGGTCAAGCACCCGATGGACGCCGGCCAGAAGGGCCAGCGGGGGATCGAATGGTGACCCGCCTGCCCGCCTGTCTGCCGGCAGCGACCGTCCGGCCGGCCTGTGACGTCGCTGCCGGCAGACAAGCGGGGAAGGGGTGACCGCCCGGCTGGTGGTCGCCGCGCCGTCGTCTGGCGCCGGCAAGACCACCGTCGCCATCGGGCTGATGGCCGCGCTGCGGGCCCGCGGCCTGGCCGTCTCGCCGCACAAGGTCGGGCCCGACTACATCGACCCCGGCTACCACGCGCTCGCCACCGGCCGGCCCGGCCGCAACCTCGACCCGGTTCTGGTCGGCGCCGACCGGATCGCGCCGCTGCTGCTGCACGGCGCCCGCGGCGCGGACGTCGCGGTCGTCGAGGGTGTCATGGGCCTGTACGACGGGCGCGGCGCCACCGACGAGGGCTCCACCGCGCACGTTGCCCGGCTGCTGGACGCGCCCGTCGTGCTCGTCGTCGACGCCTCCTCGCAGAGCCGCTCGGTCGCCGCGCTCGTGCACGGCTTCACCTCGTACGACCCGCGGGTGCGCCTCGCGGGCGTCGTCCTCAACCGGGTCGGCAGCGACCGGCACGAGCAGCTGCTCCGCGCGGCGCTCGGGGACGTGCCGGTGCTCGGGGTGCTCCGCCGCGACGAGGCGGTCGCGGTCCCCTCCCGCCACCTCGGGCTGGTGCCCGCCGCCGAGCGCGCCCCCGAGGCGGTCGCCGTCGTCGACCGGCTCGGCGCGCTGGTCGAGCGGTCCTGCGACGTCGACGCCCTCCTTGCGCTGGCCCGCTCGGCGGCCCCCCTGCGTGTGGAGCCGTGGCAGCCGGTCGAGGCGGGCCACGCCGGGCTGGTCGCCGTCGCGGGCGGCGCCGCCTTCACCTTCTCCTACGCCGAGACGGTCGAGGCGCTGTCGGCGGCGGGCGCGGAGGTCGCCGTCGTCGACCCACTGCGCGACGAGGACCTGCCGGCCGGGACCGGCGCGGTCGTGCTGCCCGGCGGCTTCCCGGAGGTGTACGCCGAGCAGCTGTCGGCCAACGTGCCGCTGCTGCGGGCGCTGCGCGAGGTCCCCGTGTACGCCGAGTGCGCCGGCCTGCTGATGCTGTGCGGCTCGCTCGACGGCCGCGCGATGGCCGGCCGCCTCGACGCGGACGGGGAGATGACGCCGCGGCTGACGCTGGGCTACCGGGACGGTGTGGCGGTGGCCGACACCCTCGTGGCCCGGGCCGGCGAGCGCGTGACCGGGCACGAGTTCCACCGCACGCGGGTGCTGCCCCGCGCGGGCGCCACCCCCGCCTGGCTGCTCGACGGGGCGCCGGAGGGCTTCGCCGACGACCGCTGCGTCGCCAGCTACCTGCACCTGCACCCCGCCGGCGTGCCCCAGCTCGCCGTCCGGGTCGCGGCCGCCGCGGCCGCTCGCAGTGCCGCTCGGGTGGCGACGTGAAGCTCGTCGGGGTGGGGGTGGGTCCGGGCGACCCGGAGCTGGTCACCGTGAAGGGCGTCCGCGTCCTGCGCGAGGCCGACCTCGTCGTCGTCCCGGTGATGGACCCCGACGAGATGGGCCGCGCGGAGGCGACCGTCCGGGCCTACGTCGACCGCGAGCCGCTGCGGCTGGTGTTCGCGCTCGACGACCGCGGCGGGGCGACGCCGGAGCGGCGCACGGCGTGGGAGGCGGCGGCCGACCGGGTGGCCGCCGAGCTGCGCGGGGGCGCCGGCAGCGTCGCCTTCGCCACCATCGGCGACCCCAACATCTACTCGACGTTCACCTACCTCGCCGACGCCGTCCGCGAGCGCCTGCCCGAGGTCGAGGTCGAGACCGTCCCGGGCATCACCGCGATGCAGGACCTCGCCGCCCGCAGCGGCACCGTGCTGTGCGAGGGCACCGAGTCGCTCGCCCTGCTGCCGCTGACCGCGGGGGTGCCGGCGTTCGAGGAGGCGCTCACGCAGTTCGACACGGTCGTGGCCTACAAGGGCGGGCGGCGGATGCCGCAGGTGCTCGAGGTGCTCGAGCGGCTCGACAGGCTCGACGGCGCGGTCTACGGCGCCGCGCTCGGGCTGCCCGACGAGCAGGTCGGCCCTGCCGCCCGGCTGTCGGGGGAGACCCCCTACCTGTCGACGGTGCTGGTGCCGGCCCGGCGCACGACGCGTGGAGGCAAGCTGTGAGCCCGACATTCCTGTGCCGGGCCGGCGGCGGCCGACACAGGAACGTCGCCCCTGCACCGCCCATTGCGGGCGGAAGAGGGCAATCCGCCGCCGTTCCTGTGGTGCCGGGCCGCCGTCCGACACAGGAACTCCCGAAGGGTCGCGGGCGATGACCGGCCACGTGAGCTTCGTCGGCGCCGGACCGGGCGCGGCGGACCTGCTGACCCTGCGCGCGGCGAAGCGCATCGCCGAGGCCGACATCGTCATCTGGGCGGCGTCGCTGGTGCACGAGGACGTCCTGCAGCACGCCCGGGAGGGCGCGGAGGTCGTCAACAGCGCCGAGCACTCGGTGGAGGGCATCAGCCACCTGTACGAGCGGGCCGCCCGCGACGGCCTCCGGGTCGCGCGCATCCACTCCGGCGATCCGGCGCTGTGGGGCGCGACGCAGGAGCAGCACGAGCTGTGCACGAGGCTGGGCCTGGAGACCGAGGTCATCCCGGGCGTGAGCAGCTTCAGCGCGGTCGCCGCGATCGTGCAGCGTGAGCTGACGATCCCCGAGGTGGCGCAGTCGGTCGTGCTGACCCGGCTCGAGGGCGGCAAGACGCCGATGCCGGCGGGGGAGACGGTGCGCTCGTTCGCCGCGCACGGCACGACGATGGCGCTGTTCCTGTCGGCGGCGCGGACCAGGCAGCTGCAGGACGAGCTGCTCGCGGCCGGGACCTACGACGAGGACACCCCGTGCGTGGTCGCGTATGCCGCCACCTGGCCCGACGAGCTGGTCTTCGAGTGCCGGCTGGGTGACCTCGCGGCCAAGGTCAAGGAGCACAAGCTCTACAAGCACACGATGGTGCTGGTCGGGCCGGCGCTGGCGGCGGGCGGCACGCGCAGCCACCTCTACCACCCGGGGCACTTCCACGAGCACCGGCGCGTGGAGTCCGCCGAGGCTCGGGTGGAGCTGAAGGCGCGCGACAGGGCGCTGCGCGGTGGCTGAGCTCCGCGAGCCCGACCTGCCGCGGACGGCGAAGGTGCGTACCGGTCCGCTGCGCAGTGGCTGGACGACCGGCACCTGCAGCGCGGCGGCGGCCAAGGCCGCGGCGACGGCGCTGGCGACGCAGCAGGTGCAGACCCGCGTCGACGTGGTGCTGCCCGACGAGCGGCTCGTCGGCTTCGACGTCGAGCGCTGCGACGTGGCGCCCGGGCGGGCCGAGGCGGTCGTGGTGAAGGACGCCGGCGACGATCCCGACGTCACGCACGGCGCGCACCTCACGGCGACCGTCAGCTGGCTCGACGAGCCCGGCCTGCAGCTCGAGGGCGGCGTCGGCGTCGGCGTGGTCACCAAACCGGGGCTCGGCCTGGAGGTCGGGGGACCCGCGATCAATCCGGTGCCGCGGCAGATGATCCGCGACAACCTGCCGGACGTCGGACCCCGGGGGCTGCGGGTGGTGCTGAGCGTCCCCGACGGCGAGCAGCGCGCGAAGAAGACCACCAACGCCCGGCTCGGCATCCTGGGCGGCATCTCGATTCTCGGCACCACCGGCGTCGTCCGCCCGTTCTCCACCGAGTCCTGGCGCGCGTCGGTCGTGCAGGCCGTCGACGTGATGGCCGCGCAGGGCCTGCCGACGCTGGTGCTGGCGACCGGCGGCCGCACCGAGAAGGCCGCCATGCGGCTGCTGCCCGACCTGCCCGACACCTGCTTCGTCGAGGTCGGCGACTTCACCGGCGCGGCGCTGCGGCAGGCGGCGGGCAACGGGCTGCGCGAGGTGGTGTTCGTCGGGATGGCCGGCAAGCTCACCAAGCTCGCGGGCGGTGTGCTGATGACGCACTACACGAAGAGCCGCGTCGAGCTGTCCGTGCTGGCCGAGCTGTCGCCCGCCTCGTTGCGGGAGCAGGTGGCGGCCGCCAACACGGCCCGGCACGCGTACGAGCTGTGGGAGGCCGCCGGCGTGCTCCGCCCGTGCGGCGACGCGCTGTGCGCGCAGGTCGCGGACGTGCTGCACCGGTTCAGCGGGTTGTCGGCGCGGGTCGCGATGGTCGACCCGCAGGGCTCGGGCGTGGTGGCGGCGACGGAGCCGGCATGGGTCGCGTGATCCCGGTGCTGGGCTGGGACGGCTCACCGCTGCGCCCCCGAGCGGCCGACCGGCTGGCCTCCGCGACGCTGGTCGTCGGCGGCGCCCGGCACCTGGCGGCGGTCGACGTGCCCGCCGGGGCCCGCACGGTCGTCATGGGCGACGTCGCCACGGCGGTGGCCGAGGTACGCGGGCACGACGGGCCCGCGGCGGTGCTGGCCAGCGGTGACCCTGGCCTGTTCGGCGTCGTCCGCACGCTGCGCGAGGCCGGTCTCGAGCCGGAGGTGCACCCGGCGCTGTCCTCGGTGCAGGTGGCTTTCGCCCGCGCCGGCCTGCCGTGGGACGACGCGGTCGTGGTCAGCGCGCACGGCCGCGACCTGCGCCGGGCGGTCGCCGCCTGCCGCGCGCACCCGAAGGTCGCCGTGCTGACCGGCCCCGGCGCCGGGCCTGCCGAGCTGTCCGCGGCGCTGGTCGGCGTGCCGCGCCGGCTGTTCGTCGCCGAGGATCTGAGCACCGACCGCGAGTGCTGCAGCTGGCTGTCGCCGGGGGAGGACCGCGCCTGGTCGGACCTCACCGTCGTGCTCAGCATCGGCACCGGGACCAGCGCCCGTGGCTGGCTCGCCGGCCGGGAGCAGCCCGCCGGCTGGGCGCTGCCGGAGGACGCGTTCGCCCACCGCGACGGCATGATCACCAAGTCCGAGGTGCGCGCCCTCGCCCTCGCCCGGCTCGGCCCCCGGCTCGGTGACCTGGTCTGGGACATCGGCGCCGGCAGCGGCTCGGTGGGCGTGGAGTGCGCCCGCCTGGGCGCCGCGGTCGTCGCGGTCGAGAAGGGACCCGTGCACGACCTGGCGGCCAACGCGGCCGCGCACGGCGTCGACGTGCAGGTCGTCCAGGGCAGCGCGCCGGACGTGCTCGACGGGCTGCCCGACCCGGACGCGGTCTTCGTCGGCGGCGGCGGCGCGGACGTCGCCGCCATCGTGGCGGCGTGCGTCGCCCGCGGGCCGCGGGTGGTCGTCGTCGCGCTGGCGGCGCTGGACCGGGTCGCCGCCGTGCAGGCCGCGCTCGCGCCGCCCTACACCGTCGACGGGGTGCAGCTCTCGTCGGCCCGGCTGCGCCCGCTGGCCGGCGCCACCGCCCTGGCCGCCAGCAACCCGGTGTTCCTGCTCTGGGGCACCAGATGACCGCCCTTGTCTGCTCGCAGCGACGCCGTACGGCCCGCGCGATGTCGGTGCGGGCAGACAAGCCGAAGGGGGCGGGAGCGTGATCGGGCTGGTGGTGGCCACCGCCGCCGGCCGTACGGGCGCCGCCAGGCTGGCCGCGCTCGGCGACACCCGGACGTACGAGGTGCGGCAGATCGGCGACGCCTGGGGCGAGTGCGACGCGCTGGTCTGCTTCCTGGCGACCGGCGCGGTCGTGCGCCTGCTCGCGCCGCTGCTGGAGGACAAGCGCACAGACCCCGGCGTGGTGTGCGTCGACGAGGCCCACCGGTACGCCGTCGCGCTGCTCGGCGGGCACGGCGGCGGAGCCAACGACCTGGCCCGGCAGGTGGGCGACCTGCTCGCCGCCGAGCCCGTCGTCACCACCGCCACCGACGCCGCCGGCCTGCCCGGGCTCGACACCCTCGGCTGGCCGGTGGAGGGCGCGGTGGCCGCCGTCACCCGGGCGATGCTCGACGGTGAGCCCGTCCGGCTCGAGGCCGACGCCACCTGGCCGCTGCCACCGCTGCCTCTCGACCACGACGGCGACCACGTGCTCGCCGTCACCGACCGGCTCGTCGCCCTCGACCCGCTCACCGCCGTGCTGCGCCCGCCGTCGCTGGTGCTCGGCGTGGGCGCCAGCCGCGGTGTGTCGGTCGAGGAGCTCGAGCACCTCGTGGACCGGGCGCTGGCCGACGCCGGCCTGTCCGCGGAGTCGGTCTGCGCGGTCGGCACGGCGGACGCCAAGGCCGACGAGCCCGGCATCGCGCAGCTGTGCGCGCGCCGCAACTGGCCGCTCACGACGTACGCCAGCGCGGTCCTCGCGCAGGTCGACGTGCCCCACCCCAGCCCCCACCCGCAGGCCGCGATCGGCACGCCGAGCGTGGCCGAGGCCGCCGCGCTGCTGCTCGGCGACGAGCTCGTCGTCCCCAAGACGAAGAGCGCGATGGGCACCGTCGCGGTCGCCCGCAGGCGGCCCCGCGGCCGGCTCGCCCTCGTCGGCCTCGGCCCCGGCGCGCGCGACCTGCTCACCCCGCGCGCCGTCGCCGAGCTGCGCAGGGCGTCGGTGTGGGTGGGCCTGGACCAGTACGTCGACCAGGTCCGCGACCTCGCCCGGCCCGGCACCCGGATGCTCGAGACCGGGCTCGGCAGGGAGGAGGAGCGGGCGCACAGCGCCGTACGGGACGCCGCGCTCGGCCACGCCGTCGCGCTGATCGGCTCGGGCGACGCCGGCGTCTACGCCATGGCCTCGCCCGCGCTCGAGGTGGCCGGCGCCGACATCGACGTGGTGGGTGTGCCCGGCGTGACCGCCGCGCTGGCGGCCTCGTCCCTGCTGGGCGCGCCGCTCGGCCACGACCACGCGAGCATCAGCCTGTCCGACCTGCACACCCCGTGGGGCGCGATCGAGGCGCGGGTGCGCGCGGTCGCCGAAGCCGACCTCGTCGTCACCTTCTACAACCCGCGCAGCCGCGGGCGCGACTGGCAGCTGCCGAAGGCCGTCCAGATCCTGCTCGAGCACCGGCCGCCGACCACCCCGGTCGGCATCGTGACCGACGCGTCGCGCCCGCGGGAGAGCGTGGAGCTGACGACGCTGGGCGGGTTCGAGCCGGACCGGGTGACGATGTACGCGTGCGTCGTCGTGGGCTCCTCGCAGAGCACCGTGGTGGCCGGCCGGTTCGTGACCCCGCGCGGCTACCGGTGGTCGCCCCGGTGACCTACGTCGTCCTGCCCTCCTGCACCGCCTGCGGCGCCTGCCTGCTGACCTGCCCGGAGCACGCGATCGTGGCCGCACTGCCGCTGCGGGTCCGCGAGGACCGGTGCACGTCGTGCGGCGAGTGCGTCGAGGTGTGCCCGGCCGACGCGATCCTCGAGGTGCGCGGGTGACGCCGGGGACCGTGGCGCTGGTCGGCGCCGGCCCGGGCGACCCGGGGCTGCTCACGATCAGGGCCGCGCAGCTGCTGGGGGAGGCCGACGTGGTGCTCGTCGACCGCCTGGTGGCGCCGGAGGTGCTGGCGCACGTGCGCGCGGGCGCCGAGGTCGTCGACGTCGGCAAGACCAGCTGGACCGGCACCGCGCCCCGCCAGCACGAGATCAACGCCCAGCTGGTCGCGCACGCCCGGGCGCACAAGCGCGTCGTACGGCTCAAGGGCGGCGACCCGTTCGTGTTCGGCCGGGGCAGCGAGGAGGCGCAGGCGCTTGTCGAGGCCGGCATCGCGTTCCAGGTCGTGCCGGGCATCACCAGCGCCGTGGCCGCCCCCGCGTACGCCGGGATCCCGGTCACCGCCCGCGGCTACACGCAGGACGTCTGCGTCGTCACCGGCCACCTCGACCCGGACGACCCCGCGAGCCGGGTGCGCTGGCAGGCCCTCGCGCAGGGCCCCGGCACGCTGGTGATCCTCATGGGTCACGACCGGCTGCGGCTGCTCAGCACCGGGCTCATGCGCCACGGCCGCGACCCCCAGACCCCGGCCGCCTGCATCGAGCGCGGCACCACGCCGCAGCAGCGGGTCGTCGTGAGCACGCTCGAGAAGCTCGCCGACGACGTCGACGCCGCGGGGCTGAAGGCCCCCGTCGCGACCGTCGTCGGCGAGGTCGTCCGGTTGAGGGAGACGCTGCAGTGGTTCGACTGACCCACCCGATCGAGGCGGAGTCGTACGCGATCCTGCGGGACCGCGTCGACCTGTCCGCGCTGCCGCCGCTCATCCGCGCGGTCACCGAGCGGGTCGTGCACGCCAGCGCCGACCTGTCCTACGTCACCGACCTGGTCACCGACGAGGCCCACCTGCAGCGCGGCCTCGACGCGCTGGCCGCCGGCGCGCCGGTGGTCGCCGACGTGCAGATGGTCGCCGCCGGCATCACCACCCGCGACGTCGTCTGCCGCATCCGTGAGGCGGGCGCGCGCGACGGGCTGACCCGGTCGGCGGCCGCGGTGCGGCTGGCATACGACGAGGTCGGGCCCGGCGCGGTCTGGGTCGTCGGCTGCGCCCCCACCGCGCTGTACGAGCTGATCGCCCTCGAGGTGCGCCCCGCCCTGGTCGTCGGGCTGCCGGTCGGCTTCGTCGGCGCCGCCGAGAGCAAGGCGGCCCTGCGTGCCAGCGGCCTGCCGCAGGTGTCCAACGTCAGCGAGAAGGGCGGCTCGGCCGTGGCCGCCGCCGCCCTGAACGCCCTTCTGTACAAGGAGATGTGAGTTGCAGCCCGCCCTGCTCGTCGTCGGTCACGGCACCAAGAGCGGCGAGGGCTGTGCGCAGTTCGCCGAGCTCGTCGAGGGGGTCGCCAAGCGGCTCCCGCACGTCGACGTGGAGGGCGGGTTCCTGGAGCTGTCGCCCCCGCCGATCCAGGACGCCGTCGCCCGGCTCGTCGCCGCCGGCCACGCGAGCGTCGACGTCGTGCCGCTGGTGCTGGTGGCCGCCGGCCACAGCAAGGGCGACATCCCGGCCGCGCTCGAGCGCGAGAAGCTGCGGCACCCGGGTCTGTCGTTCCGGTACGGCCGGCCGCTCGGGCCGCACCCGCTGCTGCTCGACGAGCTCGAGGCCCGGCTCGAGGCCGTCCTCCCGCGCGAGCAGTGGGGCGACACGGCGGTGGTGCTCGTCGGCCGCGGCGCCACCGACCCCGACGCCAACGCCGAGGTCGCCAAGACCGCCCGGCTGCTGCTCGAGGGCCGCGGGATCGGGACCGTCGAGACCGCGTTCATCAGCCTGGCCCAGCCGTCGGTGCCGGCCGGGCTGGAGCGGGCCCGCCGGCTGGGGTACGGGCGGGTCGTCGTCCTGCCGTACTTCCTGTTCGCCGGCGTGCTGCCCGACCGCATCGTCGCCCAGGCCGGGCAGTGGGCGGCCGGCCAGGACGTCGAGGTGCTGGTGGCCGGGCTGATCGGCCCGGGGGAGCGGCTGACCGCGCTGGTCGCCGAGCGCTGGTCGGAGATCGCCGGCGGCGACCTGCGGATGAACTGCGACACCTGTGCCTACCGCGTCGCGCTGCCCGGGTTCGAGGACAAGCAGGGCGCGCCGCAGACCCCGCACGACCACCCCGACGACCCGGCGCACCCGCACGGGCACGGGCACCCGCACCACTGATGGTCGACCTGCGGCACCACGGGGACGCCGAGCTGTCCCCGGGACTGCTCGACCTGGCGGTCAACGTCCGGCCGGGCGGACCACCGCCCTGGCTGCGGGCGGTGCTCGGCGCCAGCCTCGACGAGCTCGGCGCCTACCCCGACCCACGGGCGGCCACCGCGGCGGTCGCCGCCCGGCACGGCCGTGACGAGGACCAGGTGCTGCTGACGGCGGGCGCCGCGGAGGCGTTCGTGCTGCTCGCCCGGGTGCTGCGGCCGGCGCACGCGGTCGTCGTGCACCCCGGGTTCACCGAGCCGGAGGCGGCGCTGCGGGCGGCCGGCCACCAGGTGCACCGGCTGCTGCTGCCTGCGCCGTACGTGCTCGGGGAGGTGCCGGAGCAGGCGGACCTCGTCGTCGTCGGCAACCCGACCAACCCCACCGGGGTGCTGCACGAGGACCTGGCCCGGCTCTGCCGGCCGGGCCGCACGGTCGTCGTGGACGAGGCGTTCATGGACGCGGTGCCGGGGGAGCGGGGCTCGCTCGCGGGGCGCGCCGACCTGCCCGGCCTGGTCGTCGTACGCAGCCTGACCAAGACGTGGGCGCTGGCCGGGCTGCGGATCGGCTACCTGCTGGCCGACCCGGCGCTGGTCCGCCGGCTGCGCGACGCCCAGCCGCTGTGGGCGGTCTCGACGCCCGCGCTCGCCGCCGCGCAGGCCTGCAGCACACCGCGGGCGCGGGCGGAGGCCGTCGCCGCTGCCGACGCGACGGCCCGCGAACGGGTCCGCCTGACCCGGACGCTGGGCTCGCTCGGCATCGAGGTGACGCCCGGCAGCGTCGCGCCTTACCTGCTGTGCCGCGCCCCCGGCCACCCGTACGTGCGCGAACGGCTGCGCGAGCTCGGGATCGCGGTGCGCCGGGGCGACACCTTCCCCGGGCTGTCGGCCGAGCACTGGCGCACCGCCGTGCGCGACCGGGCGAGCAGCGACCGGCTGACCGCGGCGCTGTGGACGATGCTCTGCGCGGTCTGATCTGGCCCCACCCGGCGCGCGCTATGTGCCGGCGGACCGTGGCGCGGCACACAACAGCAGCTGGCTGCGCCCGCGATGTGCTGGACTGTCCAAGTCCGTGAGCCGGTCGTGTGCCGGCCCGGTCCTGGAGCCGGGCCGGCGGCACACAAAGCCGTCGCGCGAAGCGCTGGGCCGGGCGTCAGAGCCGTTGGCCGGCGAGCAGCCGGGTCGCGGCCGCCTGCCACCGCGGGTCCCGGCAGTCGGTGTAGTGCGTCCAGGTGGCGCCCAGCTGCCGGGCCATGCAGTCGGCCGCGTTCTCGACGCCGGGGGGCCCGGAGCCGTCGAAGGCTGCGTCGAGCGCCGCCACCATCGCCGCGGTGTCGCCGCCGTAGACCCGGAACTGCAGGACGTGCGACCACTCGTGCCGCACCACCGCGTCGATCAGGGCCGGCGGCACGGCCGGGCTGATCGACACCACCTCCGCGGGCAGCAGGGTGCTGCCGAGGTGGCCCGACCGGCCGCTGGCCCGCCAGGTGGTCGGGGCCTTGTCGGCGTAGCCCGGGATCCGGGCGATCGCCTCGTCCAGCGCGACCCAGCCGGTGCCCGCCGGCAGGGCCGGCACGGCGACGGCCGGCACCGGGGCCGCGACCGGGACGGCGGCCGGGACGACCCGGGCGGCGACGACCCGGGCAGCGGGACCGGCCACCGGGCCGGCGGAGGGCGCCGCGGGCCCGTCCCCGCCGAGCGGGACGACGACGGCACCGAGCACGAGCACCGCTGTGCGCAGGGCGGACCACACCGCGGGGTCCCTCCCGTCGCGCCCGCCCGGAGCCGGGCGGGCCTGCACCCGACATCGGCTCGCCAGACGGCCGTCTTGACCCGCCCACGGTGGCGGCAGCAGCGGTACAGCGGGCGGCGGGAGGGAACAGCGGCGGGGTCACGACGACGGCACCGACGACGGGCAGGCGCATGCAGATCGGCTACAAGCTGGCACCGGAGGCCTTCGGCCCCAACGAGCTGGTCCGGCAGGCGGTGCTGGCCGAGCAGGCCGGCTTCGACTTCCTGGAGATCAGTGACCACTTCCACCCGTGGCTGGACAACCAGGGGCACTCCTCCTTCACCTGGACGGTGCTCGGCGTGCTCGCGGCGAGGACGGAGCGGGTGGGGCTGGTCACCGGCGTGACCTGCCCGACCGTGCGCTACCACCCGGCGATCATCGCCCAGGCGGCGGCGACGGTGGCGATGGTCTCGGGCGACCGGTTCACCCTCGGCGTCGGGTCCGGGGAGCGGCTCAACGAGCACGTCGTGGGCAAGGGCTTCCCGGCCGTGCGCGTGCGGCACGAGATGTTCCGGGAGGCCCTGGAGATCATCCGGTTGCTGTGGTCGGGCGGCTACCACTCCTACGACGGCAAGCACCTGCAGCTGGAGGACGCGCAGGTCTTCGACCTGCCGGAGACCCTGCCGAAGATCGCCGTGGCCTGCAGCGGACCGGCGTCCGTCCGGCTCGCCGCCGAGCTCGGCGACGGGGTGTTCGCCACCGAGCCGAACCCGGACATCGTCGCGGGCTTCCGGTCCGCCGGTGGCGCCGGGCCGAGCTACTGCGAGGTGCCGCTGGCGTGGGCGCCCGACGAGCAGACCGCGGCCCAGGCGGTGCTGGAGACCACCCGCTGGGCGCTGACGGGCTGGAAGGTCATGGCCGAGCTGCCCAACCCGGTCAACTTCGCGGCGGCGACCACGACGGTGCGCGAACAGGACGTCCGCGGCCACTTCGCGTGCGGGCCCGACGTCGCGCGCCACCTCGAGGTCGCGCAGCCGTTCGTCGACGCGGGCTTCGACCACCTGGTGCTGCAGAACGCCGGGCCCGACCCGGACGGCTTCCTCACGTTCTTCGCCGACGAGCTCGACGCGCCGCTGCGGGCGCTCCGGCCCGCCCCGTAGGCGGGAGCCCTACGACGGGACCGCGGGGGCGGCCGACCGGCGGTCCCGCTTCACCCGGTACATGGCCAGGTCGGCCCGGTCGATCAGCACCTCCAGCGAGGCGGTGTCGGGGTCGAGGTGCGCGGCGCCGATGCTGACGGCGACCCGCCGGGCCTCGAGGGCCTCGACCAGCTGCCGGCTGCGCGCCGGCACGTCGTCCGGCGGGCAGTCCGGGAGCAGCACCGCGAACTCGTCGCCGCCGAGCCGGCCGCACAGCTCCGGCGGCGCGGTTGCCTGCTGCAGCACACCCGCGGCGGCCACGAGCAGCCGGTCCCCGGCGGCGTGCCCGCGCGTGTCGTTGACGTGCTTGAGCCCGTCGAGGTCGAGCAGCAGCACGCCGGTGCCGGCCCGGGCAGGTGAGGCCCGGTCCACCACCTCGCGGCCGGCGGCGAGGAAGCCCCGCCGGTTGGGCAGCCCGGTGAGCTCGTCGGTGAGCGCCGTCGTGCGCAGGCGTACCAGGCTGCCGGTCAGCCGGCGGATCGTCGCGGCGTGCACCACGTGCAGCAGCCCCGCAACCGCCACGGAGGTGGCCACGTCGACGGCGTACGGCGCCCAGCCGGCGGCCAGGCCGTGCCCCGGAGCGACGGCGACCCACCCGAGGGCGGTCGCCAGCCCGACCAGCGCCGCCGCGCGCCAGGACTCGAGCAGGGCGCCCGCGGCGATGACCCCGAGCATCACGGCCGTCGAGGTCCAGGGCAGCTCGGACACGCCCACCCACAGCACGTTGGCGGCGCAGGCGAGCAGCAGCAGCAGCGCGAGCAGCAGGCGCGCGTGCCGCTCGACCCGGCTCCGGAGCCGGGGGACGTCCGCCGCCGCGCGGACGGCGGCCGCCGACACAACCACGGTCGCGCCGCAGGCGGCCATCAGCCGACCCTCGGCGCCGGGCAGCATGAGCAGGTGCACCGGCACAAAGGCCGCGTAGACGGCCGCCATGGCGGTGCTGACCGACCGGAGGTCGGCGGCCGCCTGCACGTGTGCCGGCTCGACCCAGGCCGGCTCGTCCAGAGCCGCCGGGCGGACCGGCGCCGCGCGCACCCCGGTCGACGACCGGGCCGTCCGCCCCGCAACGCCGCGCGTGCGCCGGTCCTGCTTGACCAGGTACATCGCCGTGTCGGCCCGGTCGAGCACCTCCTCGACCGTCTGGCCCGGCGCCGCCCGCACCACGCCCATGCTGGCCGCCACCCCGGCCCCGGTCAGCGCCCGCTGCACGCGGTCGCGGACCTGCGTCACCTGTTCCGCGGTGGCGTCGGCCAGCAGGACGGCGAACTCGTCGCCGCCCACCCGGGCCACGGTGTCCGTGGGCCGTACGGACGCCAGCAGGGCCTGCGCGGTGGCCCGCAGCAGCTGGTCGCCGGCGGCGTGCCCGTTCCGGTCGTTGGCGTCCTTGAGCCCGTCCACGTCGAGGAACAGGATGCTCAGGTCGACGTCGACGTCGACGGTCTCGCCCGAGGAGTGCGGCAGCAGCAGGCGCCGCCCGGCGGCGAGCAGTCCCCGCCGGTTGGCGAGCCCCGTCAGCTCGTCGGTGACGGCTGCCCGCCGGACTGCCTCCTGGGCGCGTACCAGCCGGTCGGCCGTCCGCAGATGGCAGGTGTTGAGCACGGCGGCGACCACCGCCGAGGCGACGACCATCAGGGTCAGTGGGGCCCAGTCCCCGGCGCCGTCGTGCGCCAGGGCGGTGAAGCACCACTCCGCGAGGCACAGCCCGATCACCACCGCGGCGTAGCGCCGGTGGTAGGTGAGCGTGCCGGCGGCGACCATGAACATCACGGCCGCGCCGGCGTTGTCCGGCTTGCCGGTGACCAGCGTGCCGGCGAAGGAGTCCAGCGAGGCGAGGACGCACAGCGCCAGGGCCACCTCGTGGGCCTGGCGGAGCACGAACGCCCGCACCGATGCGCGCCGGCAGGCCAGGCGGCCCAGCAGGAACACCGCCCCGACCGTGCCGCCGACGGCGCAGACGACGAGGCCGCGCCACCCGGGCTCCTGGAGCGGCCGCAGTGGCGCCAGGGCGGTGTACACCAGCCCGACGATCAGCAGGACGGGCAGCAGGCCCTCGGCGGTGAGCGCACGGCGGTTCGCGGACACGGCGAGGGAGCGGTGGTCGAGGCCCAACCGCGTGTGCATGCCCACGAATCGACAGCGGGCAGCGCCATCTGTAACGCGTGGGTCGGGCAGGTGGTCGTCGGTGACCTCGGCCACCTGAGCGCCGGCGTCCGCAGCGCGGGCGACACTCACGCCAGGCCGAGGTGCAGGGCGAGGCCCAGCCCGCACAGCGCGATGAGCAGCCGCAGCGCCGACGCCGGCAGCCGGCGGACGACGACCGGCCCGAGGCGGCCCCCGACCAGGAACCCGAGCGCGAGCGGCACAGCGGCGGACCAGGGGACGGGGTGCAGGACGGCCAGCGCGACGGCGGCGACCCCGTTGGCGACGCCCATCACGACGTTCTTCGCGGCATTGCCCCGGGGCAGGTCCTCAGAGGTCGCGGCCAGCAGCACAGCGAGCATGATGACACCGGCGCCGGCGCCGAAGTAGCCCCCGTAGACGGCCACGAGCGCGACGACCGGCGTGAGGGCCCGCGCGTCGGGTCCCACCGGACCCGGCGCCGGCGCCCGGCGCGGCACCAGGACCGCGACCGACCCGACGGCGATCAGCCACGGCACGACCCGCTCGAAGCTGTCGGCCGGGGTGGCGAGCAGCAGGACGGCGCCCAGCAGGCCCCCGGCGGCGCTCGCGACCAGCAGCCGGCGCATGCGCGGCCCCTGCCCGACCAGCTCGGTGCGCGACCCGAGGGTGGAGCCGACGCTGCTCAGGACGACGGCGACGGTGTTGGTCACGTTCGCGGTCAGCGGGGGCAGCCCGCTCGCCAGCAGCGCGGGGTAGCTGACCAGCGAGGCGAGCCCGGCGACACTGCCGGTCAGGCCGCCGCCCACCCCGGCCAGCGCGAGCAGCGCCGCTCCCTGTCCGGTCACGAGGTCACGAGCAGGCCGGGCCCGGTCACGGCAGGGCGGCTGCGGCCTCGAGGGCCGACGTGGCCTCCCGCGCCCGGATCCGGCGGGAGGCGAGCAGCCCCAGCACGCCGGCGAGCAGGCAGGCGGCGGCGGCCAGCCCGAGGCCGGCGCGGCCGCCGTAGTGCTGGGCGACGGCCCCGGCGATGGGGCCGCCGATCGGCGTGGAGCCGAGGAAGGCCACTGCCCACAGCGCCATCACCCGGCCGCGCATGGACGGCTCCGCGGCCAGCTGCAGCGTGCTGTTGCCCTTGGACAGGAAGCCGACGCTGACGGCGCCGACGAGCGCGAGTGCGGCCAGCTCGGTGTAGAGGTCGGGCGCGAGGGTCGCGGCCAGCAGCGCCGCCGCGAAGGCGAAGGCGGAGTTGACCATGCTCGGGATGCCCACCCGGCCCCTGTTCGCGACGTAGAGCCCGCCGACGACCGCGCCGAGGCCCATCGCGCCGGTCATGAAGCCGTACGCCTGCGCCCCGCCGCCGAAGGTCGACTCGGCGACGATGGGCAGGACGACCTGGAACTCGTACGCCAGGCAGCCGACCAGCGCCATCATCAGCAGCGGCACGGCGAGCTCCGGGGTGCGGCGGACGTACGCGAACCCCTCCCTGAGCTGGCCGCTGGTGCGCGGCGCGGGCGGCGACGGCCGCAGCGCGGCGGTGTCCAGCATCAGCAGCGAGACGACGACGGCGGCGAAGCTGGCCGCGTTGAGCAGGAAGCACAGGCCGGTCCCGCCGGTCGCGATCAGCGCGCCGGCCACGGCCGGTCCGACGGCGCGGGCGACGTTGACCATCACGGAGTTGAGGCTGACGGCGTTGCGCAGGTGCTCCGGCCCGACCATCTCGAGGATGAAGGCCTGCCGCGCGGGGTTCTCGAAACAGTTGTTCAGCCCGAGCAGCAGCGCCAGGACGTACACCTGCCACAGCGTCACCCGGTCGGTCACGGTGAGCAGACCGAGCACCAGGGCGAGCCCGCCCATCATCGCCTGCAGCCCGATCATCAGCCGGCGCTTGTCGACCCGGTCGGCGACCACGCCGCCGTACGGGCCGAGCAGCAGCACGGGCAGCGTCTGCAGCGCGACGGACAGGCCCAGGGCGGTGCCGGAGCCGGTCAGCTGCAGCACCAGCCAGGACTGCGCGACGGTCTGCATCCAGGTGCCGATGAGCGACACGCTCTGCCCGGCGATGAACCGGCGGTAGTTGGGGTTGTCGAGCGAGGCGAAGGTGGTGTGACCGACGGCCAGCGCGCGGCCCGCCCGGCTGCTCACGGCCGCCCGGCAGCGGCGCCGTCGTGCAGGTGCTGCGCCAGTCCCTCGAGGACCGGCAGGGCCTCGACCAGCCGGCGGTTCTGCGCCGGCGGCAGCGACCGCAGGTAGTCCTCGATGAGCGCGGCCCGCTCGCCCTGCAGCCGCTGGTAGAGCTCGCGGCCGGCGTCCGTGACCTCGAGCACGACGGCCCGGCCGTCGTCCGGGTCGGGGCTGCGGGCCAGCAGGCCGTCGGCCTCGAGCGCTCCGACGATGCGGGAGAGCATCGTCGGGTTGACCCCCTCGCGCTCGACGAGCACGGCGAGCCGGAGCCGGCCGGCGCGGGCTAGCGCGCCGAGCACCGAGAACTGCGTGCGGGTGAGGCTGCCGGTCGTCTGCCGGGCGAGCAGCCGCTCGGTGCGGGCGATCGTGCCCCGCAGCCGGGTGGCCACGTCCCCCCCGGTCCGGGTCAGCTGCGTCATCGGTCTCCTCCGCGCCGGCGGTGGGGGTTGCTTGCCGGCAGGCAACTATCGTACGCCTCCGGGTGCGCAGCGCCGGTCGGGACCCGGCCGGGCCGGCGTGTGCGAACCTCGCCCCGGGCGGGCAGCGGCAGCAACCCGGGTTCGGGCGGGGCCTGCGCGGCGTGCGCTCCACGATGAGGACGGGAGTGGTGCCGGTGACCTCGACCGCTCGCGTGCGGTCCGGCGTCGGGCTGCGGTCCGAGCGCGGGCCGGTGCTCGGCGCGGTGATGCTCACCACCGGGCTGATCGCCCTCGACAGCACGGTGATCGCGACGGCGGTGCCGAGCGTCGTCGAGGACCTGGGCGGGTTCAGCGAGTTCCCCTGGCTGTTCTCGGTCTACCTGCTCACCCAGGCCGTGACCGTGCCGGTCTACGGCAAGCTCGCCGACGTCGTCGGCCGCAAGCCCGTCATGATCTTCGGGGTGGTCGTGTTCCTCGGGGCCTCCGTCCTGTGCGGCCTCGCCTGGTCGATGCCGGCCCTGATCGTGGCCCGTGGGCTGCAGGGCATCGGCGCGGGCGCCGTCCAGCCGATGGGCATCACCATCATCGGCGACCTCTACTCGGTGGAGGAGCGCTCGCGGGTGCAGGGCTACGTCGCGTCGGTCTGGGGCGCGGCGTCGGTGCTCGGCCCGGCGGTCGGCGGCCTGTTCAGCGAGTACGTCTCGTGGCGCTGGATCTTCTTCGTCAACCTGCCGCTCGGGGCCGTGGCCCTGTTCGCGCTGCACCGGCGCTTCTCCGAGCAGGTCGAGCGGCGGCCACGGCGGGTCGACTACGCGGGGACCGCGCTGCTGACCCTCGGTTGCTCCCTGCTCATCCTCGGCCTGCTCGAGGGCGGTCACGCGTGGGCCTGGGACTCGGCCATCAGCGCCGCGGTGCTCGCCGGCGCCTCCGTCGCCCTGGTCGCCTTCGTGCTGGTGGAGCGGCGTGCGCCGGAGCCGGTGCTGCCGCTGTGGGTGTTCCGCCGGCGGGTGCTGCTCGCCGGCAGCCTCACCTCGCTGGGGGTCGGCGCGCTGCTGATCGGGCTGTCGTCGTACGTCCCGACGTACGTGCAGGGCGTGCTCGGCAAGGGCGCGGTCGAGGCCGGCCTCGCCCTCGGCGCGCTGACCCTGGGCTGGCCGCTGGCCGCCGGTCTCGCCGGGCGCGTCTACCTGCGGATCGGCTTCCGCGACACCGCGCTGCTCGGCGTGTCGTTCGTGGTCGCCGGGTCGGCGCTGACCGTGCTCCTGACGGCGGACGCGTCCATCGGCGCGGTGGCCGGCGCGATGTTCGTCACCGGGATCGGGATGGGCCTGGCGTCCTCGCCCACCGTCGTCGCGGTGCAGTCCGTCGTCACCTGGGAGCGGCGGGGGGTGGTCACCGGCACCGTCATGTTCTGCCGGGCCATGGGCAGCGCCGTCGGGGTGGCGGTCTTCGGAGCCGTCGCCAACGCCACCCTCGCGGACCGCCTCGCGCACCCCGGCCCGGCCGTCGCGGGGCAGCTGCCCGCCGACGTCGACAGCGCGGCGCTCGCGCTGTCCAGCGACAACGGCGCCGTCGTGACCTTCGTCCGGGCCGCGCTGTACGACGCCGCGCACGCCGTCTTCGTCGGGCTGCTGGTCGTCGCGGTGCTCGTGGCCCTGGCGATCGCGCTGATGCCCCGCCGGACGGCGCTGCTGCGGTTCACCGAGGACGACCTGACCCCCGAGGCCGCCGGCCCGGCTGACGGGGCGGCTCCCGGGGAAGGAGGGCGGCATGACTGAGCCGACCGAGCACATCGACACCCCACCCCGCCCCGCCCAGCCCGCCGGCCCCGGCGCGACCGGCGGCCTGCCGGGCAGCGGCTCCGACACCCCCGACGGCACCGGCTTCGCCGACGGCTCGACCCTGGGCGCCGACGAGAGCGCGCCCACCATCGACGAGGCAGGCGTCGCCCCGGAGTAGCACCCCCCCGCTTGTCTGCCCGCAGCCACCTGGAAAGGACCTGCGACGGTCGCTGCGGGCAGACAGGCGGGGGGAGGCGGCCTGTAGGGTCCGTCTCCTGACCCGGGCCGTCGGGGAAGTCCGGTGAGAGTCCGGTGCAGGTGCGCTACTGACGTCCGCCCCCTCGCCAGAGGGCGCGGCGAGCCAGATCGCCGGCGGCGCGGGCCGACTCGCACGCACCTCCGCCGACGAGGAAGAGCCGGGCTCTTGCTGCTGCACGCTGTCTCCGCGACCGTCTCCGACCTCGACGCGCTCCCGCTCGCCCTCGCCGGTGGCAGCTTCGCGCTGGGCGCGCGGCACGGCCTCGACTGGGACCACATCGCGGCGATCACCGACCTGACGGCCCCGCGGCCGCAGGACCGGGACCACCCGGTCGCCCACGCCCGGCGCGGCACCGGCCTCGCGTTCTGGTACTGCACGGGTCACGGGCTCGTGCTGCTCGTGTTCGGCATGCTGGTGCTGGCCCTCGGGATCGGGCTGCCCAGCGGTCTGGACGCGCTGTTCAGCTACGCCGTCGGCAGCACGCTGGTCGTGCTCGGCGGCCTGGTGCTCTACCAGCTGGGCCGCGACCGTGGCGACTACCGCTACGCCGGCCGGATCTCCCTGGTGGTCGGCGCCCTGCGTACCGGCTGGGCGCGGGCGCGGCGGCGCGAGGCGCCCGCGACCGGCGGCGACGTCGACCGCCGCGGGGCGTTCGTCGTCGGGCTGCTGCACGGGACCGGCGCCGAGACGCCCACCCAGGTGGTGCTGTTCGCGACCGCCGGGGCGTCCGGCTCGCAGGGCACGGCGGCGCTGGTGCTGTTCGCCTTTGTCGCCGGGCTCGTCGTCACCGACCTCGGCATCGCCGCGGCCTGGCTGTCCGGCCTGCTGGGCTCGGGCCGTACGCCCGGGGTGCAGGTCGCCCTCGGCGCGGTCACCGGCGTCGCGTCCCTGACCCTCGGCGCCCTCATCCTCACCGGCTACAGCGACCTCGTCCCGCCGCTCACCGGCACCTGAACGACCCTGGAGGCACCCCCGTGGACCTGCTCCGCCGCACGATCGACGCCGTCCGCCCCGCCGACCCCGCCGCCCTGGCGGAGGCCCGCGACCGGCAGGCCCGGCTCACCAAGCCCGCGGGCGCGCTCGGCGCGCTCGAGGACGTGAGCATCCGGCTGGCCGGGCTCGCCGGGGTCTGCCCCCCGCCGCTGCCCTCGCCGGCGACCGTCGCGGTGTTCGCCGCCGACCACGGGGTGCACGCCCAGGGCGTCACGCCCTGGCCGCAGGAGGTCACCGTGCAGATGGTGGCCAACTTCCTGGCCGGCGGCGCGGCGGTGAACGCGTTCGCCGGTCAGGTCGGCGCGCAGGTCGTCGTCGTCGATGTCGGCGTGGCCGGCGCGCTCGACGAGGTGCGCGGCCTGATGGCGTTGAAGGTGCGCCCCGGCACCGGCGACATGACCACCGGCCGGGCGATGACCCGTGACGAGGCCGAGCGCGCGCTGTCGGTGGGCATCGCCGTCGCGCAGGAGCTGGTCGCCGCCGGCACCCGCTGCCTGGTCACCGGCGACATGGGCATCGCCAACACGACCGCGTCCGCCGCGGTCGTCGCCGCCTTCACCGGCCGTGACGCCGCGGAGGTGACCGGCCGCGGCACCGGCATCGACGACGCGATGCTGGCGCACAAGACGGAGGTCGTCCGTGCCGCGCTCGCGCTGCACGCCCCCGACCCGGCCGACCCGGTCGGGGTGCTGGCTGCGGTCGGTGGGCTCGAGCACGCGGCGCTGGTGGGCTTCATCCTCGGCGGCGCCGCCCTGCGGGTGCCGGTGCTGCTGGACGGCGTCATCGCCTGCTCCGCGGCCCTCGCCGCGGCGGCCCTCGCGCCCGCCTGCCTCGACGCCTGCGTCGCGGGCCACCGGTCGGCGGAGCCGGGCGCGTCCGTGGCGCTCGAGGCCCTCGGCCTGCGCCCGCTCGTCGACCTCGACCTGCGCCTCGGCGAGGGCACCGGAGCCCTCCTCGCCCTGCCCCTGGTGCAGGCCGCCGTCGCCGCACTGGCCCAGATGGCGACCTTCGACAGCGCGGGCGTCACCGACAAGTCCGGCTGATCCCCGCCCCCGCCGGACGGGGACCGGCAGGATGCGGGGGTGGCCCTCAGCGACGACCCGGTGGTGGCCGAGTACCGGCGGTGCCGGCCGGCGCCCGCCCTCCGGCCGTACGTCGCCGACTACAGCGGCTGGCGCCAGCGCGGCGGCCCCCCGGCAAGGCACCGCGGCCTGCCCTCGCCCTATCTGACGTTCATCGTCACCTTCGACGAGCCGCTGGTGATCGCCGCGCACCCGGACCCGCGGCAGCCCGCCAGCACGCATCGCACGCTGCTCGGCGGGCTGCACACCGCGCCGGCGCTGATCACCCACGGGGGCCGCCAGGCGGGGGTGCAGGTGTCGCTGCACGCGCTCGGCGCCCGCGCGCTGCTCGGGCTGCCCGCCGGTGAGCTCGCGCAGCGCGACCTGGACGCGGACGACGTGCTCGGGCCGCTCGCGACCGAGCTGTACGAGCGGGTCGGCGCGGCGGCCACCTGGCCGGACCGGTTCGCCGCCGTCGACGCGGTGCTGCTGCGGCGGCTCGACCCGCGCCAGCAGGTGGCGGCCGAGGTGCGGCACGCCTGGGGGCTGTTGCTCGCGCGCGGCGGCCGGGTCCGCGCCGACGAGCTGGCCGCGGCGACCGGCTGGAGCGGCCGGCACCTGGCCGCCCGGTTCGCCGTCGAGGTGGGGCTGGCGCCCAAGGCCGCGGCCCGGGTGGCCCGCTTCGACCGGGCCCGGCGCCTGCTGCAGGGCGACCCGGACCGCTGCCTGGCGGACCTTGCGGGCGCCGCGGGCTTCTACGACCAGGCCCACCTGGCGCGCGAGTTCCGGGCGCTGGCCGGCTGCCCGCCGAGCACGTGGGTCGCGGAGGAGCTCCGGCAGGGCTGAGCTCCGAAACGTCCAAGCCGGCGGCGCCGCCGCTGCGCCAGGCTGCGACCCATGAGCACCCCACCTCCCGCCCAGGTCTGGCCCACCCTCCGCGCCAAGGACGCCCGCGCCCTGATCCGCTTCCTCGTCGACGCCTTCGGCTTCGTCGAGGTCGTCAGCTACGGCGAGGGCGAGGTCGTCGACCACGCGCAGCTCGCCTGGCCGCTCGGCGGCGGGATCATGCTCGGCACCGCCCGCGACGGCGCCTTCTCCCTGCCGCCCGGCACCTTCGGGGCGTACGTCGTCACCGACGACCCGGACGCGCTCGACGCCCGGGCCCGGGCCGCCGGCGCCGAGGTGCTCCAGGAGCTGCACGAGACCGACTACGGCAGCCGCGACGTGGCGTTCCGCGACCCGGAGGGCAACCTCTGGTCGTTCGGGACCTACCGCGGCGAGCCGGTGCCGGCCGGCGTGTCGTAGGACCCGTTCTGTCGTAGCGTCCGCGCATGTGCCCGCTGCCCCGGTCCGGCTGACGGGGTGCCGGCGGTGCGGGTCTTCCTGCCGGCGCCCGAGGCGCCGACCTTCGAGGCGCTGCGCCGCGAGCTCGGCGTCGTCGAGGCCTTTCCCTCCGAGGCGCTCGAGGAGGCGGCCGAGGCGGCGGCGCACCCCCGGCTGCCCAGCGAGGACCTGACCGCGCTGCCCTTCCTCACCATCGACCCGGTCGGCAGCGTCGACCTCGACCAGGCGATGCACCTGGTCCGCGAGGGCGCCGGCGTCCGGCTGCGCTACGCGATCGCCGACCTGTCGTCGTTCGTGGTGCCGCACGGAGCGCTCGACGTCGAGCTGCGGCGGCGCGGGGAGACGCTGTACGCCCCCGACCGCCGGGTGCCGCTGCACCCGCCGGTGCTCGGGGAGGACGCGGCCAGCCTGCTGCCCGGCGTCGTACGGCCCGCGGTCGTCTGGGACCTGCTGCTGGATCCCGGCGGCGAACCGGAGCGGGTCGACGTACGACGGGCGCTGGTGCGCTCTCGCCGCCGGCTCGACTACGGCGGCGTGCAGGCCGACCTCGACGCGGGCACCGCCGACGAGCAGCTCGTGCTGCTGCGCGAGGTGGGGCTGCTGCGCCAGGCCGGGGCCGCCGAGCGCGGCGCGCTGGACCTGCCCAGCCTGGAGCAGGAGGTCGACCTCGGCCCGGCGGGCCCGGTGCTGTCGCTGCGGGCGCCGCTGCCCGCCGAGGGCTGGAACGCCCAGGTCAGCCTGCTCACCGGCTCGGTGGCGGCCCGCACCATGCTGGCCGGCGGCGTCGGGCTGCTGCGCACCATGCCCGACCCCGACCCGGCCGACGTCGAGGGGCTGCGCCGCAGCGCGCTCGCGCTCGGGCTGACATGGCCGGCCGGGGCGTCGTACGCCGCCGCGGTCTCAGCGATGGACCCGCACGAGCCGCGCGCCGCCGCGCTGCTGGTGCTCGCCGCGCGGCTGCTGCGCGGCGCGGGCTACACGGCGTTCGACGGCGCCCCGCCGGAGCAGTCGACGCACAGCGCGGTCGCCGGCCCGTACGCCCACGCCACCGCCCCGCTGCGCCGGCTGGCCGACCGCTACGTGCTGCAGACCTGCGTGGCGCTGCACGCCGGCGAGCCGGTGCCGTACGACGTACGCGCGGCGCTGCCGCTGCTGCCGGCCGTGATGACCGCCGCCGACCGGGCCGCGAACGCACTCGACCGGGCCGGCATCGACCTGGCCGAGGCGCTGGTGCTCGCGCCGCACGTGGGGGAGCGGTTCGCCGCGCAGGTCGTCGAGACCGGCCCGAAGCGGGGCGTCGTGCAGCTGCGCGAGCCGGCCGTGCGGGCCCGCTGCGACGCCCCGGACCTGCCGCTGGGCGCCCGGATCGACGTGGAGCTGGTGACCGCCGACCCGGCCACCCGCACGGTGCGGTTCCGCCCTGCAGGGATCCCTGTCGACAGTTGACAGTGGCTCGACGACGTCCCTACGGTCAGGCTCTCGCCCACCACCACAAGGAGGTCCCGTGGAGGGTCAGCTCGTCTTCTGGTCGGTCAACGTTCCCGACGTCCCGCGCGCCAAGGTCTTCTTCACCGAGCTCTTCGGCTGGGCCTACTCCGAGCCCGGCCCGTCCGGTGCCGTGCGCCTGGAGGACAGGACAGCCGCCTTCCACCCGAGCGGCTACAAGGACCCGGCCGACCTGTGGGTCAGCGTCGGCGACATGGCCGCGACGGTCGCCCGGGTCCGCGAGCTCGGCGGCACCGCGGACGACCCGATGGACACGCCGTACGGCGCCTCGAGCCGGTTCGCCGAGCCGGGTGGGCTGCGGGCGGGCCTGAGCTGCAATCCGGACGGGCCGACCCTCCTGGGGGCTCCCCGGGGCCATGGCGAGCTGCTGGCCTGCACCCTGTCGTCCTCCGACGTCGAGCGGTCCGCCGCGTTCGTCACGGGCGTGTTCGGCTGGACGCTGCAGGGACCGGCCGAGCGGCGGGCGGTCGACGGGCTGCTGCCACCGACCGTCCTGGTCGACGCCGGTGTGCAGGAGGGGGTTTTCACCTTCGGGGTGGACGACCTGGAGCAGGCGGCCGCGACCGTGCGGCGGCTCGGCGGGACGGCCGAGCGAACCGGCGACCGGGTCGCGGCGACCGACGACCAGGGCTACCGGTTCAGCCTGGCACCGCACGCCTGACGGGCGCTGGCCGCACTGGCTCGAGCGGTGCGGTCAGATGCCGTACGGCCGGGCGGCGGCGGCGACCTGACGGCGCTCGCCCTCGGGGTCCTCGAGCAGCCGGGTCGGCTCGCCGAAGACCATGACCGACCGGGTCTGCTCGTCGTACTCCGGCCAGTCCGGGATCCCGGGGTGGCCCGGCTGTCCGTCCGCGGCCATGGCGACCACGGCGGCGTGGTACTCCTGCGCCAGCGAGGCCGGGCGTCGTCGCGCAGGACGTGGCTCCACTCCCGGCCGTGCACGTCGTCGAAGAAGAACGGGATGTCGACTCCGTGCTGGGCGCCGTACCTCCCGTCGCCGACCGGCAGCACCCAGCCGACGCGGTAGGAGTAGGTGTTGCCGCCGAAGCGCGCGTTCGCCTCCGCGAACGGCCCTGCTGTCGGGCTGACCGTCGTGGACCGGGTGGGGCTGCAAGAGTGGACGCATGACCACCCCGGACGTCAGCCAGCTCACCCTCGCCGTCCTCGGCGGCACCGGCGACCAGGGCCGCGGCCTCGCCCGGCGCTTCGCCCTCGCCGGCAACCGCGTCATCCTCGGCTCGCGCTCCGCGGAGCGCGCCGAGGCCGCGGCCGCCGACCTGCCCGAGGGGGTGTCCGGGCTCGACAACGAGGGCGCGGCGCGCGCTGCCGACGTGGTGGTCGTCGCGGTCCCGTGGGAGGGCCACCGCGAGCTGCTGGTCTCGCTGGCCGACGCCCTCGCCGGCAAGGTGGTCGTGGACTGCGTCAACCCGCTCGGCTTCGACAAGCAGGGGGCGTACGCCCTGGCGGTCGAGGAGGGCAGCGCTGCGCAGCAGGCGGCCGCCGTCCTGCCGGGCAGCCGGGTGGTCGCGGCCTTCCACCACGTCAGCGCGGTGCTGCTGCTGGACGAGACGGTCGACAGTCTCGACACCGACATCTTCGTGCTCGGCGAGGACCGCGAGGCCACCGACCTCGTGCAGGCTCTCGTCGCGCTGATTCCGGGCATGCGGGGGATCTACGGCGGCCGGCTGCGCAACGCGCACCAGGTCGAGGCGCTCACCGCCAACCTCATCTCGGTCAACCGGCGCTACAAGGCGCATGCGGGGCTGCGTGTCACCGACGTCTGAGGACGACCTGGGCACGCCGTTCCGCGGTCCCGTACGACGGGTGGTCTCGCTGGTCCCGTCGCTGACCGAGGCCGTCGCGGTCAGCGCCCCGGGGCTGCTGGTCGGCGCCACCGACTGGTGCAGCCACCCGCCCGACCTCGACGTGACCCGGGTCCGCGGCACCAAGAATCCCAATGTGGAAGCGGTGGTCGCGCTACGGCCGGACCTGGTGGTTGCCAACGCCGAGGAGAACCGCGAGGTCGACATCCAGGCGCTGCGGGCCGCGGGGCTGGACGTCTGGGTGACCTTCCCGCGCACGGTGCCGGAGTCGCTGGACTCGCTCGGACGGATGCTGGCGGCCTGCGGCCTCGGGACCCCGCTGTGGCTCGCGCGGGCGCGCGACGTGTGGGCTGAGCCGCTGTCGGGGCCCAGGCGGACGGCCGTGGTGCCGATCTGGCGCAGGCCGTGGATGGCCGTGGGCAGCGGCACGTTCGCCGGCGACCTGCTGGGCCGGCTCGGCGTCGACAACGTGCTCGCCGACAGCCCCGAGCGCTACCCCCGGTTCACCCCGCCCGTCGAGGGGGTCGACCTGGTGGTGCTGCCCGACGAGCCGTACGCGTTCACCCCGGACGACGGGCCGGAGGCGTTCCCGGGTGTGCCGTCGGTCTGCGTCAGCGGCCGCCAGCTCACGTGGTACGGGCCGAGCCTGGTCGAGGCGCGCGCCGTGCTCGCCGCGCAGCTGGCGCCCGGGCAGTGACGCGAGCGGGGCTGCTGGCCGCGGCCGGGGTGGCAGCGGCCGCCCTGGTGGCTGCGGGTCCGGTCGCGGTCGCACCCGCCGCTACCGCCCGCCCCGTGCCGGCGGTGACCGGGCACCTCTACCCCGGGCTGGTCTCGGCCGTCCCGCCGACGACCGCGCGCTGCCGACGCGACTACGGGCTCGACTGCTACTCGCCGCGGCAGTTCGCGACCGCGTACGGGATCGACAGGGCGTGGGCGAACGGCTACGCGGGACGGGGGCGCACGATCGTCGTGGTGACGCCGTTCGGCTCGCCGACGATCCGGCGCGACCTCAGCACGTTCAACGCGGCGTTCGGGCTGCCGGAGCCGCCGTCCTTCCGGATTCTGTCGCCGGTCGGTGAGATCCCGCCGTACGACGACAGCGCCGAGCGCTATGTCTGGGCGCTCGAGGCCACGCTCGACGTGCAGTACGCGCACGCCATGGCGCCGGAGGCCGACCTGGTGCTGGTCACCACGCCGGTCGCGGAGACGCAGGGCGTGACCGGGTTCCCGGAGATCGTGGCGGCCGAGAACCACGTGATCGACCGCGGGATCGGCGACGTCATCAGCCAGAGCTTCGGCGCGACCGAGCCGACCTTCCGCACCCGCCGGTCGCTGGTCGGGCTGCGGTCCTCCTTCGTCAACGCCCGCCGTCACGGGGTGACGGTGCTGGCCGCGTCGGGGGACAACGGCGCCACCGGCCGGACCCGGAGCGGCGGCCTCTACCCGTACCGCGTGAGCCTGTGGCCCGCGACGGACCCGCTGGTGACCGCGGTCGGCGGTACACGGCTGCAGCTGGACGCCGCCGGCCGCCGGACCGCGCCCGACGAGGTCTGGAACGACGGCTCGGGTGCGGGCGGTGGCGGCCGCAGCATGTTCTTTCAGCGCCCGGAGTTCCAGGACGTCGTGCGGTCGGTGGTCGGCGACCGGCGCGGCACCCCCGACCTCTCGATGAGCGCCGCGATCGACGGCGCGGCGGTCGTCTACCACAGCTTCAGCCCCGGCGAGGTCGGCTACCACCTGGTCGGCGGGACCAGCCTGGCCACCCCGATGTTCGCCGGGGTGGTGGCGATCGCGGCGCAGCAGCGGGGCGCGCGGCTGGGCGCGATCAACCCGGCGCTGTACGAGCTCGGACGCTCCGGCCTCCGGACCGGGATCGTGGACGTGACCAGGGGCAGCACCACGTACGGCGGGGTGCGCGGCTTCCCGGCGACGCCCGGCTACGACCTGGCCAGCGGCTGGGGCACGGTCGACGCGGCGGAGTTCGCCACCGCTTTGGGGCAGCAGGTCGGCGGCCGCGATCTGGAGGGCGCGGGCGGCGCGGCCGGGGCCGCGTGCGGGCCGGGCTGTCGTGCCACGACGCGGCCGTGACCGAACTGCCGGGAGCCGAGCGCCGACACCTCGGGGGCCTGCCGGTGTGGACGCCGTGGGCCCTGCTCACTGCCAGCGCCGCGGCCCTGCTTCTCGTGGTCGCCCTGGCCCTGCGGAACCTGATCGGTGCCGGCCCGCCCTTCCTCAGCGAGACCACCGACGGCCTCGACCCTTACACGCGCGTCGCGTACGTCCTGCAGGTCGTGTCGCCCGACCGGCTGCTCGTCCTGCCGCTGCTCGCCCTCACCGCGGCCGGCTTCCTGCACCGCCGCGCGACCGGCCCCCGGCCGGTCCTGGCGGGCAGGGTCGCGGTCGCGCTCACCGGACTGCTCGCCCTGGAGGCCGCCGGTGTCGCCGCCATGACGGTGTACGCGTACGCCGCCGCGCCGCCGGCCGACGGCACCGTCACCTTCTACGGTCCGGATGCCGAGATCGAGGGGCTGGCCCCTCCGTTCGCGGGCGCGGTCCTGCTGCTGTGCCTGGCGCTGACGCTGCTCCGCGTCCTGCTCGATGCCGGTGTCGTCGATCCGGCGGAGGCCGATTCGGCGGAGATGGATCCGGCGGACGTCGATCCGGCAGCCGTCGGTTCGGCAGCCGTCGGCGCGGCAGTCACTGCAGGCGGGCCGACAACGGCGGCGGCTGCAGGGGAGGGGGACGTTGCGGAGTCGTCGGGCCTGTTCGACCGGCCGCCCGCGCAGGGGCAGCCCGCGTTGGTCGCCGAGCCGGCGACCGATCGGCCTGACGTCCCCTGGCCCGCGGACAAGGGCACGGAGCCGGCGCGCCCGCGGGTGCCGGACCGGGCTGACCGGCATGCCGCGTACCGCCGCCCGGACGCGCGTCAGCAGCACATCGACGTGCCCGAGGGCCAGGATCCGCACTCGGCGTACCGCCGCCCGAGCGGGCCCTGAGCCTCCCGCCCGCGACCACCCGGTTCTGTCGGAGGTCCGGGCTAGGCTTCGAACAAGTTCGAGCCGGGAGGTGCACGATGGACGACTGGGTCAGCCGCCGCCTGGCGTCCCTGTGCCTGGATGGCTGGCGTACCGCGGACATTCTGGCGATGCCTGGGCCGGTAGACCGGTCGTCCGACGGCCCGTCTGATCCGGGACCTGACGACCTTGCGGCCGGTGAGCAGCTCACGGCGGCAGGCGACAGCCCGGCGGCAGGTGGCGCGGGGGCCCCGGAGCCGGCGGCCTCGGAATTGGCGGCCTCGGAACTGGCGGCCTCGGAAATGGCGGCCACGGAAGGCGCGGCCTGGTGCGTGCCCGGTGAGCAGCCCGACCCGCCGGCCGCGGTCTCCGACCTTGTGCAGGACGTTCAGCACGCCGTCCGCGCCCTGATCGCCTCGCCGCCGACCGGCCGGCCGACGGACGTCGGCGCGGTGCTCCGGCTGGCCGAGCAGCTCCGCGGCCTGGGCCTGCGCGAGCTCGCCGAGCTGGACGCCTCCGGGCAGTACCGGGACGACGAGGCGCCCAACGCTGCCGTCTGGCTGCGTCGCGCGATGGTCCTCGGAGACGACAGCGCCCGGGCGGCCGTCCGACTCTCGGGACGGCTCCGGGAGGAGCTGCCCCTGGTCCTGGACCAGCTGATCGCCGGCGACACGACGCTCGAGCACGTGCGGGCCGCCGCAGCCGGCACCGCAGGCCTCGATCCCGATCTCGTCCGCGGCGCCCAGGGGTCGGTCGGGCAGCTCCTGCTGGTGGCCGACCCGGCGACGGTGCGCCGCCAGCTCCGCGAGCGGGCGGAGGCTATCGACCCGGAGCTCGCCCGCGACGCGGTGCGCCGCCAGCGGGCCAGGCAGGGCTTGTTCGCCGACGTCCTGGCCGGCGCGGGCGTGGTCCTGTCCGGCAGCCTGTGTGACGAGGACGGCGCCGTGCTCCTGCACGGGCTCGACCTCGCCGTCGAGGCGGACCGCGCGGCTGGCGACACGCGCAGCCTGCCCGCCCGACGCGCCGCGGTGCTGGTGAAGTGGGCCCTGCTCGCCGCCCACGCCGACGCCCCGGGCGACAGCCTGGCTCAGGATGCGCACACCGTCCGCACCCAGTTCCTGCTGACCTGCACCGCCGACCAGCTCACGGCCCTGGCCCAGGGTCAGGCCATCTCGCAGCTCGATGCCCTCGCGGTCCTGCGCGGCGCGACGCCGGTGACGCCTGCCTGCTTCCCCACCGGGGCGGGCGTCCTGCCGGAAGCGCTCCGCCGGCTGGCCTGCGACGCAGCCGTAACGGTCGTCGTGCAGCGCTACCTGGCCGGCGAGCGGGGTGAGCAGACCCGTGCCGAGCCGCTGTACGTCGGCAGGTCCGCCCGCACCATCAGCGGTGCCCAGTTCAAGGCCCTCGTCGTGCGCGACCGGCGCTGCGTGGTCCGCGGCTGCCACCGCCGGCCGGCCCAGTGCGCCGGGCATCACGTGAGGCACTGGCTCGACGGCGGGCTGTCGGATCTCGACAACCTCGTCCTGCTCTGCCATGTTCATCACCACGACCATCATGACCGTGGGCATGACCTGCAGCATCACGACGGGCGCTGGATGACGGCCTCCGGCTGGGCGCATGCACCCCCGTAGACGCCGGCCCCGACCGTCGGGGCAAGGGCTGGACCCCGGGGGCATCAGCAGGTTCGCCGACGCCGGCAGGGGTCCGGCGCGCGCATCGCCACGGCGCGATGTCGGGCTCCGCCGACGCGGGTGGCCGCGCAGCGACACGACGCTGGCGACACCACGTTGGCGACACGATCACCGGACCGGCGACCAGCCAGCCCAGCCGGGTCCGTCCGGTCTGGGTCCGGTCCGGGCCGGTCCGGTCCGGTCCGGTCCTAGGCTCCGGCCATGGACGAGACACCGGTCAGCAAGGTCGCCAAGGACGCCCTCACGCCGGGGCACCCGACGCCCGGGATGGAGCGCTTCGCGGCGGTCGTGCTCGACGACGTCTGGTCGGGCGTCATGCGCGCGGAGTCCGGGTCGACCAGCGGCTGGCACCACCACGGTGAGCACGACACGGTGGCCTATGTCGTCCGGGGGGCGTTCCGCGTCGAGACCGCCGCCGGGGTCGTGCAGGGCGACCCCGGCGACTTCGTGCACGTCCCGGCCCACACCGTCCACCGGGAGACCAACCCCACGGGCGAGCGCTCCGAGGTCGTCATCGTCCGCCGCGGCACCGGCCCCGTCGTCGTCGAGGCCGACCCGCCGCTGTAGCGCGGCGGCGCCGGCGCAGCGAGCAGGGCGATCCGGGTCAGGAGAAGCCGTGCTCCGGACCGGGGAAGCGGCCCTCGCGGACGTCGTCGGCGTACTCCCGCGCGGCGGCCGACAGGATCCCGCGCAGGTCGGCGTACCGCTTCACGAAGGTCAGCGGCGGCCCCGGCGTGAAGCCGGCCATGTCTGTCCACACCAGCACCTGGGCGTCGCAGCCCGCGCCCGCGCCGATGCCGACGGTCGGGATCGTGAGCTCCTTGGTGACCCGGGCGGCGAGATCGGCGGGGACAGCCTCCAGCACCACCGCGAACGCACCGGCCTCCTGCACGGCGAGGGCATCGTCGATGAGCTCCTGGGCGGAGTCGCCGCGCCCGGCGACCCGGCGGCCGCTCACCAGCTCCGACTGCGGGGTGAGACCCACGTGGGCCATGACGGCGACGCCGGAGCGGACGAGCAGCTCGATCTGGGGGGCGACGCGGACGCCGCCCTCGATCTTGACCGCCTGCGCGCCGCCGTCGCGCAGGAAGCGAACGCTGGTCTCGAGCGCCTGGGCGGGGGAGACCTGGTAGGTGCCGAACGGCAGGTCCGCAACGACGAGCGCCCGGGAGGTGGAGCGCGCGACCGCCTGGACCATCGGCAGCAGCTCCTCGGTGCTGACCCGCACCGTGGTCTCGTACCCGAGGACCACGTTGGCGGCGCTGTCGCCGACCAGCAGGACCGGGATGCCGGCCTCGTCGAACAGCTGCGCGCTGATGGTGTCGTACGACGTGAGCATCGCCCAGCGCTCGCGGTCCTTGGCGCGCTGGAGGTCACGCGGGGTGACCCGGCGCGTGGTGATGCCGCCGTACAGCGACGGGAGCTCGCTCATGGAGGTGCCTCTCGGGAGGTGACTCGGAGCGCCTCGGACGGCGTCCCCGGACCCCTCCAGCGTGACTCAGGCTTGCTCGGGCCGGATCTCCGGGGGCTCCTGCGCGGTCGGCGCCGCCTGCTCGCGCCACCGTGACGTGATCGGCAGCCGGCGGTCGCGGCCGAACGCGCGGCCGGTCACCTTCGGCCCGGGCGGGTTCTGCCGGCGCTTGTACTCCGCCGCGTCGACCAGCCGGACCACCCGGTCCACGAGCTCCCCGTCGAAGCCGGCGGCGACCAGCTCGGCCCGGCCCCGGTCCTGCTCGACGTAGGCGTCGAGCAGCGCGTCCAGCACGTCGTACGGCGGGAGGCGGTCGCTGTCGAGCTGCCCCGGCGCGAGCTCCGCGGACGGCGGCTTCTCGATGCTGTTCGGCGGGATCGGCGGCTGCACCCCGTCGGCGGAGACTGTGTTGCGCCACCGCGCCAGCTCCCAGACCAGGGACTTCGGCACGTCCTTGATGGGCGCGAAGCCGCCGGCGCTGTCGCCGTACAGCGTCGAGAAGCCGGTCGCCAGCTCGCTCTTGTTGCCGGTCGTCAGCACCAGATGGCCGTGCTCGTTGGACAGCGCCATGAGCAGCGTTCCGCGCACCCGGGCCTGCAGGTTCTCGACCGACAGGCCGGACAGCTCGACCGAGCCGAGATAGGCGTCGACCATCGCCTTGATCGGCACCAGCTGCCACTGCAGCCCCTGCCGGCGGGCCAGGTCCTCGGCATCGGTGACCGAGTGCGAGCTGCTCCAGTCGCTCGGCATCCCGACGACGTGCACCCGCTCGGGGCCGAGCGCGTCGCAGGCGATCGTGGCGACCAGGGCGCTGTCGATGCCGCCGGACAGGCCGAGCACGACGGAGGCGAACCGGTTCTTCTCGACGTAGTCGCGGGTCGCGGTCACCAGCGCGCCCCACAGCTCCGCGACGTCGTCGAGCGGCTCGGCGACCGTGCCGGGCCTCGGTTCGTACGGGGCGAGCGGCTGGGCCGTCAGCACGGTGTGCTCGACGGTCATCGTGGTGCCGTCGCCGGCGTCGTACGGGCCCGGGCCCGTGCAGGTCGCCTCCGGCAGGTCGAGGTCGACGCACAGCAGCTCCTGCTGCCACAGCGCCGCCCGGGCCAGCACCGTCCCGTCGGCGGACACCACGAGCGAGTCACCGTCGAAGACCAGCTCGTCCTGGCCGCCGACCAGGTTGACGTACGCGAGGGGGCAGCCCGCCTCCCGGGCCCGGCGGGCGACCAGCTCGCCCCGGACGTCGTCCTTGCCGCGTTCGTACGGCGAGCCGTTCAGGCAGAGCAGCAGCCCGGCGCCGGCCGCGCGGGACACGTGCACCGGGCCGCCCTCCTGCCACAGGTCCTCGCAGACCGACAGGGCGACGTCGACGCCGTGCAGGCGCACGACGGGAAAGCGGTCGCCGCGCACGAAGTATCGAAACTCGTCGAAAACACCGTAGTTGGGCAGGTGGTGCTTGGCGTACCGGGCGACGACCTGCCCGCCCCAGAGCACCGCGGCGCTGTTCTGCGGTTCGCCGGCCGGCCGGCCGACCGCGGGGGCGGGGTGCTCGGTGCGCCCGCAGTAGCCGACCACGACGG
>DASTLY010000128.1:0-4588 GCA_035714445.1 Mycobacteriales bacterium
CGCCGGGCGGGCCGAGAACCCGGTGGGGCCGGGCACCGGCGGCCGGGTCATAGGCTGAGGAGGTGCCTCGCCGCGCGGTCGTCCCCGCCACGCTGTCCGGACGGCGGCGCGTGGCCCGGCGCATCCACCGTGCGCTGGCGCTGCGCTACCCGGACGCCCGGTGCGAGCTGGACTTCCGAACGCCCTTCCAGCTGCTCGTCGCCACCGTGCTCTCGGCCCAGACGACCGACGCCCGCGTCAACCTCGTCACGCCCGCGCTGTTCGCCCGCTTTCCCGACGCGACGGCCCTGGCCGGCGCGGACCGCACCGAGCTCGAGGAGCTCATCCGCCCGGCGGGGTTCTTCCGCGCCAAGTCCGCGTCGCTGACCGCGCTGTCGCAGCGCCTCGTGAGCGACCACGGTGGCGAGGTGCCCCGGCGGCTCGAGCAGCTGGTCACCCTGCCGGGAGTGGGCCGCAAGACCGCGAACGTGGTGCTGGGCGACGCCTTCGGCATCCCGGGCATCACCGTCGACACGCACGTCGGCCGGCTGTCCCGGCGCTTCGGGTGGAGCGGTCACGACGACCCGGTGAAGGTGGAGAGCGACCTCGCCGACCTGTTCGAGCGGCGCGACTGGACGCTCCTGTCGCACCGCCTGATCTTCCACGGCCGGCGCACGTGCCACGCCCGTCGCCCCGCGTGCGGCGCCTGCCCGGTCGCGGCGCAGTGCCCGTCCTACGGGGTGGGCGAGACGGACCCCCAGGTGGCAGCGACGCTGCTGCGGTACGAGCCCCAGCCGGTGGACGCGCCATGACGGCGGCCGCTGACGGGCCGCCTCCGTGGCCCACCTGGATGCAGCAGGTCGCCGACGTCGTCGCGACCGCCACCCGGTCGCAGCTCTCCCCGTGGCAGCTGCCGCAGGACGGCAGCACTCGGCAGGCGGCGGTCCTGCTCCTGTTCGGCCCCGGGCAGGGCGGGACGGGGGACGTCCTGCTGATCGAACGGGCCGCCACCATGCGTTCGCACGCCGGCCAGGTGGCCTTCCCCGGCGGTGCCGTCGACCCGGAGGACGCCGGGCCGCAGGCCGCCGCGCTCCGCGAGGCCTGGGAGGAGACGGGTCTCGACCCCGCCGGTGTCGACGTCGTGGGGTCCCTGCCGCCGTTGTACCTGCCACCGTCCCGCTTCGAGGTCACTCCCGTCGTCGGCTGGTGGCGTCAGCCGTCCGCGGTGCACGCCCGGGCCGTCGACGAGGTCGCGCGGGTGGTGCAGGTGCCCCTGCCCGAGCTGCTCGACCCTGCCAACCGCTTCAGCACCCGGCTCGCCGTCGGCGACGTCGGGCCCGGCTTCGAGGCGTCCGGGCTCTTCGTCTGGGGCTTCACGGCCCTGCTGCTGGCCAGGGTGCTGCAGCTGGCCGGCCTGGAGCAGCCGTGGGACGAGGGCCTGCGGCGCGAGGTGCCGGGTGCGCAGATGCTGGCGTCGCTGCGGTCGGCGCCACCGTCCCCCACGGACGCAGGCGCGCCGGTGACCGCCGACCCTGCCCGCGGCGACGGCGCGGTCGCGTCTCGCGCCCAGGGCGCGGTTCCGTCCGGCGCCGACGGCGGGGTTCCCTCGTGACCGGCTCGCGGGCCCTCGACCTGGTGCTGCTCGCCGTCCTGGCCGTCTACCTCTTCTCCGGGATCCGGCAGGGCTTCGTCTTCGGCACCCTGTCGCTCGCGGGGTTCGCCGGCGGCGTCGCGGCCGGCATCTGGCTGCTGCCCCGGGTCGTCACCTCGCTGGAGCCCGGACGCAGCCGGGCGGTCATCGTCATCGTCGGCGTGCTGATCATGGGTGGGCTGGGGCAGGTCGTGGGCGCCGCCATCGGCAGCCGGGTGAGGTCCACGGTGCGCTCGCAGCCGGCCCGCGTCGCCGACGCCGTGCTGGGCGGCGTCGTCTCCCTGGTGGGGGTCGCGGTCGTCGTCACGGTGCTGGCCGGTGTCGTGCGGGGGGCGCCGCTGCCGCTGGTGTCGAGGGCGATCGGCGGCTCGACGGTGGTCAGGGTGCTGGACCAGGTGGTGCCCGCCGGCGTCACCACCGCGGCCGGCGGCATGGCCCGCGCCGTCGCGAGCGACTTCCCCCGCGTCTTCGCCGGGATCGGCCCGGAGCAGATCGTCCCGGTGGCCCCGCCGTCGGCGGCCGAGGTGGGGCAGGCCGCCGCCCTGGCCGCGCCGAGCACGGTGAAGATCACCGGTCGCGCGGACAGCTGCCTGCGCACGCAGGAGGGGTCCGGCTTCGTCATCGCGCCCGAGCGCGTCGTCACCAACGCCCACGTCGTGGCCGGGGTGGAGGGTGCCCAGGCCCAGGTGCTCGGCACAGGTGCCCGGCTGGACGCCGAGGTGGTGCTCTTCGACCCCGAGCGTGACCTGGCCGTGCTGGCCGTGCCCGGGCTCACCGCGCCGCCGCTCGCGCTGGGCACCGACCTCGCCGGCGGCGCTCCCGCCGTCGTCGTGGGGTACCCCGGCGACGGCCCCTTCACCAGCACGGTCGCCCGGGTGCGGCAGGTGCTGCAGGCCCGCGGCGAGGACATCTACGGCGAGCCCGGCGTCTCCCGCCAGGTGTACTCCCTCTACGCCCAGGTGCGCCCCGGCAACAGCGGCGGCCCGCTGCTCGACCCGGCCGGCGCGCTCGTCGGCGTCGTCTTCGCCTCCTCGCTGGACGACCCCGACACCGGGTACGCGCTCACCCTGGCCGAGTCGCGACCGGTGCTGGACCAGGCTGCCGCGGCGACCGAGGCGGTCGACACCGGCGCCTGCAGCTCCGGCTGAGGCTGCCCGCGGCCCGAGGAATGTGCACGAACTGACCGACATGCCGGCGTGTCGGTCAGTTCGTGAACATTCCGGGGCTGGGGCTGGGGGGCAGGGCCGCGAGCCAGTCGAGCAGGAGGGCGGTGGTCTGGGCCGGTGCCTCCTCGGGCAGGAAGTGCCCCGGCCCGTCGAGCATCTCCCAGCGGTAGCTGCCCCGGACGAACCGCGAGGACCCGCGGGCGACCCCCGGCGACACCTGGCCGTCCGCCGACCCGTGCAGCTGCAGCACCGGCACCGAGGTCGTGCGCCGCACGGCGCGCGCGAACCGCAGGCCGTCCGGGCGCACCCGCGAGCGCACCGCCCAGCGGTAGTACTCCAGGCTGCAGTGGGCCACGGAGGGGATGCGCATCGCCTGGGTGTAGCGGAGCACGGCGGCGTCGTCGGGGAAGGAGCCGCCCGGCGCCGACCACGCCCGCAGCAGGTCTGCGACCAGCCCGCCGCGCTGGAGCCGTCGTTCGGGCAGCACGGGGGCCTGGAACGACAGGACGTGGCGCAGCCCCTGCGCCCGGCGCGGCGCCGCCAGCGCGGTCAACGCCTGCAACGGGTGCGGTGCGCCCAGGACGGCGACCGCGCGGGTCGTGCGCGGCGCCAGCGACGGCATCGACCAGGCCAACCAGCCGCCCCAGCCCAGTCCGACGACGACGGCGTCGGCCGCGCCCAGGCTGCGGATGACCCCGGCGACGTCGGCCGCCAGGGTGGGGGTGTCGTAGCCCCGCGGCGGCTTGTCGCTGCCGCCGTAGCCGCGCAGGTCCATCGCGACGGCGCGGTACCCGGCGTCGGCCAGAGCGGGCAGCTGGTGCCGCCAGGCCCACCAGAACTGCGGGAAGCCGTGCAGCAGCAGGACGACCGGGGCCCCGTCCAACCCGTCCGACCCGGCCGGACCCTGCTCCACGACGTGGAAGCGGCTGCCGTTGGCCGGCACGAAGCGGTGCTGCCACGGCCCGTCGTCCAGGACGACGGACGCATCGACGCTTGCCGGCGACGGGTCCGGTGAGGAGGGTCCGCGCCGGCCCCTCAGAACCGGCCCCTGACCGCGGGCCCCTCACCGCGGGCCGGTCGGCAGGGGCCTGTCACCGGCGGCCGCCGGGGCCAGCGGTCAGTGCTGGCCCTTCAATGCTGGCCCTTCAACGCCGCCAGCGAGCCCTTGGCCGTGCTGATCGTGCGTTCCGGCTTCTTGATCGCGCTCAGGCGCTTCTTGCCGACCAGCCCGAGGATCGCGGCCAGGAGCAGCAGCACCCCCGCGACGATGAGGAACGCGGCCCAGCCCGGCAGGCCCAGGGCGACCAGGGCCAGGGCGGCCGTGATGCACAGCAGGACGAAGGCCACGACGCCCAGGAACGCCGCAGCGGCGAGCAGGCCGGCACCCATGCCGGCCTTGGTCACGTCGTCCTTCAGCTCCGCCTTCGCCAGCGCCACCTCGTGGCGGGCGATGTCCGTCAGGTCGTGCCGCGCATCGGCGACGAGCTGGCCGATCGTGCGTTCGGGGGCGCCGTAGGGGCGGTCGCTGCCCTGCGTCGCGGTGTACTGCGTCGACATGTCGTTCGCCTCTCCTCAGGGGCCGCTCCGGATGCGTCGCCGGGTGCCCTGGTCCGTGCGAACTCTAGGGTGAGCGCCGCGCAGGTGCGCGTTACGCCGGCGAACCAGGGGCGCCGGGTGCCGTGCCGCGCTGGTAGACGTCGGGGATGCCGTCGTGGTCGTCGTCGCGTTCCTCCTCCTCGTGCAGCCGGCGGTAGACCCGGTTGCGCGGCACCAGCACCGCGCTGGCCAGCAG
>DASTLY010000129.1:0-12641 GCA_035714445.1 Mycobacteriales bacterium
ACGCTGCGCGGGGTGTGGGCCGTGGTCGGGCTGCGCGGGCCCAAGGCCTCTCTCGCCCACACCGTCGTCCGGCTGGCCACCGACCAAACGCTTGAGAACGCCACCGGCGTCGGGGCCCCGCCCCGCACCTGGCCGGTGCGCGAGCAGCTCGTCGACGTCGCGCACAAGGCTGTGTACTCCTTTGCGACCGGGCTGCTCGCCGACCGGCTGATCGCGCCGCGCCTCGAGGGGCGGGCGGGCACCGAGAGCCACTGAGCTCTACCGACCGGCGGCGCGCTACCGACCGGCGGCGGCGCCGGGCGTGCTGGTGGTCAGGTCCGGCGTGTCCTCCTCGACGTCGGTGGCCTCCGGGCGGTCCGGCGACAGGGGGGCCTCCTGCTCGGCCACCTCCTCGCCGGGATCGGGTCCGGGGGAGCCGTACCGGGCGATCGAGGAGATCATCGTGTTGGCCACCGCCGCGAGCGGCACCGCGAACAGCGCGCCCGGGATGCCGGCCACCCCGGCGCCGGCCGCGATCGCCAGGATGACCGCCAGCGGGTGCACCGACACCGCCCGGCCGAGCAGGAAGGGCTGCAGGGCGTGCGCCTCGACCTGCTGCACTCCCAGGACGACGGCCAGCATGCCGAGCGCCACGAAGGGCCCGTGCGCGACGAGGGCGACCAGCACGGCGAGCACCCCGGACAGCAGCGCGCCGACCACGGGGATGAACGCCCCGAGGAAGACCACCACCCCGAGGGGAAGCGCGAGCGGCACGCCCAGCAGCGCCGCGCCGATGCCGACCCCGAGGCCGTCCACGACCGCGACGATCAGCGTCGCCCGTACGTAGTGGCTCAGGGTGACCCAGCCGGAGCGACCGGCCTCGTCGAGCGGCTCGCGGGCCGCGCGCGGCATCAGGCCGAGCAGCCACGCCCAGATGCCGCGGCCGGAGGACAGGAAGAAGAACGTCGAGAAGAAGATGATGAACAGGCCCTCGGCGATCCGGGTCGCGGTCGAGGCAACCCCCAGGGCGCTGTCGAGCAGCGCGCCCTGGTTGTCCTGCGCGGCGTCCTCGGCCTTGTCGACCAGGTCCGAGACGGCCGTCGAGGACAGGTTGAGCGGGCTCTCCGCCAGCCGGCGCTGGACGTCCTCGATGCCCGCGACGGCCTGGTCCCGCAGGTCGGAGAACCCCGCGACGGCCTGCTGCCCGACCAGCGCGAACAGGCCCGTCAGCAGCAGGAGCAGCAGGAGCATCGACAGCAGGGCCGACCCGGCCCGCGGGACGCCGGCGCGGCACAGCAGCTCCACGAGGGGCTGGAGCAGGGCGGCGAGCAGCAGGCTGACCAGCACCGGGACGAGCAGGTTGCTGAAGTTGGCCACCAGCTTGACCAGGGCGTAGACGCCCAGGGCGATGACCAGCAGGCGCCAGGTCCACTCGGAGGCGACCCGCACCGCGGGGGCGACCGGTGGCCCCGGGACGGTCGCGCGCATCAGCCGGCTGCCCGGCGCTGGGTCCGGGCTGCCCGGCTCTGGGTCCTGCGCCTGGAAGCTCACGACGGCCCTGTGCCCGACAGCTGCACCGGGTGAACCCGACCGCGCGGGGCGCCCGGCTCGGTAGGGTCCAGGTCGTGGCAACGCCGGCAGCGGTCAGCAACCGCGTCTGGACCGTCCCCAACGTGCTGTCCGCGCTGCGCCTGGCCGGCGTCCCGCTGTTCCTGTACTGGGTGCTGGTCACCCACCAGGACGGCCGGGCGATCCTGCTGCTGATGGCGGCCGGCGCGTCGGACTACGCCGACGGCAAGATCGCCAGGGCGTACGGCTCGTCCAGCCGGCTCGGCCAGCTCCTGGACCCGCTGGCCGACCGGCTGTACATCCTGGCCACCCTCATCGCCCTGGTCGCCCGCGACGGCCTCCCGCTGGCCTTTGCCGTCGCGCTGATCGGCCGCGACGTGTTCCTCGGCTGCTTCCTGCCGGTGCTGCGCCGCAACGGCTACGGGCCGCTGCCGGTGAGCTTCCTGGGCAAGGCCGCCACCTTCAACCTGCTGTACGCCTTCCCGATGCTGCTGGCCGCCCTGCCCGAGCGCGACGACCTGCTCAGCACGGTGTTCCGGCCGCTGGGCTGGGCGTTCGTCACCTGGGGAACGGTCCTGTACTGGGTGGCCGGCCTCGCCTACGTCTGGCAGGTCCGCCAGCTGTGCGGTCCGGGAGCGACGGCCCGCACCGCTGCCCGGTCGGTGTGAGCGCGACCGGGTGAGCGCAGGGGCGCCGGCGTGAGGGCCGTGGTGATGGCCGGCGGCGAGGGCACCCGGCTGCGCCCGATGACGGCCAACCAGCCCAAGCCGCTGCTGCCGGTGGTCAACCGGCCGATCATGGAGCACGTGCTCCGGCTGCTGAAGCGGCACGGGTTCGACGAGACCGTCGTCACGGTGCAGTTCCTCGCCAGCCTGGTGCGCACCTACTTCGGCGACGGCGACGAGCTCGACATGCACCTGTCGTACGCCACCGAGGAGAAGCCGCTCGGGACCGCCGGGTCGGTGAAGAACGCCGAGGAGGCGCTGCGCGACGACTCCTTCCTGGTGATCAGCGGCGACGCGCTCACCGACATCGACCTGGGTGCGGTCGTCGCCGCCCACCGGGAGCGGGGCGCCCTCGTCACGGTCTGCCTCACCCGGGTGCCCGACCCGCTGGAGTTCGGGATCGTGGTCACCGACGAGGCGGGCCGCGTCGAGCGCTTCCTCGAGAAGCCCACCTGGGGCCAGGTGTTCACCGACACCGTCAACACCGGCATCTACGTGATGGAGCCCGAGGTCTTCGAGCACGTCGCGAGGGGCGAGCAGGTGGACTGGGCCGGCGACGTCTTCCCGGCCCTGCTCCGCGCCGGCGCGCCCGTCTACGGGCACGTCGCCGAGGGCTACTGGGAGGACGTGGGCACGCACGAGAGCTACCTGCGGGCGCAGGCCGACGTGCTGCACCGCCGGGTCGACGTCGCCATCGACGGCTTCGAGGTCGCGCCGTCGGTCTGGGTGGGGGAGGGCGCCGAGGTCGACCCGGACGCGGTGGTCGAGGGGCCGGCCTACATCGGCGGCTTCGCGAAGGTCGAGGCCGGCGCGGAGCTGCGGCCGCTGACCGTGCTCGGCAGCAACGTCGTGGTCAAGGGCGGCGCGTTCCTGGAGCGGGCCGTCGTGCACGACAACGTGTTCATCGGCCCGCAGGCGGTCCTGCGCGGGTGCGTGATCGGCAAGAACACCGACATCATGCGCGCCGCCCGGATCGAGGAGGGCGCCGTCGTCGGCGACGAGTGCGTCGTCGAGCAGGAGGCCTACCTCTCCCACGGGGTGAAGGTCTACCCGTTCAAGACCATCGAGGCCGGCGCGGTGGTCAACACCAGCGTGATCTGGGAGTCGCGCGGTACGGCGACGCTGTTCGGCCCGCGCGGGGTGTCCGGCCTGGTCAACGTGGAGATCACCCCGGAGTACGTGGTCCGGCTGGCGTCGGCGTACGCCACCACGCTGCGCAAGGGCAGCGTCGTCACCACCGCCCGCGACGCCTCCCGGGCGGCCCGTGCCTTCAAGCGCGCGGTCATCGCCGCCCTCACCGCCAGCGCGATCGACGTCCGCGACCTGGAGGTGTCACCGCTGCCCGTGACGCGCTTCGAGACCGGCCGCAGCAACGCCTGCGGCGGGGTGGTCCTGCGCACCACCCCCGGCGACCCGCAGTCGATCGACATCGTCTTCCTCGACGAGGACGGCGCCGACCTGTCGCCGGCGGCGCAGCGCAGGCTCGAGCGGGTGTTCAGCCGCCAGGAGTTCCGGCGGGCCTTCCCCGGGGAGATCGCCGAGCTCAGCTTCCCGTCCCGGACCCTCGACACCTACTCACAGGACCTGCTGCGGGCCGTCGACATGACGGGGGTGGCCGAGGCCCGGCTCAAGGTCGTGCTCGACACCGCGGGCGGGGCGGCCGCACTGGTGCTGCCGACGCTGCTCGGTCGGGTCGGGGTCGACGTCCTCACGGTGTCGAACCGCCTCGACGAGCGGGCGACCACGCAGACCGTCGAGGAGCACCTCGCGGCGCTGGAGAGGCTGGCCGGCCTGGTCTCGAGCTCGCGGGCGGCCTTCGGGGTGCGCTTCGACCACGTGGGTGAGCGCATCTCGCTGGTCGACGAGCGCGGCCAGGTCGTCCGCGACGACCGGGCGCTGCTCGTCGTGCTCGACCTGGTGGCCGCGGAGCAGCGGTCGGGACGCTTCGCGCTGCCGGTGACCACCACCAGGATCGCCGAGCAGGTGACCCGCTTCCACGGCTGCGAGGTGACCTGGACGTCGACCTCCCCGGACGAGCTGTCGCGGGTGGCCGGCGCCGGCGCCGTCTTCGCGGGCGACGGCCGTGGCGGCTTCGTCGTCCCCGAGCTGTCGCCGGCCATCGACGGGCTGGCCGCGTTCGTCCGGCTGCTCGGGCTGGTCGCGAGGACCCGGCTGACGCTCAGCCAGATCGACGCGCGGATCCCGCTCGCCCACGTCGTACGCCGCACCGTGCCGACCCCGTGGGCCCGCAAGGGGGTCGTCATGCGTGCGGTGCTCGGCGCCGCCGACGGCCGCGAGGTCGACACCACCGACGGCCTGCGGGTCGTCGAGGCCGACGGCCGGTGGGCGCTGGTGCTGCCCGACCCCTCCGAGGCCGTCACCCACCTGTGGGCGGAGGCGCCGACGCACGCGGCCGCCGAGGACCTGCTCGCGGGCTGGTCGCAGGTCGTGGCGCACGCCGAGGGCGACGCCGCCGGCTGAGCGGCTGCCTCCACCGTCCCGGCTGCGCTGCGTGGCAGGGTGGTGCGGTGTCTGTGACGCCGACCCCGCCGCGGCGCGTCGACGGCTCGATGTCGCTGCTGGTGGACCTGATGCAGCACGCGGAGGACCCGGCGTACGCCGAGGCCGCCGCGCCCCGGCGGGCGCAGGCTCCGTCCCCCCGCCCGCCCCAGCAGCGCCGGCGGGTGGCCGGCGGTGCGCTGGTCGTCGCCCTGGTCGGCGTGCTGATCGGCGTCGCAGCCGCGACGCTGCGCACCGCCGGTGACGACAGCACCCAGCGGGCGGCGCTGGTCCGCGAGGTCCAGCGGCGCACCGCCGAGTCCGACGCGCTGGCCGCCCGCTCGGAGGCGCTGCGGGCCGAGGTGAGCGCCCGGCGCGACGCCGCGCTGGCCGCGCAGGGCGGCGGCCAGGCCGCGGCCCTCGCGCAGCTGGAGCTGGCGGCGGCGAGCGGGGCGGTCGCCGGGCCCGGCATCGAGGTGCTGCTCGACGACCGGCCGGCCGGCGATGCCACCACCCCCGGGCTGCCGCGCGGGGGGCAGGTCGGCTCCGGCCGGGTGCTCGACCGCGACCTGCAGCAGGCCGTCAACGGCCTGTGGGCGGCCGGCGCGGAGGCGGTCAGCGTCAACGACCTGCGCCTGACGGCACGCACCGCCATCCGCTCGGCCGGCGAGGCGGTGCTGGTGGACTACCGGCCGTTGAGCCCGCCGTACGTCGTCCGGGCCATCGGCGACCCGGGCCGGCTCGAGGCCGCCTTCGTCGACGGCGCCGCCGGTCGGCGGCTGGCCGCCTACACCTCGCTGTACGGCCTGCGCTTCGCCGTCTCCGCGCGCGACCAGCTGCGGCTGCCGGCCGGCACCGTGCCCGACCCGCGGTCGGCCAGCGCCCTGCCCGCGAGTTCGGGACCTGCGAGCCCGGGGCCTGCGAGCCCGGGGCCTGCCAGTCCTGGGCCGCCGGGTCCGGGGCCGTCGTGATCCCGGCCCTGGCCCTGGTCGGCGGCGTGCTGCTCGGGCTGATCCTCGAGCCCACCGTGCCGGTGGCCCTGCAGCCGTACCTGCCGATCGCGGTCGTCGCGGCCCTCGACGCGGTGTTCGGCGCCGTCCGCGCGCAGCTGGACGGGATCTTCGACGACAAGGTCTTCGTCGTGTCCTTCGTGAGCAACGTCCTCGTCGCCGCCCTGGTGGTGTTCCTCGGCGACCAGCTCGGGGTCGGCGGGCAGCTGTCCACGGGCGTGGTCGTCGTGCTCGGCATCCGGATCTTCTCCAACGCCGCGGCGATCCGACGGCACGTGTTCAAGGCATGAGCGACCGCCGGCCCTCGTGGCGGAGCCTGATCCGGGTCCGCAGCGTCGACCTGCTCGTCGCCGTGCTGCTGGCGGCTCTCGGGTTCGGGGCGGCGGTCCAGGTCCGCTCGACGCAGGTCGACGGGATCCTCGCGTCGGCCCGGTCGGAGGACCTCGTGCGCATCCTCGACGACCTGTCCGGGCGCACCGAGCGGCTGCGGCAGGAGGTCACGGACCTGACCGCGGCGCGGGTCCGGCTGACCATGGACGGCAACGCCGCCGCGCTGCAGGAGGCCCGCCGCCGCACCCAGGTGCTCGGGGTGCTGGCCGGCACCCTCGCCGCCGCGGGACCCGGCGTCACCCTGACCGTCGCGGACCCCGACAACGGCGTACGCGCCGAGGTCCTGCTCGACGCCCTCGAGGAGCTCCGCGACGCCGGTGCGGAGGCCGTGCAGCTGTCGGGTGCCGCCGCCGGGCCGGTGCGGGTGGTCGCCAGCACCGCGCTCGTCGACGACGCCGGGGGAGTACGGGTCGACGGGGTGCTGCTGACCGCGCCCTACACCTTCACGGTGATCGGTGACCAGTCCACGCTGGCCTCCTCGCTGCGGATCCCCGGCGGCGTCATCGCCACCGTCGCACGGGTCGGCGGCCGGGCGGAGGTCACCCCGTCGGACGCCCTCGAGGTGGGCGCGTTGCGGCCCCTTCCGACCCCTCGTTACGCTCGGCCGGCTCCGGGGAGCTGACCGGGTGCCGCCCCTGCCCGCTGTCCGCCCTGCACGTGTGCGCCCTGCACCCGTCCGTTCCGAAAGGCCGGCGCCCTGACTTCCGACGACGCGTACCCCGACGACCTCACCTACACCGCCGAGCACGAGTGGCTGCGGCCCGGCGACGGCGGCACCGTGCGGATCGGCATCACGTCGTACGCGCAGGAGGCGCTCGGCGACATCGTCTTCGTCACGCTGCCGGCCGTCGGGACGGCGCTCGACGCCGGCCAGGCGCTCGGCGAGGTGGAGTCGACCAAGAGCGTCTCGGACGTGTACGCCCCTGTCGCCTGCACCGTCTCGGCGGTCAACGAGGCCCTCGACGCCAACCCCGAGCTGGTCAACGCCGACCCGTATGGCGAGGGGTGGCTGGTGGAGCTCGCCGTCGAGGGCGGGGGCGACGCCCTGCGTGGCGGCACCCTGCTCGACGCCGCCGCCTACCGCGCCCTCCTGCCCTGACGCTGCCTGCAGGTTGCGACCTGCGCCCTCGACCTCAGGTCGAGGTGTGGGGGCCGGGCTCAGGGCGAGATTGACCCTCGTCTGCGGCCAGCACTACGGTCTGATCTCGGGCCTGCCGTGTGGCGGGTCTGCACCCAGCGGGAGGGCGTGACACGTGTTCTGCACGCAGTGCGGACAGCAGAACCCGGACGGCAGCCGCTTCTGCGCGCGCTGCGGTGCGGCGCTGCCCACACCTGGGCCCGGCGGACCCAGCCCCGTCGACACCACGTCGACGATCTCGCTGGCGGCGATCGAGGGCGCGCTGGAGCAGGGTGAGGCCGCTGCGCCGGCCGACCCGGCGCTGGACGAGCAGCCACCGGCAGGCACCGCCCTGCTCGTGGTCAAGCGGGGCCCCAACGCCGGCAGCCGCTTCCTGCTCGACGCCGACGTGACCACCGCCGGCCGGCACCCGGAGAGCGACATCTTCCTGGACGACGTGACCGTCTCCCGGCGGCACGCCGACTTCGTGCGCGAGGGCAACGGCTACGTCGTGCGCGACGTCGGCAGCCTCAACGGCACCTACCTCGACCGCCAGCGCATCGACTCCGCGCACCTGGCCAACGGTGACGAGGTGCAGATCGGCAAGTACCGCCTGGTGTTCCTGGCCGGGCCGCGCAGCGGCGACGACGCGTGACCGCTGACGCCGTCCCGGGAGGGGACGCCGCGCCGCCCGCCCGCGCGTTCATGAGCATCGGTGAGGTCCTCGGCCAGCTGCGGCCGGACTTCCCGGACATCACGATCAGCAAGATCCGCTTTCTCGAGGACGAGGGGCTGGTCAAGCCCGAGCGCACAGCGTCCGGCTACCGGAAGTTCTCCCGGGAGGACGTCGCGCGGCTGCGCTACGTGCTGACCACCCAGCGCGACCAGTACCTCCCGCTGCGCGTCATCAAGGAGCACCTCGAGGCGATCGACCGCGGCATGGAGCCGCCGGCGCTCGGCGGCGCCGGGGGACCGCGCGCCCCCCGCGCGCTGGTGGCCGCCGAGGGCCTGCCGGGACCGGAGAGCTTCCGGCCGGCGACCAGCGAGATGCGGCTGTCGAAGGCCGAGCTGGCCGAGGCGTCCGGGCTCAGCGGCGAGCAGGTCGAGCAGCTCGTGCAGTACGGCCTGCTGGGCCCGCAGCGCGGGGGCACCCACTACGACGGCGACGCCCTCGTGGTGGCCAAGACCGTCGCCGAGATGGCCCGGTTCGGCATCGAGGCGCGCCACCTGCGCCCGTTCAAGGCCGCCGCCGACCGCGAGGTGGGCCTGCTCGAGCAGGTCGTGACGCCCCTGGTGCGCCAGCGCAACCCCGAGGCGCGGGCCCGGGCCGAGGAGGTCGTGCGCGAGCTCGCCGCGCTGTCGGTGAAGCTGCACAGCACACTGGTGCGGCAGGGCCTCGGCCCGATGTTGCGCCGCTGACCTGCGGGTAGGGTCGGCAGCACCGGGGGCACCCGGCCGAGGTGGGCACCGCCGGACTGCAGGAGGACCCGTGGCCGAGCACGAGGAGGGCACCACGCTCTCCGACCTGAGCGTGGTCGGCGTCCGCGTCGAGCTTCCCAGCCAGCAGCCGATCGTGCTGCTCAAGGAGGTCGACGGCGACCGCTACCTGCCGATCTGGATCGGGGCGGTCGAGGCCACCGCGATCGCCTTCGCCCAGCAGGGTGTCGTGACGGCCCGCCCGATGACCCACGACCTGATGCGCGACCTGCTGGAGGCCTTCGAGCGGCCGCTGCGTACGGTGACGATCACCGAGCTCCGCGAGGGCGTGTTCTACGCCATGCTCGGCTTCGACGGCGGCCTGCAGGTCAGCGCCCGGCCGTCCGACGCGATCGCCCTGGCCCTGCGCACCGGCGCGGCCATCAAGGGCGAGGAGGCCGTCCTCACCGAGGCGGGGATCGCCATCCCGGACGAGCAGGAGGACGAGGTCGAGAAGTTCCGCGAGTTCCTCGACCAGATCAACCCGGAGGACTTCGAGTCCTGAGCCCGGTCAGGCTCGACCACAGGTAGAGGGTTGAGACTCGCCGGGCAGGTCGTTGACCCTGTCCCTGCCGCTACCTACCTTGCGCTACGACCTCACGCCGGGGTCAGCGGGCGGGCCCTGCCGGGCGGCTCGTACCCCAGAGAGGCGGGACCTCGTGCCGCACGAGCAGGGACCGACCGATCCATCGCCCGTCCTGGCGTCGACAGGCCCCGTCCTGGGCCTGCAGGGCTCCCTGTTCGACGACCTGCCCCTGGCGGAGCGTCCGGGCGCGCAGCCGCCGGGCCTGGGCTACGGCGGGCAGACCGCCTGCGCCGCGGCGGGCATCACCTACCGCCAGCTGGACTACTGGGCCCGCACCGGCCTGGTCGAGCCGACCGTGCGCGAGGCCGCCGGCTCCGGCACCAAGCGGCTCTACTCCTTCCGCGACATCCTGGTGCTCAAGATCGTGAAGAAGCTGCTGGACGCCGGGGTGTCCCTGCAGAACATCCGGACCGCGATCGCCACGCTGCGCGACCGCGGGGTCGAGGACCTCGCCCAGATGACGCTGATGAGCGATGGCACGACGGTCTACGAGTGCAGCTCCAACGACGAGGTCCTGGACCTGGTGCAGGGCGGTCAGGCCGTGTTCGCCATCGCGGTCGGCCACCAGGTCCGCGACGTGCAGGGCTCGTTGGCGCGGCTGCCGGGGGAGCGCGCGCAGGGCGCCGACGCGCCGGTCGCGGTTCAGGAGTCCGAGGACGACCTCGCCGCCCGCCGGCGCCGCCGCACCGCGGGCTGAGCCCGCCCGCTCTCCCGCATCACCCGCGTCAGCCACCGGGAACAGCCGTCCCGCGCACGCAGCGAGGCGTGCCGGGCATGCCGGGCGGGGACGTCGGCGTTACCCTTTCGTCGCCGACGACCCCGTGCGGGAGAGTCCCCCCGCCGCCAGCGTGGGGCGCCGAAGGAGCAACTCTCCCCGAGAACCTCTCAGGCCCCGCGGACCGCACGGGTCAGGCACCTCTGGAAAGAAGGACGCCCCACCTCCGGGTCGGGATCGCCCTCGCCGAAGGAGAAAGCCCGCGCAGGCGGGCGAAGCTCTCAGGTACCCAGGACAGAGCGGGGAGGCCCGAGCGGTGCGCGTCCGGCGCCCCGCGGCAGCCCCGGAAGGCCGCACATGAGCGACCCGCGCACCCCCTCGCTGGCCGACCTCGAGCAGGCGGCGCCGTTCGCCGGCCGGCACATCGGGCCGCGCGAGGACGAGATCGCCAAGATGCTCGCGGTGGTGGGGGCCGGCTCGCTGACCGAGCTCGCCGAGGCCGCCGTGCCCGCGGCGATCCGCGCGACCGTGCGGCTCGACCTGCCCGCAGCGGCCAGCGAGCCTCAGGTCCTCGAAGAGCTGCGCGCGCTCGCGGGCGCCAACCGGGTCGTGACGCCGATGATCGGCACCGGCTACTCCGGCACCCACACCCCCGGGGTCATCCTGCGCAACGTCATGGAGAACCCGGCCTGGTACACCGCCTACACGCCCTACCAGCCCGAGATCAGCCAGGGCCGGCTGGAGATGCTGCTCAACTTCCAGACCGTGGTCGCCGACCTCACCGGGCTCGACGTCGCCGGCTCCAGCCTGCTCGACGAGTCGACCGCGGCGGCCGAGGCCATGACGCTGGCCCGCCGGCAGAGCAAGGCCGGCAAGGACGCCGCGTTCCTCGTCGACGACCAGACGCACCCGCAGACCGTCGCCGTGCTGCGCACCCGGGCGCTGCCGCTCGGCCTGCGGGTCGAGGTGGTGGACGTCGGCGAGGGCCTGCCGGCGGGCGACGCCTTCGGTGTCCTGCTGCAGCACCCCGGGACATACGGCGTGGTCCGCGACCTGCGACCGCTGATCGCGACCGCCAAGGAGCGCGGTGCGGTCGTCGTCGTCGCCGCCGACCTGCTCGCGCTCACCCTGCTGGAGAGCCCCGGCGAGCTCGGCGCCGACGTCGCGGTCGGCAGCAGCCAGCGCTTCGGCGTGCCGCTGGGCTACGGCGGCCCGCACGCGGGGTTCATGGTCGTGCGCAAGGGCCTCGAGCGGAGCATGCCCGGCCGGCTGGTCGGCGTGAGCATCGACGCCGACGGCGCGCCGGCGCTGCGGCTCGCCCTGCAGACCCGCGAGCAGCACATCCGCCGGGAGAAGGCCACCAGCAACATCTGTACGGCCCAGGTGCTGCTCGCGGTGATGGCGGCGGCGTACGTCGTCCACCACGGCCCCGACGGGCTGCAGGCGATCGCCCGGCGTACGCACCGGACCGCCGTCGTCCTGGCCGCAGCGCTGGCCGCGCACGGCGTCCCGCCGCTATACGGGCAGTTCTTCGACACGGTCACCGTCCGGGTGCCCGGCCGGGCGGCGGAGGTCGCGGCGGCCGCGATCGAGCGCGGGGTGGAGCTCCGCCGGGTCGACGACGACACGCTGGGGATCAGCACCGACGAGACCACCACCCGGGTGCAGCTGGACGCGGTGGCGGCGGCGTTCGGGCTGCCGGAGCAGGACTGGGACGCCCTCGACGCGCAGACCCCCGACGCGCTGCCCGAGGCGACCAGGCGCGCGACGCCGTACCTCACGCACGAGGTCTTCCGCACCCACCACAGCGAGACGGCGATGCTGCGCTACCTGCGGCGGCTGTCCGACCAGGACCTGGCGCTGGACCGGACGATGATCCCGCTGGGCTCCTGCACGATGAAGCTCAACGCCACCACCGAGATGGAGCCGGTGACCTGGCCGGAGTTCGCCGGCCTGCACCCGTTCACCGACCCGGCGCACGCGCGCGGCTACCGGAGCCTGACCGACGACCTGTCCCGCTGGCTCGCCGAGGTCACCGGCTACGACGCGGTCAGCCTGCAGCCCAACGCCGGCAGCCAGGGCGAGCTCGCCGGCCTGCTGGCGATCCGCGGCTACCACCACGCCAACGGCGACACCGACCGCGACGTCTGCCTCATCCCGGCGAGTGCGCACGGCACCAACGCCGCGAGCGCCGTGATGGCCGGGATGCGGGTGGTCGTGGTGGCGACCGCCCCGACCGGGGACGTCGACGTCGACGACCTGCACGCCAAGATCGAGCAGCACCGCGACTCCCTCGCCGCGCTGATGGTCACCTACCCGAGCACGCACGGCGTGTACGAGGACACGATCTCCGACATCTGCGCCTCGGTGCACCAGGCGGGAGGTCAGGTGTACGTCGACGGCGCGAACCTGAACGCGCTGGTCGGGCTGGCGAAGCCGGGGGAGTTCGGGGCGGACGTCAGCCACCTCAACCTCCACAAGACGTTCTGCATCCCGCACGGCGGCGGCGGCCCGGGCGTCGGGCCGGTCGCGGCCCGCGCGCACCTGGCGCCGTACCTGCCGAACCACCCGGCGG
>DASTLY010000130.1:0-93628 GCA_035714445.1 Mycobacteriales bacterium
CGCGACGGTCGTGGTGGGGCCGGACGGCCCGGCCCGCGTGAACCGCACCGGCTCGCCGGTGCTCGCCACCGCCGGCAGCGGCGACGTGCTGTCCGGCGGCTGCGGCGCGCTGCTCGCCCAGGGGCTGCCCGTGCTCGAGGCGGCGTCCGCCGCGGCCCACCTGCACGGCCGGGCCGGTGCGCTGTCCTCCGACGGCCTCTCGACGCACGCCGGGCGGCTGCTCACGGCCTGGCCCGACGCCGTACGGGAGGCGCTGGCTGCGAGACTGGCCGGGTGACCGGGGCATGAGGAGCGAGGCCCGCATCGACCTCGCCGCGATCACCGCGAACGCCCGCCGGCTCGACGAGCTCGCCGGCGACGCGGGGGTGATGGCGGTCGTCAAGGCCGACGGCTACGGCCACGGGCTGCTGCCCAGCGCCCGGGCGGTGCTCGACGGCGGCGCGGCCTGGCTCGGCGTCGCGTTCCTCGAGGAGGCGCTGGCGCTGCGCACGGCCGGGATCGAGGCGCCGGTGCTGGCCTGGCTGTTCGCGCCCGAGGAGGACCTGTCGGCCGCGCTGGCCGCCGGGATCGACCTGGGGGTCTACGACCCGGCCGAACTGGCCGCCGTGGCGGCGGCGGCCGTGGCCACTGGGCGTACGGCCCGGGTGCATCTCAAGGTCGACACCGGGCTGTCCCGGGGCGGGGCGCGGCCCGAGGCCTGGCCCGAGCTGTGCGCGGCGGCCGCGACGACCGAGGGCTTGGAGCCGGTCGGCGTCTGGAGCCACTTCGCCTTCGCCGACGGCGGCCCGGACCACCCGGTCAACCACCGGCAGGCGGGGGTGTTCGCCGAGGCGCTGGAGGCGGCCGCGCGGGCGGGGGTGCGCCCGCAGGTGCGCCACCTGGCCAACTCCGCGGCGACCCTGACGGCGCCGGCCACCCACTACGACCTGGTCCGACCTGGCGTCTCCCTCTACGGCCTGTCGCCGGTGCCGCAGCTGGGCAGCCCGGCCGACTTCGGGCTGCGGCCGGCGATGACGCTGGCCAGCACCGTCGCGCTCGCCAAGCGGGTGCCGGCCGGGGCCGGTGTGAGCTACCTGCACCGCTACACCGCCGACCGGGACAGCACGCTCGCGCTGGTGCCGCTGGGCTATGCCGACGGCGTGCCGCGCGCCGGCACCAACACGCTGCCCGTGCAGCTGCGCGGCCGTCGCCGCAGCATCGCGGGCACCGTCTGCATGGACCAGTTCCTGGTCGACGTCGGGGACGACGAGGTCGCCGCCGGCGACGAGGTGCTGCTGTTCGGGCCGGGCGACCACGGTGAGCCCACCGCGCAGGAGTGGGCCGACGTGCTCGGCACCATCGACTACGAGATCGTGACGCGGGTCGGCACCCGGGTGCCGCGGACGTACGGGACGGGCCGGTGAGCCGGGCCGGTCGCGCGGGAGCGCTGGGTGGGCTGCTCGGGCTGGTGGCCACGGGAGCTGCCGTCGGGCTGGTCGCCGAGCGGTACGCCGTGGGCCGGACCCGGCTGCGCCCCGACCCCGACGCGGAGCAGCCGTTCTTCGCCCTGCCCGCCGACCGGGTGCGGATCGTCGTCGCCGACGACGGGGTGCCGCTGCACGTCGAGGAGGTGGGGCCGCAGGGCCCGTTGACCGTCGTGTTCTGCCACGGCTACACCCAGGAGATGGCCGCCTGGCACTACCAGCGGCAGGCCCTCGCCGCCGATGCGCCCGGACGGCTGGTGTTCTGGGACCAGCGCTCGCACGGCCGCAGCGGGCGCAGCGCGCCGGAGCGCTCGACCATCGACCAGCTCGGCTACGACCTCGCCGCGGTGCTCACCGCGACCGCGCCCTCCGGACCGGTCGTGCTGGTCGGGCACTCGATGGGCGGCATGACGATCATGGCACTGGCCGACCGGCACCCGGAGCTGTTCGGGGACCGGGTGGCCGGGGTCGCCCTGATCAGCACGTCGGCCGGCAAGCTGTCGGAGCTCACCTTCGGGCTGCCCGCGACGCTCACCCCGGTCACCCGTCGGGTGCTGCCGTACGTCACCCGCGGGATGCGGCGCCGGCCGTCGCGGTTCGAGCGCAGCCGGCGGCTGGGCACCGACCTCGCCTTCGTCGTCGCCCGGCGGTTCGCCTTCGGGTCCGGCGACGTCAGCCCCTCGGTGGTGGAGTTCGTGGAGAAGATGACCGCGGAGTGCCCGGTCGACGTGATCGCGGAGTTCTACGAGACGTTCACCAGCCACGACAAGCTGGCTGCCCTTCCCGTCCTGCGGGACATCCCCGTCGTCGTCCTGGTCGGCAGCCGTGACCGGATGACGCCGGAGGACCACAGCCGGGCGATGGCCGAGGCGCTGCCGGGCGCCGAGCTCGTGGTGGTGGAGGGCGCCGGGCACATGGTGCAGCTCGAGCAGCCGGACCTCGTGACCGAGCAGCTGCGCCGCCTGGTGCAGCGGGTCGGCGCGGCCGGGCGCCCGAGGCCGTGACGCCCCTCGACCCGGTGGCTGCCGGGCCGGCCGCCCCCGCGCGGGTCCGGGCCGCGGCGCAGGCCGCAGCCGACTGGGACGCGCTGGCCGAGGCCGCCCGCGGCTGCACCGCCTGCCCCGAGCTGGCCGCCACCCGTACGCAGGTCGTGGTCGGGGCGGCCCCGCCGGGCGCCCGGCTGCTGGTCCTCGGTGAGGCACCGGGCGCGCAGGAGGACACCAGCGGGCTGCCGTTCGTGGGGCGCAGCGGGCAGCTGCTCGACCTGCTGCTGGCCGAGGTCGGGGGGGACAGGGCAAGGACCGCCGTGCTGAACACGCTCAAGTGCCGGCCGCCCGCCAACCGCCCCCCGACCCGCCCCGAGTCGGCCACCTGCCGGGGCTGGACCGAGCGCCAGATCGGCTTCGTCGCTCCCGAGCTCGTGGTCACGCTCGGGCTCTCGGCCACCCGCTGGTTCCTCGGCCCGGTCGCGCTCGGCGCGGTGCGCGGGCAGGTCCACGAGGTAGCCGGCGCCAGGGTGCTGCCGACCTACCACCCCAGCGCCGCCATCCGCTCCGGCCCGCGGGGCGAGCCCCGCCGGCTGCTGCGGGAGGACCTCGCGCTGGCCGTACGGCTGACCGCGTGAGCTGGTCCCCGTGACGACCTGGTTCCCGTGACGACCTGGTCCCGGCAGGTCGCCGACCTCGAGGAGGCGGCGGCGGCGCTGGCCGAGCCCGGCGACGCCCTCGACCTGCGGGCGCCGGCCGCGCTGGACGAGCGATGGCGCGGGCTCGGGTTCGCCGAGCTGGTGCCCGGCGAGCTGGTGCGGCCGGTCCCGCAGCTGCTGGACAGCGTCGAGCAGACCCGCGCGCTGGGCGGGCGGCTCGCGGCCGGACTGTCGGCCGGCGACCTCGTGGTGCTGTCCGGGCCGCTGGGAGCCGGCAAGACCGCGCTGACGCAGGGCATCGGGGCGGCGCTGGGGGTGCACGGCCCGGTGACCAGCCCGACGTTCGTCCTCGCACGGGTGCACCGCGGGCCGCTGCCGCTGGTGCACGTCGACGCCTACCGGCTGCGCGACAGCGGCATGGCGGTGCTGGAGCTCGACGACCTCGACCTCGACGCCGACCTGCCCGACAGCGTGGTGGTGGTCGAGTGGGGCGAGGGCCTGGTCGAGGGGCTCACCCCCTCCCGTCTGGAGGTCCGGCTGGACCGGCCGACCGGCCGGGCGGGCCCGAGCGGGCACCCGCGCGACGCCGACGTGCGCACCGCGCTGGTGCGTGCGTACGGCCCCCGCTGGGCGTCGGCCCTGCCGTAGCGGCCCTGTCCGCGGCGCGGCCGCAGGCGTCGGCAGGTCTCGGAACGGCTCCGGAAGGTCACGGTCAGGACACGTCGGGGGGGGTGGTTTCGCTCGTGCCGGATGCGTGCAGTTCTATCTACCCGAGGTGTGACGGCAGTCACGGTTCGAGCGTCGACGACGGAGGTGTCATGGCCGGCTCCGAGGCCGTAGCAGGCAGCACCACGCAGGCGGGTCGCTCCGAGCAGGGCGGCGGCTCGGGCCGGTTCGAGGTGCAGGACGTCACCGTGCGGTTCGGCGGCCTCGTCGCGCTCGACGCCGTCTCGCTGCACGTCGAGCCGCGCGAGGTGCTGGGGGTGATCGGCCCCAACGGAGCGGGCAAGACGACGCTGTTCAACGTCTGCTGCGGCTTCCAGACGCCCTCCAACGGCGCGCTGCGCTGGGACGGCACGGAGCTGCGCGGCCTGAAGCCGCACCGGCTCGCGAGCCTCGGCATCGCCCGCACGCTGCAGGGCGTCGGGCTGTTCGAGGGGCTGACCGTGCTGGAGAACGTCGCCACCGGCGCGCACTCCCGGTCCCGCTCCGGCTTCCTCGCCTCGGCCCTCGGACTGCCCAGCGCGGACCGCGACGAGGACGCCCGCAAGGCCGAGGCGTACGAGGCGCTGACCGCGCTGGACGCCGCCGGCTACGCCGACCGCTACCCCGGCAGCCTCCCCTACCCGGTGCAGAAGCGCGTCGCGCTCGCCCGGGCGCTGGTCGCCAAGCCCCGCCTGCTGCTGCTCGACGAGCCGGCCGCGGGCCTGTCGTCGGACGAGATGGACGAGCTGGGCGACCTCATCCAGCGGCTCGCCGACGAGATGGCGGTCATGCTCGTCGAGCACCACATGGACCTCGTGATGCGGGTCTGCGACCGGATCACCGTGCTGGACTTCGGCAAGGTGATCGCGAACGGGACGCCGGACGAGGTGCGCAACGACGAGGCGGTCCTCGCGGCCTACCTGGGCGAGGACGTCGAGGGGCACCTGCCGCACCCCGGGCTGCAGGGCTCGGGCGCCACCCCGTCGACCCCCGGAAAGAGGTCCTGACATGCTCGAGGTCAAGGACCTCGTCACGGCGTACGGTCCGGTGCTCGCCCTCGACGGGGTGAGCCTGTCGGCCACGGCCGGCCGCGTGACGGCCGTGCTGGGCGCCAACGGAGCCGGCAAGACCACGCTGCTGCGCACCATCTCCGGGCTGGTCCGGCCCAAGGCCGGCACGGTCATGCTGAACGGGGAGGACGTCACCCGGTCGCAGGTCGAGACCATGGTCCACAAGGGCATGGCACACGTGCCGGAGGGCCGCGGCCTCATCGCCGAGCTCACGGTGGAGGAGAACCTCCGGCTCGGCGGCCTGTTCCGCCGGGCCAAGGACGGCGACAGCGAGCTGGCTCGGATCTACGACCTGTTCCCGCCGCTGAAGGAGCGCGCAACGCGCTCGGCCCACACCCTGTCCGGCGGTGAGCGGCAGATGCTGGTCGTCGGACGGGCCCTGCTGGCCCACCCGAAGCTCCTGCTGCTGGACGAGCCGTCGCTCGGGCTCGCGCCGCGCGTCGTGTCCCAGATCTTCAGTCTCGTGCGCGACCTCGTCGACAGCACCGGTCTCGCGGTGCTGCTCGTCGAGCAGAACGCCAAGTCGGCTCTGTCCATCGCCGACACCGGGGTGGTGCTCAACCTCGGGCGCGTCGTTGCCACCGACGACGCCGCCACGCTGGCCGCAGACGAAGGCCTGCGGCACGCCTACCTCGGCTTCTGACCGACCCGGACCCCTGGAGCCCCTTCGTGCAGCAGTTCTTCGATGCCACGCTCTCCGGCATCACCAACGGCGTCGTCTTCGCCGCGTTCGCGCTCTGCCTCGTGCTGATCTTCCGGGCCACCCGGATCATCAACTTCGGGCAGGGCGCCCAGGCCATGGTGACGACCTACCTGGCCCTCAAGCTGATCCAGAACGACGTGCCCTACGCGCTGGCCTTCGTGGCCGCACTCGCCGCCGGCTTCCTGCTCGGCGCCTTTGTCGAGCGGGTCATCGTCCGGCCGGTCGAGACCGGCCCGGAGATCAACGCGGTGATCGTCACCCTGGGCATCTTCATCGCGCTCGTCGCGCTGGCCGCGATCATCTTCGGCAACGACCTGGCGGCGTTCCCGGCCGCGTTCAGCCTCGCCGGGCTGGAGGTCGGCGGCAGCACGATCGCGCTGCGCCCCAACGACCTGTTCACGATCGGCGCGGTCCTGGTGGCCATGGCGGTGCTGCTGGGGCTGTTCCGCTTCACCAGCCTGGGCCTGCGGATGCGTGCCTCCGCGTTCAACCAGGAGGTCGCGAAGCTGCTGGGCGTCAAGGTCGGTCAGATGCTCACGCTGGGCTGGGCGTTGGCGGGGCTGTTCGGCTCGCTGGCCGGCTTGCTCATCGCCGCCGGCACCCCGATCTTCCCGTCGTACATGGATGCCGTGGTGATCTTCGCCTTCGTCGCCGCGGTCCTCGGCGGTCTGGACAGCTTCCTCGGCGCGGTCGTCGGCGGCCTGGTGCTGGGTCTGACCTCGGCCTACGTCTCGAGCTACGTCGGGAGCGAGCTCGTCACGCTGGCCGCACTCGCCATCCTCATGGTGGTTCTGCTGCTCAAGCCCGGTGGGCTGTTCTCCAGCTCCGTCGCCAGGAGGGTGTGACCCATGTCCGTCGCGATGAACAAGGGTGCCTCCGACACCCGTACCCCGAGCGCTGCCCCGGCCCCCGCCTCGGGCGGCAGGCTGCGCAGCACCGGCCTCAAGCACCTGCTGCTCATGCTCGCCGCGTTCTTCGGCCTGGTGCTCCTGCTGCTGGCCGTCGACGAGTTCCGGGCCACGCAGCTCGCCAGCCTCGCCTACTACATCCCCGCCGTCGCCGGGCTGACGGTGCTCACCGGCATCAACGGCCAGGTCTCACTCGGCCACGGCGCGCTGATGGCGGTCGGCGCCTACACCACCGGGGTGCTGCTGATCCGCCAGCCGGACCTGCCGTACCTGCTCATCGTGGCGATCGCCATCATCGTCACCGCACTGGTCGGGGCGCTCGTCGGTGTCGCTGCCGCCCGGCTGCACGGTCCCTACCTGGCCGGCGCGACGCTCGCGCTCGCCGTCGGGCTGCCCGGGCTGGCGATCACCTTCGAGGACCTGCTCGGCGGCGAGCCGGGCCTGCGCATCCCCTCACCCACGGTGCCCCCGTGGGTGCAGGACCTGTACGGCAACATCACCGGCGACCGCCTGACGCCGCGCGTCTACCTCGCCTACCTCGGCGGCGCCCTCGCGTTGACCACCCTGTTCATCCTGTCCAACCTGGTGCGCAGCCGCTACGGCCGGATGTGGCGCGCGGTGCGCGACGACGAGGTCGCCGCGGAGCTCGCCGGCATCGACCTCGGTCGGGCGCGGGTGCTGGCGTTCGTGGTCAGCGCCGCGTGCGCCGGGCTGGCGGGGGCCCTGCTCGCCGTCGTCAGCCGCATCGCCGCGCCGACCGGGTTCACCGTCGTGCTGTCGCTGAGCCTGCTCGTCGCGATCGTGATCGGTGGGCTGGGCAGCCTGGTCGGCGCCATCATCGGCAGCGCGATGCTGGTCTACCTGGCACCGTTCTCGATCGCCCGCGGCCGCGACCTCGGCCTGTCGGACGTCGAGGCGGCCAACCTCGCTCCGCTGATCTACGGCGTGGTGCTCATCGTCGTGATGCTCGTGGCGCCCCGGGGCCTGGTGGGCACGGCGCGCTTCGCGTTCCTGGCCCGCCGCGCCGGTCGGCAGGGGGCAGGCGCTCGCACCTGACGCACGGCACCTGCACGACGCACGGCACCACCTGGTACAGCGCACGTCCGGGCCGCCGCACAGAAGCGGCAGCCCTGCACGACCCGGCCCCGCACGTGGACCGGTCGATGGAGGAGGCACTCGGTGAGGAAGATCAAGGGACGCCCGGTCGCGCGGAGGGTTGCGCTCGTGGCGAGCGTCTCGTTGCTGCTGGCGGCGTGCGGCGGCGGCAGCGACGACGGCGGCAGCAGCGGCGGCGAGCCGGCGCCCGGCGTCACCGACACCAGCATCAAGATCGGGACGCACCAGCCGCTCACCGGTGCCGCCGCGCCGGGCTACAGCGAGATCTCCCCCGGGGCGAAGGCGTACTTCGACTACGTCAACGCTGCCGGTGGGATCAACGGGCGCAAGATCGAGTACATCGTCAAGGACGACGCCTACAACCCGACCCGGACGGGCGAGGTCACCAACGAGCTGGTCCTGCAGGAAGAGGTCTTCGGCCTGCTGCAGGGGCTCGGCACGCCGACGCACAGCGCCGTCATCGACCAGCTCAACAGCGACGAGGTCCCGGACCTGTTCGTGTCCTCGGGCGCGCTCGCCTGGGACCAGCCGGAGAAGTACCCGTTCTCCTTCGGCTGGCAGCCCGACTACGAGGTCGAGGGCAAGATCCTCGGGCAGTACATCAAGGCCACCTTCCCGAACGCCAAGGTCGGGCTGTTCCTGCAGGGTGACGACCTCGGCGCGGACGGGTCCAAGGGCCTCAAGCAGTTCATCGGCGGGCAGGTGGTGGCCGAGCAGCAGTACACCTCCGGCACCCGCGACGTCAGCACCCAGATCTCGGCGCTGAAGAACGCCGGGGCCGACCTCGTGGTCGGCTTCAACACCCCCACCTACACCGCGCTGAGCCAGCTGGCGTCGCTGGGCCAGGGCTTCAAGCCGAACTGGTTCTACTCCAACGTCGCGCTCGACCCGCTGCTCGTCGGCGGCCTGCTGGCCAACTTCAGCCAGGGCAAGGTCACCGGCACGGCAGCGCTCGAGGGCCTGTACACGACCAAGTACCTGCCGACGGTCGACCAGGCCAACGACCCCTGGATCCAGCTCTACCAGAAGGTCTGGGCCGCCCACGGCAACGGCAAGCCGCTGACCAACTTCATGGTCTACGGCATGTCCGGCGCCTACACCTTCGTGCAGGCGCTCGCCGCCGCGGGGGAGGACGTGACCCGTCAGGGGATCGTCGACGCCATCGAGGAGAAGGGGTCCGACTTCGAGGGCCCGGCGTTCGCGCCCTTCGACTACTCGGAGGAGTCGCACCGGGGGATCACCGGGGTGCAGATCGTCCAGGTCAAGGGCGGCGGCATCAACGCCGTCACCGGGGTGAAGACCACCGACGAGGGCAACAGCCCGATCGAGGACGCGCCGACCCGGACGAACACGCCGGACGAGGACGGCATCCCGAACCCCTGATCCACTCCCGCACCTGATCAACCGGCACGACCGGCTCCGGGCGGTCCCTCCGCGCACCGCGCAGGGGCCGTCCGGAGCCGTTCTGCACTGTGACAACCCTTGGAGATCCGGTGTCCCTGTCCGTGGCCAGCATCCTGGCCGAGTCCGCCGTCCGGCACGCCGCGCGCCCCGCCGTCGTCCTGGGCGACCTCACCCTCACCTACGAGCAGCTGTGGACGCAGGCCCGGCAGTACGCCGCCGTGCTGCGCGAGCGCGGCATCGGCGAGGGCGACAAGGTCGCGCTGCTGCTGCCGAACACGCCGCACTTCCCGCTCGCGTACTTCGGCGTGCTGGCGCTCGGGGCGGTGGCGGTGCCGGTGCACGCGCTGCTCAAGAGCGAGGAGATCGAGTACGTCCTGACCGACTCCGGTGCCAAGGCGCTGGTCTGCGCGGCGCCGCTGCTCGGCGAGGGCGCGAAGGGCGCGGAGCTCGCCGGCGTGCCGGTGCTCGCGGTGATGGACCTCCCCGCGGGCATCGAGAGTGCCGTCGAGCGCATCGACGTGCTGGCGCAGTCGGCCACGCCGGTCGAGGGCATCGTGCTGCGAGAGGCGGACGACACCGCCGTCGTGCTCTACACCAGCGGCACCACCGGCAAGCCCAAGGGCGCCGAGATCACGCACCTCAACGTGACGATGAACGTCATCGCCTCGGCGACGTACTCCTTCGACATCGACGAGACCGACGTGGTGCTCGGCTGCCTGCCGCTGTTCCACACCTTCGGCCAGACCTGCTGCATGAACACGGCCTTCTTCGCCGGCGCGTGCGTGGTCCTGCTGCCGCGCTTCGACGGGCCGCAGGCGCTTGAGCTGCTGGTGCGGGAGCGCTGCACGATCTTCATGGGCGTGCCGACCATGTACGTCGCCCTGGTCGCCGCCGGGAAGGCCAGCGACCTGCGGCCGAGCCTCAAGAGCGCGATGTCCGGTGGCGCGGCGCTGCCGGTGGCGGTGCTGGAGGAGTTCGAGGAGGTCTTCGGCACCCAGGTGCTGGAGGGCTACGGGCTGACCGAGACCTCCCCGGTGGCGACGTTCAACCAGAAGAGCTTCGAGCCCCGGCCCGGCACCGTCGGCAAGACGATCTGGGGCGTCGAGGTCGAGGTCGCGAAGGCCGAGCTCGAGGAGCGCATCGAGCTGCTGCCGACCGGCGAGCTGGGGGAGATCGTCTGCCGCGGCCACAATGTGTTCAAGGGCTACCTCAACAAGCCGGAGGCGACGGCGGCGGCGATCGTCGACGGCTGGTTCCGCACCGGCGACCTCGGGACCAAGGACGAGGAGGGCTACGTCCGGATCGTCGACCGCAAGAAGGACATGGTCCTGCGCGGCGGCTACAACGTCTACCCGCGCGACGTGGAGGAGGTCCTGCTGCGCCACCCGGCGGTCGGCCAGGTCGCCGTGATCGGGCTGCCCGACCCGCAGTACGGCGAGGAGGTCTGCGCCGTCGTGGTGCTCGACCCGGCCGGCGGCGAGCTCACCGAGGACGACCTGCGGGCCTGGGCCAAGGAGCGGCTGGCGTCGTACAAGTACCCCCGGCGGGTGCTGTTCACCGACGCCTTCCCGCTCGGCCCGTCCGGCAAGGTGCTCAAGCGCGAGCTGGTCGCCCAGTACAGCTGACGACCAGTACAGCTGAGAACCAGTACAGCTGACGACCAGGACGGCTGAGGACCAGTACGGCTCCTACGCTGGGGCCGTGCTCGTCCTCGGTCTCGACACCGCCAGCCCGGCGGTGTCGGTGGCGTGCGTCGAGCTCGACATCGCCGGGACCTGGGGCCGGCAGGCCGACTGGCAGGTGGTCGACGCCCGCGCGCACGGCGAGCTGCTGGCCACGGGGGTGCGGGCCGTGCTCGCCGAGCTCGGTGCCCGGCCCGGTGACCTCGGCGCCGTGGCGGTCGGGCTGGGGCCGGGGCCGTTCACCGGGCTGCGGGTCGGCATCATGACGGCGGCGGCGCTGGCCGACGCGCTGGGCATCCCGGCGTACGGCTGCTGCTCGCTGGACGCCGTGGACCCGTGGGGGGAGGGCGAGCGCGTGGTGGTCACCGACGCGCGCCGCCGCGAGGTCTACTGGGCCGAGTACGCCGCCGACGACGAGCGGGTCGCCGGGCCGTCGGTGCTGCGGCCGGCGGCGCTCGCGGAGGCCCTGCGGGAGGTCGGCTGGACCGGCCGGGTCCTGGGCGACGGCGCGCTCGCCCATCCCGACCTGTTCCCCGGGGTGTCGCCGCAGCCGCGCTACCCCAGCGCGGAGGGCGTGGTGCTGCTCGCCGCCCGCCGGGCGCTGTCCGGCGCGCCCACCGAGCCGCTGCTGCCGATCTACCTGCGCCGGCCGGACGCCACGCCGCCGGGAGCGCCGCGGGCCCGTGTCTGACACACCGCTGTGGCTCGACGCCTTCGAGCACGACTACGACGTCGCCCACGAGCGGACTGTCCGCGGCACCCTGTCCGACGTCGTCTACTACCCGGGCGCGCGTCGCGACGGCGGCTCCGACGGGGCCTGGCTGCGCATCGTGCCGCCCGGCCGGTCGCCGTGGACCGGCGTGTTCGCCAGCGAGCTGGTGGCCGGGCGGCTGTCGGTGGTGGCCAGCTGGCCGGACCCGTACGCGCTCATGGTGGCGCTGGGCGGCGCGCCGTACCTGGTCGACGTGCGCGACCCCGACCGCTGGAGCCGGCTGGACGTCCCGGGCGCCCGGCTGTTCGTGCCCGTGCCGGACCGGGGGCTCGCCCTGCTGCTCGGCGCGCAGGTGCTCGCGGCCTACGACGCCGGCGGCCTGGCCTGGGAGAGCGGCCCGCTGGAGCCGGCGGCGCAGTGGCTCGGCCGCCTCGACGACGAGGTGCACCTGCGCGCGGGCGACCGGCTGCACCGCGTCGACCTGCGGCACGGCCGCACCGCCACCGAGGCGGCGCCGTGGTGAGCCCCGGGCCGGAGCAGGTCGTGCTCGCGCGGCTGCGCTGGTGGCACATCGAGCCGCTGCTCGCGATCGAGTCCGCGCTGTTCGGGGACGAGCCGTGGACGGCGCGGACGTTCTGGTCCGAGCTGGGCCAGGTGGAGACCCGTCACTACGTCGTCGCCCGCGCCGGCGACGCGTTGGTCGGCTACGCCGGCCTGTGCGACTACCCGGACGAGGCGTGGGTGCAGACGATGGCGGTGGCCCCGGCCTGCCAGGGCCGCGGGATCGGCCGCCGGCTGCTGCTGGCCCTGCTCGAGGAGGCGCACCGGCGCGGCCAGCGGGTCGTGGCACTGGAGGTCCGCGCGGACAACACGCCGGCGCAGGCGCTGTACGCCGCGCACGGCTTCCACCGCACCGGCATCCGCCGCGGCTACTACCAGCCCAGCGGTACGGACGCCTGGGTCCTCACCCGCCGGGACCCCGACCGCCCCGAGCCCGACCGTCCCGACTCCTAGGCTGCCGGGCGTGGAGCAGCCGCTGGTCCTCGGGATCGAGACGTCGTGCGACGAGACCGGCATCGGGATCGTGCGCGGGCGCACGCTGCTCGCCGACACCGTGGCCAGCAGCGCCCCGGAGCACGCCCGGTTCGGCGGCGTGGTGCCCGAGGTCGCCAGCCGGGCGCACCTGGAGGCGATGGTGCCCACCGTCCAGCGCGCGCTCCGCGACGCCGGGGTGGCCCTGCGGGACCTCGACGCCATCGCAGTAACAGCCGGGCCCGGGCTCGCCGGCGCGCTCCTGGTCGGGGTCGCGGCGGCGAAGGCGTACGCGCTCGCGCTCGACCTGCCGCTGTACGGCGTCAACCACCTCGCGGCGCACGTGGCGGTCGACGGGCTCGAGCACGGCCCGCTGCCTGAGCCCTGCCTGGCGATGCTGGTGTCCGGCGGGCACTCCAGCCTGCTGCTCGTCGAGGACGTGACGCGGACGATGACGCCGCTCGGCCAGACCCTCGACGACGCGGCCGGGGAGGCGTTCGACAAGGTCGCCCGGCTGCTCGGCCTGGGCTTCCCGGGCGGGCCGGCGGTCGACCGGCTCGCGCGCGACGGCGACCGCGGCGCCATCGCCTTCCCGCGGGCCCTGACGCGGGGCGCGGAGGCCGGGTCGTACGACGTGAGCTTTTCCGGCCTGAAGACCGCGGTGGCGCGGTGGCTCGAGGCGCACGAGGGCGAGGTGCCGGTCGCCGACGTGTGCGCGAGCTTCCAGGAGGCGGTCGTCGACGTGCTCACCGCCAAGGCCGTCCGCGCCTGCCGGGACCGGGGCCTCGGGCACCTGCTCATCGGCGGCGGGGTGGCGGCCAACAGCCGGCTGCGGGCCCTCGCGCAGGAGCGGTGCGACGCGGCCGGGATCGTGTTGCGGGTGCCACGGCCGGGCCTGTGCACCGACAACGGCGCGATGGTCGCGGCCCTCGGCGCGCGGCTGGTCGACGCGGCCGTCACCCCCAGTGCCCTCGACCTCCCGGCCGACAGCGCGCTTCCGGTCACCACGGTGGTCACCGCCGGCACCTGACCGTCCGGGTCGGGTCGGGCGGAAATTAACGCCCTGTGACTATCAGGTCCGAGGCCGGGCGCGCCGAGTCACCAGGTGTCGGGCACACGAGCCCGCATCCAGCGCCAAAGGGGTCGTTCATGACCGGCGTCAAGTGGGACTAGCAGTCCCGCTCCCCGTACCGCCGCACGTCCTTCATCCGCACCGAACCAGGAGAATGCTGTGTACAAGAACCTCATGCGCCTGATGGGCTCCGCCTCCACCCTTGCCGTGCTCGTCGCCGTCGTCGAGGCCGGCCGCAAGTGGAGCTGAGCGGCTGACGGCGCTCGCGCCGTGCTGCTGATCGCCGCAACCCTGCTGGCCGTGCTGCTCGTCCCCCTGCTGGGGGGCCGGCTGCGCGCGCTGGCAGGGTTGCAGCTTCGCGGGGCGGGCCTGCTGGTGACCGCCTTTGCGGTGCAGTTCCTCGCGCTCATGGTCCTGCCCGCCGACCTGCGGCCGCTGCTGGTCGCGCTGCACGGCCTGTCGTACGTGCTCGCGGGCTGCTTCGTCTGGTGCAACCGGCGGGTGCCCGGGCTGCTGGTGCTCGCCGCCGGTGCCTCGCTCAACGCCCTGGGGCTCGCCGTCAACGGCGGCACGCTGCCGGCCTCCGCCAGCGCGCTGCGCCAGGCGGGCATGCCCGCGGTCGCGCCCGGCTACAGCAACAGCAGCCTGCTCGCCGACCCGCACCTGGCCTGGCTGGGCGACGTGTTCGCCTCGCCCGGGTGGCTGCCGCTGCAGAACGTGTACAGCATCGGCGACGTCCTCATCCTGTCCGGTGCGGTCTGGTGCATCCATCGGACCTGCGGCACCGTCCTCGCCCGCCTTCCGCGTCGTCATCCGGCTGCGGGTCAGCCGGCCGTGGGTCAGCCGGTCGCCGCCGGCGCGCGCGCGTCGAGCCAGCCGGGCAGGGCGTCCGCCGGCATCGGCCGGCTCAGCAGGTAGCCCTGCACCTGGTCGCAGCCCCACGCGCGGACCAGGTCCAGGCAGGGCTCGTCCTCGACCCCCTCGGCCACCAGGCGCAGGCCGAGGCTGTGCCCCAGCTCGATGGTGGACCGGACGATGCTGGCGTTGCCGAGCCCGCTCGACAGACCGGTCACGAACGACTTGTCGATCTTCAGCTCGTCCACGGCCATCCGGTCCAGGTAGGACAGCGACGAGTAGCCGGTGCCGAAGTCGTCGATGGCCAGCCCGACGCCGAGCTCGCGCAGGTCATCGAGTACCGCCAGGGCACGTACCGGGTCGGACATGATCGCCGTCTCGGTGACCTCGAGCACGAGGCTCTCCGGCCTGGCCCGGTGCCGGCGCAGCAGTCGCTCGACCTGACCCGGCAGCTCGAGGTCGGTCAGGTGCCGCACCGACAGGTTCACCGCCAGCTCCAGGTCGTAGCCCTGCCCCCGCCAGGCGGCCTGGTCCGACAGGGCCATCTCGAGCACGGCGAGGGTGAGCGGCCGGACCAGCCCGGTGTTCTCCGCGACGGCGAGGAAGGTGTCGGGCATGAGCACCACGTCGGGTGAGTGCTGCCAGCGTACGAGCGCCTCGACGCCCACGGTGAGGCCCGTGACCGTGTCGACCTTCGGCTGGTAGACGCAGAACAGGTTGCCGGCGGTCAGCGCGTCGCGCAGCTCCGTCGCGAGCGCCAGCCGCTTGCGGGTGTGCAGGTCGCTGCTCGCGTCGTACAGGCACGCGGTGCCGCGCTCGGCCTTGGCCCGGTACAGCGCGACGTCCGCCCGCTGCAGCAGCAGGTCCAGGTCACGGCCGTGCTCCGGGTAGAGCGCCACCCCCACGCTGGCGTCCACGTCGAGGCGCGCGCCGTCGACGACGAAGGACTCCTCGAGCCCGGCCAGCAGCCGGGCGGCGATGTCGAGCCCGTCCGGGGCCCCGTGGCGGGGCACGAACACCGCGAACTCGTCGCCACCGAGCCGGCAGACGGTGTCCTCGGCCCGCAGGCCGGCGCGCAACCGGCCGGCGACCTCGCGCAGCAGCTCGTCGCCCACCGGGTGCCCGAGGGTGTCGTTGATCTCGCGGAAGTGGTCGAGGTCGACGAGCAGCAGCGCGTACCCGACGTCGGCCTGCTCCTGCGCCGCGCGGACCCGCAGCCGCAGCAGGGTCCGGTTGCCCAGACCGGTGAGCCCGTCGTGCATCGCCTCGCGCTCACGGGTCGCCGCGAGGTGCGCGTTGGCGTAGATGGCCTGCAGGGGCAGCACCGCGAGGGGCAGCAGCCAGGCGCTGGCCTGCAGCGCGGCGAGCACGACCGGCGCGAAGGCCAGCAGCACCCCGGCGGTGCCCAGCTGGAAGCGGACGTCCTCCAGCAGGCTCGTCAGCACCGGGCGGCGCAGGACGAGCGCCTCCACGGTGCCGGCCAGCCCGTTGTTGACCAGGACGTACGTCACGCCGGCCAGCAGCGCGGCCGGCAGCTGCTCCGGGAGCTGCACCGCAGCGGTGCCCAGCAGGGGCACACCGGACAGGGCGCAGAACACCACCCGGGTGGCGACCAGCGTCACGGTGTACTGCGCGATGTTGAAGGCCACCTTGACGGGGGATTTGCGCACGCGGAGGTCGTCGAGGGCGACGCCGACCGCCTGCGCGGCGACGGCCAGCCAGAGCGGACCGAGCAGGGCCAGGACGAGGGCGAGCGTGGTGGACACCGTGATCGCGTCGGTCGTGTCGCCGCGCGGCACCATGATCGGGCGCAGCTCACCGATGATCACGCCCAGGGCCAGGAAGGTGTACGCCCCCCAGCCGACGGCGGTCGGCTGCACCGGGCTCCACAGCGCGACGGCGCCGGCGACCAGGCCCAGGACGTACACGCCCGCGACGAAGGGCCGGTAGCCCCGCGAGGGCGCGCTGGCCATCTGCTCTCCTGGGATCGGTGCTCCGGGGCTCGGTCGGCGCGGCGCAGGGCAGCCGTGGGTAGGGCGCCTACCCAGAATGAACGCACACAGCACTCGCTCTGTCACTGTCCGCTCGCATGTGTCCCGCCTGCCGCTAGCCCGGCGGCCCGCGGATGTTGTCCTGCTGGCACTCAGGGGTCTAGAGTGCCAACAGGACCAGCGCCTGACCCCCGCGACGGCAGGTGCGCCGGTCCGCCCCCGAACGACCCAGACGTGCAACACCCATGGAGGCACTGTGACCACCGCGACAAAGGTCGCCATCAAGCCGCTCGAGGACCGCATCGTGGTCCAGGCGGTCGAGGCCGAGACCACGACCGCCTCCGGCCTCGTCATCCCGGACACCGCCAAGGAGAAGCCCCAGGAGGGCATCGTCCTGGCCGTCGGCCCGGGCCGCTTCGAGGACGGCACCCGCGTGCCGCTCGACGTGAAGGTCGGCGACAAGGTGCTCTACAGCAAGTATGGCGGCACCGAGGTCAAGTACTCGGGTGAGGAGTACCTCGTGCTCTCCGCGCGCGACGTCCTCGCCGTCATCGAGGGCTAGTCCCTCCAGCACACCGCACGACCTCGTACGACCGACGCCCCGGGCGGCCCCACTCGGGCCCCCGGGGCGTCGTCCATCCGCTTGAGAGGAACGCATGTCCAAGGAACTGAGCTTCAGCGAGGACGCCCGGCGCGCCCTCGAGCGCGGCGTCGACCAGCTGGCCAACGCCGTCAAGGTCACCCTCGGCCCGAAGGGCCGCAACGTCGTCATCGGCAAGTCCTACGGTGGCCCCACCATCACCAACGACGGCGTCACCATCGCCCGCGAGGTCGAGCTCGAGGACGCCCAGGAGAACATGGGCGCGCAGCTGGCGAAGGAGGTCGCCACCAAGACCAACGACGTCGCCGGTGACGGCACCACGACCGCCACCGTCCTCGGCCAGGCGATGGTGCACGAGGGCCTGCGGGCCGTCGCGGCCGGCGCCAACCCGATCGCCGTCAAGGCCGGCATGGACGCCGCCGTCGAGGCCGTGAGCGACGCGCTGCTGGCTGCCGCCACCGAGGTGCAGACGCACGCCGAGATCGCCGCCGTCGCGGGCATCTCCGCACAGGACGCGCTGGTCGGCGAGCTCGTCGCCGAGGCCATGGACAAGGTCGGCAAGGACGGCGTCATCACCGTCGAGGAGAGCCAGGCCACCGGCCTCGAGCTCGAGCTGACCGAGGGCATGCAGTTCGACAAGGGCTACATCAGCCCGTACTTCGTGACCGACCCCGAGCGCATGGAGACCGTGCTCGAGGAGGCGTACGTCCTCATCGTCAACGGCAAGATCTCGGCGCTGGCCGAGCTGCTGCCGCTGCTGGAGAAGGTCCTGCAGTCGCAGAAGCCGCTGCTCATGGTCGCTGAGGACATCGACGGCGAGGCGCTGTCGACGCTGGTCGTCAACTCGATCCGCAAGACCGTCAAGGTCGCCGCGGTGAAGGCCCCCGGCTTCGGCGACCGCCGCAAGGCGATGCTGCAGGACATGGCCGTGCTGACCGGCGCCCAGGTCGTGTCCGCCGAGGTCGGCCTCAAGCTCGACCAGGTCGGCCTGGAGGTGCTCGGCACCGCCCGCACCGTCACGGTCACCAAGGACACCACGACGATCGTGGACGGCGCGGGCTCCCGCGAGGAGGTCGCCGGCCGGGTCGCGCAGATCCGCCAGGAGATCGAGGCCAGCGACTCCGACTGGGACAAGGAGAAGCTGCAGGAGCGGCTCGCCAAGCTCGCCGGCGGCATCGGCGTCATCAAGGTCGGCGCCCACACCGAGACCGAGCTCAAGGAGCGCAAGCACCGCCTCGAGGACGCCATCTCGGCGACCCGCGCGGCGGTCGAGGAGGGCATCGTCCCCGGCGGCGGCGCCGCGCTGGTGCACGCTGCCGCCGTCCTCGTCGACGGCCTCGGCAAGACCGGTGACGAGCTGATCGGCGTGCACGTCGTCCGCAAGGCGCTCGACGAGCCGGCTCGCTGGATCGCCCAGAACGCCGGCCTCGAGGGCCGCGTGGCCGTCAACAAGGCCCGCGAGCTCGGCACCTCCGGCGGGTCCACGATGGGCCTGAACGCCGCCACCGGCGAGTACGGCGACCTCGTCCAGCAGGGCATCGTCGACCCGGTCAAGGTCACCCGCTCGGCCGTCCGCAACGCGTCCTCGATCGCCGGCATGCTGCTGACGACCGAGACCATCGTGACGGACAAGCCGGCTCCGGCCGCTGCCGACGCCGGCCACGGCGGGCACGGCCACAGCCACTAGTCCCACCCCCGTACGCCTGACGGCCCGGTCCCCTTCCCCGGGGGCCGGGCCGTCGCGCGTGGTCAGGGCGGGACCGGCGGGAGGGCAGCGGGTGTGGCAGCGTGCCCGGCGTGGTGGGGCGATGACGGTGCAGCGGTGACGGTCGACGCGGTGGTGGTCGGGGGCGGGCCCAACGGGCTGGTCGCGGCGACGATGCTCGCCCGGGCGGGCTGGAGCGTGGAGGTCCTCGAGCGCCGGCCGGTCGCCGGCGGGGCGGTCGGGAGCAGCACCAGCGACCGGGGCTACCTGCACGACTGGGGCTCGGCGTTCTACGGCGTGCTGCACACCAGCCCGGTGCTCGCCGAGCTCGGGCTCGACACCCGCGTCGATTGGGCGCGTACGGAGGTGCCGGTCGCCGCGCTGTGGGACCCGCGGATGCCGGCGGCCCTCATGGCGACGACGGCAGCGCAGACGGCGGAGCTGGTCGGCGACCCCGCCTGGCTGGGGCTCGTGGACTGGTGGGAGCGGCTCGGCAGCGGCCTGTTCGGCGCGATGCTCGGGCCGGTCGGCGCGCCGGCGCCGCTGCTGCGCTTCCTGGCCGGGTCGGGCGTGCGCGGCGCGCTCGGTACCGCGAGGACGATGCTGGAGCCGGTCGAGGCGTACGTCGCGGCGACGTTCGCGAGCGACGCCGCGCGGATGCTGTTCGCCGCCAACGCCACGCACGCCGACGTGGCGGTGGACGCCGCCGGCTCGACACCGCCCGCGATGCTGCTGGCGATGGCTGCGCAGACCCGCGGGATGCCGGTGCCGGTCGGCGGGGCGGTGCGGCTGGCGCAGGCGCTGGTCGCGGCGGCACAGGACGCCGGCGTGGTGGTGCGTACCGGCGTGGACGTGACCCGGGTGTTGGTGCGCGGCGGCCGGGCGGTCGGGGTGGTGTGCGCGGACGGCACGGGCGTGGCGGCCCGGCGGGCCGTGGTCGCGGACGTGGCCCCCGGCACACTGGCCCGTGACCTCGTCGGGGAGGAGCACCTGCCCGGCGCGTGGCTGGCGGCGCTGCGCCGGCACCGCTACACCAGCGGCTACTTCCGGCTCGACATCGACCTGTCCTCGCCCGCGCCCTGGGCGGACGACCGGGTGGGCCGGGCCACCGTCGTGCACGTCACCGGCGACCTGGACGAGCTCGCGATGTCCCAGGCCCAGGTACGGCGAGGGCTGCTTCCGGAGCTGCCGCAGCTGATCCTCGGCCAGCAGGACCGTGCCGACCCCTCGCGGGTGCCGCCGGGCGGCGCGTCGCTGTGGGTCGAGTGCCACTGCCCGGCGAGGCCGCGCGGGGACGCTGCCGACGAGCTGGGCGCGGACTGGGCCGCGGGCTTCGCCGACCGCATCCTGGACCGACTCGTCGACCACGCCCCGGGGCTGCGCGAGCGGATCGTCGACACCACCGCGCTCACCCCGCTGGACCTCGAGGGCATCGACCCCAACCTGGTCGGCGGGGACGTCGGCGGCGGCTCGGCCGCGCCTGACCAGCTGCTGGTGTTCCGGCCGGTCGCCGGGTGGTCGTCGTACGCGCTGCCCGTCGCCGGCCTCTACATGTGCGGCGCGGCGTCGCACCCCGGTGGCGGGGTGCACGGCATGTGCGGGCGCAACGCCGCCGGGGAGGTGCTGCGCGACGCCGCCGCCGGTCTGCCCGCGCTCCGGGCTCGGGCGACGCGACGACGGGGGCGGTCCGGTGACTGACGGACCAGGGGGCCTCAGCCGGCTGCGGCGACCGGGGCCGGCTCGCGCAGGCCGAGGACCTCCTCGCGCTCGTGCTCGGACAGCCCGCCCCACACGCCGTACGGCTCCCGGCTCGCCAGCGCGTGGTCACGGCATGTCAGCAGGACAGGGCAGGTGGCGCAGACCGCCTTGGCGGCGGCTTCACGGTTGGACCGGCTGGGGCCGCGCTCGCCCTCCGGGTGAAAGAACAGCTCGGTGTCTCTGCCGCGGCAGGAGCCCAGGAGCTGCCACTCCCACTTCTCCACCTGCGGTCCGGGAAGGCGTCGGATATCGGTCATTGCCAGGGTCCGATCTGTCAGTGCAGGGGGGTCCGGCCTGCGCGCCTGACCTTACAACCGCGCCAGAGGTTGTTCAAGTAGTCCTCGCAAACTGCTTCACGCGCTCCCCGTCACACGTTCGGCTGCCGGTGCCCAGCGGTTCGAGTTGTGCCGGCCACCGGCCGCAAGCATCCTGATCACATGCCACCCGTCCGCGCTGCCGCGGACGGGGACGGCTCGGGCCCGCTGCCGGTGGCCGCGGTTGCCCGCCGGCTGGGCGTCGCTCCGGCCACGCTGCGCACCTGGGACCGGCGCTACGGCGTCGGCCCGAGCGCCCATGCGCCCGGGGCGCACCGCCGCTACTCCCCGGCCGACGTGGCCCGGCTCGAGACGATGCGGCGGCTGACGCTGGACGGCGTGCCGCCGGCCGAGGCGGCCCGCGCGGCCCTCGCCCAGCACGCGCCGACCGACGCGGACGAGGGCCCGGCTCGCCCCGAGCAGCGGCCGCTGCCCGACCGCGAGGGACGGCTGCGGCGGGGCGGTCCGGGCGGCCGCGTGCTCGCGCTGCCGGGGGCCGGCGACGTCGCCATCGGGCTGGGCCGGGCCGCGATGGCCCTCGACAGCACCGCGGTGATGACCTCGCTGCGGGCCGAGCTGGCCGAGCACGGCGTGGTGCACACCTGGGACCACGTGCTGCGGCCCGTGCTGGCCGCGGCCGGCGCCCGCTGGGCGGCGACCGGGGAGGGCGTCGAGGTCGAGCACCTGCTGTCGGAGTGCGTCACCGCGGCGCTGCGGGAGGTCGCCGGCAGCTCGGGCGTACGGCCGGCAGCCCGGCCAGTCCTGCTGGCCAGCGCTCCGCAGGAGCAGCACGCCCTGCCCCTGCACGCCGTCGCCGCCGGGCTCGCCGAGCGGGGCGTGGGCAGCCAGGTGCTCGGCGGAGCACTGCCCGCCGACGCGCTGCAGGCGGCCGTACGTCGTACCGGCGCGGCCGCGCTGTTCGTGTGGTCGCAGCTGGACAGCACCGGGGCGCCCGAGGCGCTCGCCGGCGTGCCGGTGACCCGACCCCCCACGGCGCTGGTGGTGGGCGGTCCCGGCTGGCACCTCGAGGCGCTGCCGGACCGGGTCGCGGTCGCCCGTGACCTGTCCGATGCGGTCGACCTGGTGCAGCAGGCCACCGGCGCCTGAGCCTGCGCCTGCCGCTCACGGTCTGCGGTCAAAGGGGTACGTTCCGGCGGTGAGCGACGACCGTCTTGCGGCGCTGCTCGCCGCCGGGGAGCACGAGACGTTCCGCGGCCGCCCACCGGATGCCGTACCGGTCCTCGAGCAGGCCGTCCTGCTGGCGCGGGCGCAGGACCAGCCCGCGGAGCTGGCCGCTGCCGCCTGGATGCTCGGGGTCGCGCTGGCGGCCGGCGGGCGCTACGGCAGCGCACTCACCGTGCTCACCCCGCTGCTCGACGCCGCTGACGCGCCGGGCGCCCTGCCGGAGCGTCGCCTGTTCGGCGCCCTGGCGGGCTCGACGGCGGCCGGCGTGCACCGCCAGCTCGGGCGGCACGCCGTCGCACGCGAGGCCGACCTCGCGGCCCTGGAGCTCGCCGGGCCCGTCGTGGAGGCCCGGTTCGACGCGCTTCTGGGGCTGGCCAGCGACGCCGTCGGGCTGGACGACCCCACCGGGGCGGCCGACCGGCTCGCGGCGGCGCGCGACCTCGTACCCCCGGCCGGCGGGCAGTGGTGGCGCCAGCGCGTGCGGCTGGGCTGGACCGGCGCGGCGGTGGCCCTGGCCCAGGGGGAGCCGGCCGCCGCGGCGGAGCTGGCCCGGCAGGCGGCCGAGCTCGCCGAGGCGGCGGGTGCCTCCCGGCACCGGGCGAAGGCGCTGCTCGTCAGGGGGATCGCCGAGCTCGGCCTGGACGAGGGCGACCCCGTCGGTGCCCTGCGGGAGGCGGCCACGCTCGCCGAGTCCCTGGCAGCGCTGCCCCTGGTGTGGCCGTCGAGAGCGCTGCTCGCGGCGCTGGTCGCCGACAGCGATGCCGACGAGTGCCGGCGGAGCCTGGCGGCGGCCCGCGCCGCGGTGCTGGACGTCGCCGCGGACCTGCCCCCGCGGGCCCGGTCGCGCTGGCTCGCCCGTACGGAGGTCGCCGCCCTGCTCGCCGGCTGACGTCTGCCTGGCCGGGGGCGCCGGGCCCGGGCTCACGTCCGGGCACTGCGCTGCCGATGAAGTCCGTAACCGGGCATCCGCAGGCGCCCCGGACGCAGAGGTGGGCGACGTGCTGGGTGCAGTGCCGGACCGGGCCGCTCCCGACGTGCTTGTCGCCCGGGTCGCCGTACACCTGGCGCACCGCGGGGCCGCCGGGCTTCCCGGGGCGCTGACCGCCCTCGTCGAGGGCACCGGCGCGCGAAGCGCAGCCCTGCGGGGCTCGGGCGCCGACTCGGAGCTGCTGGCGACCGCGGGCGACGTCGTGCACGCGGTGTCGCCGCGCCGCCCGCTGCTCGGGCTGGGCGTCGAGCTCGCGGTACGCAGCCCGGACGGCCGCACCCTCGCCACCCTGACCGTCACCGGCACCCGCCCCCACGTGCTGCCGCTGCTGCGTGACCTCACCGGCATCCTGGGGATGGCCCTGGCCGCCGGTGCGCCAGCCGTCCGCGCCCCGGCCGGCGCGACGACGGTGCTGGCCGACGTGGACGCGGAGCGCGCCGAGCTGGCGGACGCCCTGCACGACGGCCCGCTCCAGGACCTCGTCGCCGCCCGGTACGCCGCCGACGCCGCCGTCCGCGCGGGCGCCGACCCGGCGGTGCGGGCCGCGGTCCAGACCGCCCTCGTGGCGCTGCGCCGCGAGGTGTGGCAGCTGCGCCCACGCGGCGACGACGGGCTGGCCGACGCGCTCACCCGACTGTCCCTGCAGCTCGTCGACCGCGGCCGGCCACCGCTCCGGCTGCGCATCGACCCGGCCGCCGACGTCCTGGCCGGTCCGGCCTGCGGCGCGGCGTACCGCCTGGTGCAGGCCGTGACCGTCGAGGCCTCCTCCCGTGAGCCGGTGACCGTACGGCTGGTCCGGCAGGACGCGCCGGGTGGCCGCGAGGTGCTGGCGCTGTCCGTCGACGGCGGCGCCCCGCTGCGGGACCCGGCGCGCTGGCGGCGGGCGGCCGCGGCGCTCGGCGGCGACCTCCTGTGCTGCCCGGCCCGGCTGCGCCTCGCCCTGCCGTTGCCCGCCCTTCCCGCTGTGCCCGCCCTTCCGGCTGTGCCCGCCCCTCCGGCTGTGCCCGCCCGGGCGCGGCTCCTGTCCCGACCGACCGACCTCCCGACCCCGAAGGCTGTGCCGTGACGACTGTCCTGATCTGTGACGACCACCGGCTGGTGCGGGAGGGACTGCGCCAGTTCGTGGCGGAGGTCCCGGGCGTCGACCGGGTCGAAACGGCCGCCAGCGGCGAGGAGGTGCTCGCGCGCTACCCGGTCGAGCAGCCCGACCTGGTGCTGATGGACGTACGGATGCCGGGCCTCGGCGGCCTCGAGACCACCCGCCGGCTGGTCGTCGCCTATCCCACCGCCAATGTCATCATGCTGACGGCCGCGGACGACCGCGAGCAGGTCGCGGCCGCGGTCAGCCATGGTGCGCGGGGCTACCTGTCCAAGGACGTCAGCCACGAGGAGCTGTGCACCGCGGTCGCCAACGCCCTCGGTGGCGCCGACCTGGTCGAGCCGTCCCTGCGACGGGCGCTGGCCTCCCGCGAGGCGTCCCGGTTGAACCCGCCGGTCACCGCACTCACCGAGCGTGAGCTGCAGGTGCTCACCGGGATGAGCCAGGGCAAGAGCAACGGCCAGATCGGCCGGGAGCTCTACCTGTCCGAGGACACCATCAAGACGCACGCCCGCCGGCTGTTCCGCAAGCTGGGCGTCAACGACCGGGCCCAGGCCGTGGCGCTCGGCTTCCGGCGCGGCCTGGTGACCTGACGGTTCAGTCGTCCCGGTCGGCGCTGTCCTCCCGGTCGGCGCTGTCCTCCCGGTCGGCAAGGGACGCGTCGGTGAAGCCGCGGGCGTAGTCCCAGCTGACGTAGGCGGCGGGGTCCGGCGAGACCGCGCGCTCGTGGACCCGTACGGTGCCGGCGTCGAGCAGGTGCCGGAGGTTGCCGCGCAGCAGGTCCCACGAGACGTAGTGCGGTGCCTCGCAGTCGTCGCACCCCATGACCAGCCCGGCGATTCCGCGCGGGGCGAGCAGCGCCTCGTACAGCTCCAGGTCCTCGAGGTCCCCCAGCACCTCCTCGCGGTCGGCCGGCGACAGCGGCGGCACCGTGAGCCCGTCGGGGTCCAGGGCCGCCAGCTCCCGGGTCGGGTCGTCCGGGTCGCCGGCGAACGGGTCGATCGGGCCGTGCGGGGGCGTCATGCGAGGGTGCGGGCTGCGGCGGTCATCACGGGCAGCGTACGGGCGGGCTGTCGGACCGGGCGCCTAGACTCGACAGCCTCTCCAGCTCGCCCGCCGCGGCCCCGGAAAGGCACCATGACGCACCCGGACGACCCAGCCGATGTGGCCCTCGCCCCGCTGGGCCTGACCTTCGACGACGTGCTGCTGCTGCCGGGGGAGACCGACGTGATCCCGAGCGAGGTCGACACCAGCACGCGGCTCACCCGTGGCATCACGCTGCGGCTGCCGCTGGTGTCCAGCGCGATGGACACGGTGACCGAGTCCCGGATGGCGATCGCGATGGCCCGCCAGGGCGGGATCGGCGTGCTGCACCGCAACCTCTCCGTCGCCGACCAGGCCTACCAGGTCGACCTGGTGAAGCGCACCCAGACCGGCCGCATCTCCAACCCGGTGACGATCGGGCCCAAGGCCACGCTCGAGGACCTCGACGCCCTCTGCGGGCAGTACCGCGTCTCCGGGCTGCCGGTCGTCGACGAGGACCTGACGCTGCTGGGCATCATCACCAACCGCGACCTGCGCTTCGTGCCCGTAGCGGAGTGGGGCAGCACGCTGGTCGCCGACGTCATGACGCCGATGCCGCTCATCACCGCCCCGGTCGGCATCTCGCACGAGGACGCGACGACGATCCTGCGCCGGCACAAGCGCGAGCGGCTGCCGATCGTCGACGACCGGGGGCGCCTGGCCGGGCTCATCACGGTCAAGGACTTCGTCAAGTCCGAGCAGTTCCCGCACGCGTCCAAGGACGAGCACGGTCGGCTGCTCGTCGCCGCCGCGATCGGCTACTTCGGCGATGCGTGGGAGCGCGCGACGATGCTGGTCGAGGCCGGTGTCGACGTCCTGGTGCCGGACGTCGCCAACGGTCATGCCCGGCTCATGCTCGAGATGATCGAGCGGCTCAAGAAGGACCCGGCGACCCGGCACGTGCAGGTGCTGGCTGGCAACGTCGCGACCCGCGCCGGCGCCCAGGCGCTGGTCGACGCCGGCGCGGACGGCGTGAAGTGCGGCGTGGGACCGGGATCAATCTGCACAACCCGTGTCATAGCGGGCGTTGGCGTTCCGCAGGTCACGGCGATCGCGGACGCGGCCAAGGCGTGCCGCCCGGCCGGCGTGCCGGTCGTCGGCGACGGCGGCCTGCAGTACTCCGGTGACATCGCCAAGGCGCTGGTGGCCGGCGCCGACACGGTCATGCTGGGCTCGTTGCTCGCCGGCTGCGAGGAGAGCCCGGGCGATCTGGTCTTCGTCAGCGGCAAGCAGTACAAGAAGTACCGCGGGATGGGCTCGCTCGGGGCGATGGCGTCCCGCGGCAAGGGCTCGTTCTCCAAGGACCGCTACTTCCAGTCTGACGTGCTGTCCGACGACCAGATCGTGCCGGAGGGCATCGAGGGCCAGGTGCCCTACCGCGGGCCGCTCGCGGCGGTCGCGCACCAGCTCGTGGGCGGGCTCCGGCAGTCGATGTTCTACGTCGGTGCCCGGACGATCCCCGAGCTGCAGCAGCGCGGCCGCTTCGTGCGGATCACGGCCGCCGGGCTGAAGGAGAGCCACCCGCACGACGTGCAGATGACCGCCGAGGCACCCAACTACAGCTCGGGCCGCTGACGTGGACGTCGAGATCGGGATCGGCAAGAGCGGCCGGCGGGCGTACGGCTTCGACGACATCGCGATCGTGCCGTCCCGGCGCACCCGGGACCCGGAGGACGTGTCGATCGCCTGGGACATCGACGCCTACCGGTTCGAGCTGCCGATGGTCGCCAGCGCGATGGACGGCGTCATGTCGCCCGACACCTGCGTCGCCGTCGGCCGGCTCGGCGGCCTCGGGGTGCTCGACCTGGAAGGCCTCTGGACGCGGTACGACGACCCCGAGCCGCTGCTCACCGAGATCGCGGCGCTGCCCGCGGGCGGGGCGCTGTCGCGCATGCGGGAGCTGTACGCCGAGCCGGTCAAGCCGGACCTGATCACCGCCCGGGTCAAGCAGGTCCGGGACGCGGGCGTCACGGTGGCGGCGTCGCTGACGCCGCAGCGCACGGTGCAGTTCGCGCAGACGGTGCTCGACGCCGGCGTGGACCTGTTCGTCATCCAGGGCACCGTCGTGTCGGCCGAGCACGTGTCGACCCGGCACGAGCCGCTCAACCTCAAGCGGTTCATCGCGGACCTCGACGTGCCCGTCCTGGTCGGTGGCTGCGCGACCTACCAGACGGCGCTGCACCTGATGCGGACCGGCGCCGCCGGGATCATGGTCGGGGTCGGCCCCGGGCAGGCCAACACCACGCGAGGCGTGATGGGCATCGGGGTGCCGATGGCGACCGCCATCGCCGACGCCGCCGGCGCCCGGCGCGACTACCTGGACGAGTCGGGTGGCCGGTACGTCCACGTCATCGCCGACGGCGGGATGCGCACCGGCGGCGACATCGCCAAGGCCATTGCCTGCGGCGCCGACGCGGTGATGATGGGCAGCCCGCTCGCCCGGGCCTACGAGGCGCCCGGCCGCGGCTGGCACTGGGGCCACGGCAGCCACCACCCCGAGGTGCCCCGCGGCACCCGCGTGCAGGTGCAGCAGGTCGGCACGCTCGAGCAGGTGCTGCTCGGGCCGGCGCTCACCGACGACGGCACGACCAACCTGTTCGGCGCCCTGCGCCGGGCGATGGCGCTCACCGGCTACTCCTCCATCAAGGAGTTCCAGCGGGTGGAGGTGATGGTCGCCCCGGCCATCCGCAGCGAGGGCAAGCAGCTCCAGCAGGCACAGGCGGTCGGCACCGCCCGCTGAGCTCGCTCGCGCCGCAGGCCGTCGACCGCGGGCCGCGGCGGTGGACCGCGGCCGTGGACCGCGGCCGTGGACCGCGCGATGTGCACGACACTGTCGTCGACACCCGCTCGCAGCAGCAGCAACGTGCAGATCACCGGGCGCGGCTCGCCGACACCACGCGCTCGACGAACTCGCGCTGCCGGCAGCGCACGTCGAACCAGGTCCCCCGCTCGGTGGCCCAGCCGAGGTCGCGGGTGTGGCGTTCCCGGCGCCGGTCCTTGGCGACCATGGCGTCGCCCGCGTGGCCGCGGCGCCCGTCGAGCTCCACGGCCAGCCGCAACCGCTTGTCCGCGAGGTCGAAGCGGGCGAGCAGCGAGCCCGACCGCCCGCGAAGCTCGACCTGCGGCACCAGGTGGGGCAGCCGCGGCAGCAGCAGCAACCGTGCCAGCGACTCGGTCGGAGACTCTGAACGGCCGTCGCTGTCCGCTACGGCCTGCCGCAGCGCTGCGACCCCGGGCTGGCCGGCGCGCTGGTGAACCAGCTGCGCGAGCTGGTCGGGACTCGCCCTACCGCGGTGAAGCAGGTCGTCGAGCAGGCATACCAGCGCCTCGGGTGTCAGCAGGGCTGCACAGTCGAGCAGGGTGCGCGGCAGGCAGGTGAGCCACAGGCCGCTGGGCGCACGTACGACGTCACCGGCACGCAGCACGAGGTGCCGGCGATGCAGGATGCGGTCGCGTGCCGCGCCGTGCCGGCTGCGCCCGTGCGTCCAGCCCGCGACGTCGTCCTGCAGGTGATCGCACGTGGCGGTCGCTGGGTCGTCGTCGTCGATAAGCATCAGGCCGTGCACACGCGCCGCCGTGCGACCGCACGCGAAGGTGCGTATCGAGGGTTGGGCGCCGCGTCGCAGCTGCCCGCCCCCGGCCAGGACCGCGGCGAACGCCCGCTGCGTGTGGTCGAGCTCGTGTCCTGCGTCGGCGTACACGCCCGGCCACGGCGCCTGCCACTGGCCGCCCGCGAGGCGTTGCCGCAGCTCGCCCGGGCTGAGGACCTGCAGTGCCTCCCTCCGCGTCCACACCCCGCAGGCCTGCGCCCCCAGCGACTCCACACCCGACACGGTGCAGCGGTGGCGGCGTCCGGGGAAGCGGCTGGGCCAGATCTGTGGACAGCCGGAAGCGCTGCCACCGGCCGTGGGCCACCACCCGTGCCAGGATCAGCCATGTCTGCTGTGACGGAGCGGTCCGCCGCGGGGCCGGGGTGGCGGCTGGACCAGGTGTCGTCGGCCGGGCGGGAGAACCTCGACCCCGTGCACGTCGACCGGTACGACGCGATCGAGGACGCCGCCGGGCCGGCCGAGGTGGCGCTGCTCCAGGGTCTCGGGCTGACCAGGGACGCCGTCGTCGTCGACGTGGGCACCGGAACGGGGCAGTTCGCGCTGGCCGTGGCGCCGCACTGCGCCCGGGTGGTCGCGGTCGACGTCTCGCCGCCGATGCTCGCCGCCCTGCAGACCAAGCTCGACGTCGCCGGCGTGGGCAACGTCGAGGTGAAGCACGCCGGGTTCCTCGACTACGAGCACGCCGGGCCGGCCGCCGACGTCGTCTACTCGCGGTACGCGCTGCACCACGTCCCGGACTTCTGGAAGGGCGTGGCGTTGGCCAGGCTGCACTCGGCGCTCCGGCCGGGTGGGCTGCTGCGCCTGTGGGACGTGGTGTACGCGTTCGAGCCGGGCGACGCCGAGGCCCGCCTGGAGGCATGGTGCGCGACCGGCGGCCCGGCGGACGCCGGCGGCTGGAGCCGGGCGGACTACGAGGAGCACGTCCGCGACGAGCACTCCACGTACACCTGGATCCTCGAGGCACTCGCCGAGCGGGCGGGTTTCGTGATCGAGCAGGCGGAGTACTCGAGCGACGGAATCTTCGCGAAGTACGTCCTTCGACGGCCGTAGCGCTCCGCGGAGGACAACGTGACCGGACAACCCGACGACCTGGTGGCCCGGGTCCGGGCCGCGCTGCCGCGGGACGGGGCGGTGCGCGACGTGTCGATGTTCGGCGGACGGGCGCTGATGCTGGACAACCGCATGGTCGTGTCCGTCCACGCAGATGGCAGCCTGCTGGTCCGCGTCGACCCCGCCCGGTCCGCCGAGCTGCTCTCCGTCGCCGGTGCCCGGCCCGCGGTCATGGGCGCAGACCGCTCGATGGGGCCGGGCTGGATCAGCGTCGGTGCCGACGGCCTGGCCGCCGGGCAGCAGCTGGCGTTCTGGATCGAGGTGGCCCTCCAGCACCACGCCTCGGCAGGCGCCGGCGCCCGGCGTGGGAAAGGATGATCAGCGTGACGCGCCCCTCGACCACCGCCGGGACCAGGCCGGAGAGCACAGTGTTCCGGGCGCTGCGGGTCGTCGCGGCCTGCGAGGGCATCTCGTTCGTGCTGCTGCTTATCTGCTCGGTGCTCAAGCGGACGACCGGCCCCGACCTCGTACCGGTGCTGGGTCCGGTGCACGGCGTGCTGTTCGTCGCTGTCGTCGTGCTGGTGCTCGCCAACCTGCGCCGGCTGCGCTGGGGCTGGTTCTTCACCCTGGTCATGCTCACGATCGGTTCCCCGGGAGTGCACTTCCCCGTCCAAGCGACGGAGCGCGCGGCCGCCCGGGGCTGACGCCTGCCGCGCCTACCCTTGGTCGGGTGAGCACGCACCCGCCGGCTGACGCCGACCTCGTCCTCGTCGTCGACTTCGGGGCGCAGTACGCCCAGCTGATCGCCCGTCGGGTGCGGGAGTGCCACGTCTACAGCGAGATCGTGCCGCACACGATCACCGCGGAGCAGATCCGGGCGCGCGCCCCGAAGGCGGTGATCCTGTCGGGCGGACCGTCCAGCGTGTACGCCGACGACGCCCCGCAGGTGCCCGTCGGGTTCTTCGAGACCGGCGTACCGACGTTCGGCATCTGCTACGGCCACCAGGCGATGGCGGCCGCGCTCGGGGGCTCGGTCGCGCGGACGGGCACCGCGGAGTACGGCCGTACGGCGCTCGCGGTGGTCGACCCGGGCGTCCTGCTGTCGGGGCTGCCCGGGGCGATGAGCGTGTGGATGTCGCACGGTGACGCCGTCGAGCAGGCCCCGCCCGGCTTCACCGTCACCGCCTCGACGGCCGCGACGCCGGTGGCCGCGTTCGAGGACCGCGACCGGGGGTTGTACGGCGTGCAGTTCCACCCGGAGGTGCTGCACAGCGAGCACGGCCAGGAGGTGCTCAAGCGCTTCCTGCTCGAGGGGGCGGGCTGCCGGCCGACGTGGACGACGCTGAACGTCGTCGAGGAGCAGGTTGAGCGGATCCGGGCACAGGTCGGCGACCGCCGGGTGGTGTGCGGGCTGTCCGGTGGCGTCGACAGCGCGGTGGCGGCGGCGCTGGTGCAGCGGGCCGTCGGCGACCAGCTGACGTGTGTGTTCGTCGACCACGGGCTGCTGCGCAAGGGCGAGGCCGAGCAGGTCGAGCAGGACTTCGTGGCCTCGACCGGCGTGCAGCTGCGGGTGGCCGACGCGAGCAAGCGGTTCCTCGACGCGCTGGCCGGCGTCACCGAGCCGGAGGCCAAGCGCAGGGCGATCGGTCGTGAGTTCATCCGGGTGTTCGAGCAGGAGGCGCGGGCGCTGGAGGCCGAGGGCGGCGTCGACTTCCTGGTGCAGGGCACGCTCTACCCCGACGTGGTCGAGTCCGGTGGCGGCGCCGGCACCTCGACGATCAAGAGCCACCACAACGTGGGCGGGCTGCCGGAGGACATGCAGTTCCAGCTGGTGGAGCCGCTGCGGGCGCTGTTCAAGGACGAGGTGCGCAAGGTCGGCCTGGAGCTCGGCCTGCCGGAGGCGATCGTCTGGCGGCAGCCGTTCCCGGGCCCGGGGCTGGGGATCCGCATCATCGGCGAGGTGACCGCGGAGCGGCTCGACCTGCTGCGCGAGGCCGACGCGATCGCCCGTGCCGAGCTGACCCGCGCGGGCCTGGACCGCGAGGTGTGGCAGTGCCCGGTCGTGCTGCTCGCCGACGTGCGCAGCGTGGGCGTGCAGGGCGACGGGCGGACGTACGGGCACCCCGTCGTGCTGCGCCCGGTGTCGTCGGAGGACGCGATGACCGCGGACTGGACGCGGGTGCCGTACGACGTGCTCGCGACGATCTCGACGCGCATCACCAACGAGGTGGCGGGAGTCAACCGGGTCGTGCTCGACGTCACCAGCAAGCCGCCGGGCACGATCGAGTGGGAGTGAGCCGGTCAGCGCCCGGGTCGTCGGGCCCCCACCACGTAACATGATCGCCTGATCGGGTTCCGGCGCCTTCCGGGAGATGCCGATGCACCTCTTCCCGAGGGACCGGACGTCGAGGTGGCGATGACAGAGGACAGCCCGGTGCGGGCAGCCCCGGTGTCGCCGTGCCCCTCGCTCCTGCTGCCGGACGTGGGGGGCCTCGAGAGGGCGATCGTCGCGTCGACGCCGGCCCTGGTCTGTGTGATCGACAGCGACGTGCGGATCGCCCTGTTCAACCCGGCGCTGGAGATCGCCACCGGGTGGGCTGCCGCCGAGGTGCTGGGCCGCCCGTTCTGCGAGGTCCTCGCGGTGCCGGGTGAGGCCGACCGGATCCATGACGCCGTCACGAGGGCGATCGCGACCGGCCTCGCGCCGCCCCAGGAGGGCGACTGGAGGGACCGGTGGGGTGGCTCCCGGCGGGTGTCGATGCAGAACAGCGTGCTGCACGACGAGACCGGCCGTCCCGTCGCGCTGGTGTGCGTCGGCACCGACGTCACGCAGCGGCGCCTGCTCGAGGCCCAGCTGCACGAACGGGCCAACAGCGACGCGCTGACCGGGTTGCGGAACCGGGCCGCGCTGCTCGTCGCCCTGGAGGCCGAGCTCAGCGACCGTGGCAGCCCGGGCTGCGCCCTGCTGTTCTGCGACCTCGACGGCTTCAAGCAGGTGAACGACCAGCACGGCCACGACGCCGGCGACCGGCTGCTGCGCGACGTCGCGGCGCGTCTGCTCGAGGTCACCGGGCTCGACGACGTCGTCGCCCGCATGGGCGGCGACGAGTTCGTGGTGCTGTCCCCGCGCGCCGCCCCGTGGGAGGCAGCAGAGCTGAGCAGCCGGATCGGCGAGGCGGTCGGCCGCTCGTTCGCCACCCGCCACGGCCTGGTCACGCTCGGCATCAGCGTCGGGATCGCGATCGGCGGTCCGGGCGACGCGGCGGACCAGCTCCTGGCTGCCGCGGACCGGCACATGTACGGGGTGAAGGTGCAGCGCAGGCAGGGCGCCTGACCCGCTGTCGCGCCGATCCGGCCAAGGCAACGGCCGGGACGGGACCGTCGTCGGGTCCCTGTCCTTGCTGCTGCGCCGCGCACGGGCCTGCTGGCGCGGTGCCGGTCGTCGCGCCGGGTGGCCGTCGCGCGGCGGGGGCTCAGGGCAGCGGAACCGGCTCGACCCCGAGGGCATGGCGGCGGGCCAGCTCGCGGTAGACCTCGGGGTTGTTGTCGACCCAGAACGCCGCGGTGCCCTCGAGCGGTCCGCGCAGCCTGGCAGGGGTGCCGGTCACGACGGTCTCCGGGGCCACGACCGTGCCGGGGGTGACCGTGCTGCCGGCGGCCACCAGCGCGCGGGCGCCGATGACCGCACCGTCCTGCACGGTGGCGCCGTTGCCGATCAGGGCCTCGGCGCCGATGACGCACCCGTGCACCACGCACAGGTGGCCGACCGTGGCGCCGGCGCCCACCTCGGTGACCGGGTCGCTGCCGCCGTGCAGCACCGAGCCGTCCTGGACGTTCGCGCCCTCGCGGATGATGATCGGCCCAAAGTCCGCACGCAGGACGGCGCCGTACCAGACCGACGCGTGCGCCTCGACGGTGACGTCGCCGACCAGGGTCGCGGTCGGTGCGACCCAGGCGTCCGGGTGCACCGTCGGCGCCCGGCCCTCGAAGCTGAACAGCGGCATCCGAGCAGGCTAGTGGCCGGCTCGGCGGCGTCAGGGGGGGCACCCGGTCCCGGCGCTTCCGACACGGGACGTCGGACTGCACGAGCAGTAGTGCGAGCCGCACTTGCTGTGAGGTGCTGCACCCCCTACGGTCGCGCGACCACCGGCCGGCTTGAGGAATGACATGCGCACTCGGCACTTCCGACCTGTCCTCGTCCTCTGCGCCGCCGTTCTGGCGGTGCCGCTGGCGCTCACCGATGCGTCCGCAGCGCCGACCGGTGTGGGCGCTGCGGCCTGGCGGACGTCCGCCAGCGTGCCGGAGACCTCCGGCGGGGCGGTCCGCACGGTGCGGCCCGACCGCTTCCGCAGCTGGACGCTGGACCGCGGCGCCTTCACCGGTGCCGCGGCCGCGTCACGGGCGGGTGGAGCGACCACGGTGAGCCTGCCGGGGCCGGACGGCGGCCTGCAACGGTTCGCCCTGCAGCCCACCACCGTCATGGAGGCGGGCCTGGCGGCGCTGCATCCGGAGATCTCCACGTGGGCCGGGCGGGGCCTGGATGACCCCGCGGCCAGTGTCCGGGTCGACCTGGGTCCACTCGGGCTGCACGCCTCGGTGCGCTCGCCCGGCGGTGCGTGGTACGTGGACCCGGCGTACACGCGGGACCGCGGGGCCTACCTCAGCTACTGGGGACGGGACTTGACCACCAGTCCGCACGGCACGTTCACCGAGCAGGACGGCAGTGGGCTGGCCGACGCCGAGGCCGCGCTGGGTGACGCTGCCCCCGAGCCGGCCGCTCCCGAGGCCGCTGCTCCCGAGGCCGCTGCTCCCGCCGCTGCCGGCCCCAGCATCGGCGGCGTCCTCCGGACGTACCGCCTCGCGCTGGTCAGCGACCCGTCGTACGCCGAGTACTTCGGCACCGAGAACGTGCTCGCCGCGAAGGTCGCCCTGATCAACCGGGTCGACCAGATCTACGAGGACGACCTGTCGATCCGGCTCGTGCTCATCGACGGCACCGACCGGCTCAACCTGGACACCCCGGCGCGCGCCACCGGGGCCAACGGCCCCTGCGGGACGGAGCCGTGCTTCCTGCCGCAGAGCCTGCGCGCGTGCACGATCCAGGGGCTGCTGCGCAACACCAACGTCCTGGGCCGCCTCGTGGGCGCCGATGCGTACGACATCGGGCACCTGGCGCTCGGCAACAGCGGCGGCGGGGTCGCCGGCCTCGGCGTCGTCGGCGGGAAGGGCAAGGCCATCGGCTGCACCGGGATCCCCACGCCGGTCGGCGACTTCTACGCCGTCGACTACGTCGCCCACGAGATCGGTCACCAGTTCGGCGGCAACCACACCTTCAACGGCGTCGAGCGGAACTGTTCCGGTCGCAACCGCAACGCAGCCACCTCCGTGGAGCCCGGCAGCGGCTCGTCGATCATGGCGTACGCCGGGATCTGCGCGCAGGACGACCTGCAGCCGCACAGCGACCCCTACTTCTCCGAGCGCAGCCTCGCCGAGATCACAGCGTTCACCCGGTCGCGCCGGCCCGCGGTCAGCGAGCTCCAGACCGTGTGGCTGCGCGGGTTCAGCGGCAGCGACGCGTTCCGGCTGACCTTCCGGGGAGCCACCACCCGTCCGATCATCCGCGGCGAGAACTACACCGAGGCGGGCATCCGGGCCGCGCTCAAGGCGCTGCCGACGGTGCCCGCCGGTGCGGACCTGACCGTCACCGCGATCGGTGGCGCACGGACCCGCGTCGACGACGGCGGCTTCCAGGTGTTCTTCGGTGGCTCGCTCGGCGAGGTCGACGTGCCCTCGCTCGCCCTCGACCGCCCGCAGGGGGTGACCGGCACCGTCGCGGAGGCCCGGCACGGCGGGCCGGCGACCAACGCTGGGGTGGTCACCCCCACCGGCAACACGCCTCCGGTCGTGAAGGCGCCCGCGTCCCACGTCATCCCGGTGCGGACGCCGTTCGCGCTGCAGGGCACGGCCACCGACGCCGACGGGGACGTCCTGACCTACCTGTGGGAGCAGAACGACGCCGGCGGCAAGGACGGCACCGCCCTGCTCGACCCGGTCAAGCGCGACGGCCCGCTGTTCCGGATGTTCGGCACGGCGCTCGACGCGGACGCCTACCGCCCGGGCACCTACGGCTCGCCCGGGGTGAACGCGCCGTCGACGAACCCGCGCCGGGTCTTCCCGGACCTGCGCCAGGTGCTCGCCGGCAACACCAACGCGCGTACGGGCGACTGCGTCGGTGCCCGTCCCGGCGACGACGAGCCGGCCTCGCAGCGACTGGTCGACTGCTACTCCGAGTTCCTGCCGACCTCGGCCTACACCGGCCAGGACGGCCGGGCCAGCCTGCACTTCCGGCTGACCGCCCGGGACAACCGGCCGGGCGGCGGCGGGGTGGCCTCCGCCGACACCAGCGTGCAGGTCGCCGCCACCGGCGGTCCGTTCCTGGTCACCTCGCAGACCGGCGGCGAGGTCTACCGGCCGGGCAGCACGCAGACCGTCCGCTGGGACGTGGCGGGCACGTCCGCCGCGCCGGTCGGGGCGACCCAGGTGCGCGTGACCCTGTCGCGGGACGGCGGCCGGACCTGGCCGGTCGTGCTCGCGGAGGCGACACCGAACGACGGCGCCCAGTCGGTCACCGTGCCGCCCGGCGAGACCGCGACGGCCCGGATCCGGGTCGAGGCGGTCGGCAACGTGTTCTTCGCGGTCAACGCCGCGCCGTTCACCGTCACGGGATAGCGGGGCGCCGGACCCGAACCGCGCCGCGCTGGCGACCCCCGAACCGGCAGGTCCGTGCTCATGGTCACCCGGTTGTGTTCCGACGCCAGTAGGGCAGGATCGTGGCGCTGCGCCAAAGGGGGTGACGGTAGGTGTTCATGCTGCCGGTCCTCGCCCTGGGCGGCGCCGAGGCCATGCTCACCTCGTTCACCTGGTCGCTGGGCCAGCTCCCGGTCGCGACCTCCGTCCTCGACCCGGCCGGCCGGGTCGTACGGGTCAACGCGGCCTTCTGCGAGCTGTTGGGCTGCACCGAGGGGGAGCTGCTGGGCCAGCAGATGGCGGCCCTCGCCGGAGCCGGGCCGTCGACCTGGCGACTGCCGGCACCCGGCGTCGAACGGCAGGACACCGAGTGCTGGCGCGTCCACGGCGCCGCCGGGGTGGACCTGCTCGTCGCGCGCCTCGGGGTCGCGGACGCGCGGGGGGCCTGCTGGGTCCTCCAGCAGGCCGTCGTGCGGGTGCCCGGCACGCCGACCGAGCTCACGGTGCGGCAGGCGGCCGACCTCGGGGAGCTGTGGACGCGGCTGTCGTGCCCCGCCTCGCCCGAGCAGCTCGGCAAGCTCACGGTGGACGCCCTCGGCGATGCCCTCGGCGGCACCGTCACCCTCTACATGCCCGACGTCGAGGACTCGGGCCTGTTCGAGGCGGTGGCGCTGCGCTCCTTCGACGAGGCCAGCCGGTTGGCGCTGTCCCGGGTGTACGCCCTGTTCCCGCAGCGGTTCGACGGCGCGCTGGTCGGTCCCGGCTCGACGCCCGGGCCGCGACGGGTGCTGTCACCCTTCGACACGTTCCTGGATATGTCGCCCTACCGGGAGTGGATGGCGGCGTACCCGCCCGGCGCCGGGCTGTTCGTGCCGGTGCAGGACGACGACCGGGTGGTCGGCGTCCTCGGGCTGGTGCGCCAGCGGCCCGAGCCGGCGTACGACGAGAGCGAGGTCGCGCTGGTGGCCAAGGTGGCGCAGCGCCTGGCCCCGGCGCTCGACCGGGCCCGGCACCTGCGCCTCGAGCGCTACACCGCCGGCCGGACCGCCGGCCTGGCAGCGGTCGGCAACGCCTGCGGCGCCGTCCTCAACCACCCGAAGGCGGTCGCGCCGGCCGCCGCCCGCGCCGTGTCGGAGGTCATGGGCCTCGCCTGCCTGATCTGGCACGTGGACGAGGTGGCCGGGCGGCTCGGGCGGTTCGTGCTGCACGCACCGGGCGGCAAGCTCATGGAGACGACGTGGCAGGTCGCCGACCCCGGCGAGCTCGTCGACCGGGTGATCCGGGAGGGCCGGCTGCACCTCGGCGACCCCGACGAGCTGGAGGTGCTCGCGAAGCCGTACACCGACGTGTTCCCGGGGCCGGTCCTCACGCCCACCTCCGCGGTGTACGGCGTGCGGCTGGAAGCCCGCGGCAACGTCCTCGGGGTCCTCTGCATGCACGACAAGAGTGGCCCTCTGACCCTCGAGCGGCGACGACTCGTCGACGCGCTGGCCGAGCGCGCCGCCCTGGCGCTCGACAACGCGGTGCTGCTGGACGTGGCCCGCGAGCGCGGTCGCCAGCAGCAGGCGCTGGCCGAGATCGGGGCGGCCACGCTCTCGACGGACACCGAGCAGGTCCTGCAGCTGGCCGTGCGGACGGTGGCCGAGGTGCTCGAGCTCCCCCTGTGCAGCATCGAGCAGCGCACCGCGGACGACACGTTCGTCCTGCACCACTGCACCGACTCGCGGGTGCCGCTCGGCAGCTCCCGGTCGGTGGGGCCCCAGCAGGGCCTCGCGATCGCCACGCGCACCGGACGGCCGGTCTTCGTCCCCGACTACCGGCTCCCGGACGTGGTCGACGAGCGCTGCGACCCCCGGCGCCGGGGGATGCTGAGCGGCGCCGTGCTGCCGCTGCGGGTCGACGACCGGGTCTGGGGGGCGCTGACCCTGCAGAGCTCGCAGCTGCGCCGCTTCTCGGGCACCGAGCTCGACTTCTTCGAGGCGCTGACGACCGTCCTCGCCGGCGCCCTGCAGCGCGAGGCGATCGAGCGCCGGCAGGTGTACGAAGCCACCCACGACGCGCTCACCGGCCTGCCGAACCGGGCGCTGCTGCGCCAGGACCTCGTCCGGGCGCTCGGCGCCGAGGGCGACGGACAAAGGGTCGTGGCGCTGCTGCTGCTGGACCTGGACGACTTCAAGGACGTCAACGACAGCCTGGGCCACGCGGCGGGCGACGACGTGCTGACCGAGCTGGCCCGGCGGCTGCGGGCGGCGGTCGGTCCGGGGCCCACCGTGTCGCGGCTGGGCGGGGACGAGTTCGCGGTGTGCCTGACCGGCTGCCGCGACGAGGCCGAGGCCGTGGGCGTGGCCGAGAGCGTCCTGCTGGCGATGACGCCGCCGTTCTCGCTGCCGGGCATCGACGTGCTGCTGACGACGAGCATCGGGGTGGCCGTCGCCCCGGCGCACGGTACGGACGCCGACCGGCTGCTGCGCTACGCCGACATGGCGATGTACCGGGCGAAGTCCGTACGCAGCGGCTGGGCGATGTACGACCCCGCGCTCGACCGGGCGCGCTCCGAACGGCTGGCGCTGCTCACCGAGCTGCGGGCCGTGGTCTCGGGCGGCGGGCTGCTCGTGCACTACCAGCCGCTGGTCGACCTGCGGACCGGGCGGGTCTCGGAGGTCGAGGCCCTCGTGCGCTGGCAGCATCCCCGGCGCGGGCTGCTGGCTGCGGGCGCGTTCGTGCCCCTGGCCGAGCAGAGCGGGCTGATCGAGGACCTCACGCTCCAGGTGGCGACGCAGGCCGCGGCACAGGCCCGGGCCTGGCGGCTCGCGGGGACGCCGTGCGACATCGCGGTCAACGTCTCCCCCGTGGTGCTGCGCAGGCCGGTGTTCTGGCGTGAGCTCCGGCAGGTGTTCGTGCAGGCCGAGGGCGGGCTCACCATGGAGGTCACCGAGTCGGCGCTGGTCGGGCCGCGTGCGCACGCGGCGGTCCTCGGGTTCGCCGAGGCGGGCGTGCACGTCGCCATTGACGACTTCGGCTCCGGCTACGCCGCCCTCAGCGGGCTCATGTCGCTGCCGGTGAGCCGGTTGAAGCTCGACGCCGAGTTCACCGCCGGGGTGGAGCGGCACGACCGCGCCGCCCTGGTCATCGGCGGCACCGTCGCGCTGGCCCACGGGCTCGGTCTGGACGTGGTTGCCGAGGGGGTCGAGACGGAGCCGGTCGCGCAGGCGCTCCGGGAGCTCGACGTCGACATCGCGCAGGGGTTCCTGTACGGCTCCGCGGTCCCCCCCGAGCAGCTCCGGCTGACGCCGGGCTGACAGGTGGGCGGGGCCGACCTGCAGGTGGAAGGGGCGCGTCCGGCGGGCAGGAGCACGTCCTCACCGGAGCAGGGGGAAGGACGCGATGGAGCTCGAGGGACGGTCAGCCGCAGTGATCGGCGCGGGGACGATCGGGGTCTCGTGGGCGGTGCTGTTCGCCGCGCACGGGATGCGGGTGCGGGTCGCCGACCCGCGGGAGGACGCCGCCGAGGTCGTGGAGCAGTCGGTGCGCCAGTTCTCGCAGACCCTGCCGGGCGGGCCGCGGGACGCTGACGAGCTGCTGTCGGCCATCACGGTGCTCGGGCAGGACGAGGCTGTCGACGGCGCCGACGTGGTGCAGGAGAACGGGCCGGAGCGCATCGAGCTCAAGCAGGCGCTGTTCGCCGACGTGGAGCGGGTGGCTCCGCCGCACGCGCTGCTGCTGTCCTCCACCTCCGGGCTGATGCCGTCGGACATGTCGCGGGACATGGCCGACCCGGGCCGGCTGCTGGTCGGCCACCCGTTCAACCCGCCGCACGTCGTGCCGCTCGTGGAGGTCGTGCCGGGCGCGAGGACCACGCCCGAGCAGGTCCAGGCGGCGATGGCGTTCTACACCGCGCTCGGCAAGCAGCCCGTCGCGCTGCACAAGGAGATCGGGGGCTTCGTCGCCAACCGGCTGCAGTCGGCGCTGTTCCGCGAGAGCGTCCACCTGGTGCTGTCGGGCGTGGTGAGCGCCGAGGAGCTGGACCGGGTCGTCACCGAGTCGGTCGGCGTCCGCTGGGCGACGGCGGGGCCGTTCGAGAGCTACTCGCTCGGCGGCGGGCCCGGTGGCATCCGGCACCTGCTCGAGCACCTCGGCCCCGGGATGGCCCGCCGGTGGAAGAACCTCGGCGACCCGGAGCTGACGCCCGAGGTCGTCGACCAGCTGAGCACCGCCACCGAGGAGCGCTTCGCCGGCCGGACGTACGAGGAGCGCACGGCCGAGCGGGACCGCGTCCAGCTCGCCGTGCTCGCGGCGCGGGAGCAGGCCTGGCGCCAGGCGGATCAGGTCAACGGCGCCGGCTGACCGTGATCGCCGCCTGGATGAGGTAGCTGACCGCCGTGGTGATGGCGCCGATGACCAGGCTGCCGACCACGATCGTGGAGCCGCCGCCGTCGGTCAGGAACGTGATCACCGCGTAGATGACCGCGGCGAGGCAGCCATGCAGGATCGGTGTCCGCGCGTACGTCTTCAACATCGTGGGCTCCCGCCGTGGGGCGGCACGCGCCGCGGCACGGAACGTAGCGCGGGTTCGATCACCCGGCGGTGACCGCGGCCAGCACGTCCGCGTACGCGCCGTCGGCGAGCGCGCGCAGCTCGTCGTCGGTGCGGTCCTGGATCGGGTGCGGCACCAGGACGTACGGCGCCGGGAAGCCGAGCGCGGCGGACTGCGCTACGGCGGCGTCGGCGAACTCCGAGGAGGCCAGGAACACCCCGATCAGGCCGCGGCCCTCGAGGTCGGCGATGTCGTGCACACTGCACGACGTGCACGAGCCTCAATCGGCGAGCGCCTCGATGACCACCTCGCAGTGGACGGCGATCTCGTGCCGCAGATCGACCGGCGCCGGCTTGGCGAACGTCGGCTTGCGGTAGCGCAGCGTCTGCACCCCGTCGGCGTGCAGCCGCTGCTCGAGCTGCTCCAGGAAGACGTCCCCGCGCGCCTTGCTGATGTCGAGCAGCCCGACGGTCAGGCCGGCCAGGCTCTCCGGCCGGGCGCGGGGCTCGCGGGCGGCGGGCGCCCGCTCGGCGGTGGGGTCGACCAGGCGGTGGACCATCTAGCTCTCCTCGGTAGGTGCGGGCTCGATGGGCACGGTGACCGGCTCGCTGCCGGAGATACCGCTGACCCAACCACCGATGACGGCGGAGAACATCCCCGCGGTGCCGCCGGCGTGCGTCACGAGCAGGCCGCCGGGGCGGAACTTGGGCAGCGGGGCGGTGTCGACGCCGGGCGGCATCCCCTCGTCGATGCCGCCCGCGCCGCGCCGCAGCTCGCCCGGCTGCAGCACCAGCAGCGGCTCCAGCTCGGCGAGCAGCCGCGCCCGGTCCCAGCCGGCCTCGCGGAACACCCGCCCGTGCTCGGGGCTGACGACCAGCAGCGCGTCGAAGGCGAGCGCGAGCTTGGGGTGCCCCACGGCCCGCAGCGCGAGCGCGAACGTACGCGCCAGCGACTCGGGCGTTCGGCTGATCTGGTCGACGACCGGCGACACCCCGGCGCCGGCGAACAGCGTCATGCCGCTGCCGCCGGGCGGCAGCCCGCGGCTGACGTGCAGCGGCTCGAACGGCGAGCCGGCCGGCTCCTCCGCAAAGCAGAACGTGTACTTGCCGGGGTTGCCCAGCGTCGCCCGGTCGACCTCGCCGGGTCGGCCGCCGCCGACGTTGCGCACGACGAGCTGGAGCGCCCGGCCGATCACGGCGTTCGCGCGGTTGCCCTGCCCGAGCGCGTTGCCGCCGCTGTTCATCCCGACCGCCCGCGCCACCGGGCCGCCGACGACCAGCACGGGCGAGGAGAAGTAGGTCGTGGCGAGCAGCCCGTGCATGTTGAACGCGTCGGTGCAGGCGCCCTCGACGGCGGCCAGCACCAGCGGCAGGTGCTCGGGCAGGCAGCCGGCCAGCACCGCGTTCACCGCCACCTTCTCGACGGTGCAGGCGACCAGGTCGGGCGGGACGACCGCGACCACGTCGCCCGGCGGCCGGGACGTGCCGCGCAGCATGCGCAGCACCCGCTCCTCCGTGGGCGGTACGACGGGCAGCCCGTCGGTCCAGCCGCGGGCGTACGCCGCCTCGACGTCGTCCTCGAGGTCCGCCAGCTCCACGACCCGAGAGGTGAGCACCCGGTCGCCGTACCGCCGTTCCAGCTCCTCCTCGACCCCCCACTCCACGCTCTTGGAGCCGCAGCCGGGGCGGTGGTCGGGCAGCGCGGGCCCGAGGCCGGACACCCCGGACACCCGCTCCCAGGCCTCCCGCCACCAGCCCTGCAGGCGCTCGACCTCGACCCCGCCCTCGACCCGCAGCAGGGTCGGCACCGTCTCGATCCCGAGCCGCCAGCTGCGCTCGAGCGGGCTGTCGTCAACGACCTCGATCCCGAGCGGGAAGGCGGGGTCGTCCTGGCTGAGGACGGTGAGCGTCGTGGCCGCGGCCAGCTGCTGCAGCACCGGCTCGACCAGCACGCAGGTCGGGCAGTCGCGCTTGACGACCGCTACCAGGCCGTCCGGGACCAAGCCGTCCGGGACGGCGCGGCTCACCGGCCGGTCCAGACCGGCGCCCGCTTCTCGGCGAACGCCCGCGGCCCCTCCTGCGCGTCCTCGCTCTCGCGGGCCTGCGCCATCGCCTGCGCGCTGCGCTCCCAGCCCTGCTCCTCGGTGAGCTCGTACGCGTCCCGCACCACCGCCAGGCTGGCGCGCACCGCGACCGGGGCGTTGCGGCAGATCCGGTCGGCCAGCTCCCGCGCCGCCGGCAGCACCTCGTCGGGCTCGACGAGCCGGTTGACCATGCCCCAGCGCAGCGCCTGCTCGGCGGTCAGCCGGTCGCCGGTCAGGATCAGCTCGCGGGCGAGGGCCGGCGGCAGGACGCGGGGCAGCCGGAACAGCCCGCCGGCGGCGGCGACGATGCCGCGGGTGACCTCGGGCAGGCCGAAGGCCGCGTCGGTGCCGGCGACCACGAGGTCGCAGGCCAGCACCAGCTCGCTGCCGCCGGCCAGCGCGAAGCCGCGTACGGCCGCGATGACCGGCTTGGTACGCGGGTAGCGCACCCAGCCGGCGAAGCCGCCCGCCTCGGTGCTGAGCTCGTGGCCCTTCCCGCCCGCGATGGCCTTGAGGTCGGCGCCCGCGCAGAAGGTGGACCCGGCGCCGGTGAGGATGCCCACCCACACCTCCGGGTCGGCCTCGAAGCGCGCCACGGCGTCGCCGAGCGCCGCGGCCAGCCCCTGGTTCACCGCGTTGCGCTGGCCCGGCCGATTCAGGGTGAAGGTCGCCACCCGGCCGTCGACCTCGTAGGTGACGGGGGGCTGGTCGGTCGGCTCGGTCATGACGTCCCTTCGCTCAGGTAGTCGACGACGACCGTGGGCCGGCCGAGCGTCAGGTCGCACAGGATGTGGGACGCGGACACGACTTCGAGCACCGGCAGGTCGGCCAGCGGCGCCAGCGCGTGGGCGAACAGCTCGAGCCGGGCAGGGCCGGTCCAGGAGCCCTTGACCGTCAGGTTGGTGATCTGGCTGTGCACGAGCTCGCAGATCCGCGGCCGGCGGTCGTAGCCCGGCAGCAGCTTGAGCGCGTACGTCGGCCGGGTGATCTCCTCGCGGGCCGTCGCCTCGTCAAGCAGCCGGTGCTTGTAGCCCATGGTCGCCGTCGCCACCCGCAGCGTCCGGTAGTCGAGCGTGCCGACGAGGGTGTCGACGTCCAGGTGCAGCCGCGCGTTGCCGAACTTCTTCGGGAACGCGCTGATCTCCCGGCCGCTGGTGATCGAGCCGAGGTTGTCGACGTACATCGAGTGCAGGTAGTCGGCCGACTGCCCCTCGTACTCGACCCGCAGCACCTGGCCGGACTCGGTGAACGCGCCGAGGCCGCTGACGTCGGGCATCTTCATGACCTCGAACTTGACCAGCGGCTCGGCCACCACCAGCGGCTCCGGGACGATCGCCCGCATCGCGTCGGGGTCGGTGCGGTAGACGATGTTCAGGTACTCCCGGTCCACGAACCGGTACGGCCCCCCACCCGGGAACGCGGGCGCCCCGAGCGGGGTCGTGAGCTGGCGGCGTACCTCGTCGGCGTCCATGCATCTCCTCGTCGATCGGTGGCGGGTCGATCAGGGGGTGGGTGGTTGGCGGGGGGACAGCAGACTCGCGCCGGTGCGCAGCGCACCCACCGGCAGCCCGAACGCGCGGGTGAGCGGCTCGGCGGCGGCGGCCAGGCCGTGCAGGGGACGCCCGGCGGGTACCGGGGAGCGGGCCTCGAGCCAGGTGGCGAAAGCCCGGTAGGACGCGTCGGGGGCCTCGAGCAGGTAGCCGTGCCCGACCTCCGGGAGCACGACGAGCTCGGCGTCCGGCACCAGCGCGGCGATCCGCCGGGCGTTGGCGACCGGGGTCAGCCGGTCGTCGGCGCCGTGCAGCACCAGCGTCGGTGCCTGCACCTGGGCCAGGCGGGCGCGGGTGTCGTGGTAGGTGGAGGCCAGCAGGTGGCTGAGGACGCCCTGCACCCGGGCGGGGTGGGCGGCCAGCAGCAGCAGGTGCTCGCGCACCAGGTCGGGCTCACGGGCCCGGTAGGCCTCGGTGAACAGCGCCCGGGAGACGAGCTCGGCCCGCAGCGCCTTGGGCGCCGACCTGCTGGTGAGCGCTGCCGCCACCCGGGGGTCCGGCAGCGCGGCCCGGGGCCCGCCGTGCGTCGTCGCCCCCAGCACCAGGCCGCGCACCCGGTCGGGGAACCGGATCGCCATCTCCTGCGCGATCATCCCGCCCATCGACAGGCCGTACACGTGGGCGCTGTCGAGGCCGAGGGCGTCGAGCAGCCGTACGGCGTCGCCGGCGAGCTCGGGCACCGAGGTGACCCGCCAGCGCGACTCCGACCGCCCGGAGCCGCGGTTGTCGTAACGGATGCAGTCGTAGCCGGCCGTGTAGCGGGTCATCACCGGGGTGAAGATCTCGCTGCTGATGGCGAACCCGGTGATCCACAGCAGCGGCTCGCCGGCGCCGTCGCGCTCCACGTGCAGCCGGGTCGTCGTACGCCCGGAGCCGACGCGGACCATCGCCACGGTGCGTCCTCCTCCTGCAAGATGGAGCCGACAGATGTGGGACCCGCTGGTGTGGGCCCCGGGTCCCCGGGAGAGAGTCCTACACGCCTGTGCGCCGGCTCACACGTGCCGGGTGGACCGGGTACGACGACAGGCACACTGACGGGCACGACGGGACAGGCACGACGCGGCGGGCGAAGGGTGACGCGATGGCGGGCAAGCCGCTCTGGCGACAGGTGTACGACACGGTCGAGCGGCCGATCGGCAGCCGGCTCGAGGTGGCCGTGCAGACCGAGGCCTTCGCGGACGCTGCCGGGCTCGCCCTGCGGCTGCGGGCCGGCGTCGAGCGCCGCGTCGAGCGGGTCACCCGGCACGCGCTGCACCGCGTCAACCTCCCGGCGGCCAGCGACGTCAGCCGGCTCCGCGACCAGGTCGCGGAGATGAACCGCACGGTGCGCCGGCTCGAGGACGCCCTGCAGGAGGCCCGCCGGGAGAGCCCGGCGCCGGCCACGAGACCGGTCACGGGATCGGCCACAGGATCGGAAGGTGGAGCGGATGGCGCAGACCACGGAGTCAGCGGATCTGGTGTCGCGCGTGCGCCGCGACGTCGGGCGCAACCTGCTGCGGGCGCGCAACGGCGTCAAGTACGTCACGGGGATCGACCGGCCGCAGGTGGGGACGACGCCCAAGGACACCGTCTGGCGACGTGACCGGGCCGAGCTCTGGCACTACCGGGCCAACCCGGAGGTCGGCGTCACCGAGCGCGTGCCGGTTCTGATCGTCATGAGCCTGATCAGCCGCAGCTACGTGCTCGACCTCTACCCGGGCATGAGCTTCGTCGCCGCGCTGCGCGACGCCGGCTTCGACGTCTACATGCTGGACTGGGGGATCCCGGACGAGCGGGACGCCGGCAACGGCCTGACGACGTACGTCGACGACCTGCTGCCGCCGGCCATCGACGCGGTGCTCGACGAGGCGGACGCGGACGCGGTCAACGTCATCGGCTACTGCTACGGCGGTCTGCTCAGCCTGCTGCTCGGTGCCGCGCACCCCGACCTGCCGGTGGCGTCGCTGGTCACCATGGCGACGCCGGTGGACTTCTCCGAGATGGGGATGTTCGGCCGGATGTTCGACGGCGACCGGCTCGGCCCCGACGACCTGGTGGACGAGACCGGCAACGTGCCGCCGGACGTCATCCGCAACGCCTTCCGGGTGCTCAAGCCGACCGCGGAGCTCACGCAGTACGCCGTGCTCTGGGAGAAGCTCTGGGACGACAAGCAGATGGAGGGGTTCCAGGTCATGGGGCAGTGGACCCGCGACCACATCCCCTTCCCCGGCCGGGCTTTCCGGGAGACCGTCGAGATCATGCGGGGCGGCGCGGTGATGGCCGACACCGTCCGGCTCGGCGACCGCCGGATCTCCCTGAAGGACATGACCTGGCCGCTGCTCAACATCATCGCCGGCAAGGACCACATCGTGCCGCGCTGCGCGGCGCTGCCGGTGGTCGACCTCGTCGGCGCGACCGAGCGCCGGACGCTGGAGCTGCCGGCCGGCCACGTCGGCCTGGTCATGGGGCGCTCGGCGGCGACCACGACCATGCCGCAGCTGTTCGCGTGGCTGCGCAGCCACACCGACCTCGACCTGGACCTGGTGTCCGTCGAACCCGCATCGGAGGAGAGCTGATGGAGATCCGGCCGCTGACCCCGGACCTCGCAGCGGGCGTGGAGGCCTTCTTCGCCCGCATCCCGGAGTCCGACCACAGCTCGTTCGCCGAGGACATCCTCGCGCCGGGTGCCGTGAGCGGCTGGCTGTCGGACACCCGGGGCCGGCGCTCGATCGCGGTCGACGACGACGGGACGGTGGCCGGCTACGTGGCGCTGCTGCCGCAGATCGGCTGGTCCTCGCACGTCGGCAGCCTGCGGGTCGTGGTGGACCCCGGCTTCCGCGGCAAGGGCGTCGGCCGCCAGCTGGCCCGGCACGGCCTGCTCACCGCGATCGAGCTCGGCCTGGCCAAGGTCGTCGTCGAGGTGGTGGCCGACGCGGTGCCGGCGATCGGGATGTTCCAGGCGATCGGCTTCGAGCCCGAGGCGCTGCTGCGCGACCACGTCCGCGACCGCACCGGCGAGCTGCGCGACCTCGTCGTGCTGTCGCACCTGGTGGAGGGCACCTGGTCCGGGATGGCCACCGCCGGCTTCGAGGACGAGCTCGCCGTCTGACGTCGGTGCCGTCGGGGTTGGTGTACGTCGGGGCCGGCTCGGGCACGGCTGCCGCATGGAGCACTTCGAGATCGCGGCTGTTGCCGAGAAGAGCGCGGACTTCCGACGGGTCCTCTGGACGGGCAAGCACAGCCAGCTGGTGATCATGACGATCCCACCGGGTGGGGAGATCGGCGTCGAGACGCACGACGAGAACGACCAGATCCTGTCGTTCGTCAGCGGCGTCGGGAAGGCCGTCATCGAGGGCAAGCGCAAGAGCCTCAAGCCCGGTGACGTCGTCGTCGTGCCGGCTGGCACCGAGCACAACTTCCTCAACGACGGCCCCAACCCGCTGGTGCTGTACACGGTCTACGGCCCGGCGGACCACGCGGACGGCGCCGTGCACAAGACCAAGGAGGAGGCCGACGAGGCGGAGGAGTCGGGCAAGGACGAGCCGCCGACGGGCTGAGGCCGCTCCTGCCGTCCCGGGCCGGTCAGCGTCGGACGCGACGCAGGGCCCCCAGGACGCCGGCGCCGCCGAGGACCACGACCGCGGCCGCGGTCACCAGCCCGGGCTCGACCTCGACGGAGGTCAGCTCGTCCAGCAGGTAGAGCCCGGCGACGAGCAGGCACACCAGCGCGGCGACCAGCGAGAACAGGTCGAGCGGGTGGCCCGCCGATGTCGGTTGCTCCGGGTGGACCTGCTCAGAACCCGTCACGACGAACCTCCAGCTCTCCGGCACCCAGGTTGACCGTCACCCGGACGACGGGGGCGTCGGCCGGGCCGTAGCTGCGGACCACCCGAAGGTCGGTCCCGTTCACCGGCTGCGCGCCGCCCGGCAGCAGGACCTGCCCTGCGGCGACCTTCGTGCTGAGCTCGACGTGCAGCCCGGCGGGGAGCTCGAGCCGCAGCTGACCGGCCCCGAGCTCGGCGCGTACGTCCGTCGCCTCCGGCGCGGTCGGCGTCAGCCGGCGCAGGTCGAGCACGGCCTCCCCGACCCCGAGCCGGTAGTCGCCGCTGCTCGCGCCGGCGACCCAGGTGCGCTCGCCGGCGGACAGCGCGACCGGCACCCGGGCGCTGGCGGTGACGGCCAGCGCGAGGGCGAGGCCGGCGGCCGGCAGCACCAGCCAGCGGGCCCGCCCCCACAGCGTGCCGACCAGCAGGCCGAGCCCGACCACGAGCAGGTCGGCGGCCAGGACCCGGCCGACGGTGATGCCGCTGTCCTCGTCGAGTGCGTGCAGGCCGATCAGGACCCCTGTCACGACGACCGCTGTGCTCAGCGTCAGCAGGCCGAGAGGTGACGGGGGCCGGCGCGGCGGTGGGGTCCAGGCCGGGCCACCGTCCGAGGCAGGGACGTAACCGGTCCCGCCCGCCGCCCCCTTGGACAGGTCGACCGGCGCGTACCCGGTCGTGGCCTCCTCCCGGGTGGCCAGCCGCAGCGCGCCCGCGTCGCCGCGCAGGACGACGTAGACGAGCAGCGCGGCGGCCAGGACGGGCAGCACCCCGTTGCGGTCGTCGACGAGGACCAGCAGCAGCAGCCCGGCGCCGAGCACGACGCCGACGAGGGCGCCCCGGGACAGGCCGCGACCGTGCAGCGCCCGCTCCGCGAGGCTGCCGCCCGAGCCCTGCTCGGGGATCAGCAGCCAGCCGGCGGCGTAGAGCACCAGCCCGCTGCCGCCGAACACCGCGAGCACCCCGACGACCACCCGCCACAGCACGGGGTCGGTACCGGTGCTGCGACCGATGGCGGCGCACACGCCGCGGAAGACGCGGTCGTCCGGCCGGCGCAGCAGCGGGGGAGCGCTGAAGGGGACGTGCGGGGGAGGCTGCGGTGGAGCCGTGCCGGGTGTGGTCGTGCCGGGGGCGGTCATGGCGGTCAGCGTGCCGCCCCGCCGGGTGCCCGACATCGGGGCGGCACCCTGGCCCGGCCCTGAGCCGCCTCCGGGTCGGGCGCGGGTCGCCGCCTGGTGCCGCGGCGGGTCGGGGCGTGCGACGCTCGGCCGGACAGGGAGGTGAGGGCCACGCGGGGCAGACCAGCGACAGCCGGTACGGCAGCGCCGGTAGGCGGGCAGCCGGACCCGGTGGTGGGCCGGCCGGGCGCGGAGCCCGGCGTCGTAGCGCACCGCCGGCTGACCCGTCGGCAGTCGGGACGGATGGTCGCCGGCGTCGCGACCGGGCTGGCCGCGCACCTGGGCGTCCCGGTGCTGTGGGTCCGGGTCGCGCTGGTGGCGCTGACGATCGGCGGCGGGGCGGGCGCTCTGGCGTACGCCGCCTTCTGGGTGCTCCTGCCGCTCGACCAGACCGACCAGGAGGCGGAGCCGGCCAGCAAGCTGCAGCTCGCCGCGTTCAGCGCGGCGGCGGCACTGGGCCTGCTCGTGCTGCGCGGGTTGGGGCTGGACAGCCCGGCCGTGCTGCCGCTGCTGCTCGCCGGGGTCGGGGTGGGCCTGGTGTGGCGGCAGTCCGACGAGCTCCAGCGCTCGCGGTGGCGGGCGAGCGCGACGACGGGCCGCTGGCGGCGCTGGCCGGCGGTGGCCGGCGCGCTGCTGCTGGCCCTCGGGCTGGCCGGCTTCCTCGGCTCCCGCGGCGAGCTGGCAGCCGCCCGCGAGGGGCTGCTGTCGACGGTCGTGGTCGTCGGTGGCCTCGTGCTGCTCGGCCTGCCGTGGGTGGTGCGCACGGTCAACGACCTGCGCGCCGAGCGCGTCGGCCGGATCCGGTCGCAGGAGCGCGCCGAGCTCGCCGCCCAGGTGCACGACTCCGTGCTGCAGACCCTCGCGCTTATCCAGAAGGCGGCGGACGACCCGCGTGAGGTCGCCCGGCTGGCCCGCAGCTCCGAGCGCGAGCTGCGCAGCTGGCTCTACCGCCCCGAGCCCGTCACGCTGACCTTCGGCGGCGCTCTCGAGCAGGCCGCGGTCGAGGTGGAGGAGGTGCACGGCGTACCCGTCGAGGTCGTCGTGGTCGGGGACGCGCCGCACGACGAGCGCCTCGGCGCCCTGGTCAGCGCCGCCCGCGAGGCGGTCGTCAATGCGGCGAAGCACTCGGGCGCGCCGCTCGTGCAGGTCTATGCGGAGGTGGAACCGGTGCAGGTCACGGTGTTCGTACGCGACCGCGGTCGGGGCTTCGACCCGGAGGCGGTCCCGGCGGACCGGTACGGGCTCTCGGAGTCGGTGGCCGGGCGCGTGGCCCGGGCGGGCGGCCTGTCGCGGGTGCGCAGCGCCCCCGGCGAGGGCACCGAGGTCCGGCTGCAGGTGCCCCGTGGCTGACGTTCCCGCGCCCTCCGGCGTCCGGGTCGTCCTCGTCGACGACCACCGGCTGTTCCGCTCGGGCGTACGCGCCGAGCTCGCCGCCCGCGTCGACGTGGTCGGGGAGGCGGGCACCGTCGGGGACGCCATCGACGTCGTACGCCGCACCATGCCGGACGTCGTCCTGCTCGACGTGCACATGCCGGACGGCGGCGGCCTCGCCGTGCTCGCCGGCATCGGGCAGGACCTGCCGGCGACCCGCTTCCTCGCCGTGTCGGTGTCCGACGCCGCCGAGGACGTGATCGCCGTCGTCCGCGCGGGCGCCCGCGGCTACGTGACCAAGGCGGTGTCCGGGGACGAGCTCGCCGAGGCGGTCCGCCGGGTCGCCGCCGGGGACGCCGTCTTCAGCCCGCGCCTGGCCGGCTTCGTGCTCGACGCGTTCGCGGCTCCCGACGTCCCCGTGACCGACGGGGAGCTCGACCTGCTGACCGCGCGCGAGCGCGACGTGCTGCGCCTGATCGCCCGCGGCTACGCGTACAAGGAGGTGGCCAAGGAGCTGTTCATCTCGATCAAGACCGTGGAGACGCACGTGTCCTCGGTGCTGCGCAAGCTGCAGCTGTCGAACCGGCGCGAGCTGGCCCGGTGGGCGGCCGGCAAGCGCCTGGTCTGACCGGACGCCCGACACCTGGCCCGTGGACCGGGCTGCGCCGGCGCCGTACGGGCGGGCCTCAGCCGATGCCGCGGTCCTGGTCGCGCCAGTAGGGCTGACGCAGCTCGCGCTTGAGCAGCTTGCCGGTGGCGTTGCGCGGCAGGGCGTCGAGGAAGTCGACCGACTTGGGGAGCTTGAAGCCGGCGAGGTGGTCGCGGCTGTAGGCGATCAGCTCGGCGCCGGTCAGCTCGGCGCCGGGCCGGGGAACGACGATGGCCTTGACCGCCTCGCCCCAGCGCGGGTCCGGCACCCCGATGACGGCGACGTCCGCGACGGCGGGGTGCCGCATGAGCACGTTCTCGACCTCGGCCGGGTAGACGTTCTCCCCGCCGGTGACGATCATGTCCTTGACCCGGTCGTGGAGGTACAGGTAGCCGTCGTCGTCCAGGTAACCGGCGTCGCCGGTGCGGTACCAGCCGTCAGTCAGGGCCTGGGCTGTGCCCTCGGGGTTCTGCCAGTACCCCTTCATGTTCTGGGCCGACCGGGTCCAGATCTCCCCGACCTGACCGGTCGGGACGTCCTGGTCCAGGGGACCGACGATCCGGAGCTCGACCCACGGGTAGGGGCGTCCGCAGGAGCGCAGCAGGTGCGGGCGTCCGATCGGGTCGTGGTCGGCGCCGTCGAGCTGCGTGATGGCGCCGGTGGTCTCGGTGATGCCGTACAGCTGGATGAACTCGCAGCCGAAGGTCGCCAGGCCGGCTCGCAGGACGGTCTCGGAGATCGGCGAGGCGGCGTACACCAGCGCGCGCAGGCTGGAGTAGTCGGTCGCGTCGACGCCCGGGGTCGCGAGCAGCATCGAGATGACGGCCGGCACGGCCAGGATGTTGGTGACCTTGAACTGCGGGATGGCCTGCAGCACCCGGGCCGGGTCCAGCGTGCGGATCAGGACGGTGTGGCAGCCGAAGTACAGGCCGACCAGCGCCCAGCCGGCTCCGGCGATGTGGAACATCGGCATGATCGCGAGGTTCACCGACGCCTGGTCGAAGCGCCACTGCGGCCCGACGCGTGCGGTGGACGCGAACAGGTTGCGGTTGGTGAGCATCACGCCCTTGGGCAGGCCCGTGGTGCCGGAGGTGTACAGCTGGATCGCGACGTCGTCCGGCAGGGCGGCCTCGTCGGGGTCGTCGGTGGGCTGCGCGTCGAGCCAGGACTCGTAGTCGGTCCAGCGGCCGTGGCCGGCCAGCGCCACGACGGTGTGGACGCCGTCGAGCTGGCTCTCGATCTGCTCGAGGTGGCCGACGAACTCCGGGCCGACGAGGACGACCTCGGCGCGGGCGTCGTTGATGACCTGCGCCATCTCGGCCGGCGCAAGACGCCAGTTGACCGCGACCCCGACCGCGTTGATCTTCGAGAGGCCGAACGCCACCTCGAAGTAGGCGATGCTGTTCAGGTCGAGGAACGCGACCCGGTCCTGCGCCCCGACGCCGGCTGTGCGCAGAGCCTGCGCGGCCTGGCTGGAGCGCCGGTCGAGCTCGCCGAAGGTGACCGACCTGCCGTCGCAGGACAGTGCGGGTGCGTCAGGTCGTGCGGCTGCGTGCCGCCGGACGATGTCGGCGATGCTGAGGTACTCGGCGTGCGGGGGTCCCGCGTCGGGCATCGTGCGACCTCCAGGCGGCGTGCGGTGGACGTTGGACGGTGCGAGCGCCGGGACGCACGGGTCGCGGCGGTCAGGGCGCGGCGGCGGCGGTCGGCCGGCGTACCGCGGACGGTTCCCGGGGCAGCCCCAGCAGCATCTCGGCGACGATGTTGCGCTGCACCTGCGACGTACCGGCGTAGATCGTGCCGGCACGGGCGTTCAGGTAGGTCGTCGTCCAGCCGGCGCTGCTGTTGGGGGCGCCGGGGTCGTCGGTCCGGAACCAGTTGGCCGAGGGCCGCCCGGAGGGCGTGAGCGCGTCGCGGCCGAGCAGGTCGACGGCGAGCTCGCTGGCCTCGCGGTGGTACTCGCTCCACAGCAGCTTGAACACCGCGGCGTCGGCCTCGGGGTGCTTGCCGTCGATGAGGGCGGTCACCGAACGCAGGCCGACGGCGCGCATCGTCAGCACCTGCACGTGGCACCACGCCAGCCGCCTGCGGTAGTTGGGGTCGTGGTCGAGCCCGCGCTCGGCAGCCAGGGCGCACATCCGGTCCAGCTCCTCGGCGTACTGCAGCGGGACGACCACCGCCGCTTCGCCGCGCTCGTAGCCCAGCAGGGTCATCGCGACGGCCCAGCCGTTGTCGACCCCGCCGACGACCAGCTCCTCGTCGGTGGTGGCGTCGGTGAAGAAGACCTCGTTGAAGTCGGCCTCGTTGTTGAGGTTGCGGATCGGCCGGATCTCGATACCGGGCTGGTCCAGCGGTACGAGCAGCATCGTGATGCCGCGGTGCCGCGACGCGGGCTCACCGGTGCGGGCGAGCACGAACATCCAGTTCGCGGTGTGCGCGCCCGAGGACCACAGCTTCTGGCCGTTGAGCACCCACTTGCCGTTCCTCAGCTCCGCCCGCAGGCTGAGGCCCGCCAGGTCCGAGCCCGCGCCCGGCTCCGAGAAGCCCTGCGAGAAGACGTACTCCCCGGTCAGGATCCGCGGCAGGAACCGGCTGCACAGGGCGTCGTCGGACCAGCGCAGCATGGTGTTGCCGAGCATGCTGATGCCGAACCCGTCGGTGTCGCGCACCACCGACACGCCGGCCCGCATGAGCTCGTCGTAGAGCAGGTACTGCTCCTCGAAGGTCAGGCCGGCGCCGCCGTACCGCTCCGGCCAGGCCGCCGCCCACCAGCCCCTGGCCAGCAGTGCGGCCCGGGCCCGCTCGCGGAACGCGTCCTGCTCGCGCTCGGGCAGCGACCCGATGCCGGTGCCGGCCGGCGGCAGCTCGGCCAGCAGGTCCTTGACCTGGGCGCGGAACGCGGCCGCGGCGGGGCTGTCATGCAGATCCACGGGGGACTCCTCCTCGCGCGGCCTCGGCGCCCACCGCCCGGTGACAGTTGCGTAAGCGAACTCACTCTGTCAAGGTGCCCCGAGCCCCGCCGGTGCCGACCCCTGACGGGCTGGGCCCGGTGCCGCTGTCGCCGCCCCCCGAGGAGAACCCGTGCGTTTCGCCCTGACCGACGAGCAGGAGCAGCTGTCCGAGGCGGTCGCGCGAGCCATGGCCGGCGCCGACACCCGCTCGCCCGGCGGGCTGTGGCAGGAGCTCGTGGACATGGGTGTGCTCGGACTCGGGCTCGCCGAGCAGCGCGGCGGCAGCGGGGGCGGTCTGCTGGAGCTCGCGCTGGTCGCCGAGCAGACCGGAGCCGCGCTCGGCCACGTCCCGTTCGCCAGCGGGCCGGTCATGGCGGGCGGCCTGCTCCGCCAGCTCGACTCTCCCGAGTCGGACGCCCTTGTCGCCCGCCTGACCCAGGGTGCCGCGGTGGTGGTGGCCGGCGAGACGCTGCCGTGGCCGGCCCACACGGCAGCACCCTTCGGGCTCAGCGTCGACCTGGCGACAGCCTCCGCCTGCGGCGCCCTGACGGCCGTGCCCGCCCCGGCCGTGCCCGACCCGGACGGGCCCGCCCCCGCCGGGCCCGTCACCGTCCTGGCTCTCGCGGGGGCGGGCGACGCCGCAGCGCTGGTGGCCTTCCGCTCGGACAGTGACGGCGTGGTCGTCACGCCCGCCGCCAGCCTGGACCCCAGCGAACCCCTGGCGGCGTACCGGCTCGACCGCACCCCGCTGACCGTGCTGGCCGAAGGACACGCGGCCACCAGCACCGCGGCAGCCGCCGTCGCCGCGGCGTCCGCCGTGCTTGCCCTCGAGCTGTGCGGGACCGGCGCGGCGATCTTCGGCCAGGCGGTCGGCCACGCCAAGACACGCGAGCAGTTCGGCCGGCCCATCGGGTCCTTCCAGAGCGTCAAGCACCTGCTGGCCGACCGGTACGTCGAGCTCGACGCCGCCCGGGCCGGCGCCCTCTACGCCTGCGCACTCGCCGACGACGACGACCCCGGCGCGCCGGTCACCGCAGGCGCAGCGCTCGCCGCAGCCACCGAGGCGGCGCACAACAGCGCCCGCGACGCCCTGCAGGTCTTCGGCGGCATCGGCTTCACGTACGAGCACGCGGCCCACCGGTACCTGCGCCGCACCCGCGCCCGCCGCGCGCTGCTGGGCACCCCCGAGCAGCAGCTCGACGCCCTCGGCGCAGCCCTCGCTGCCCACCCCAGCTGACCAGCCCACACCCGGACCGAGCCGTACGAAGGAGAAGACATGAGCAAGGTGGCGCTGATCGTCAAGCTGACAGCTGTCGAGGGCAGGCGGGACGAGTTGTTCGCTGCCTTTGACGAGCAGTTCCAGGCCGCCTCCGCCGAGCCCGGGACGGAGGTGTACGCCCTGCACGCCGACACCGTCGACAGCGACGTCCTGTGGTTCTACGAGCTGTACAGCGATCAGGACGCCCTTGCCCTGCACGCCGGTAGTCAGGCGATGAAAGCCGCCGGCCCCCGGCTCAAGCCGCTGCTCGCCGGCCGGCCCGAGATCACTCGCCTGGCACCGCTGCGCGCCTCGGGGCTGGCGTTCGACTGACGGTGCCGACCGTCGGGCTCACGCCAGGCGGGACAGCAGCAGCGCCTCGGCCAGGCACGCCCGCCGCCACATGGCGAGGTCGAGGCTCTCGTCGATCCCGTGCCAGCGCGACGCGGGGTCACCCACGCCGGTGACGAGCACGGTCGCGCCGGGGAAGGTACGGGCGAACTCCGCGATGAACGGGATCGAGCCGCCGATACCGGCCTCGACGGCCTCGTTGCCGTACGCCTCGGCGAACGCCGCGCGCGCGATGCCGTAGACGTCCCCGGTGGCCTCCAGCGCGTAAGGCTCGCCGACCGCGCCCGGCGTGACCACGACGTCGGCGCCCCAGGGGGCGTGGTCCTGCAGGTGGTCGGTGAGAGCGGCGAGCGCGCGCCGGCCGTCGTCGCCGGGGGCGAGGCGCAGGCTGACCTTCGCGCGGGCGCATGGCAGCAGCACGGTGGCGGCGTCGGCGACAGCCGGTGCGTCGATGCCGATGACGGCGACCGCGGGCCGGTGCCAGAGCCGCTCGGGGACGGTGCCGCTGCCGATCAGCTCCGCGCCCGGCAGCAGCCCCGCGTCCGCGCTGAACACCTCGACCGCGACGTCCGGTGCGCTCGAGGTGCCGACGTGCAGGCCCTTCACGGCCACGTCGCCCACGTCGTCGTGCAGGGTGGCGAGCAGTCTGCACAGGCCGGTGAGGGCGTCACCGACCGGGCCGCCGTACATGCCGGAGTGCACCGGCCGCTCGAGCAGCCGCAGCTCGACGGTGGCCTCCGCCAGGCCGCGCAGGCTGGTGGTGAACGCCGGCACGTCGACGGCGGCATTGGCCGAGTCGGCGATGATGATGACGTCCGAGCGCAGCAGGTCGCGGTGCGCGGCCAGCAGCGCGGTCAGCGTCGGCGACCCGATCTCCTCCTCGCCCTCGACGAACAGCACCACCCCGACCGGCGGCCGGCCGTCGAACGCGCGCAGCACGGCCAGGTGCATGAGCACGCCGGCCTTGTCGTCGGCGGCGCCCCGGCCGTACAGCCGCCCGTCGCGTTCCGTGGGCTCGAACGGCGGGCTGGTCCACTCCTGCTCGGGTCCGGTGGGCTGGACGTCCAGGTGCGCGTAGAGCAGGACGGTGGGCGCGCCGGCCGGTGCCGGCCAGGTCGCCACCACCGCGGGCGCACCGCCGGCGGCCAGCACCTGGACGTCCTCCGCCCCCGCGTCCCTGGCCAGTCCGGCGACCTGGTCCGCCGCGCGCCGTACGTCGGCCGCGTGTGCCGGGTCGGCGGAGATCGACGGGATCTGGGCCAGGGCCTCGAGATCCGCGCGGGCTGCGGGCAGGACGGCGTCGAGGGCGCGGGCCAGGTCGGTCATGCCGGCGACCCTACGGCGCCGGCAGGACCCGGATCCGGACGGAGCGGGCGAGGGCCGGGACGGTCTGCAGGACGGCGAGGCGGGGGTCGGGCACGTCGAGGAACCGGCCGCGCGGCAGGGCGGCGAGCGGCCCGAGCCGCCGGTCCTCGAGCACGGCGGTGACGGCCGTACGCTCCCCGCCGGTCACCAGGCCCTCCAGCGACGCCGCGTGCGGCAGCAGCACGTCGACCGCGCTCTGCGTCGCCGCCCCGAGCGCGACCCGCACCTGGCCCTCCCGGCGCCGCGCGAACCGCTGCTGCGACCAGCCACCGGCCGCCGACCGCCCGTGCACCTGCCGGCTGCCGACCTTGCTGAGGACCAGCCGCTCCCCCTCGGCGATGCCCATCGCGTGCCCGCCGAGCCGGACCAGCAGCAGGCCGAGCCGGCGCGGGCGCAGGCAGTGCTCGACCAGGTCGCCGACCAGCGGCGGGTAGGGCACCTCCACCTCGGCGACCTCGCCGTCCGCGCCCAGCAGCCGGGCCGGGTCGTCGCCCGGCACCGTCCCGTGCCGCTCGGCGAAACCGGCCAGCCAGCGCTCGAGCCGCTCCGGCGCCACCTCGACCCAGCGCCCGCCGCCGGCCGCCGGACGGGAGGCGGCCATCGCGCCAGCCTGCCAGGCGACGTACGAAGGGGCCGGTCAGGTGCGGCCGGCGACCAGCACCTGAAGCACCTCGGGGGAGCGGGCGGTCCAGCGGCGGGCGGCGTGTGCGCGCAGCAGGGCGCCCACGCCCAGGCCGTACGTCGGGCCGACGACCAGGAGCACGACGCTCCACGTCGTGGACCCGAGCGCCGGCAGCAGCAGGGCCAGCAGCGGCAGGCAGCCGACGATCGCCCCGCCGAGAGCCAGCACGGTCAGCGCCGAGGCCGCGCAGCCCTGGCCGGCGCCGCCGGTGCTGAAGGCGTTCTGCGAGGGGGGCACGGCGTAGGGCGCGCTCACGGCGAGGAGCCCGGACAGCCCGATCCCGACGGCGAGCAGGGCCAGCGCGGTTCCGAGCGCCGCCGGGACGTACGACCAGCCGCCGGTGAGCGCCCCGAGAGCGGCCGCCAGTGCGAGGAGCACCGGGACGGTCACGACGGCCACGGCGACGTCGCCGCCGAGCAGGTCGCGCCGGGCGTCGCGCGGCGACGTGGCCGTGGCGATCAGCAGCCAGCTGGCGGAGCCGTCCGTGCCGAACCGGTTGGCGCTGCCGAGCGAGGCCAGCAGGGCGGCGCCGCAGACGAGGAACACCAGGCCGTCCGGGGGCGGGCCGTCGCGCAGGGCGAGCGGTCCGAGGCCGACCGCGAGGACCGGTACGAGGACCTGGGTGAGCAGGGCGACCATGCGCCGCGGCTCGCGGGTCAGGTAGCGCAGGTCCTTGGCGGCGAGCGCGCCGACCCGGCCGCCTGGGAGCGGGACCAGGCGGGGCGCCAGCGCCGTGCCCGGCCGGCGGCGCGTGCGGCTGCTGTCCGGCCGCTCCAGCGCGCGGCGCACGCTGCGCTCCCACACCAGCAGGACGAGGACCACCAGCGCCGCGACGGCGGCCAGCGACAGGAGCGCGGAGGGCAGCGGGCGGCCGGGCGCGGCGGCGAGCAGGCCGGTCGGCGACCAGCGCAGGGCCTGGGCGAGGGTGTGCAGGGGTCCTTCCGCGCCGGCGCCGGCGCCGCGTCGCAGGGACAGCTGCACGAGCGGGTTGAGCAGCTGGAAGCCGAGGGCGACGACTGCGGCCAGCACCACCCCCAGGTCGCGCCCCCGCCGGGAGCGCAGCACCCCGGACAGGGCCGCGGCGGTGGCGCGGCTGGCCGTGACGCACAACGCCAGGAGCAGGACGACCGCGAGCAGCCCGACCGCCGCCGATGTCGGCCCGGTCGCCGTGGCGGGCAGCAGGCCGAGGCCGGCCGTCGCCGTCGCCAGCGGGGCGACGCCGATGAGTGCGCCGACGCCCATCACGACGAGCAGCCGGCGTCGGGTCAGCGGCAGCAGGGCGAGCCGGGTCGGGTCGAGCAGGTCGTCGCTGCCGAACGTCAGCACCGGCAGGACCACCCACCCCAGCAGCAGGCCGGTGAACAGCACCGTCGCGAGGTCCTGGCCCTGCGAACCGTCGCCGCGCAGCCCGGCCAGCAGGAGGAAGGCGACCAGGGCGAGCACCACGCCCACGAGGCCGCCGAGCAGCAGGCCGAGCCGGCGGCCCGCGGCGCCGGGGCCGTCCCGCAGCGAGCCGCGCAGCAGGGCCAGCCGCAGCGCGGCGGCGGTACGGATCAGCCCCGGCTGCTGCCGGGCGGGGGTCACCGCGCGCCGAGCCAGTCGAGTGCCGCCGGACCCGCGACCCGCCCCCCGACGAGCTGCACGAAGACGTCCTCCAGCGACCGCCCGTCGCGCAGCTCCTCGACCGGGCCGGCCGCGAGCACCCGGCCCCGGGCCAGGACCGCGACGCAGTCGCACAGCCGCTCGACGAGCTCCATGACGTGGCTGGACAGCACCACGGTGCCGCCCCTGCCGGTGTAGGCCTGCAGCACGTCGCGGATCGTGCGCGCCGAGACCGGGTCGACGGCCTCGAACGGCTCATCGAGAAACAGCACCGGCGGGTTGTGCAGCAGCGCGGCGGCGAGGGCGACCTTCTTGCGCATGCCGGTGCTGTAGTCGACGACAAGCTGGTGGCGCGCGTCGTACAGCCCCAGCACCATCAGCAGCTCGTCGGCCCGGGCGTCCACCTCGGCCAGGTCCATGCCGCGCAGCCGGCCGGTGAAGATGAGCAGCTCCCGTCCCGACAGCCGCTCGAACAGCCGCAGGCCCTCAGGGAGCACGCCCATCCGCTGCCGGGCGAGCAGCGGCTGCGCCCACACGTCGACGCCGTCCACGCGGGCGCCACCGGCATCGGGCCGCAGCAGGCCGGTCACCATCGCGAGGGTGGTGGTCTTGCCCGCGCCGTTCGGCCCGACGAGTCCGTAGAAGCTGCCGCGGGGCACGTCGAGGTCGGCGCCGGCCACCGCGACGACCGGCCCGAACCGCTTCGCGAGACCGCGCAGCTGCACGGCCATCGACGCCTCGTAACCGGCGTGCGCGTCGGAGGCATCCCCGCCCTGCTGGCCCACGGCGCCTCCTGCCGGCAGCCTACGGCGCACCTGACGCCGTCGCTGCCTCGCGACCCGGCGTCACCGGACCTACCGTGACGGGGTGGACGCCCCCGCCGCCCCGAAGGTGCACCGGCTGCTCGCCCCGCCGCGCGCCGGGCGCCGGGGCGCGTGGCTCTACGCCCTGCGTACGACGAACCCCCCGCCGGACCGGCCGATCGCCGACCTCGACCTCGTCACCCGCTGGCTGGTCGTGACCCGCGCGGCCGTGCTGCCGATGACCCTGATCGGCGGTCTGGTCGCGGGGCTGCTGGCCGTCCGGGCCGACGGCTTCTCGACCGGGCTGTGGGCGCTCGCCACGCTCGGGATCGTGCTGGCGCACACCAGCAACAACCTGCTCAACGACCTCGCCGACACCGACGTCGGGCTCGATACCGCGAACTACCCGAGGGCGCTGTACGCCCCGCACCCGTTCCTGTCCGGCCTGGTCACCCGACGTCAGCTGCTGGCCGTGCTGCTCGTGGTCAACCTGGCCGACCTGGCCATCATGCTGGTGCTGTGGGCCGAGCGCGGCTGGCCGGTGGTCGCGTTCGCGCTGGTCGGGCTGTTCCTGTCGTACGCCTACACCGCGCCGCCGCTGCGGCTGAAGAAGCGCGGCCTCGGCGAGCCCGACGTGTTCCTCACCTGGGGCCCGCTGATGATCGCGGGGACCTACTTCTCCGCGGTCGGCGACCTGCCCTGGCAGGTGTGGGTGGCCAGCGTGCCGTACGGGCTGCTGTGCACCAGCGTGCTCATGGGCAAGCACATCGACAAGATCCCGTACGACGAGCCGACCGGCACCCGCACGCTGCCGGTGCTGCTCGGCGAGCGGCGGGCGCGCTCGTTCACCGCCGGGCTGCTCGTCTCGTTCTACGTCACGACGCTGCTGGCGGTGCTGGTCGGGGCGCTGCCCTGGCCGGTGCTGGTCGTCGCGGTCGCCGTGCCGACGCTGGTCAAGGTGCTCGGGGCGTTCCGGGACGGCCGGCCGGACCAGCCGCCGCCGGGCTTCCCGGTCTGGCCGCTGTGGTTCGCGGCGGTCTGCTTCGTCCACGTCACCCGGGCCGGGGCGGCGCTGGTGGCCGGGCTGGCCGTCGCGGCCGTCACCGGCTGGGGCCTGCCGTGACGGACGCCCTGCTCTCGGTCGTCGCCGCCGTCGCGTTCGCCGCCGTCGTGGTCGCCGTGCTGTGCCTGCTCACGCTGGCACCGTTCGTGCTCGCCGTCGGGCTGGCCGAGCGCCACGGGCTGGGCACCGCCCGGTGCGGCCTGGCGGCCGCGGCCTGCAGCGCGGTCGGGCTGGCCGTCGCCGGCCTGGCGCTGCGGCACGGGCTCGGGCTGGTGCCCCTGGTGCTCGGCGTCGCCGCCACCTGGGCCGCCCCGGTCGCCCTCGTCGCGCTCGGCAGCGCCGGCGGCCGCCTGACGGGGGTCCGCGGCCGGCACGAGTGAGCCCGCGCCGGACGATCGGGTCAGCGGGTGTCGATCACCCGGAAGCCCTCGGCCAGGCGGCCCTTGGGCAGCGTGCCGGCCGCGGCATTGCGCCCGAGCCACACCCGAAGCATCTTCTCGAGGTCGTCCATGTGCGCGGTCTGGGACACGTGCTGCCGCAGCGCGGCGACCTTGCGCTCGAACACGTCGGTGACGTCGACGTAGTGGTTGGTGCCCTGGCCGGCCGACATCACCCACGTCTCCGGCACCGACCACGCCTCGAGCCCCTCGGCCGCCAGCTCCAGGTGCGTGAACGGGTTGCGGGCGTCCGGGTAGACCGCGCACAGCGCCGCCTCGCCGGCCGCCCGGTGGTCGGGGTGCGACGACCCGATCCGCTCCCAGTTGATCTCGGGCGACTGCATGAGCAGCCGGTGGGGGCGGACCTGGCGGACCACCCGGCTGATGTCCCGGCGCAGCTCGAAGCTCGGCGTGAGATGCCCGTCCGGGTAGCCCAGGAACACCACGTCCTCGACGCCGACCTCCTAGGCCGCCGCGCGCTGCTCGGCCTGCCGGATGCCGCCGATCTGGTCCCGCGGCACCGCCGGGTCGAAGCCGCCGGCGTCCCCGTCGGTGCAGATGCAGTAGGTCACGGCGATGCCCTCGTCGGTCCAGGTGGCGATGGTGCCGCCCGCGCCGTAGTCGACGTCGTCCGGATGGGCCACCACGACCAACGCCCTCGTGACGCCAGCCCGCTCGTCCTGCTCCTGCTGCACCGGCTGCTCCCTGCCTGTGGGCCCCCCGACCGGGACACCTGTCGTAGGACATCATGCGTGGCGTGAGCGGGCGACCGGACGTACGGGGCGGCCGGGCCACCCGCGGCTTCCCGCCGGGTGCCGCCCAGGCGCTCGTCGCCCTCGTGCTCGGGCTGGTGATCGGGATCGCGGGGCTGCGCCGTGGCGAGCTGCTGCCGGCCGTCGTCTTCCTCGGGGTTGCCGCGCTGGGCGCGGTGGCCCTGGCCCGGCTCTACGTGCGGCGCCAGCCCTGAGCGGGCCTACTGCACCGCGTCGAGCAGGTAGCGGGAGTGTCCGAAGTCCTCGCGCCACGGCAGGGACAGCAGCGTCATCACGCCGGCGTCGTACGGCCGGTCGCTGGCCAGCAGCATGCGGCGCAGCTCGGCGTTGACCGCCGGCGAGGTGTACTCGACGCGGCGCAGCCGCATGCTGCGGCCGTCCCCGGTGCGCAGCACCAGCACGCCGCCGCGCGCGCTCGGCACCAGCCCGCCGGCCACGATGCTCTGCGCGGGCGCGACGCGGTACGGCCCGAACTTGCGGACCGCGACGAACCCCGGCCCGACGACGACGCGCCGCGACCAGAGGGCGTACGACAGGACCACGACCGCGAGGGCGGCGACGACGTAGTTCCAGGGGGCGTAGCTCGTCACGAGCGCGACCGGCACGTACAGGATCGCGCCGAGGAACACGCTGCTCACGCCCTCGACGAGCGGCACCCCCACCATGCCGGAGCGCGGGCGCGGCAGGTCCCGGGCGCGCCAGGTCGTCAGCACCGGCGGGACGTCGGGGTCGAGGGGGATGGAGACCGGGACCCGGGACGCCTTGGCGGCGCTGAGGCGCTCCGCGCGCCCCCGACGTCGCTCGCGCTCGGCCTCGGACAGTTGCAGCAGGGCCATGGCGGCCTCTCAGCGGGTCGACGTGCGCGGCCGGACGACCGGGATCACGACGGTAGGGGCGCCCCCGCACCCGCGCCACTCGGCGCGGCGATGCTCAGAAGGCATCGCCCGTACGCCACGGCATCTCCTGCAGCGTCAGGCTGTTTCCGTCCGTCGCGGCAGCCGTCATCGTCACGTTGCTGTCGTTGACACGCGCTCGACACGACAGCAACGTGCAACTGACCCGACGGCATCGAGTCCCGGCTGGCCGCCCCGGCTTGAGTGCGCTCGCCCTGGCGTCCCGGCACCCCGTCCCGGCCGGGCGCTCCGTCCACAGTCCGCGCGGCGATCGTCGCCCGGCGGACGGCGGTCGTACACTCGAACGCGTGAGCGAGGTGCCGGTGCTGGACGTGAGAGTCGAGGACTACGCCCCCGCCGTGCTCGCGCCTCGGCCCCGTTCCGCCGACCGGCTGCTCGAGGGGCTCAACCCGCAGCAGCGCGAGGCCGTCGTGCACGCGGGCAGCCCGCTGCTGATCGTGGCCGGTGCCGGATCGGGCAAGACCAAGGCGCTCACCACCCGCATCGCCTACCTGCTGGCAGCCCGGGCCGTACAGCCCGGCGAGGTGCTGGCGATCACGTTCACCAACAAGGCCGCCGGTGAGATGAAGGAGCGGGTGGCCGCTCTGGTCGGCGGTCGCGCGCGCGCCATGTGGGTGTCGACCTTCCACTCCGCCTGCGTGCGGATCCTGCGCGCCGAGGCGAAGAAGCTGGGCTTCACCAGCAGCTTCAGCATCTACGACGCGGCCGACAGCCAGCGCCTGATGACGCTGGTGTGCCGGGAGCTCGACCTCGACCCCAAGCGCTTCCCGGCCCGCTCGATGAGCAACCAGATCAGCGACCTCAAGAACGAGCTGGTCGACTACGACATGGCGTCGTCCAAGGCCACCAACGACGTCGAGCGGCAGGTCGCGGAGGTCTACCGCACCTACCAGGCCCGGCTGCGGCAGGCCAACGCGCTGGACTTCGACGACCTGATCATGACGACCGTCGACCTGCTGCAGGCCTTCCCGGACGTCGCCGAGCACTACCGGCGGCGGTTCCGGCACGTGCTCGTCGACGAGTACCAGGACACCAACCACGCGCAGTACACCCTGGTGCGCGAGCTGGTCGGCGCGTCCAACGGGCGCGAGCGCGGGCCGTCGGCGTCCGTCCCGACCGCGGAGCTGTGCGTCGTCGGCGACGCGGACCAGTCCATCTACGCGTTCCGCGGCGCCGACATCCGCAACATCCTCGCCTTCGAGGAGGACTTCCCGGACGCCCGGGTGGTCCTGCTCGAGCAGAACTACCGCTCCACGCAGACGATCCTCACCGCCGCCAACGCGGTCATCGCCAGAAACGAGGGCCGCAAGGACAAGCGGCTGTGGACCGACGCCGGCGACGGCGAGAAGATCATCGGCTATGTCGCCGACAACGAGCACGACGAGGCCGCGTTCGTCGCGCAGGAGGTCGACCGCCTGACCGACGAGCACGACGTGCAGCCCCACGACGTCGCGGTGTTCTACCGGACCAATGCGCAGTCCCGCGTGTTCGAGGAGATCTTCGTACGGGTGGGGCTGCCCTACCGGGTGGTCGGCGGCGTGCGGTTCTACGAGCGCAAGGAGGTCCGCGACGCGCTGGCCTATCTCCGGGTGCTGGCCAACCCGGCCGACCTGGTCAGCCTGCGGCGCATCCTCAACACCCCGAGGCGCGGGATCGGGGACAAGGCCGAGGCCTGTCTGACCACGTTCGCCGAGCGCGAGCGGATCGGGTTCGGCGACGCGCTGCGCCGGTGCGACGAGGTCGCCACGCTCGCGCCCCGGTCGGCCAAGGCGGTCCGCGAGTTCGCCGACCTGATGGACGAGCTGCGCACCCTCGTCGAGGGCGGCATGCCGCCGGCCGAGGTGCTCGAGGCGGTGCTCGACCGCACCGGCTACCTCGCCGAGCTCGCGGCCAGCGTCGACCCGCAGGACGAGAGCCGGGTGGAGAACCTCTCCGAGCTGGTCAGCGTCGCCCGCGAGTTCAGCGAGCGGGTGCCCGACGGCGGGGTCAGCGAGTTCCTCGAGCAGGTCAGCCTCGTCGCGGACGCCGACTCGATCCCGGACGCCGACGGCAGTCCCTCGACGCCCGGCTCCGCGGGCTCCGCCGGAGGTGGCGGCGTCGTGACCCTGATGACGCTGCACGCCGCCAAGGGCCTGGAGTACCCCGTGGTCTTCCTCACCGGGCTCGAGGACGGCGTCTTCCCGCACCTGCGCACCCTCGGCGACACCAAGGAGCTCGAGGAGGAGCGGCGCCTTGCCTACGTCGGGATCACCCGGGCCCGCGAGCGGCTCTACCTGTCGCGGGCCGCGGTGCGCAGCGCGTGGGGGCAGACCTCGTACAACCCGCCGTCGCGGTTCCTCGACGAGGTGCCCGCGGCCGCCGTCGACTGGCGGCGGGGTGAGAGCACCGTGGCGAGCACGCCCGCGCTCACCCAGGTAGCCACCCGGATGACCGGTACCGCCCGGGCCGCGGCCGCCGGCCCGGGCCTGCGCGCGGTGCCGTCGCTCGACGTCGGCGACCGGGTCACGCACGATTCGTTCGGGCTCGGCACCGTCACCGCGACCCGGGGTGCGGGCGACAGCGCGCAGGCCGAGGTCGACTTCGGCCCGGGCACCGGCAGCAAGTGGCTGCTGCTGCGCTATGCACCCTTGGAGAAGCTGTAAGGGCCCCCTTGGAGAAGCTGTAGGGGTTACAGCACCACCCCGCGCGCCACGAGCCAGGGCCGCGGGTCGAACGGCCCCGTCGGCGAGCGCAGCTCGAAATGCAGGTGCGGGCCGGTGGAGTGCCCGGTGTTGCCCGACAGGGCGAGGACCTGGCCGGCCGTGACCGGCCCCTGCGCCATCAGGACCTTCGACAGGTGCGCGTAGATCGACAGGCTGCCGTCCGCGTGCTGCACGGTGACGTACGTGCCGTAGCCGCCGGCGTTGTGGGCCTCGGCGAGCACGACGCCGTCGGCGACCGCCCGCACCGGGGTGCCGATCGGCACCCCGAAGTCGACGCCGGCGTGCAGCCGTCCCCAGCGCTGGCCGAACGGCGACGTCAACGGTCCCTCGACCGGCCGGACGTACGCGGGTGCGGGTGCCGGCGGCGGCGGCGGGGGGGCGAGCGCGAGCTGTCGGGTGCGCGATGCCCTGGCGGCGTCGACCTCGCTCCGGTCGAGCGGCGGCAGGACCGTACCCGCGGCGGCCAGCACGGCGGCCGGGTCTGCCGGCGGCAGCGGCACGACGGTGGTGACCGCGAGGCGGGCGGCCGGCCGGGTCGTCGTCGAGCCGGGCGGACCCCACACCAGCAGGCAGGTGCCGCCGGCGGCCAGGACGGCTACGCCCGGGACGACGAGGCGTGGGGCGCGGCGTCGCGCGGCGTGGCGGCCACGGCGGGTCGACAGGCGGACAGGCAAGGAGGGGCTCCGGGGGGCGAGGGGTCTGTCGCAGTCCGGCCGACGGCCGGCTGACACGGCCGGCGACAGAGACAGCGACAACCGCGCCGGCGGCGTTCGTTACGACAACGTTATCGCGCGCCCCGGCGCGCCGTACAGGGGGGTGTGGACGGGGCCGAGTCCGCGGAAAGACCGTCACAAGCGGTATCCGCTCGGGCACGATGTGTTCAGCCGCCGAACCCCCTGGAGCAACCGTGCAGCACCCGCGCCCCGCCCACCTCACCCTGCTCGCCGCCCTGCTGGGGGCCCTGAGCCTCGCACTGGTGGGTCTGGCCGCACCGGCGCGTGCCGCCGAGGTGCCGATGCTGACGGTGACCCTTTCCGACGGCGACGCCCACCCGCTGCGGGGCTCGACCTACACCTACCGCGCGAGCGTGCGCAACGACGGCACCGAGACGCTGCGCGCGGCGCGCCTGGTCGCGGTGATCCCGACCAGCGAGGTGACCCTGCTGCCGGCGTCGGTGCGGACAACCGCAGGTGAGATCACGATCGCCAACATCTTCGGGCAGCTCAACAACCTGATCAGCATCGAGCTCGGCGCGCTGACGCCGGGCGAGCGGCTGACCGCCAGCTGGACGGTCCGGCTGCGGGCCGACCTGCCGCCGGGTCTGGAGGGGTTCGGGCTGGCCGCGACCGTGGAGCGGACCGCCGACGACGGCTACCCGAGCACGATCGAGGGCGACTACGACCTGGTGACCGAGCCGGCCACCGCCGTGCTTGCGACGCTGTCCGGCGCCGGCGTGCAGCCCGGACCGGGCGACCAGGACGGCACGGGCAGCGCCAGGCTGCGGGTGGTGCCGGCCACGGGTGCGCTCTGCTCGGTGGTGACGGTCCGCAGGATCGTGCTGCCGGCGTCGCGCACCCTGCTGCGGATCGGGGACGCCACCCCGATCGCGCTGCCCGGCCCGGACGCCTCGGGCACCGCCCGCGGCTGCACGACGATCGACCCGGCGCTGGCCCGCACCCTGGTCATGGGCTCGGCCAACAGCCTGCAGGTCGACAACGCCCGCTTCCCGGCCGGAGCCGTGGCGGGCCCGCTGGTGCGGGCCACCTCCACGGCTCCGGCGTAGGCACGCCGGCAGCGACGGTCAGGGCTGGCGGGCGAACGGGCCCGTGATGGCGAACACGTGCCCGGGGCTCTGGATGTTGGCGAACATCGTCTTCTTGTCCGGCGAGAAGTTCGGCCCGGTGAACTCCGAGTCGTTCAGCTCGTTGCGGGCGAAGAAGAACGACTGGCCGCGGGCGTTCGCCCCCAGCAGGTGCTGCACGCCCTCGCCGTCCTCGGCCAGGATCACCCCGCCGTACGGCGAGACGGTGATGTTGTCCGGCCCGTCGGCGTCGCGGTTCTGGTTGTCCGGGGTGTAGGCGAAGCGGAGCGTGAGGGTGATGGTGTCGGCGAGCGGGTCGAGGAACCACACCTGGCCGTCGTGCTGGCCGGCGCTGCCGTCCTCGGTGCGGGCGAACGAGCTGACGAAGTACGTGCCGCCGTCGGCCCACCACATGCCCTCGAGCTTGCGGCTGCGGGTGATCTCGTTGTCGCCGAACTGCATCCGGGTCGGCGTGGTGGTGGCGTCCCGGTCGGGTACGCCGACCCACTCGACGCTGTACGTCGTGCCCGGGCGGGTCGCGACCGACAGGTCCGGCACGAAGCGGCCGCGGCCGTTGAAGGCCTTGAGCGCGTCGAGGCGCCCGGCGTCGTCGGCGAGCTTGCGCAGCGAGCCGCGGGTCAGCGGCAGGGCGGCGGACGGCGGCGTGAAGCGGTAGAGCAGCCCGTTCGGCTCCGAGGCGTCCTCGGTCAGGTAGGCGCGGCCCTCGTCCGGGTCGATGGCGACGGCCTCGTGCGCGTACCGGCCGAGCGCCTTGATGGGCTTGGGGTCGCGGTTGGCCGACTGGTCCACCGGGTCGACCTCGAAGACGTAGCCGTGCGGCTTGCCGAGGATGTCCTCGCTCTCCTCGCAGGTCAGCCAGGTCCCCCAGGGCGTACGGCCGCCGGCGCAGTTGTTGTGCGTGCCGGCCAGGCTCACGTACTCGCGGACCCGCCGACCGCTGCTGTCGACGACGACGTTGGTGGTCCCGCCCCGGGCCTGCTCGTCGTAGACGAACCCGACGCGGTGCGGGACGGGGAACTCCTCGTCGTCGCTGATCTCGTGGTTGTTGATCAGGATGCTGCCGTTGCCGCCCGGCCGGGCGAACGCGGCGCTGCCGTCCGGGTCGGACGGCGTCTTGTCGCCGCCCTCCAGCTCCGTCACGCCCGTCTCCGCGACGATCGTGTACGAGAAGCCCCTGGGCAGCGAGAGGATGCCCTTCGGGTCGGGCACGAGCGGGCCGTAGCCGGTGACGGCATCGGCGGCGGACGCCGGGCCGGCGCCGAACAGGGTGTCGACGCTGCCGACCAGGGCGACCCCCAGCCCGGTGGCGGCGGAGCGGCCCAGGAAGGACCGGCGGGACAGGCCCGAGGACGTGGCTGACGTGGTCAAGACAGGATCTCCCTAGCGTGGTGACAGGCTCGGTGGCCCAGGCTGGGCCAACCGGGTGAGCGTGAGCACAACGCCGGGCAACGAGAAGGTGTCGGGATCGGGGCCGGACCGGACCGAGCGGTGCCTCGACCCGGGCAGCCGGCAGCCCGCGTGCGGGCGGGTGCTCGACGTCGGGAAAGCGATCGTGCTGGTGCGCTGCGATCCCACTGTGATATCACTGCGATACTGTTTACGAATCGCGCTGGAGGTAGCTCATGACCGGTTCCACGCAGCTCGCCCCCGACCCGTCGCCCGTCCCTGCCGGACGCCCGGTCGGTCACCAGGGCACCAGGGTCGACGTCGCTGAGTGGCCGGCCAGGCAGGCCAACGGGTTCGCGGGGCTGGGCCTGGCGCTGCTGCTGCTGGCGCTCGCCGCCGGGGCGGGCCTAACGACCTCGGTCGCGGGCTTCGTCGGTGCCGGGTTCCTGGCCGTCGCCGGGTTCGTGGTGCTCAGCGGGCTGACCGTCGTGCAGCCGGGACGGACCCGGGTGATCCAGTTCTTCGGCCGCTACGTCGGGACCGTACGGCGCACCGGGCTGGTGTGGACCCTGCCGCTCACCACCCGGCGCCGGGTGTCGGTGCGGGTGCAGAACTTCGAGACCAACCGCCTCAAGGTCAACGACCGCAACGGCAACCCGGTGGAGCTGGCCGCGATCGTCGTCTGGCAGGTGGCCGACACGGCGAAGGCGATGTTCGCCGTCGAGGAGTACGGCGCCTTCGTGGCCACCCAGGCCGAGTCCGCCCTGCGGCACGTCGCCGTGACGCACCCCTACGACGGCGACGACGAGGAGACCACCCTGCGCGGCTCCACCGACCAGGTGTCGGAGGAGCTCGCCCGGGAGGTGGCCGCCCGCATCACCGTGGCCGGGGTGGAGGTCCTCGAGGTGCGCATCAGCCACCTGGCGTACGCGCAGGAGATCGCCCAGGCGATGCTGCAGCGCCAGCAGGCCTCCGCGGTGGTGGCGGCCCGCTCCATGATCGTCGACGGCGCGGTCGGGATGGTGGAGCTGGCGCTGGAGCGACTCAACGACCGCGGCATCGTCGAGCTCGACGAGGAGCGCAAGGCCGCGATGGTGTCCAACCTGCTGGTCGTGCTGTGCGGCGACTCAAGGGTGACGCCGGTCGTGAACACCGGCACGCTCTACGCGTGAGCCCCGCCGCCGGTGGCAGCTCCCGCAAGGCGTTCGTGCTGCGGCTCGACCCGGCCGTGCACGCGGCGCTGGCCCGATGGGCCGGCGACGAGCTCCGCAGCACGAACGCGCATGTCGAGTGGCTGCTGCGCCGCGCCCTCGTCGAGGCGGGCCGGCTGCCCGAGCCCGGTCAGCGCGCGACGGACCCGACGGACTAGCCGCTACCGCCGACTCCGGCCCGCGCAGTAGTCTGCGACCGCTCCCCCCTACCTGCCTGGAGGCACCGTGACGACCGCCTCGGGGACGACCGCCGCCGGCCGGATCCGCGTGGTGGTGGCCAAGCCGGGCCTGGACGGCCACGACCGGGGCGCCAAGGTGGTGGCCCGCGCCCTGCGCGACGCGGGCATGGAGGTCATCTACACCGGTCTGCACCAGACCCCGGAGCAGATCGTCGAGACCGCGATCCAGGAGGACGCCGACTGCGTCGGCCTGTCGGTGCTGTCCGGCGCCCACCTCAGCCTGTTCCGCCGGGTGATGGAGCTGCTCGCCGAGCGCGGCGCCGACGACGTGGTGGTGTTCGGCGGCGGGATCATCCCGGAGGACGACATCGCCGAGCTGACCGCTCTCGGGGTGGCCAAGGTGTTCACTCCCGGCGCCACGACCCAGTCGATCGTGGCCTGGGTGCGCGAGAACGTGGGAGCGCCCGCCACCAGCTGACGGCTCGTACCTGCCCGCCCTCCGACGCGGCGACGTAGGTCGTTTAGCCTCGGGCGACACTGTCGTCGAGCGGACAGGACCACTTGTGGACCTCATGGAGTACCAGGCGAAGGAGCTCTTCGCCAAGCACGGCGTTCCCGTGCTCCCCGGCGAGACGGTCGACACGGCGGAAGCCGCGCGCGGCGTGGCCGAGCGCATCGGCAAGGCCGTCGTCGTCAAGGCGCAGGTCAAGACGGGCGGTCGCGGCAAGGCCGGCGGCGTGAAGCTCGCCGAGACGCCGGCGGAGGCCGTAGAGAAGGCCGAGGGCATCCTCGGGCTCGACATCAAGGGCCACGTCGTCCACAAGATCCTGGTCACCGAGGCGAGCGACATCGACACCGAGTACTACGTGTCGTTCCTGCTCGACCGCGCCAACCGCACCTACCTCGCGATGGCCAGCGTCGAGGGCGGCATGGAGATCGAGCAGCTGGCCGTCGAGCGGCCCGAGGCGCTGGCCCGGGTCGCGGTCGACGCCATCGAGGGGGTGGACGAGGCCAAGGCGCGCTCGATCGTCGACACCGCCGGCTTTCCGGCCGACGTCGCGGACGAGGTGGCAGCCGTCCTGGTGGCGCTGTGGAAGGTGTTCGTCGAGGAGGAGGCCACCCTCGTCGAGGTCAACCCGCTGGTGAAGACCCCGGACGGGCGCATCGTCGCGCTCGACGGCAAGGTCACGCTGGACGCCAACGCGGAGTTCCGGCACGCGGAGGTGTTCACCGCGTACGCCGATCCGGTGGCCGAGGACGACCTCGAGGGCCGGGCGAAGGCCAAGGGCCTCAACTACGTCAAGCTCGACGGCCAGGTCGGGATCATCGGCAACGGCGCGGGCCTGGTCATGTCGACGCTCGACGTGGTGGCCTACGCGGGCGAGGCCCACGGCGGCGTGAAGCCCGCGAACTTCCTCGACATCGGCGGTGGAGCGTCGGCGCAGGTCATGGCGGACGGCCTCGAGATCATCCTGGGCGACCCCGACGTGCGCTCGGTCTTCGTCAACGTGTTCGGCGGGATCACCTCCTGCGACGCGGTGGCCGACGGCATCGTGCAGGCGCTGGCGATGCTCGGCGACGCCGCGACCAAGCCCCTGGTCGTACGGCTGGACGGCAACAACGTCGAGGAGGGCCAGCGGATCCTCAAGGACGCCGCGCACCCGCTCGTCACGGTCGTCGACACCATGGACGGAGCCGCCGACAAGGCGGCCGAACTCGCGAACAAGGCGGCCTAGCAATGGCGATCTTCCTCACCGCGGACAGCAAGGTCATCGTCCAGGGCATCACCGGCTCGGAGGGCACCAAGCACACCCGCCGGATGGTGGCCTCCGGTACCCAGGTCGTCGGCGGCGTCAACCCGCGCAAGGCGGGCAGCGACGTCGACGGCATCCCGGTCTTCGCCTCCGTGGCCGAGGCAATGAAGGAGACCGGCGCGGACGTCTCGGTGCTGTTCGTGCCGCCGGCGTTCGCCAAGGCCGCCGTGATCGAGGCGGTCGACGCGCAGATCGGGCTGGCCGTGGTCATCACCGAGGGCATCCCGGTGCAGGACTCGGCGTACTTCTGGCAGTACAGCTCGGGCAAGGGCACCCGGATCATCGGGCCCAACTGCCCGGGCCTGATCAGCCCGGGGAAGTCCAACGCGGGCATCATCCCGGCGACGATCGCGCCGACCCCCGGCCGCATAGGTCTGGTCAGCAAGAGCGGCACCCTGACCTACCAGATGATGTACGAGCTGCGGGAGTTCGGCTTCTCGACCGCCATCGGCATCGGCGGCGACCCGGTCATCGGCACGACCCACATCGACGCCCTGCAGGCGTTCGAGGCCGACCCGGAGACCGACGCCATCGTCATGATCGGCGAGATCGGCGGCGACGCCGAGGAGCGCGCTGCCGACTTCATCCAGGCGAACGTCACCAAGCCGGTGGTCGGCTACGTCGCCGGCTTCACCGCGCCCGAGGGCAAGACGATGGGGCACGCCGGCGCCATCGTGTCCGGCTCCTCGGGCACCGCGCAGGCCAAGCAGGAGGCCCTCGAGGCGGCCGGGGTGAAGGTCGGCAAGACGCCGTCGGCCACCGCCGAGCTCATGCGGGAGATCATGAAGTCGCTGTAACCCCCCGCTCAGCCGCCCGACGGCCCGGCCCTTCCGCGCTCATCCGCGGTAGGGACCGGGCCGTCGGCGTGCCGTACCGCCCGCACGGCCCGGCGCTGCGAGGATCGACGCCGATGACCGACACGATCTCCCGGCCTGCCCCTTCGTCCCCCACCGGTCCGCCTCCGGGCGCCAGGCCGGGGCTGCTGCGGGTGGGCCTGCCGGCCGCGGCCTGGGCGGCTGCCGCCGGGCTGGTCACCGTGGCGGTGCCGGTCCTGCTGCTCTGGGCGGCCGACAGCAGGTCGGCGGCGGGCGCCGGGCAGGCGCTGCGGCTGGTCGCCCAGGTCTGGCTGCTCGCGCACGGCGCGGCGCTGCACGTGCCCGGCGGCCAGCTCGGTCTGGTCCCGCTCGGACTGCTCGCCCTGCCGCTGCTGCTGCTCGCGCGGGCCGCCCGGCACGCCGCCGGGCAGCACGAGGTGCACGGACCCGGGGACGCCGTACGGCTGGCGGCCGCTGTGGCCGGGCCGTACGCGCTGGCCGTCGCCGTCGTGGCCGACATCAGCGGCAGCGCCGCCGTCCGCGCCGACCCGGCGCGGGCCCTGCTCGGGGCGAGCGTCCTCGCGCTGGCCGGCGCCGGCGTCGGGGTGATGCGCGGCGCCGGGCTCGGGCCGGCCCTGCGCGCGCGGGTCCCGGGGCGGGTGCAGCGGGTGCTCCCGCTCGCGGCCGCGGCGGTGGTCGCGCTGGTCGGCGCGGGCGCCCTGCTGGTGGCCGGCTCGCTCGCCCTGCACCTCGGCCGCGTCCACGAGCTTGCGGCGGCCTCCTCGCCAGGCCTGTTCGGCGGTGCCGGGCTGCTGCTGCTCGGCGTCGTGCTGGCCCCGACCGCGGCGGTGTGGGGCGCCTGCTTCCTGGCCGGGCCCGGCTTCGCCGTCGGCGTGGGCACCGGCGTCGGGCCCTTCGGGGTGACCCTCGGCGCCGTACCCGCCCTGCCGGTCCTCGGCGCCCTGCCCGGCACGCCGCTGCCGGCCGCCGTCGGGATCCTGGTGCTGCTCGTGCCCTGCGGGGCCGGGCTGCTGGTCGCCCGCCTGGCCGAGCGCCGGGGCGCGGGCACGGCCGACGCGCTGCTCGCCGGCGGGGTCGTCGGCCTCTGCTTCGCCCTGCTCGCCGCGCTGTGCAGCGGAGCCCTCGGGGGTGGCCGGCTCGCCGAGGTGGGGCCCTCGTGGTGGCGGGTCGGGCTGAGCGTCGCGGTGGAGGTCAGCGCCGGCGTGCTGGCCTGGTGGGGCGTACGCCGGCTGCGGGCCCGTCAGCGCGGGCGGGCAGCGGCGACCTGACACGGTGCCGGCCCGGGAGGGCAGCTACCGGCCCTGGATGGCGTCCCGGAGCGCCCGCTCGCAGGCGCGGTCCTGCGCGAGGCTGACCGACTCCCGGCGGCAGCCCTGGTACTCCTCGATGTCGTCCCGGACGTAGAGCCAGGTCCCGCCCGCCACGAGCAGCCCGAGCACGCCGAGCACGATGCCGGCCACGGCCGCACCCGGCCGGCGGCCCTGCGAGCGCGCCTGCGCCCGGCCGGCCACGCCCAGGACGACGGCGACGGTGCCGAACACGGCGCCGCCGATGATGCTGACACCGATGAGGACCGCCAGCACGCCGGCCACGAGAGCGCCGACGCCGAGCCGGCCGCCTTGGCGGGGCGGTGGCGGACCGCTGAGCGGCGGCCCGGTCGGCTGGCCCCACTGTGGCTGGGCGGACTGCGGCTGGGCGGACTGCGGCTGGGCCGGCGCCTGCCCGCTCGACTCCGGCTGCCCCGGCGTGCCCCAGGGTTGTGGGCCCGGTCGGCTCCACGGGCCCCCGCCCTGGGCCTGGCCGACGGTCGCCCGGTCGCCGGTCGCCTGACCGTACGGCGGGCGCTCGGCCGGCGCCGGCGGCGGTGCGGCCCGGTCGCCGGCGCCCTCGCGCTCGCGCGGCGGCGAGGCGTACGGATTGTCGGGGTCGGTCACGCCCACAACGCTAGGTGCCGGAGCGTCGGGCCGCCGGATGTGCACGTTGCTGCTGTCGACACGGGGTGTCCACGGCAGCAACGTGCATACCGGTCACTGACGGGGCGTCAGACCTTGACCACCACGGTCTTGACGATCTTGTCGGCGAAGGTCTGCTTCTTGTCGTCCCACAGCGGCCACAGGTAGCCGAGGTAGAGCGGTATCCCGTCGACGATGTGCAGGATCTGCCGGCCGATCGACAGCCCGGCACCGACGACCTGGCCGTCCTGCTCGCGCAGGAGCCGGGTCCCCATCTGCTTCTTGCCGATCGTCTGGCCGGTGCTGCCCTGCTGTACGAGGTTGTAGATGGCGAAGGCGAGGCCGGCAAGGACCCCCAGCAGGACCAGCGCGCCGCCGACCCCACCGCCGATCGCCACTCCGATGCCGACGAACACGGCATAGATCGCGGTGACGGCGAGCCCGTCGATCAGGGTGCCGAGGACGCGGGTGCCCCAGCCCGCGAGCTCGGGGCGGCCGGTACCGGAGCCGAACGCCCCGCCACCTGGCTGCCCGTAGCCGGCCGGGGCCCCGTAGCCGGGCGGCGAGCCGTAGCCGGCCGGCGCGCTCCCGGAGGTGGGCGGCGCGCCGTAGCCCTGCGGGCTGCCGTAGCCGTCGGGTGCGCCGCCGGTCGCCGGTGGCGGGCCGTACCCGGGTGCAGGCGCGGGCCGGGGGGCCTTGACGAAGGGATCCTCGGGCGTGGTCACAGGCGACTCCAGGGTAGGGCTGACTACTCACGGTAGCGCCGATGATCGCCCCGCGCGGGCTGTTGCCCGGGTCTGTGGACAAGCCGTGACGGCCATCCGGGTCGGTAGCCTGTGCCCCCCCGCCACGCCGAAAGAGGAGCCAGCCCTGAGCGCCCGCCTCGTCGTCCTTGCCTCCGGCGAGGGGACGACCCTGCAGGCGCTGCTGGACGCGAGCGCCGACCCGTCGTACGGCGCGCAGGTCGTGGCCGTGGGCTCGGACCGGCCCGGCGCCCGGGCGCTCGAGCGCGCCGCGCACCGCGGGGTGCCCGGCTTCGCCGTACCCCTGGTCGGCGACCGGTCGGCGTGGGACCTCGAGCTCGCCGACGCGGTGGCGGTGCACGAGCCGGCCCTGGTCGTCTGCGCGGGCTTCATGCGCATCCTCGCGCCGAGCTTCCTCGCGCGGTTCCCGGTCACCAACACGCACCCGGCACTGCTGCCGGCGTTCCCGGGCGCGCACGCGGTGCGCGACGCGCTGGCGTACGGCGTCAAGGTCACCGGCGTCACCGTGCACCTCGTCGACGAGGGCGTCGACACCGGACCCGTGGTCGCCCAGGCCGCGGTCCCGGTGCTGCCCGGCGACGACGAGGCCACGCTGCACGCCCGCATCCAGGAGGTGGAGCACCCGCTCTACGTCGAGGCCGTCGGCCGGCTCGCCCGCAGCGGCTGGACCGTCCAGGGAAGGACCGTTCACCTGTGAGTGCTGTCCCGGTACGTCGCGCGCTGGTCAGCGTCTATGACAAGAGCGGGCTCGAGGAGCTCGGCCGGGGCCTGGCCGCGGCCGGCGTCGAGATCGTGTCCACCGGCTCCACGGCCGCCCGGCTGACCGCGGCGGGAGTCGCGGTGACGGCGGTCGACGCGCTGACCGGCTTTCCGGAGTGCCTCGACGGGCGCGTGAAGACCCTGCACCCCGCGGTGCACGCAGGGATCCTGGCCGACCGGCGCCTGCCGGACCATGTGCGGCAGCTCGCCGACCTCGGGATCGCGGCGTTCGACCTGGTCGTGGTCAACCTCTACCCGTTCGCCGAGACGGTGGCGTCCGGCGCCTCGCCCGACGAGTGCGTGGAGCAGATCGACATCGGCGGCCCGACGATGGTCCGGGCGGCCGCCAAGAACCACCCGTCGGTCGCCGTCGTGGTCGAGCCCTCGTCGTACGGCGCCGTGCTTGAAGCGGTCGCCGCCGGCGGGTTCACCTTCGAGCAGCGGCGGGCACTGGCTGCCCGCGCGTTCCGGCACACCGCGTCCTACGACGTCGCCGTCGCGAGCTGGTTCGCCAACGCGTACGACGACAGCGACGCCGTCGGCGGCTTCCCGGCCTGGGCCGGTGGCACCTGGCAGCGCAAGACCGTCCTGCGGTACGGGGAGAACCCGCACCAGGGGGCGGCCCTCTACCTCAACGGCTTCGGCGGGCTCGCGGAGGCTGGGCAGCTGCACGGCAAGGAGATGTCGTACAACAACTACGTCGACGCCGACGCCGCCTGGCGGGCGGCCCACGACCACGGCGACCGGCCGACGGTCGCCATCATCAAGCACGCCAACCCCTGCGGGATCGCCGTCGGGGAGGACGTCGCGCAGGCCCACGCCAGGGCGCACGCGTGTGACCCCGTCTCGGCGTTCGGCGGGGTGATCGCCGCCAACGTGCCGGTGTCCCTGGCGATGGCCGAGCAGGTCAAGGACGTGTTCACCGAGGTGGTCGTCGCACCGGGCTACGAGGACGGCGCGGTCGAGCTGCTCTCACGCAAGCCCTCGGTGCGCCTGCTCGTGGTGCCGACCCGGGTCGCGAGCGCGGTGGAGATGCGGCCGGTCAGCGGCGGCCTGCTCATGCAGGTCGCCGACCGGCTGCAGGCGCCCGGCGACGACCCGGCCGGCTGGACGCTGGCGACGGGCGAGCCGGCCGAGGACCTGACCGACCTCGCCTTCGCCTGGCGGGCGGTCCGAGCGGTGAAGTCCAACGCGATCCTGCTGGCCGCCGGCGGCGCCACCGTCGGCGTCGGGATGGGCCAGGTCAACCGGGTCGACTCCGCGCGGCTCGCCGTGGCCCGGGCCGGCGACCGGGCCCGCGGCTCGGTGGCGGCCTCCGACGCGTTCTTCCCCTTCCCCGACGGGCTGCAGGTGCTGCTCGACGCCGGCGTGCGCGCGGTGGTGCAGCCGGGCGGCTCGGTGCGCGACGAGGAGGTCGTGGCAGCGGCGAAGGCCGCCGGCGCGACCATGTACTTCACCGGCACCCGGCACTTCGCGCACTGAGCCCGTCCCGCTGATGGCCCGCGTCGGCGAGGACCTCACCCGGCTCGACCTGTGCCGCGAGGAGCTCACCGGTCAGCGGTTCGAGGACTGCCGGCTGGTGGGCGCCGACCTTTCCGAGGCCGTGCTGGACCGCTGCGTCTTCGAGCGGTGCGACCTGTCGGGCGCCGACCTCGGCTCGCTGGTGGCCCGCGGCTGCGCCTTCCTCAGCTGCCGCTTCGAGCGGACGCGGCTGTTCGCAGCGCGCTTCGAGGACTGCAAGCTCACCGGCTCGACGTTCCAGCGCGCCGAGCTGCCCGGCCTGGTCATCGAGGGCGGCGACTGGTCGTACGTCGTCATGCGGGGCCAGGACCTGCGCGGGCTGTCGCTGGCCGGGCTGCGGCTCGCCGAGGCCGACCTGTCCGACGCCGACCTGCGCACAGCCGACCTGTCCGGCGCTGACCTGCGCCACGCCCGCCTGCGCGGGGCGAAGCTGCGCGGGCTGGACCTGCGCGGCGCGGTCCTCGACGGCTGTGACCTGCTCGGGGTGGAGTGGGACGGGGTGCGCATCGACCAGAGCCAGGCCGTGCTCCTCGCCCGCAGCCTCGGCGCGCTCGTCGAGGGCTGAGGCAGCGCTCCGCGCCCTCCGCTTGTCTGCTCCCAGCGACGTGCAGACGGGTCCGGGCGGTCGCTGCGGGCAGACAAGCGCAAAGGGGTGGCGGGGGCGGGGGGTCAGGCCGAGCGCGCCGCCCAGACCGCCCAGAGCGGGTCGGAGCGCCAGCTGCCGACCACGCGCTGCTGCACCCGCGGCTCGTCGAACCCGCCGGCCTCGCGGTGGTACTGGCCGACCACCAGCGGCCGGTCCTGCTCCGACACCGACAGCCAGCCGCGTACCGCCTTGGTCGGGAAGCAGCGGTTGCTGAACGTGCAGACCGACAGGCCGCCGGGGCGCAGCACGCGGGCGACCTCGGCAAGCACCTCGACCGGGCGGACGAGGTAGTCGATGGACACGCAGTTGACGACGGCGTCGAACGACGCGTCGGCGAAGGGCAGGACGGGCGAGGCGTTGAGGTCCTGCACGACGCGGGCGTCGGCCTGCCGGTTCGCGGCGAGCTCGACCTCGTTGAGCCCGAGCACGGTGAGGTGCGCCGGCTTGCTGCGGAAGTGGCTGACCCAGCTGCTCATCAGGTCGAGCACGTCGCCGGTCACCCCGAGCTCGTCGTACAGCTCACCGACCGCCGCGATCGCGCCCTCGTCCAGATGGGTGACCAGGCGGGGCGTGGCGTAGAAGTCGGTATCGGGCTGCTCGTCGTCCCGGGCGAAGAAGCCGTCGGGGAACGAGGAGGCTGCGGGCACCTGGCTACTGTGCCGCCATGACCGCGAAGCTGCTGCCCGGAGCACCCGTCGCCGACGCCGTGTACGCCGACCTCGGGCCGCGGGTCGCGGCGCTGGTTGCCGCCGGGCACCGCCCCGGGCTCGGCACGATCCTCGTCGGCGGCGACTCGGCCAGCGCCGGCTACGTCAAGATGAAGATGGACCGCGCGAACGAGCTGGGCTTCACCAGCCCGCACCGGCACCTGCCCGACACCGCCACGCAGGCCGACCTGGTGGCGGCGATCCGCCAGCTCAACGACGACCCGGCCGTCGACGCGATGCTGGTCCAGCACCCCACGCCGCCGCAGATCGACTTCGAGGCGGCGCTGCTGGAGATGGACCCGGACAAGGACGTCGACGGCCTGCACCCGGTCAACATGGGCCGCCTCGCGCTCGGGATGCCGGGCCCGGTGCCGTGCACGCCCGCCGGCATCGAGGCGCTGCTGGCCTTCCACGAGATCCCGGTCGCCGGCCGCGAGGTCTGCGTGCTCGGTCGCGGCACCACCCTCGGCCGGCCGCTGGCCCTGCTGCTCACCCAGAAGCGCCCGACCGCGAACGCCGCCGTGACCGTTGTGCACACCGGCGTTCCGGACTGGGGCACGTACACCCGCCGCGCCGAGATCGTCGTCGCCGCGGCGGGCGTGCCCGGCATCCTGCAGCCCGAGCACATCTCGCCCGGGGCCACCGTGGTCGGCGGCGGGGTGCGGTACGAGGGGCGCCGGCTGCTGCCCGACGTCGACGAGGCCTGCGAGCAGGTCGCCGGCGCGATCACCCCGCGCCTGGGCGGGGTGGGGCCCACCACCGTGGCGATGCTGTTCCGCAACTGCGTCGAGGCCGCGGAGCGCGCAGCGGGCTGAGACTCAGCCCGCGCGGCGGACCTCGCCGACCACGTCCGACGGCAGCGGCCGGACGACTCCGACGCTGATCACCTCGTTGGCCAGCCGGGACCGGCGGTTGACGCCCTCGGGGATCCGGAACTTGGCGTACAGCCGGAGCAGGTGCTGCTTCACGGCCGCCTCGGTCACGACCAGCTCGTCGGCGATCTCGCGGGCCGTCGACGGGGCGACAAAGGCGTCCTGGTGCAGCGCCGGCCGGCACAGCGCCGTCAGCACCTCGAGCTCGCGGCGGGTCAGGTCGGGCGCCGAGATCCGGCGCAGCTCCAGGGTGTCGTCGGGCTCGGCCGCCGTGGCCAAGCCGGCGACCCGGGTGCGGGCCACGCCAAAGGACACGACGTCGCCCTCGAGCAGCACCCGCCGCCCGACCGGCCGGCCGTTGACCCGGGTGCCGTTGACCGACAGGCCGAGGTCGGACACGTAGACGTGCTGCCCCCGGCGCACGATCTCGGCGTGCAGGTGGGACACGCTCGGGTCCGGCAGGGAGATGTCGACGCCCGGACCCCGGCCCACCGTGGTCACCGTCTCCCGCAGCGGGAAGGTCTCGCCGGTGTCCTCGAGCCGTAGGTACGGGTTCGTCACGAGTGCGTCCTCACGTGAAGCGCCGGAGGGGGTGTCCCCGGCGGTCAGACGGCCGGAACGGGAGTGACGCCCGTCTGCCCGCCCCGGCACGAACTACCCCTGTCCCCGGCAGGTGACACGACGGCGCTGGGCCGTCCGCCCGCGACGGCGTACGGGGTGCTTGGCTGGAGCATGCCCACCGGGGGGACGAGCCGGCTGCGCCAGGCGCCGAGCCTCGCCGTGCTCGCGGTCGTCGGCGTCGGCCTGGCGGTGGCCAGCCGCGGCTACTGGCGTACCGGTGCGGGCACCGTCGCCCTCGGGCTGCTGCTCGCCGGCTGCCTGCGGCTGTCGCTGCCGGCCCGGGCGGCCGGCTGGCTGGTCGTGCGCAGCCGCGCGTTCGACGGCACGCTGCTCCTGCTCGGCGGCTTCGCCGTCCTGATCCTGGCGATCACGATCCCGCGCGCCACCTGAGCCGGCGGGCCGCGCAGCGCCCGGACCCGGCCACCCGGATCCGGGGGAGCCCCTCGTAGGGTGGACCCCACAGTCGATGCCGACGAGCGGAGCCCCCCACCGATGGCCAGCACGAGCCCAGTCACCGTCACCGTCACCGGCGCCGCCGGCCAGATCGGCTACGCCCTGCTGTTCCGCATCGCGTCGGGGCAGCTGCTCGGGCCGGACACGCCCGTACGGCTGCGCCTGCTGGAGATCGAGCCGGCCCTGAAGGCCGCCGAGGGTACCGCCATGGAGATCGACGACTGCGCGTTCCCGCTGCTGACCGGCATCGACATCACCGCCGACGCGCGGGCCGCCTTCGACGGCGTCAACGTGGCGCTGCTCGTCGGCGCCCGCCCGCGTACGGCCGGCATGGAGCGCGGCGACCTGCTGTCCGCCAACGGCGGCATCTTCAAGCCCCAGGGCGAGGCGCTGAGCGCCGGGGCCGCCAGCGACGTGAAGGTGCTCGTGGTCGGCAACCCGGCCAACACCAACGCCCTCATCGCCGCCAGCTCCGCCCCCGACATCCCCGGGTCGCGGTTCACCGCGATGACCCGGCTGGACCACAACCGGGCGCTGTCGCAGCTGGCGAAGAAGACCGGCGCGGCGGTGGCCGACATCCAGAAGCTGACGATCTGGGGCAACCACTCCGCCACGCAGTACCCCGACTGGAGCCAGGCCACGATCGGCGGCCGGCCCGCCGAGGAGGTCGTCGGCGACCGGAGCTGGCTGGAGAGCACCTTCATCCCGACGGTCGCCAAGCGGGGCGCGGCGATCATCGAGGCGCGCGGCTCCTCGTCCGCGGCGTCCGCCGCCAACGCCGCGATCGACCACGTCTACGACTGGGTCAACGGCACGGCCGAGGGCGGCTGGACGTCGGCCGCGATCATGTCCGACGGCTCGTACGGCGTACCCGAGGGCATCATCTCCTCCTTCCCGGTCACCAGCAGCGGCGGACAGTGGCAGATCGTGCAGGGCCTGGCCGTCGACGACTTCTCCCGCGCCAAGATCGACGCCTCCGTCGCCGAGCTCATCGAGGAGCGCGACGCCGTACGCGAGCTGGGACTCATCTAAATGAAGATTATCTACACGTACACCGACGAGGCGCCGGCCCTCGCCACGCACTCCCTGCTCCCGGTGGTGCAGGCCTACGCCGGCAAGGCCGGGGTCGACATCGAGACGCGGGACATCTCGCTCGCGGCGCGCATCCTGGCGGCGTTCGACCTGGCGCCCGACGCGCTGGCCGAGCTCGGGGCGCTGGCCAAGACACCCCAGGCCAACATCATCAAGCTGCCCAACGTCAGCGCTTCGATCCCGCAGCTCAAGGCCGCGGTGAAGGAGCTGCAGGACGCCGGCTTCGCGGTCCCGGACTACCCGGAGGCGCCGCGCGACGAGCAGGAGAAGGCGGCCCGGGCGGCGTACGACGCGGTCAAGGGCAGCGCGGTCAACCCGGTCCTGCGGGAGGGCAACTCCGACCGCCGGGCGCCCGCCTCCGTGAAGGGCTTCGCCCGGGCGCACCCGCACTCGATGGGGGCGTGGTCGCCCGACACCCGCTCGCACGTGGTGACGATGGACGACGGCGACTTCCGGCACTCCGAGCGCTCGGTCACGCTGAACGCGCCGGCCACGCTGCGCATCGAGCACGTCGCCGCGGACGGCACGGTCACCGTGCTCAAGGAGCGCCTGCCGGTGCTGGCCGGCGAGATCGTGGACGCGGCTGTCATGCGCAAGGCGGCGCTGCAGGCCTTCCTGGCCCGCGAGATCGCCGACGCCAAGGCGCAGGGCGTGCTTTTTTCCGTGCACCTGAAGGCCACGATGATGAAGGTCTCCGACCCGATCATCTTCGGCCACGTGGTGAAGCAGTTCTTCCCGACGGTGTTCGAGCAGTACGGCGAGGCGCTCGCCTCGGTCGGCGCGGACCCCAACGACGGCCTCGCAAGCGTGCTGACCGCGCTCGACAAGCTGCCTGCGGACACCCGGGAGGCGATCGACAAGGCCATCACGGCGACGTACGAGAGCGGCCCGTCGCTCGCGATGGTCGACTCGAGCCGGGGGATCACCAACCTGCACGTGCCGAGCGACGTCATCATCGACGCCTCCATGCCGGCGGCGATCCGCACCTCGGGGCAGATGTGGAACTCCGCCGACGAGCTCCAGGACACCAAGTACGTCATCCCGGACTCCTCCTACGCGGCGCTGTACGCCGAGACGGTGCGGTTCTGCAAGGAGCACGGGGCGTTCGACCCCACCACGATGGGGACCACGCCCAACGTCGGCCTGATGGCGCAGAAGGCCGAGGAGTACGGCAGCCACGACAAGACCTTCGAGATCTCCGCGCCGGGGACCGTCCGGGTCGTCGACGGCGACGGCACGGCGCTGCTCACGCACGAGGTCGAGACCGGCGATCTGTGGCGGGCCTGCCAGACCAAGGACGCGGCGATCCGGGACTGGGTGCAGCTCGCCGTCTCGCGGGCCCGGGCGACCGGTGCGCCGGCGGTGTTCTGGCTGGACGAGACGCGGGCGCACGACGCCGAGGTGCTCGCGAAGGTGCGCGCCCAGCTCGCCGAGAGCGACACCGACGGCCTGACGATCGAGGTGATGGACGTCGCGGCCGCCACCCGCTACACCCTGGACCGGGCCCGCCGCGGCGAGGACACCATCTCGGTGACCGGCAACGTGCTGCGCGACTACCTGACCGACCTGTTCCCGATCCTCGAGCTGGGCACCAGCGCCAAGATGCTGTCGATCGTGCCGCTGATGGACGGCGGGGGGCTGTTCGAGACCGGCGCCGGCGGCTCCGCGCCCAAGCACGTCCAGCAGCTGGTCAAGGAGAACCACCTGCGCTGGGACTCCCTGGGGGAGTTCCTGGCGCTGTCGGTCTCCTTCGAGTTCCTGTCCGAGAAGACCGACAACGCCCGGGCGGGGCTGCTCGGCCGCACGCTCGACCAGGCGACGGCCCGGGTCCTCGAGGAGGGCCGGTCGCCCTCGCGCAAGGTCGGGCAGCTCGACAACCGCGGCAGCCACTTCTACCTGGCGCTCTACTGGGCGCAGGCGCTCGCGGGGCAGACCGACGACCCGGCCGCGGCGGAGCTGTTCGCGGCCCTGGCGGCGCGGCTGGCGGAGCAGGAGCAGACGATCGTCGCCGAGCTCGACGCCGTGCAGGGTGCCCCGGTCGACCTCGGCGGCTACTACTACGTCGACAAGGGCAGGACCGACGACGTGATGCGCCCGAGCGGCACCTTCAACGCGGCCCTCGCGGAGTTCTGACTGCCCGTGGGTGCACGCCCGTGAGCCGGGCCATGTCTGCTGCCGTCGACCTGCCCGCGGACGTCGAGACGGTCTTCGCGGTCCTCACCTCGGCGGCCTGGCCGCAGGCCCTCGACCAGCAGCTGCACGACGGGAGCCGCCTGGTGTCGGCGGTCGGAACTCCTGGCGGCGGGACGACCGTCCGCACCAGCCGCAGCCTGCCCGAGGGTGTGCCGGGCTACCTGAAGCGCTTCACGCCGGCCGACGGGCGGGTGACCCAGACCGACACGTGGGGCGCGGCCGTGGCCGGCGTACGCACCGGCACCTGGGCCGTGACCTTCCCGGGGAGCCCGGGCGTGATCGGGGGCAGCACCACGATCGCGCCCGGTCCCACGGGCTGCCGCTGGACCGTGACGGGCACCGTCAGCATCCGGCTGCCCGTGGTCGGCGGCCGCGTCGAGGGCTTCCTCGCGCCGCTGCTCGAGAAGCTGGTCCGGCGCCAGGGCGAGGTCCTGCGCGCCCAGCTGCCCGGCTGACGCTCGCTACGCGGCGCGCAGGCCCTAACCGCGCTACGCGGCGCGCAGGCCCTAACTGCGCTACGCGGCGCGCAGGCCGCGAACCGCCCGCCGCCCCACCTCCGACGCGATGCCCCGCACCAGCGGACCCGTGATGAGCCCGCGGCCCAGACCCACCTCGACCAGCGCGTCGAACGCCCCCGGCGAGCGGCCCGCCGCGGCGACACCGGCGTCCACCACCCCCGGTCGGGTGCTGAGCCGGGTGAGCAGCGTGGTGTGCCGCAGGTGCCGGCCCAGCTCGCGCTCCAGCGCCTGCCCGTACGCCGACCCCGGGTCGGCCGCCGTCACCGCCGCCGCCCCGGCGAGCCGGCCACTGTGCAGGGCGTAGTAGATGCCCTCGCCGGTCAGCGGGTTGATCAGTGCGGCCGCGTCACCGGCCAGCAGCACCGGCCCGGCCGGCTGCCGCGGCCGGGCGCTCGACAGCGGCAGGTGGTGGCTGACCAGCCGCTCGGCCTCGACGCCCGGCAGCAGCTCGCGCAGCCGCCCGTGCAGCTCGGCCTTACCGCCGCGCCCGGTCGCCCGCAGGCGGGGCAGGAGCATCCCGAAGCCGACGTTGGCGGTGCCGTCACCGGCCGCGAACGACCACGCGTACGCCGGCCAGCCGCGGCTGTCCATCACGATGGACTGCTCCGGCTCGCCGGGCGGTGCGGCGGCGTAGCCGCGTACGGCGACGGCGAGGTGGTCGTCGGGCTGGCGTCCGAGCCCGAGCCGGCGGCGGACCACGCCGTTGGCGCCGTCCGCCCCCACCACGACCCTGGCGCGCAGCCGGCCGTCGAGCACGACCCCGCCGTCGCGCACCTCGACGGTGCGCACCTGGTGGCGCACCAGCACTGCCCCGGCGCGTACGGCCTCGTCCACCAGGCGCGCGTCGAGCAGCGTCCGGGGGATCACCACGTCCGGGCGCCGGAGCACCGTCGACACCTCGCGGCCACCCGGCGAGCGCAGCCGCAGGCGACGGATCGGCACCCGGTCGGCGAGCACGTGCGCGACCCCCAGCCGGGCGAGCTCGTCGAGCGCGTGGGGGGCGACCCCGTCACCGCAGCTCTTGTCACGCGGGAAGTCGGCCCGGTCCAGCAGCAGGACCCGCGCGCCCGGCCGAGCCCGCAGCGCGCCCAGCGCGGCCGCCGCCCCGGCCGGCCCGGCTCCGACGACAGCGAGGTCCCAGGCGGGAGAGGGTGGCACGCCCCCAGCCTGCCCTGGGACACTGGCCGCATGCCGTCCTCCTCCGACAAGCCCCGCGTCCTGTCCGGCATCCGCCCCACCGGGGCCGGCTTCCAGCTCGGCAACTACCTCGGCGCGGTCAAGCACTGGGCGGCGATGCAGGACGAGAACGAGTGCTTCTACTTCATCGCCGACCTGCACGCCCTCACCGAGGAGACCGACCCCGCGCACCTGCGGTCCCGTACGCACTCCTCCGTCGCCGAGCTGCTGGCGATGGGCATCGACCCGGCCCGCAGCGTGGTGTTCGTGCAGAGCCACCTGCCCGAGCACGCCGAGCTGGCGTGGATCCTCGGCTGCCTCACCGGGTTCGGCGAGGCCAGCCGGATGACGCAGTTCAAGGAGAAGGGCGGGGGCACGGTCGGCCTGTTCACCTACCCGGTCCTGCAGGCCGCCGACATCCTCATGTACCAGCCGGACGCGGTGCCGATCGGGGAGGACCAGCGCCAGCACCTCGAGCTCACCCGCGACCTGGCGCAGCGCTTCAACAGCCGCTACGGCCCGACGTTCACCGTTCCGGGGCAGTACGTCGCCAAGGCCGGCGAGCGCATCAAGGACCTGCAGGACCCGGCCCGCAAGATGAGCAAGAGCATCGGCGGCAGCGGCACGCTGTGGGTGCTCGACGAGCCGAAGGTCCTGGTCAAAAAGGTGAAGAGCGCGGTGACCGACACCGGTCGCGAGGTGGTCGCCGGGCCGGACAAGCCGGGGGTCACCAACCTGCTGACGATCCTGTCGGTGGCGAGCGGCACCCCGGTGGCCGAGCTCGAGGCCGCCTACGCCGGCAGGGGCTACGGCGACTTCAAGGCCGACGTCGCCCAGGCCGTCGTCGAGCTGTTCGCCCCGGTCCGCGAGCGCTACCAGGCGCTGGTCGACGCTCCCGACCACCTCGACGCCGTGCTGGCCGATGGCGCGGAGCGGGCTGGACGGGTCGCGCGCGAGACGATGTCGGCAGTACGCGACCGGGTGGGTCTGCTGCGCCCCGCCTGACCCGCCGACCGGGCCGTCAGCGCAGGGGCGTGGGGCGTACGGCGCGACGGGCGGCGGGCGCCGGACCGGCGACGGCAGCCAGCCGGGCGGCGCGGCGCCGGCGGGCCCGGGCACGCACCACGGCGCGGCGGCGCAGCAGGACCAGCACCAGTAGCAGCGCCAGCACGAGCAGGAGCAGCAGCCGTACGACCGGGAGGCCCGCGTCCGCAGTCCGCACCGCGACGGGGACGACGGATGGCGCTGCGGCTGCCGGACCGGCGCCGGGCGCCGGGCCCGCCTCGCCCACGGTCGCGGTCGCGGCCTGCGGGGCGACGAGCGTGCCCACCGGGCGGGCGCCGGCACCGGTGGCCGCGAAGCCCCAATCCAGCAGAGCCGCTGCGTCCTTCCAGATCGCCGGCTCGCCGCGCATCAGCGTGACCACCAGGGTGCGCCCGCCGCGCGTCGCGGCGCCGATGAAGCTGGCGCGGGCCGCGTCGGTGTAGCCGTTCTTGACGCCGAGCGTGCCGGCGTACGTGCTCAGCAGCCGGTTGTGGTTGTTGATCTCGATGGTCACGCCGCCGGGCGCCGGGATGAAGGCCCGCCGGGTGGCCACGAACGTACGGAAGTCCGGCAGAGTCAGCCCGGCCCGGGAGATGAGGGCGAGGTCGTACGCGGAGCTGACCTGCCCGACGGCGTCGAGCCCGCTGGTGTTCTCCGCGTGGGTGTCGAGCGCGTTCAGTCGGACGGCCTCGGCGTTCATCAGCCGGGCCGCCGCCTGCTGGCCGCCGACCGCCGTCGCGAGCGCGCCCGCGGCGTCGTTGGCGGAGGTCACCATCAGGGCCGTGAACAGGTCCCGGACGCTGTAGCTCAGCTGCCGCACCAGCCCGACCTTGGTCCCGTCGACGTTGACGTCGTCGGCGGCCGGCGCCACCTGCTGCGCGAGGTCGAGCCGGGGCAGCAGGGCCACCGCGGTCAGGGTCTTGAGTGTGCTGGCGGGCGCGTAGCGCCCGTGCGGGTCCTTGGCCGCCAGCACGTCGCCGCTGTCGAGGTCGGCGACGAGGAAGGAGGCGGCACTGGTCGGCGGCACCGGTGGCGTGCCCGGGCTGTCGCTGACCACGTCCAGGCCCTGCAGTCGCGGCCCGCCCAGCGGGGTGTCGGCCCGGGCAGGGGCGGCGGGCGCCAGGCCCAGCGCGACGAGGACGACCAGGAGCGCCACCAGCAGGGCCCGGGCGAGCAGCCGGGCACGGGGAGGAGTCGGCATGGTGGCCGGACGCTACCCGGCGGGCGACCGGGCGTCCGGTCGGACACACTGGACGCCGTGCTGCTCACCCGCCGTCTCGCCGCTTTCCTGCTTCTCGCCGGGGCCTTCCAGTGGCTGGTGTTCCCGAACTTCCTGCGGGTGGTCTGGCGCGACGAGCGGGCGTTCGCCCCCGAGGGCGGCCCGACCGCGTTCCTGCTGGTGCACGTGGCGATCGTGGTCCCCGCGCTCACCCTCGGTGCCGCCCTGCTCTGGCTGGGCGCCCGCGCCTGGCGCCGCGCACCGCGCTGACGTGATCGACACTTGTGTGTGACGTACGTCTCCTCTACGGTGCTCCGGCCGTTGAAAGGCACCTAACAGGAGGAGCCGATGACCGTCACGGACCGGAGCGACGCGGCAGCAGTGACCGCCCGAGAGGACGCCGAGCGAAAGCCGCTCATGACCAGCCGTTCGATCGTGCTGATGAACGTGGGCTTCTTCGGGATCCAGTACAGCTTCGGGCTGCAGCAGACCGCCGTGAACCCGCTCTTCACGCTGATTGGCGCGAACCCGCACGACCTTCCCCTTCTCAACCTGGCCGGGCCGGTCACCGGGCTGCTCATCCAGCCGCTGATCGGCGCCATGAGCGACCGGACCTGGAGCCCGAAGTACGGCCGGCGCAAGCCGTACTTCCTGATCGGTGCCATCGGCTGCTCGATCTGCCTGTTCCTGTTCCCCTTCGTCGCGGCGCTGTGGATGGCCGTGCTGCTGCTGTGGCTGCTCGATGCCTCCAACAACACCGCGATGGAGCCGTACCGCGCGTTCATCTCCGACCGGCTGCCGGCCTCGCAACTGGCCCAGGGCTTCCTCACACAGAGCATGTTCGTCGGCGCCGGGGCGGTTCTGGCCAACGTCTCGCTGTACGTGTTCCAGAAACTCATCGAGGGTGGCACCGCCGCCGGCGTGCCGTACTGGGTGTTCTACGCCTTCTTCCTCGGCGCGGTCTGCTCGATCGGCTCGGTCCTGATCTCGGTGCTGTCGACCAAGGAGATCCCGCCGACCGCCGACGAGCTCGTTGAGGTCCGGTCCCGGCCGCGGGGCCTGGTGGCGACGGTGCGCGAGATTGCCGACGCGGTCCGCGTCATGCCGGCCGGCATGCACAAGATCGGGCTGGTGTTCGCGTTCCAGTGGTATGCGATGTTCGTCTACTGGCAGTTCGTGACGATCAGCATCGCGGAGTCGGTCTACAACGTCGCTCCCGACCCCGATCGCCCGGAGTACCAGGAGGCCGTCGGCTGGACGGGCCTGGTCAACGGCTCGTACAACCTGGTGACCGTCTTCGCGGCCGTCGTCCTGATCGGGGTCGCCCGACGGTTCGGAGCCAAGCGGGTGCACGCGGCGTGCCTCGCCACCGCCGCCGCCTGCCTCATCGCGTTCCCGCAGATCGGCAACAAGTATCTGCTCTTCCTGCCCATGATCGGCCTGGGCATCGCCTGGGCGAGCATGATGGGCATCCCGTACATCATGGTCGCGAGCATGGTTCCCAAGGAGCGCTCGGGCGTCTACATGGGGATCGTCAACATGATGATCGTCATCCCGATGCTCGTGGAGACCGTCACCTTCGGCTGGGTCTTCGAGAACGTGCTCGACAGCAGGGGCACCAACGCGATCATGTTCGCCGGCGTGCTGCTCGGCCTCGGCGGTCTGGCCATGCTGTGGGTCGACCCGCCGAAGGGCAGCCAGGAGTCGGAGATCATGCCGCTGGGCTCGCCGCGGCGCATCACGTCGGTGTACGACCAGGTCATCGTCGGCTCCGACGGGTCGCCCAGCTCGCTCGTGGCGGTCGGGCACGCCGCCGGCCTGGCCGCGGCGGCCGACGCGAAGCTCGTGGTGGTGTCCGCCTACACGCCGGGCTCCGAGATGGACGCCTTGCCGGCAGGCGGACCGGGCGCGCACAAGGCGCTGTTCGGGGTGGAGTCGGCCCGCGCCGCCCTCGCCGCCTCGGTACGACAGCTGAACTCCGACCGCACCCACCATGTGGACCAGCGGCTGGTCGCCGGCGATCCGGCGCGCGCGCTGCTCGACACGGCCGGCTCGAACCCGGCCAACCTCATCGTCGTGGGCAATCGCGGGCTCGGCGCCGTCGAGGGCCAGCTGCTCGGCTCGGTCCCGGGGGACGTCGTCAAGCACGCCGTCTGCAACGTGCTCATCGTGCAGACCACCGGCGAGGACGGCGAGACGGCGGCCACCCCCGGCCGGAACGGCCAGATGCGGGGCAGCACGCGGATGTGACACCGCTCTTTCCGCGGGCCGGTACGCGATGCGGCCGGCCCGCGGTCTAGCCGCGCCGGAAGATCAGCGCGCGCTTGACCTCCTGGATCGCCTTGGTCACCTGGATGCCCCGCGGGCAGGCGTCCGTGCAGTTGAACGTCGTACGGCAGCGCCAGACGCCCTCACGCTCGTTGAGGATCTCGAGGCGCTCCTCGGCCCCCTCGTCCCGGCTGTCGAAGATGAACCGGTGCGCGGCGACGATGGCCTGCGGGCCGAAGTAGCTCTCGTCGGTCCAGTACACCGGGCACGAGGTCGTGCAGGCCGCGCACATGATGCACTTGGTGGTGTCGTCGAACCGCTCGCGGTCCTCGGCGGTCTGCAGCCGCTCCCGGGTGGGCTCCCGGCCGTCGGTGATGAGGAACGGCTTGACCGACCGGAACGCCTCGAAGAACGGCTCCATGTCGACGATCAGGTCCTTCTGAACCGGCAGGCCCTTGATCGGCTCGACCAGGATCTCCTTGCCGAGGTCCTTCACGAGGACCTTGCAGGCCAGCCGGTTGACGCCGTTGATGCGCATGGCGTCCGAGCCACAGACGCCGTGCGCGCACGACCGGCGGAAGGCCAGCGACCCGTCCTGGTACCACTTGACCTGGTGCAGCGCGTCGAGCAGCCGGTCACCCTTCTCGACCGGCACCTCGAACTTCTGCCAGCTCGCGTCCTCGCCCGACTCCGGGTTGAACCGGCGAATCTTGAGGGTGACCGTCGTGAGGTGGTCGGCGACGTCGCCGGCCGGCCCCTCGGCCGCGGGCCGCTCCTGCATGACCGTGCTCATCAGTACTTGCGCTCCATCGGGACGTAGCGGGTCTGCACGACCGGCTTGTAGTCGAGGCGGACCTCGCTGTTGGGGCCTTCGCCGACCTTGTACGCCAGCGTGTGGCGCATGAAGTTGACGTCGTCGCGGGTCGGGTAGTCCTCGCGGAAGTGTCCGCCACGTGACTCGTTGCGCGCCTTGGCCGACACCACCAGGGCCTCGGCGAGGTCGAGCAGGAAGCCGAGCTCGACGGCCTCGAGCAGCTCGGTGTTGTAGCGCTTGCCGCGGTCGGAGACCCCGACCCGCGTGTAGCGGTCCTTGAGCGCCGCGAGGTCGACCTCGGCCTGCTTCAGGGTGGCCTCGGTGCGGTAGACGGAGGCGTTGGTGTCCATCGTCTCCTGCAGCTGCATCCGGATGGCCGCCGCGTTCTCCGTGCCGCTGCCGTCGCGCATGCGCTGCAGCAGCGCCACGACGCCTGCCTCGGGCTCGGGCGGGAGGTCGACGAACTCGTGGCTGTTGGCGTACTCCGCCGCCGAGATGCCACCGCGCCGGCCGAACACGTTGATGTCGAGCAGGGAGTTGGTGCCGAGGCGATTGGCGCCGTGCACCGACACGCAGGCCACCTCGCCGGCGGCGTACAGGCCCGGGACCGGATCGGTCTCGTTGCGCAGCACCTCGGCCTGGATGTTGGTCGGCACCCCGCCCATCGCGTAGTGCGCGGTCGGCTGGATCGGGATCGGGTCGTTGTAGGGCTCGATACCGAGGTAGGTGCGCGCGAACTCGGTGATGTCGGGCAGCTTGGCGTCGAGCTGCTCCGGCGGCAGGTGCGTCAGGTCGAGGAAGACGTGGTCGGCGGCCGGCCCGCAGCCGCGACCCTGGCGGATCTCGGTGTAGATGGCGCGGGCGACCATGTCGCGCGGCGCGAGGTCCTTGATGGTGGGGGCGTAGCGCTCCATGAAGCGCTCACCGTCCTTGTTGCGCAGGATCCCGCCCTCACCGCGGGCTCCCTCGGTGAGGAGGATGCCCATCTTCCAGATGCCTGTCGGGTGGAACTGGTAGAACTCCATGTCCTCCAGCGGCAGGCCCTGGCGGTAGATGATCCCCATGCCGTCACCGGTGAGGGTGTGGGCGTTCGAGGTGACCTTGAAGACCTTGCCGAAGCCGCCGGTCGCGAACAGCACGGCCTTGGCCTGGAAGACGTGGATCTCGCCGGTCGACAGCTCGTACGCCACCACGCC
>DASTLY010000131.1:0-5564 GCA_035714445.1 Mycobacteriales bacterium
GGTCCAGGTCACGCCGGTGCCGGTGCGGGTCTTGGTCCAGCCGGTCTGCTTGACCCGGTGGTGCCGCCGGCAGCACGGCCCCAGGTTGCAGCCACACGTCGGCCCGGCCGGCCAGGCCAGGTCGTGCTCCATGTCGCACCGCCGGGCCGACATCCCGCAGCCCGGCCACTCACACAGCGGCCGGCGCGCCGTCAGCAACCGGCGCAGCCGCTCCGGAACCCCGTAGGAACCGGGCCGCCCAGGTGGGTGCGCGCCGCGCAGCCACGCCGGCAGCTCCGGCGGCGGTGGCGGCGAGGGTGGGCCAGGTCGGGCAGCAGCCGGCGCGGGCAGGTCGGGCGGGTCGGCGGCGCCTTCTCCGGCTGGCGGCCCCTGGTCGTGATCATCAGGGTGGCGGGGTTCGGGCCGGGGCGGGACCTGCGCGGCCAGCGCGAGCAGCTGCGCCTGGACCTCGCCCAGGTCGCCCCGGCCTGGCTGGCGGGTGCGGCTGGACGTGGCCACCGGCACCCCCGCCTCGTCGACCCACACCGCCCGCAGCCGCGGGCCCGCCAGCAGCAGCCGGCGCAGCAGATCAGGGTCCAGCGGGCCGCCACCGACCAGTTCCGCCAGCTCGTCGGTGGTGCCCAGCGCCGCCCCCAGCGGCACCAGCACGTGCATGTCCACGCCGCACGGCACCAACGCGCCCGTCGGGCAGCCACACCTCCCGGCGCCGCCGCCCGCGAGCTCGCAGGTGGCCGCGGTGCGGGCACCGAACTCGTCGGGCCCGGCGTCCAGGTCCAGGTCGGGGATCGGCAGGGCGATCCGGCCGGTCAGCAGGTCCACCAGCGCATCCAGCCGCCGCCGATCCGCCGATCGGGTGTCGTCCGGGCCGACCGGGTCCGAGCAGGCCTGGATCCGGGACAGGCAGGCATGCGCGTTCGGCGCAGAGATCCCCAACGCGAACAGGTCCACCAGACCGTCCTCCCGCCGCCGCACCTCCAACCGACCCTCGGCCTGCGCCCGCTCCCGCCGCTGCACCGCGTCCAGCGGCGCCGCCGCCAACACCCACCGCCGCAACACAGCGCCCAGCCGGCCCGGCGGCAGCACCTCCCCAGACACCCGAGCGGCGTGCAACCGGGCCACCAGCCGCTGCCACACGCTCAGCAACGGGCCGTCCGGAAGCCGCCCGTCATCGCTCAACCGGGCGGTCTCGGTCACGAACACCCCGACCTGCTCCACCGTCAACAACCCCTCCGCGAGCACCCCCAACCCGTCCGGCAACCCCGACAGCACCCGCGCCTGCTCCAGCAGCCGGTCCGCCCGCCACTGCGAGCACCGCAACCGCAACGCCAGATCAGCCCCCGTCGACACCCCCATGCCGGCCGCGCACAGCACCCGGTCCAGCACCAACGCGTCCGTCAACACCTGCGCGTACGCCGCGCTCCGCGCCACCTCGGACGCCTCCAACCGACCGCAGACCTCGTCCAGCCCGGCGACGTCCAACGCCCCCGACAACCCGACCTGCCCCACCGCCATAAGCCCGACCCTAGCCCCGACCTCCGACAGTTTCCGCAGACCAGCGGATAGATCGGCAGCCCGCACCCCGGCGGCACCTAGGCTCGCCGGATGCGTTGGACCGTGCACGGCGAGCGGGCCCTGTACGAGAGCTCCTGGGTCGGGCTGGCCCTCGTCGACGTCGAGATCCCCGGCGGCGAACGGTTCGACCACCACGTGGTACGGGCCGCGCGCGAGGCGGTCGGGACGATCGTGCACGACCCGGACCGCGGCGTGCTGATGCTGTGGCGGCACCGGTTCATCCAGGACACGTGGGGCTGGGAGATCCCGGCGGGCGGCGTCGACGCCGGCGAGCCGCTCGCGGACGCGGCCGCCCGCGAGGTGCTCGAGGAGACCGGGTGGCGGCCGGGGCCGCTGACGGAGCAGGTGCGCTTCCACCCCAGCATCGGGCTGTCCGACCAAACGTTCACGATCTTCCTGGCCGACGGCGCCGAGCACGTGGGCGACCCGACCGACCCCAGCGAGTCCGAGCGCATCGAGTGGGTGCCGGTACCACGGCTGACGGAGCTCCTACGCGCCGGAGAGGTCCCGGACGGGCTGTCCCTCACGGGGCTGCTTTCGTGGCTGGCGTTCGGGCCGACCCCGCCCGCGGCGAGCCCGGGCGAAGGTCAGCCGAAGAAGACCTCCGCCTCGGCGTAGCGCTCCACCGGCACCGTCTTGAGCGAGCGGGTGGCCTCCTCGAGCGGCACCCGGACGATGTCGGTGCCCTGCAGGGCGACCATGATCCCGCTCTCCCCCTCGTGCACGGCGTCGATCGCGTGCAGGCCGAAGCGGGTGGCGAGCACCCGGTCGTACGCGGTGGGCGAGCCGCCGCGCTGCACGTGGCCGAGCACGGTCGCCCGGGCCTCCTTGCCGGTGCGCAGCTCGATCTCGCGCTCGAGCAGGGCGCCGATGCCGCCGATGCGGGCGTGCCCGAAGGCGTCGAGCTCGCCCGCGATCGTCGCCAGCGTGCCCTCCTTGGGCACGGCGCCCTCGGCCACGACCAGGATCGGGGCGTACTCCAGCGCGAAGCGCTGCTCGACGTAGCGGCAGACCTCGTCGATGTCGAACGGGCGCTCCGGGATGAGGATGACGTTGGCGCCGCCGGCGAGGCCGGAGTGCAGCGCGATCCAGCCGGCGTGCCGGCCCATCACCTCGCAGATCAGCACCCGGTGGTGCGACTCGGCGGTGGTGTGCAGCCGGTCGATCGCCTCCGTCGCGATGGTCACGGCGGTGTCGAAGCCGAACGTGTAGTCGGTCGCCCCGAGGTCGTTGTCGATCGTCTTGGGCACCCCGACCACGGGCAGTCCCTGGGCGGCCAGCGCCGTCGCGACCCCCAGCGTGTCCTCCCCGCCGATGGCGATGAGCGCGTCGACGCCGGCCTCGGCCAGGTTGGCGCGGATGCGCTCCACGCCGCCCTCGACCTTGAGCGGGTTGGTACGGCTCGAGCCCAGGATCGTGCCGCCACGCGGCAGGATGCCGCGCACCTCGGCCACCCCCAGGCGCCGGGTGACCCCCTCGAGCGGCCCGCGCCAGCCGTCGCGGTAGCCCACGAACTCGTGCCCGTAGATCTCGACGCCCTTGCGCACGACCGCCCGGATCACCGCGTTGAGCCCCGGGCAGTCACCGCCCCCCGTCAGCACACCGATCCGCACCGCACACCCCCACCTGCCCGACGTCCCGCGGGACCGTACCGCCCGCCTCCGACAGCCTTGCTCAACCGAGGGGCGCGGCCGGTCGAGGAAGCATCATGCGGTGGCGGCGGACGGCGGCGTTCGCGCTGGTGGCGAGCGTGGCGGGCGGGCTGCCCGCAGCGCGCGCGGAGGGACCCGACCTGCCCGCCCTCCAAGCCCAGCTCGCGGCCGTGACCCGGCACGCGGAGCAGCTGGCCGAGGCGCTCGAGCAGGCGCGGGCCCGTGACGGCGGGCTGCGGCGGGCGGTCGAGGATCTCGCGCAGGCCCACGAGGTCGCGGCCGCGCGGCTCGACGCGCGGGTGCGCGAGGTCTACATCGCCTCGGGGCCGCACCGGCTGGTCGGCTGGGCCGAGCTCACCGACCCCGGCCGCGCGGTGCAGCTGGCGCTGGGCCGGGCCGGCGGGGTCCGCGTCGAGCGGGAGCTGGTCGACGCCGTGGCACGGCAGTCGGCGGCGGCGCGGCAGCTGCGGGCGGACGCCGACCGCTTCCGGGCCGATCTGCAGGCGCAGGCCGCGGCTGTGCTCGAGGACCAGGACCGGGCGCGCGACCTGCTCGCCGACGCCGAGATCGTCGTCCGGGAGCAGCAGCGCCGGGCGGCTGAGCAGGCGACGCAGGAGGCGGCCCGGCGCGCGGCTGCCGAGGCCGCCCGGGTCGCGGCGGCCCGCACGGCGCTCGACGCGGTGTCCGCGGCGGTCACCCGGGCGCTCGCGCCCGCGACCACCGACCGCGGCCGCCGGGCCGGCACCGCGGCCGCACCCGTGCTGGCGCTGCTCGCCGCCGCCGGGTCCGGCTACCCCCGGGGCTACAGCACGACCGGCACGGTGATCACCGGCACCGCGTCGTGGTACGGGCCCGGGTTCGTGGGCAGCCCGACCGCGAGCGGCGCGCCGTACGACCCGGAGCAGCAGACCTGCGCGCACCAGGCGCTGCCGTTCGGCACCGTGCTGCACCTGCGCGCCAACGGGCGCAGCACCAACTGCCTGGTGACCGACCGGGGCCCGTACGTCGGCGACCGCATGCTCGACCTGTCGCGTGCCGGCTCGCGGGCGCTGGGCTACAGCGGCACGGCCGAGGTGACGGCCGAGGTGCTGACGACCGCGGAGGGTCAGACGTCGAGCCCCCGCCGGTAGGCGCGTTCGGCGAGCGCCTCCCAGCGCACCTTCACGTGCCGGGCGTCGGCGAGCGCGTCGTGCAGCCCGCTCTGCTGCGCCGGCAGCGCCGGCCGGCCGAGGTGCTCCCAGAGCTGCCGCACGTCGAGGGTGAACCGCGGCAGTGCCCGCGGCAGCTGCGGCATAGCGCCCCACAGCTGGCACAGCGCCACGTGGTCGTACGCGCCGTACCACGCCCACAGCACCGGGTCGGGCCCGAGGAAGGCCAGCAGCTCGTCGCGGATCTGCGCGCGGGACCGCCAGGTGGCCGCCGGCGGCAGCTGCGGCAGCACGTTCTCGCGCACCCATGGATGCACCGCGAGCGGGTCGAACTCGCTGCTCACCGCATAGAACTCGCGGCCGTCCTCGCCGACGACGCCGATCGAGACCAGGGTGATCTCGCGCTCGGTGTCGCCGAACTCGAGGTCGTAGAAGAAGCGCATCCCACCAGTCTGTCGGAGGCTCGGCCTAGGGTCCCCGGCCATGACGTTCTCGCTCGTCGCCCGCAGCCCCGACGGCACCGGCTGGGGCGTCGCCGTCGCCAGCAAGTTCCTCGCCGTCGGTGCCATGGTGCCGGCCGCCAAGGCGGCCGCCGGCGCGGTCGCCACCCAGGCGATGGCCAACCTCGCGTACCGGCCGGACGGGCTCGCGCTGCTCGAGCAGGGCCTTACCGCCCAGGAGGTGCTCGACGCGCTGACCGCCGCCGACCCCGAGCGCGAGCAGCGCCAAGCCGGCGTCGTCGACCGGGAGGGCCGCGCGGCGACGTTCACGGGCGCGCGCTGCCACGGCTGGGCAGGTGGCCGCACCGGCGAGGGCTGGGCCGCGCAGGGCAACATCCTCACCGGTCCCGAGGTCGTGGACGCGCTCGCCGACGCCTACGAGGGCACCGCCGGGCCGCTGGCCGTACGGCTGGCGACGGCGCTGCTTGCCGCGGACCGGGCCGGCGGCGACCGGCGCGGCCGGCAGAGCGCGGCCCTGCTCGTGGTCGCCGAGGGCGGCGGCTACGGCGGCGCCAGCGACGTGCTGGTCGACCTGCGGGTGGACGACGCCCCGGACCCGGTCCCCGAGCTCGTCCGGCTGCTCGACCTGCACACGCTCTACTTCGGCCGGCCCGACCCGCACGACGTGCTGCCGCTGGTCGGCGACCTCGCGCAGGAGGTCACCGACCGGCTGGCCCGGCTCGGCCACGCCT
>DASTLY010000132.1:0-8081 GCA_035714445.1 Mycobacteriales bacterium
CACGGCCCGCGCGAGGGCGGGACCCGCCGCGTGGACGACCGACAGGTGCCGCTGCGCCCGGGTGAAGGCGGTGTAGACGAGCGGCCGCGACAGCAGGCCGCCGGCCTCGGCGGGCAGCACGGCGACCACGGCGGCGAACTCCGACCCCTGGGCGCGGTGCACCGTCACCGCCCAGCCGTGCGCGAGGTCGCTGACGGCCTTCGCGGGCACGTCGACCGGGCCGGCGCCGGCGAAGGCGACCACGAGAGTGCCGGACCGGGCAGCCGTCACGACGCCGACCTCGCCGTTGGCGAACCCGTCCTCGAGGTGGTTGGCGGTCGCGACGACCCGGTCGCCCACGTCGAAGCCGCCGACCATGCCCTCGCCCGGGTTGAGCCGGGCCTTGAGCGCGGCGTTCAGGGCGACGGTCCCGGCCGGGCCGCGGTGCACCGGCGTGACCACCTGCACCTCGGCGGACGGGATACCGAGGGCCCGGGGGATCGCGTCGCAGACCAGCTGCACGGTGCGGTGGGCGGCCTCGGCCGCCTCGCGGGCCAGCACGACGACCACCTCGCGGGTGGGGTCGTCCGGCACCGCCGGCAGCTCCCCGCCGCGGACGGCCGTGGCCAGCCGGGCGATGGCGCCGCCCTCGGCGTGGCGGTAGAGCGTGCGCAGCTCGGTGACCGGCACAGCGCCGCTGTCGACCAGGTCGCCGAGCACCCGGCCGGGCCCGATCGACGGCAGCTGCGCGGGGTCGCCGACCAGCAGCAGGTGGCAGCCGTCCGCGCAGGCCGACAGCAGCGCGGCGGCGAGCTCGACGTCGAGCATCGACACCTCGTCGACCACCACGACGTCCTCGTCGAGCGGCCAGTCCTCGCCGCGGGCGAAGTCGCCCAGCCCCTGGGCGCCGAGCAGCCGGTGCAGCGTCGCCGCGGGCGCGTCGCACAGCTCCTCGAGCCGCTTGGCGGCGCGGCCGGTGGGCGCGGCGAGCGCGACGCGCTGGCCCCGGGCGGTGGCCAGGCGTACGAGCGCGGCGACGGTGCGGCTCTTGCCGGTGCCCGGCCCGCCCGTCAGCACGCTCACCCCGTGCTGCAGCGCGGCCGCGACCGCGGCCCGCTGGGCGTCGTCCAGGTCGTCGGCGACGGCTCCGACGGCGGCGGCCTCGGCGACCGGCTCGGCGACGGCGAGCAGCCGGGCCACCCCGTCGGCGACGGCCTGCTCGGCCTCGGCGTACCTGGCCAGCGCCAGCTCGCCGTCCTCGCCGTGCACGCGCTCGTCGGCCAGCGCCGCCGCGACAGCCTCGGGGCTCACGGTGCGGGCGACCTGCTCGGCGGGCAGGCAGGTCGAGCCGTCGCGGGCCGCCTGGGTGAGCGCGTGCACGACCAGGGCCCGGCCGCGCCGGGGGTCGTCGGGCGTGACCCCGGGAAGCAGGGCCCGGGCCAGCCGGTCGGCGTCGCCCGGCGTCGCCTCGGGCACCTCCAGCAACCGCCACGGGTCGGCGCGGACGGCGTCCGGGGCCTGCGGCCCCACCAGGCGGGCGAGCGGACCGGCGAGCCGTACGGGCAGGCCGGCGGCGCTGAGCAGACCGGCGATCTCGTACGCCTCGGCGGCGCCGAAGAACGACGTGACCAGGCGTTCCGCGCGGCTGTTGAGCATCTTGGGCACCCGGCGCAGGCCCGGAACGGTCACGTCCGGCGGGCTGACGATGCCGGCGGCGGGCAGGGCGGCCGCCGTCGTACGGCCGAGGCCCGGCCAGAGCCCGGCCTCGACAAAGGCAGCGAAGGCCGGGTCGGGCGTGGACGGGGGTGGGGGACCGGGGACCTCGACGCTGTCCTCGGCGCCGAACAGGTCCAGCTCAGTCCTCCAGGTCGGGCGAGGACCAGCGGCTCATCGCCTCGGGGTAGCCGACGTACGGCGCGGAGACGTCGTCGAGCGCGCTGCGGATCTCCGCGGGCAGCTGCACGGACTCCGCGGCCAGCGAGCCGCGCAGCTGCGCGGCGGTGCGGGCCCCGACGATCGGCGCGACCACGCCGGGCCGGTCGCGGACCCAGGCCAGCGCGACGGCCACCGGGGACACGCCCAGCCCGTCGGCCGCCGTGACCACCGCGTCGACCACGGACCGGCCGCGCGCGTCGAGGTAGGGCCTTACGAACGCCTCGAAGTGCTCGCTCGCGCCCCGGCTGTCCGACGGCGCCCCGCCGCGGTACTTGCCGGTCAGCACGCCCCGGCCGAGCGGCGACCACGGCAGCAGCCCGACGCCGAGGGCGAGCCCCGCCGGCACGACCTCGCGCTCGACGCCCCGCTGCAGCAGGGAGTACTCGACCTGGTTGGTGACCAGCGGCGCGCGGCCGGGCCACGCCCGTTGGTGGGTGGCGGTGGCGCCCAGCTGCCAGCCGCTGTAGTTCGAGACGCCGGCGTAGCGCACCTTCCCGGCCGTCACCGCGCTGTCGAGCGCCGCCATCGCCTCCTCCCACGGGGTCACCGGGTCCCAGGCGTGCAGCTGCCACAGGTCGACGTGGTCGACCTGGAGCCGCCGCAGGGACGCCTCCAGCGCCGCCAGCAGCGCGCCCCGGCTGGTGCCGCGCTGCATCACCGTCGGTCCGGTCACCCCGTACGCCTTCGTCGCGACCAGCACCTCCTCGCGCGGCACGACGTCGCCGAGCAGCCGGCCGAGCACCCGCTCGCTCTCCCCGCCCGCGTACGTGTTCGCGGTGTCGACCAGCGTGCCGCCGGCCTCCCGGAAAGCCACCAGCTGCGCGGCCGCGTCGTCCTCGTCGGTGTCGCGGCCCCAGGTCATGGTGCCGAGCGCCAGGCGCGAGACCACGAGGCCGCTGCGGCCGAGGTGTCGCTGCTTCACAGCGGAGACGTTAGCGGGGCGGCACTCCCCGGTCCGCGCCGCGCGTCAGCAGCCGGCGCACGTCCACGCCGAGGACGAGGCCGACCGCGCCGCCGCCGGTATTGGTCAGCACGTCGATCAGGCTCGGCTGCCGGTTGGGCAGCACCACGTACTGCACCAGCTCGATCCCCGAGCTGGACAGCATCATCAGCACCAGCAGGAGGGTCGGCGGCACGCGCGGGAGGGCCAGGTGCAGCAGCAGCCCGATCGGCAGGAACAGCAGCACGTTCGCGAACTGCTCCGCGGCCGGCACCGACACCTCCGGCGAGCGCGGCAGCAGGTCGAGCAGCGCCTGCAGGACCTCCTGGAGCTGGTATAGCCGGCCGGTGTCCGGCTGCGGCGCCAGCGTCAGCGCCGCGACGACGAGCAGATAGCCGGCGAGCGCCGTCCAGGCGGTCCGCGGCCGCACCGCGTCGTGCTGCTGCTGAGGCGTGACCATGTCCCATGCTGCCACTGCCCGCGCGCTACGTTCCCGGTATGAGACTCGGACTGAACATGGGCTACTGGGGTGGCGGCAACGACGCGGACAACCTGGCGCTGGCGAAGGAGGCCGACCAGCTCGGCTACTCCGTCGCGTGGGTCGCGGAGGCGTACGGCTCGGACGCCCCGACCGTACTGGCCTTCGTCGCTGCCCAGACCGAGCAGATCGACGTCGGGGCGGCGATCTTCCAGATCCCGGGCCGTACGCCGACCAACTGCGCGATGACCTCGGCGACCCTCGACACGCTGTCCGGCGGGCGGTTCCGGCTCGGGCTCGGCGTCAGCGGGCCGCAGGTGTCGGAGGGCTGGCACGGGGTGCGCTTCGACAAGCCGCTGGCCCGCACCAGGGAGTACATCGAGATCGTGAACCTGGCGCTGTCGCGGCAGAAGGTGCGCTACGAGGGGCAGCACTACGTCCTGCCGCTCCCGGACGGCCCGGGCAAGGCGCTGCAGCTGACCGTGCACCCGGTGCGCGAGCACATCCCGACGTACCTCGCGGCCGTCGGCCCCAAGAACCTCGAGCTGGCCGGCGAGCTGTTCGACGGCTGGCTGGCCATCTTCTACTCGCCGGACTACGCGAAGGAGTCGCTGCGCAGCATCGAGGCCGGCCGGGCGAAGGTCGGCAAGACGCTCGAGGGCTACGACGTCGTGCCGACGATGCCGCTCGTGGTCGGGGACGACGCGCGCGCCTGCGCCGACCCGATCCGCTGGTACGCCTCGCTCTACGTGGGCGGGATGGGCAGCCGCGACAAGAACTTCTACAACCAGCTCGCCGTGCGCATGGGCTTCGACGACGCCGCCAAGCAGATCCAGGACCTGTACCTCTCGCGCGACTACGACGGGGCGGCCGCAGCGGTGCCGTACGAGTTCATCGACTCGACGTCGCTGCTGGGCAACCGGGAGCGGATCGCCGAGAAGATGCAGGTGCTCGCGGCCAGCGGGGTGACGACGCTGACGGTCTCGCCGTTCGGCAGCGACCAGCAGGCCAAGCTGGACTCGCTGCGGACGGCGATCGAGGCGCTCGAGCTGTCCGGCGTCGGCGGCTGAGGGCCGCCCGCGCACTGCTGCTCGGCCTGGTGCAGGGGGTCACCGAGGTGGCCCCGGTGTCCAGCTCGGCGCACCTCACCCTCGTGCCGTGGCTGCTCGGCTGGCCGCCCGCGCCCGACCGGACCACTTTCGCGGCAGGGCTGCACGCCGGCTCGTGCCTGGGCATCGCGCTCGCGCTGGCCCGCTCGCCGGCCGGCCCGCCGCCGCCCCGGGTCGCGGGGCTGGCCGCCGCGACCTGCGTGCCCGCGGCGGTCGCCGGGCTGCTGGCCGCCGACACCGTGGAGGCGCGGCTCGGCCGGCCGGAGCAGCTGCCGGTCCTGCTGGCCGGCGCCGGCGTGCTGCTGGCCCTGGCTGACAGCCGTCCCGAGGACCGGACGCTGGGCGGGCGCGAGGCGGCGTACGCGGCGCTGGCCCAGGTCGCCGCGCTCGCCCCGGGGGTGTCCCGGTCGGGCGCCGCGCTCACCGCCCTGCGGGCCGCCGGGGTGGGGCGCGCGGAGGCCGAGCGCTTCTCGCTGCTCATGTCGCTGCCGGTCACCGCCGGGGCCGCTCTGCTGACCCTGGCCCGGTCCGACCGGGTCCAGCTGCGGGCGCTGGCCGGGCCGCTCGCCGTCGGCGTCCCGGCCGCCGGCCTGGCCGGCTGGGCGGCCGCCCGGCGGCGGCAGCGGCGTGGCGATCATCGCCTGGCCGTGGTCGCCGCCTACCGTCTGGGGATCGCCGCGGTGGTCTTCTGCACCTCGCGCAGGAGGAGGAGCCGACCGTGAGCCTGGGGATCGTCGACGCCGTCGTGCTCGGCGTGGTGGAGGGGCTCACCGAGTTCCTGCCGGTCAGCAGCACCGGGCACATCACGATCGCGGAGGGCGTGCTCGGCCTCGAGGTGGACGACCCGGCCGTCACCGCGTTCACCGTCGTGATCCAGATGGGCGCGATCCTCGCGGTCCTCGTCTACTTCGCCAAGGACATCCTGCGCCTGGTCAGCGACCTCATCGGCGGGCTGCGCAGCGCGCCCAAGCGGTCCGAGCCCGGCTTCCGGCTCGCCGTCGGTGTCGTCGTCGGGTCGATCCCGATCGGCGTCGTCGGCCTGGGGCTGCGCGACGTCATCAAGAGCGGCGCGCTGCGGTCGCTGGTGACGGTCGGCATCGCGCTGATCGCCTGGAGCGCGGTGATGGTCCTCGCGGAGAAGCGCGCGACGCAGGCCCGCTCGGAGCAGGACGTCACCGTCCGCGACACGCTGATCATCGGCCTGGCGCAGTGCATCGCGCTGGTGCCCGGCGTCTCCCGCTCCGGGGCGACGATCTCGATGGGCCTGCTGCTCGGGCTCGACCGGGTCACCGCGACCCGGCTGTCGTTCTTCCTGTCCGTGCCCGCGCTGACCGCCGCCGGCCTGCTCGAGCTCGGGGCCGCACTGGGGACGGGGGTGGGGCTCGGCCCGGTCGTGGTCGGCAGTGTCGTGTCGTTCGTCGTCGCGCTCGCCTCGATCGCCTTCCTGCTGAGGTTCGTCGCCGCCAACTCGATCACCGCCTTCGTGCCCTACCGGGTCGCCCTCGGCGTGGTCGTGCTCGCCGTGCTGGGCGTGCAGGCGGCTGTCTGAGTGCCCTCAGCCCGGGCCGAGCCAGCCGTTGCGCCTGAAGGCGACGTACAGCCCGGCGCACGCGGCCACGATGACCAGCAGCGCCAGCGCGTAGCCGTACGTCCACGACAGCTCGGGCATGTGCTGGAAGTTCATCCCGTAGATCGCGCCCACCACGGTCGGGACCAGCCCGATCGCCGCCCACGCCGAGATCCGCCGCTGGTCCTCGTTCTGGCGTACGCCGACCTGGGCGAGGTCGGCCCCGAGCACGCCGTCGAGCAGGCTGTCGACGTGCTCGACGTGCTCGCTCACCCGCAGCACCCGGTCCCGCAGGGCAGGCGCACATCCCAGCCTCGACACCACCTCCCCGAGCGGCGCGACCGCGCGCTGGAGCTCGAGGGTCTCCCGTTTGAGGCGGTAGATGCGCTGCGCCCGGCTGCGGCGGTCGGGGCTGAACACCTCCGCCTCGACGTCGGCGACGTCGTCGTCGAGCTGCTCGACCACCGTGTCGTAGCCCTCCACGACGAGGCCCAGGACCACCTCGAGCAGCTGGTCGGGGGAGTTCCGGTGCCGCTCGGCGGTCGCCTGCACGGCGGCCAGGTCGGGCGCCACCCCGTGCGCGACGCTGAGCACCGCCCGGCCGCTGACCAGCACCGTCAGCAGGCCCAGGGTCACCTCCTCCTCGGCGTCGTCGTAGGCCGCCGGCAGCAGCACCACGCCGCGCCCCTGCCCGGCCGCCACCAGCCGGGCCCGGCGGCGCCGCGCCGGCTGGCCCGGCACCGGCAGGTCCGGCGCGCCCTCCCGGCTCTCGGCCACGAGGTCGGGCGGGATGCCGAGCGCGCGTACGGCCGCTGCGACCTCGCCGGGGGTGGGGTCGGCCAGCGCGGTCCACACCAGCTCGGCCCCGTCCCGCATGGCAGCCGCGACGTCCGGCGCCGGGCGGACCGCCCCGCCCGCCACCTGTACCGACGCCGCCGTCCCGCTGGGGCTCATGCCCCGAACGTAGGCGGACCGTAGGGTCGCCGGGTGACCACCGTCGTGCTCGTCCGCCACGGCCTGACCCACCTGACCGGGCCGGTGCTCGCGGGCTGGACCCCCGGGCTGCACCTCGACGAGCGGGGTACGGCGCAGGCGAAGGCCGTCGCCGAGCGGCTGCGTCCGGTGCCGCTGACCGCGATCGTCAGCAGCCCGCTGGACCGGTGCCTCGACACCGCCGGTCACATCGCCGAGGGCCGCGAGCTCGAGCTGCAGGTCGAGGAGCGGCTGGGGGAGTGCCGCTACGGCGACTGGACCGGCCGGCCGCTCAAGGAGCTGGCCAAGGACCCGCTGTGGAAGGTCGTGCAGAACCACCCGTCCGCGGTGGTCTTCCCCGGCCCGGAGGGCGAGCCGCTGCGCGAGACGCAGAACCGGGCCGTGGCGGCCGTCCGCGACTGGAACGCCCGGCTGGGCCCGGACGCCACCTGGTTGGCCTGCTCCCACGGCGACGTCATCAAGGCGATCGTCGCCGACGCGATGGGGCTGCACCTCGACCAGTTCCAGCGCATCGCCATCGACCCCTGCTCGGTCACCGTCATCCGCTACACCGAGCTGCGGCCCTTCGTCGCCCGGGTGAACGACACCGGGGGAGGGGTGGCCGACCTCGTACCCGCCAAGAAGGGCCGGCGCCGCAGGGCCTCGTCGGACGCGGTCGTCGGCGGCGGTACCGGCGCTGCCACGTAGGGTCGGTACGTGCCCCGGAACGTGTTCGTCTTCGACCCGCCCGACCGCTTCGTGGCCGGCACCGTGGGTCAGCCCGGCGACCGTACGTTCTACCTGCAGGCCAGCGGCGGCGGCCGGACCGTGTCGGTCGCGCTGGAGAAGGTGCAGGTACGGGTGCTCGCGGAGCGCCTGGAGGAGCTGCTGGAGACCGCGCGGCGCGCCGGTGGGGACATCCCGGCCGCAGCCGGCGAAGCGCTCGAGGACACCGCGCCGCTCGACGCGGTCGTGTCCAGCCCGCTGGACCGCTGCCTCGACACCGCCGGCGCGATCCTGCAGGGGCGCGAGCAGCAGCTGCAGGTCGACGACCGGCTGGGCGAGTGCCGTTACGGCGACTGGACAGGCCGGCCGCTGAAG
>DASTLY010000133.1:0-11971 GCA_035714445.1 Mycobacteriales bacterium
TCGTACACGGCCTGCAGCGCCTGCGCGAGCCCGGCGCCGAGCGCGGCCGGCGGTGCGGGGAGCTGGCGCAGCAGCAGGTCGGCCGGCAGCTCCGGGTGCACCGGCAGGGGCGGCAGCTCGCCGCCGGTCGCGGTCACCCCGACGAGGGCCGCCGCCGCGCCGAGCGGCCGAGGGGGGCGTACGACCGACGACCCGCCGCGCAGCTGGCGCAGCCGGCCCAGCAGCTCGTCCCGCGCGCGGCCCCGCCAGTGCAGGATCCGGAACGGGTCGTCGTCGAAGCTCTCCGCCAGCAGGTAGAACGTCGCGGCGAGGTGCTTGCAGGGCACGGCGATGTCCGGGCAGGAGCAGGACATCGTGAGGTCGCGGAACCGCTCGGGGAACAGCGGTGCGCCCGCGGCAGCGAGCACGTCCTCGAGCTCGGCCGGCAGCTCGCCCGCCAGCAGCTGGGCGCTGCACAGCGCCTGCTCGGCCAGCGCGACCTCGGCCTTCGCCCACACCAGCTCGGGGAAGGGCGTCAGGCCGACTGTGACCGCGTACGGCTTCACGCGCGAGCCCTGGACCCTTGCCGTCACCAGGCCCGGCGCGACGTCGAGCGAGAGCACCTGGCCCTTGCGGGCGTAGGCCCGGCCCCGGGTCAGCCGCGTGCCCAGCGCAAAGGACTCCAGCACCGTGACGAACCGGCGCGACCACCACTGCTCGCCCATCGACCCCCGGGCGCTGCGCGACCGGAGCCCGCCCTCCACGGCCCGCGCCTTGCCGTAGTCGGGGGTCACTCCACCACCGCCCCCGCGTCGAGCGTGAACAGCTCCCGCAGCGCGGACGTGGACAGCTCGGTCAGCCAGCCCTCGCCGTCCCCGACGACGCTCGCCGCCAGCCCGCGCTTGTCCCGGATGCTCGCCGCGATCTTCTCTTCCAGGGTGCCGGCGCAGACGAGCTTGCGCACCTGCACCTGCCTGGTCTGCCCGATCCGGTACGCCCGGTCGGTCGCCTGGTCCTCCACGGCGGGGTTCCACCAGCGGTCCACGTGCACGACGTGGCTGGCCGCAGTCAGCGTGAGGCCGGTGCCCCCCGCCTTCAGCGACAGCACGAACAGCGGCGGCCCGCCCGCGCCCTGGAAGCGCTCGACCATCGCGTCGCGGTCGGCCTTCTTCACCCCACCGTGCAGGAACAGCACCTCGCGCCCGAACCGCGCCGTCAGGTGCTCGCGCAGCATCGCGCCGAACTCGGCGTACTGCGTGAACAGCAGCGCCTTCTCTCCCGCCGCCAACACCTCCTCGAGGGTCTCCTCCAGGCGCTCCAGCTTGCCGGAGCGGTCGCCGACGCGGCTGCCGTCGCGCAGGTACTGCGCCGGGGCGTTGCAGATCTGCTTGAGCTTGGTCATCGTCGACAGGATCAGCCCGCGCCGCTCGATGCCCTCGGTGGTCGCGATCCGCTCCAGCATCTGGTCGACGACGGCGGCGTACAGCGACGCCTGCTCCCGCGTCAGCGAGCACACGACGTCCATCTCCAGCTTGGCCGGCAGGTCGGAGATGATCGAGGTGTCGGTCTTGAGACGGCGCAGCACGAACGGCTGGGTCAGCGCCCGCAGCCGGTCGCGGGCGTCCGGGTCGCCGCGCTTCTCGATCGGCGCCGCGAACCGGGTGCGGAACTCGTTCGCCGACCCCAGCAGCCCCGGGTTGACCAGGTCGAGCAGCGCCCACAGGTCGGCGAGCCGGTTCTCCACCGGTGTGCCGGTGACCGCCAGCCTGCGCGGGGTCTGCATCGTCCGGGCCGCCACCGCTGCCCGCGTCGCGGCGTTCTTGACCGCCTGGGCCTCGTCGAGCACCAGCCGGTGCCAGCGCACCTCGGCCAGCGCGGCCGCGTCGCGGGCGAGCAGGGCGTACGTCGTGACGAACAGGTCGCACGACGCCACCGCCGCGTCGAACGCCTCCCCGCGCGCCCGGTCGGCGCCGTGGTGCACGTGCACCCGCAGGTCCGGCGTGAACCGCGCCGCCTCCCGCTGCCAGTTGCCGACCAGCGACATCGGGCAGACCAGCAGCGTCGGGCCGTCCCCGGGGGAGCGCGCGACCAGCGCGAGCAGCTGCACCGTCTTGCCGAGCCCCATGTCGTCGGCGAGCACCCCGCCGACGCCGACCTGCTCGAGGAAGGCGAGCCAGGCGAGCCCGCGCTCCTGGTAGGGCCGCAGCGTCCCGCCGAAGCCGTCCGGCGCGGCGACCGCCGCCACCCGGTGCTCGGCCTGACCGGACAGCAGGTCGGCGAGCCAGCCGTCGGCCTGCACGTCGACCACCGGCAGCCCGCCCGGGCCGTCGTCCGCCCGGGCCAGGGCCTGCAGCACCTCCGCGAGCGCCATCGGCCCGGACCGGCGCCGACGCAGGAACGTCCGCGCCCTGGCCAGCTTGTCGGGGTCGACCTGCACCCACTGTCCGCGGACGCGCACCAGCCGCTGCCCGGCCGCGGCCAGCGCCGCCAGCTCGTCCTCGTCCAGGCCGTGCTCGCCGAGCAGCACCTCCCAGCGGACGTCGGCCAGCCCCTGCTGCCCGATCACTGTGCCGACATCGGTCGCGCCCGGCTGGCCCGGGGTGCTGGCGCGCAGCCGGGCGCCGAGCCGGGCCTGGGGCCGGCCCCACCAGGCGGGCAGCAGCACGCCGTAGCCGGACGCCACCAGCAGCGGCGCGGTCTCGGCCAGGAACTCGTGCGCGCCGGCGGTGTCGAGCTCGAGCGCTGTCGGGGTGGCGGTGCGCAGGGCCGCGGTGAGGCCGGGGAACAGGCGTACGGCCCGGCCGAGCTCGGCGAGCAGCGCCTCCTGCGGGTCGTCGACGTGCGGGGCGAGGGCCGCCACGTCCGGCCCGCCGCGCCAGACCTGCTCGGCGTCGACGACCAGGCTCGGCTCGTCGCTGGCCTGCAGCCCGAGCACGAGCGACCAGACCGCCTCGTCCTCGTCGGGCTCGGTCAGGCGGAAGCAGGCGCGTACCGGGCCGGTGCCGCCCGCCTGGGACTGCCACTGCGCGAGCGCGGCGGCCAGGTCGGTGACCTGCCGCTCGGTCGCCGGGAAGGTCCGGGTGGTGCCGCGCAGCGCGTCGATCCAGGTGCGCCGGCCGGGGCGCAGGGCCAGGCCGACCCTGCGTCGTACGGCGGCATCGGTCAGCGCGTCGACCGACTCCGCGGTGGACTCAGGGCTCGTACCGGCGGCGGCCCGCAGCCACTGGGCGTCCGGCCCGGTCACGACCGGCAGCCACACCGCCTCGCCGCCGCGCTCGCCCTGACGTACGGCGGGCAGCACCCGGCCGCGCTCCGCGAGGCTGTCGGCGAACGCCGCCAGGGCCGCCAGCTGGCGCACGTCGCCGCCCGGCACCCAGCCGTTCGAGGTCGTGGCGTCCGGCTCCTCCTGCAGCAGCAGGTCGAGGGCGCCGTCGGCGTCGAGCGCGAGGGTCGGCACCCGCCAGCCGCGGACCTCGCCGGGGGGCGCCTCGCCCCGCAGCAGCTCCGGCGACGGCTGCGGGCCATGGCCGCGCGACGGCAGGGCCAGCTCGGCGACACCGGTCCAGCCGCTGCCGACCTCGAGCAGCTTCGCGAGCAGCTCCGGCTCGAGGGCGTACGGGTGGTCCTGGACCTTCGGTCGCCGGCCCGGGCGACGCGGCGGCTCCGCGGGCTCCTCGGAGTCCTCCGCCCACAGCACGAGCTGGTCGTCGGACCACCAGCCGTGCAGGACGATCAACGGGCTCCCTCCGCGTCCCACCAGCCTGCCACGCCACGTACGGCAGGCTGGTACGGTTTTTCGTACCAGAGAGGCGTCAGCATGTCTGTCACTGCCAGCCAGGCCCGTCAGCGGCTGTTCCCGCTGATCGAGCAGGTGAACGACGACCAGGAGGCCATCGAGATCGTGTCCAAGAAGGGCACGGCGTACCTGGTGTCCGAGAACGAGTACCGCTCGCTGCGCGAGACGGCCTACCTTCTTGCCTCGCCCGCCAACGCGGAGCGGCTACGGCAGAGCCTGGCCGAGGTACGCGCCGGCCAGGTGACCGAGCACGAACTGCTCGATTGACCAGCTTCACCAGCAGGGCCTGCGAGGACTACACGAGCTGGGCCGGTGACCGCAAGACGCTGCAGCGCATCAATCGGCTTGTCCGCGAGGCCGAGCGGGATCCGGCTGTTGGCAGCGGCAAGCCCGAGCGCCTGAGCGGGCACCTGTCCGGATACTGGTCGCGGCGCATCGACCAGGAACATCGGCTGGTCTACACCGTCAGGGAGGATCAACTGATCATCGTGCAGGCGCGCCATCACTACTGACGACCAGAGCGAGCGGGACAGCGATCCCCCGCCAGCGCGAACCCCAGGCCGGTCCTGGCAGCGCTGGGCCGACGTCGCGCACGTCTTCGACGGTCCGCCAGCTGCGCTCGAATCCCGCGACCTCGTCGACCAGGGCCTCCACGATCCCTTCGCGCGCTGACGCATGGACCGCGGCCTGGTGCCCTCGCACAAAAGCTCACCGCGTGACGGACCCCGGTCGGGGAAGGGCCGCAGCATGGGCTCCTCCACCTTCGACTTCTCCGGCTCCGTCGTGCTCGTCACGGGCGCGGGTTCCGGCATCGGGCAGGCCATCGCGACCGCGTTCCTGGCCGCCGGCGCCACCGTCCTCGCCACCGGCCGTCGCGTCGACCGGCTCGAGGCCACGCTGGCCGGCAACCCGCTCGGTGAGGCGCGGGCCCTCGACGTCTCCGACAGCCGCCAGGTCCGGGCGCTGGTGGCTGACATCGTCCAGCGGCACGGCCACCTCGACGTGGTGGTCAGCAACGCCGGGTCGTACGTGCCCGGGCCGCTGACCGATGTCAGCGACGAGGCGTGGGCGGACCTGCGGGCCACCAACATCGACGGCATGTTCTACCTGGCCAAGGCGGCGCTGCCGCACCTGGCGGAGTCCGGCGGCACCCTCGTCGCGGTGTCGTCGGTGTCGGGCGAGCGGGGCGACTGGGGGCAGGCGGCGTACAACGCGACGAAGTCCGCCGTCAGCGGCTTCGTCCGCTCCCTGGCGCTCGACTGGGGCGGCGCCGGCGTCCGCGTCAACGCGGTCGCCCCGGCGTTCACCTTCACGGAGGCGACCGCGGGAGTGGGCCGCGACGAGGCGTCGCTGGCGCCGTTCGTCAACCGGATCGCGCTGGGCCGGCCCGCCGAGCCGGCCGACATCGCCCCCGTCGTGCTGTTCCTCGCCAGCGAGCAGGCCGGCTACATCACCGGCGTGGTGCTGCCGGTCGACGGCGGCACCAGCGCCTCGACCGGCCAGCCGCACGTCTGAGGCATCACGGCTCCCGGGCGTCGACCAGGTCGGCAAGCAGCAGGAGATCGGCGACGTCGTACGTCAGGAGTGGAACGCCCTCCGTGACCGCGGTGGCGGCGATCGCCAGGTCCATCTGCCGCCGGCGCGGGCGACCGCCCCGCTGGGCGACCGCGGCTGCGAGCCGACCCCACGTACGCGCCACCTCCGGGGTCACGGGCAGCGGGTCGAAGGCGGCCTCGACGGCGGCGAGCCGGCCGGTGCGTCGGGCGCGCTCATCCGGGTCCGTGGGCAGCAGGGCTCCGAAGTGCAGCTCCACCAGGCTGATGACGCTGATGGCGGCCTCCACGCCCGTCACCGCGGCTTCGCCGATCAGCACCGAGGTGTCCAGGACGGCTCTCACCGCTCGTACGGATCCGTCACCTCGGCGGGCAGCCGGGCCAGGTCGTCGGCGCCTTGAGGCACCGGACTTCGCCACACCGCTGCCAGCCGCTCCCCGCTGACCCAGCGGCGCGGGGCGGTGGGCGTGAGCTCGGCGACGGGGCGGCCGGCAACGGTGACGACCAACGACTCACCGGCTTCCACCCGACGCAGAACCTCGCCGACCTGGTTGCGCAGCTCCTTCTGGGGAATCGCGTCCACACGACGACGGTAGCAGTTGTGCTACCCACGGGGATGACGAGGAGGTCAGATGCCCCTGCCCTGGTCCAGCGAGCTCGCCGGCCGGCTCGACCGGCACACCGTCCCGTTCGAGACGCTGCGCGGCAACCCGCTCGGCGACCCGCACGAGCGGCCGCTGAACGTCTACGTCCCGCCCGGCTACGACGACGAGCCGGAGCGGCGCTACCCGAGCATCTACGTGCTGCAGGGCTACACCGGGCACCTGGCGATGTGGGACAACCGGACGCCGTACCGGCAGCCGTTCTACGAGAGCGCCGACCGGGTGTTCGCGACCGGCGCCGCGCCGCCGGCCGTCATGGTGTTCGTCGACGCGTGGACGGCGTACGGCGGCTCGCAGTTCGTCGACTCGCCGGCGACCGGGGCCTACCACTCGTACCTCTGCGACGAGGTCGTGCCGTGGGTCGACGCCCGCTACCGGACGCTGCCCCTGCCGGCGCACCGCGCGGTGACCGGCAAGAGCAGCGGCGGCTTCGGCGCGTTCATCACCCCGATGCTGCGGCCGGATCTGTTCGGCGCGCTGGCGAGCCACGCGGGCGACGCGCTCTACGAGTACTGCTACCTCGACGAGTTCGCCCAGGCGACGCGCGCCCTGCGCGAGTACGACGCCGACATCTGGGCCTGGTGGGCGGACTTCACCTCGCGCACGTCCTTCACCAAGCCGAACGACGGCATGCTGCTGTCGGTCCTGGGCTGCTCGGCGGCGTTCTCGGCCGAGCCCGACGGCACCGTCGTGCTGCCGTTCGACCCGCGCAGCGGCCGCCTGCACGAGGACGTGTGGCAGCGCTGGCTCGACTGGGACCCGGTGCGGATGGTGCCGGCGCACGCCGACGCACTTCGCAGCCAGCGGGCGGTCTGGATCGACGCCGGCAACCGTGACGAGTGGTACCTCGACCTCGGCGCGCAGGCCGTGGTCGACGCGCTCGCCGGCATCGGGGTGACCGACGTGCACTTCGAGACCTTCGACGCCGGGCACGACAACATCGGCTACCGCTACCCGCTGTCGCTGGCCTACCTCGCGCAGCGCCTGGCGCCGTAGCTGCTGCGGTCAGCGCGCCTGCCCGGCCGCGGTCTGACACGTGACGGCGCGGCAGGGTTGCGATGCAATGCCGCTCCGGCTCGATTGCAGGAGGCCCCTCATGACCGCTCCCACCACCACCACCACGCGCCCCGCGCAGGCGGGCCGGCTGGCCGACCCGGACCGCGACCTGCGCACCGACCCCCGGGTCAACCCCAGGCTGCTCGCGGCGCTGGCCGCCTTCGGCCTCGACGCTCCCGCCGCACCGCCGACGATCACCCGGGCCGCGTCGGCGGCGGAGCTGGCGGAGGCCGTCGCTCAGATGGACGCCGGCTTCGGGGGCCTGTACGAGGCGCTGCCGAACGACCTGCCGGGCGACACCGACACCGTCAGCTACAGCAGCGAGACGGTCCCCGGGGTGGACGGCCCGATCGCGCTGCGCATCTACCGGCCCGCGGGCGTGAGCGGTCCGCTGCCGTGCACCGTCTACCTCCACGGCGGCGGCATGACGATCCTGGACACCAACGCCAGGGTGCACCAGCGCTGGAGCGAGGACCTGGCCGCCACCGGGATGGTGGTCATCGGGGTCGACTTCCGTAACGCCTGGACCGCCGCCGGCATGAACCCGTTCCCCGCGGGGCTGAACGACTGCAGCAGCGCCGTCGACTGGATCCACGCCCACCGCGCCGACCTGGGCATCACCAGCCTGGTCCTGCAGGGCGAGTCCGGCGGCGCGAACCTCGCCCTCGCCACCACGTTGAAGGCTCAGCGGGAGGGCCGCTCGGCCGCTATCGACGGCGTCTACGCCGCGGTGCCGTACATCAGCGGCGGCTACGCCTGGGACGACGACCGCAAGCTGCGCGAGCTCCCGTCGATGGTCGAGAACGACCTGTACTTCCTCAACTGCCAGTCCATGGACCTGCTCGTCGCGGCGTACGACCCCACCGGACAGCACGCGCAGGACCCGCTGTGCTGGCCGTACTTCGCCACCGCCGAGGACCTGGCCGGCCTGCCGCCGCACGTCATCACCGTCAACGAGCTCGACCCGCTGCGCGACGAGGGGATGGCGTACTACCGCAAGCTCCTCGGCGCCGGTGTACGGGCGGTGGGCCGGGTCAACCTCGGGCTCGCGCACGGCGCGGAGCTCATCTTCCGCCAGGCCGTGCCCGAGGACTACTTCGCGGCGGTCCGCAGCATCCGGGCGTTCGCCGGCAGTCTGTGACGCCTGTCAGCTGCGGAACAGCCGGCCCAGTGCGGGCGCGACGTCGCGGTGGGTGCGCACCCGGGCAAGCCGACCGCGGCCGGCCCGGGCCAGGTCGCGGGCGAGCGGCACGTCGTTCTCCCCGGACACGTCGACGAGCACGTCGAGGCGCGGCAGCCGGGCGGCGGCCTCGCGGGGGTCGGGCCCGGCGTTGTGCACGCAGTCCGACAGCAGCACGACCCGGGCGTCGCGCGCCGGGACCCGGGCGAGCTCGGCACGGGCCAGCTGCAGCGGGAACGCGACGTTGGTCAGCCCCTTCGCGGGCAGGGCGAGCAGCTGGTCGAGCAGGACCAGCGGCCGGACCGGCGAGCCCAGGTGCAGCAGGAACGCGGCGTCGGACCAGAAGGCCAGCACCCCGAGGTCGTCCCGGGACAGCTGCCCGGCGAGCGCCGCGACGGTCGCCGCCGCCGACCGCACCCGCTCGCCGCGCATCGAGCCCGACACGTCCACCACCAGGACGACCGAGCGCCGGGTGCGCACCCGGTCGCGGACGACGATGTCCTCCTGCTCGGGCACCGGGCGCTCGGCGAGCACGTCGAGCGTGCGGTCGAGGTCGATCTCGTCGGAGCCGCCGCGGTAGGGCAGGCTCGCCAGGTCACCGGTCCCGCGCCGCTGCAGCGCGTCGTGCCGGGGCCGCGGGACCGCCAGCCGGGCCGCGATGCGCCGCGCCGCCGCACGGACGGCCGGGTCGGGCCCGGCACCGCCGGCGGTCGGCGCCACCAGCCGCGCCTGCTCGTCGCTCTGCCCACCGGCCGAGCTGCCGGGCAGCGGCGGGCCGTTGCGCCGGTGCCCGCCGGGCAGGGCGGTCAGCACCATCCCGCGGCCGCCGCTGCCAGGGCTGGACTCGTACGCGGTCGGCGTCTCGGTCAGCTGCTTGGGCCGGCGGCGCAGCGGCAGGCGGGCGGGCTGCGGGCGGCGCAGCGGCCCGTCAGCCTCGACGGCTCTTCAACCAGGGGCGGCTGCCGCGGGTGCCAGGACCATCCGGTCCTCCCAGATCTCGCGCAGCACCTGCTCCGGCGTGGTCTCCGCCGCCTCGTCCAGGTGGATGCGGCCGGACAGCGCGACGACCATCGCGTCGTACAGCGTCTCGGCGTACCCGCGGTCGTCCGGCGTGCGGAGGCCGCGCAGCACCGCGAGCTCGCCGGCGACGAGCACGGTGTCGATGGCGCCGCGCACGCTGCTGCCCTGCCGTACGTCCCGGTGCTCGCGGGTCGCCCGGGTGACCGCGACCGCGTCGGCGACCAGCCGCTCCCCGAGCGGGGCCTGCGCCCCGCCGGTCCGCAGGGCCACGATGCCGCGCTCGGCGGGCTCGTCCTGGTAGCCGACGGCCAGCCGGCACAGCCGGTCGTGCACGCTCGTGGACAGCCGGGTGGTGCCGACGTCGTCGTACGGGTTCATCGAGGCGATCACCCGGAACGTCGGCGCGGCCGGCACCGAGCCCACCCGCGGCACCGCGATCACCCGGTCGGCCATCGCCGTGAGCAGGGTGTTGAGGGTGTCCTCGGGCGCGCGGTTGAACTCCTCCAGGTAGAGGAAGCCGCCCTGCTGCATCGCCTCGACCAGCGGACCGGGGACGAACGTGTCCGCGCTGTAGTCCTCCCGCAGCACCCGGGCCGGGTTGTGGTGGCCGACCAGCTTGGCCGGCGTCAGGTCGGCGTTGCCCTCGACGAACAGCAGGGGGATGCCCCACTCGGTCGTGATCGCCTTGAGCATCGTCGTCTTGCTGGTGCCGGGCGGACCTTCGAGCACGATGTCGCGGCCGGCGGAGACCGCCGCGAGCACGAGGTCGAGCTCGCGCTCGCGGCCGACGAGCCGCGCTGCGACCGCCGTACGTACGGTGGCCAGGTCCGGTGCGGGCGTCAGGACGTGATCACTTCACCATCATGCCGGCGTCCACGGGCAGCGTGACCCCCGTGATGTAGCGCGCCTCGTCGGACGCAAGGAACAGCACGGCGTTGCTGATGTCGCGCGACTCGACCCAGTCGATCGGCAGCGCGTTCATCGCGCCGAACCGCTCGCCGACCTGCTCGCGGGTGGGGCTGTCGAGGTCCGGGGCGAACAGCCGGTACGTCGCGTCGTTCTGGATCATGTCGGTGTTGACGCTGGTCGGGTGGACGCTGTTCACCCGGACCAGGTGCGGGGCGAGCTCGAGGGCCATCGTGCGCATCAGGCCGACGACGCCGTGCTTGGCCGCGACGTAGTGCGCGAAGTTGGGGAAGCCCTTCAAGCCGGCCGTCGAGCTGGTCATGATGATCGACCCGCCGCCCGCCTCGATGAGGTGCGGCACGGCGGCCTTGGTGGTGTGCCAGACCCCGGTCAGGTTGATGTCGATCATGTCCTGCCACATCCGCTCCTGCAGCTCCTCGGTCGTGAAGCTGAAGATGCCCGCGTTCGCGCAGACGATGTCCAACCGACCGAGTTCCGCAACGCCTGCGTCAAGCGCACCCTTGAGCGCCCCGTAGTCTCGGACGTCGGCCTGGGTCGCCACGATCCGCCGGTCGAGCGCCTCGACCTCCTTGACCGTCTGCGCCAGGTCGTCCGGTGTCGCCATCGCGTACGGCACCGAGTCCACCTGCTGGCACAGGTCGACCGCGATGATGTCCGCGCCCTCCTCGGCGAGCCGGAGCGCGTGGCTGCGCCCCTGGCCTCGCGCCGCTCCGGTGATGAACGCGACCTTGCCCTCGACCCGTCCTGCCACGACGTCCTCCTCGACCTCAGCCGGGCGTCGACCGGGACGAGCGCACCGCCCGACGTCGGTCATCCCGGAACGAAACGGGCGCGAAGACTAACCTCGCGGGGCGCTGCGGACAAGGCCCGCAAGCGACCAGCTCAGCCGGCGACCAGCCGGTCCCGGGCGGCGGCCAGCCCCACGAGGACCTGCGCCACCAGCAGGCCGAGCAGCAGCAGGACGGCCGGCCCCCAGCGGCCGGTGGCGTCGTGCAGCAGCCCGGCGGCGAACGGTCCGGAGGCCGCGAGCAGGTAGCCGGCGCCCTGCGCGCACGCCGACAGCCGCGCCGCCTGCTCCCCGTCGCGCGAGCGCAGCAGGATCAGCGTCAGGGCGAGGGGGAAGGCGGCGCCGGTGCCGAGGCCCAGGAGCACGGCCCACAGCCACGGGGCGGCGGCCGGGGCGGCGAGCAGGCCGACCAGCCCCAGCGCGGCCGGCAGGGCCACGAGCAGCACCACCCACCGCTGGTCCGCGCTGCGGGTCGCCAGCCGCGGTACGACGAAGGCGACCGGCGCGCCGAGCAGCGCCGCGACGGCGAGCATCGCGCCGGCCTGGGCGGGCCGTACGCCGGCGTCCCGCAGCACCGCCGGCAGCCAGGCGAGCAGCGTGTAGAAGCCCAGCGACTGGAGTCCGAAGAAGACGGCGACGGCGAGCGCCACCCGGTCGCGCAGCAGGGACAGCACCCGGCCGGGCGGGGGCGCCCCACCGGGCACCGGCCGCGGCCGGCGCCGCGCCAGCGGCAGCCAGGCGAGCAGGCCCAGCAGCGCGGGCACCAGCCACAGGCCGAGGCTGGCCGTGGCGCTGCCGGTCGCCCGGCGCAGCGGCTCCGCGAGCCCGGCTCCCAGGCTGGCCGACAGGGCGAGGGACGACGTGGCCAGCCCGGCCGCGAGGGCCAGCCGATCGGGGAAGTCGGCCTTCACCACGGCGGGGACGAGGACGTTGACGACGGCGATGGCGATGCCGATCAGCAGCGTCCCGGCGTACAGCCCGGGCGTGCCCGCGCCGCGCAGCACCAGCCCG
>DASTLY010000134.1:0-4105 GCA_035714445.1 Mycobacteriales bacterium
GGAGAACAACTACTTCGGGTTCGGCACCGACAACGACATCGAGTACACCGCCGGCTATCCCGTCATCAAGCACCGCACCTTCGGCCGGGCGGTGCCGCCGTCCGCGCCGGGCGCCGGGCACGAGGTCGACCTGCCGTGCGCCAAGGTGATGGGCGCCGCCCGTGCACGGGCCGCGGCCTTCCGGCCGGCGTCGGTGGTGAACATCTCCGCGATGAGCTTCGGCTCGCTGTCGGGCAACGCCATCGAGGCGCTCAACCGGGGTGCGGCGATCGCGGGCTGCCTGCAGAACACCGGCGAGGGCGGGCTGTCGCCGCACCACCGGCACGGGGGCGAGCTGGTCTTCCAGATCGGCACCGCCTACTTCGGCTGCCGCGACGACCGGGGCCGGTTCAGCCTGGACCGGCTCAAGGCGCTGGTGGCGCAGAACCCGGTCCGGGCGCTGGAGATCAAGCTCAGCCAGGGCGCCAAGCCGGGCCTCGGCGGCCTGCTGCCCGGGGCCAAGGTCTCCGCGGAGATCGCCGCCACCCGCGGCATCCCGGAGGGCCAGGACTGCGTCAGCCCGTCGCGGCACGCGGAGTTCTCCGACACCGACAGCCTGCTCGACTGGGTCGAGCTGCTCGCCGCCGAGACCGGGCTGCCGGTCGGCATCAAGTCCGCCGTCGGTGACATGGAGTTCTGGCACGACCTGACCCGGCTCATGGCCGAGACCGGCCGCGGCGTCGACTTCGTGACCATCGACGGCGGTGAGGGCGGCACCGGCGCAGCGCCTCTCATCTTCACCGACTCGGTGTCCCTGCCGTTCCAGCTCGGGTTCAGCCGCGTCTACTCCACCTTCGCCGAGCGAGGGCTGCACGAGAGCGTGGTCTTCATGGGCGGCGGGAAGCTCGGGCTGCCGGACAACGCCATCGTGGCCTTCGCGCTGGGGTGCGACATGGTCAACGTCGCCCGCGAGGCCATGCTCGCCATCGGCTGCATCCAGGCGCAGAAGTGCCACACCGACACCTGCCCCACCGGCGTGGCCACCCAGAACGCCTGGCTGGCAAGGGGACTCGACCCGCAGCTGAAGTCCGTTCGGGCGGCGACCTACATCAAGACGCTGCGCCGCGACCTCGTCAAGGTCGCCGAGGCCTGCGGGGTGGAGCACCCGGGCCTCATCGACAGCACGTCGGTGGAGATCCTGGACGGACGCACCGCCTCCACGCCGCTGCACGAGGTGTACGGCTACCAGCCGGGCTGGGGACTGCCGTCCCCGGCGGACCGCGAGGAGGTCGTCCGGATCATGACGGCCGGCGAGGCGCCGCAGGGCGGCACGGCGCCGCCGTCGGTGACCGCTGTCGGCTGAGCCGGCGGGCGGTCTCCCGCGGCCCGGTCAGCCCCCGGTCAGGCTGGACAGGACGGCACCGAGGCGGGACGGCCGGCCGGTCCGCCGCTCGCGGGCGTCCGCGGCCACGGCGAGGCGCAGGCCGGCGTTGACGCCCGCCCACCGCAGCGGTTCGGGCTCCCACGGCGGGCTCGCGTGGCCCACCCACGGCAGCGCGGTGCGCTCCGTCTCGGCGCCCGTCACCAGGTCCGCGACGGTGGCACCGGCCAGCTGCGACAGCGCCACCCCGTCGCCGACGTAGCCGCCCGCCCAGGCGGTGCCACGGGCCCGGTCGAAGCCGACGGTCGGGTGCCAGTCGCGCGAGATGCCGAGCGGGCCGCCCCAGGCGAACTCGATCGGCAGCGCGCCGTCCAGCAGGCCGCCGCAGCGGCGCGGCCGCAGGGGAGGGAAGAGGTCGAGCAGGAGGTCGGCCAGCGCGGCGTGGACGCGGGGGTCGGTGTCGAAGCGCGGCGAGACGGCGGACCCCCAGTGGTAGGGCGCCCCCCTGCCGCCGAACACCATGCGGTCGTCCGCCGTGCGCTGGCCGTACACGACCAGATGGCGGTGCTCCGAGAACGTCTGGCCGCGCGCGAGCCCGATCCGGTCCCAGACATGCTGCGGCAGAGGCGCCGTGGAGATCACGAGCGAGTACACCGGGACGACGGACCGGCGGCCGTCCAGCAGCGGGGTGTACGCCTCCGTCGCCCGCACGGTGACGCCGCAGCGCACCCGGCCGCGTGTCGTCTGCACCTCGCCGACACCGATGCGGGTCGCCCGCGTGCCTGCGACGATGCGCCCGCCGCGGCGCTGCACGGCCCGCGCCAGGCCGTGGACCAGCCGCGCGGGGTGCACCCGCGCGCAGTCGGGCGTCCACGTGCCGCCGAGGACGCCGTCGGCGCGCACGTGCTCCGCGACATCGGCGGCGTCGAGCAGCCGGACCTCGTCGACGCCGTAGCGGGCGGCCTCCGTGGCCTCGGCGGCCGCGTGGGCCAGCTGGGCCGGGCTGCGGGCGAGCACCACCGTCCCGCCGCCGGCCCAGTCGCACGCGATGGACTCGGCCTGCGTGAGCCGGCGCACGTCCTGGACGCCGCGCACCAGCATCCGCCGCATCGCCAGCGCGGCCGGCAGCCCGTGCCGCCGCTCCAGCGCCGCGGTGGACAGCGGGAACAGCGCAGAGCACCAGCCGCCGTTGCGGCCGGAGGCGCCGAAGCCGACGTGCCCCGCCTCGAGCACCAGCACCCGCAGCGAGGGGTCGGTACGCAGGAGGTGGTACGCGCTCCACAGCCCCGTGAGCCCGGCTCCGACGACGCAGACGTCGACCGAGGTGTCCCCGTCGAGCGGCTCGGCCGTCACCCGCTCGCCCGCCGGCAGCGTCGCCTCCCACAGCGAGCGGGCCTGCGTCACAGGCGCGCCCAGGCCTCCGTCAGCACCGACCGCAGAACGGACTCGATCTCGTCGAACTCCGCCTGCCCGCAGATGAGCGGCGGAGCCAGCTGCACGACGGGGTCTCCCCGGTCGTCGGCGCGGCAGTACAGCCCGGCGTCGAACAGGGCCGTCGACAGGAACCCGCGCAGCAGCCGCTCGCTCTCGTCGTCGTCGAAGGTGGCGCGCGTCGCCTTGTCCTTGACGAGCTCGATGCCGTAGAAGAACCCGTCCCCGCGCACGTCGCCGACGATCGGCAGGTCGAGCAGCTTCTCCAGCGTCGACCGGAACGCCGGCGCCTGCGCGCGCACGTGGTCGTTCAGCCCCTCGCGCTCGAAGATGTCGAGGTTGGCCATCGCCACGGCCGCCGACACCGGGTGGCCGCCGAAGGTGTAGCCGTGGGCGAAGGTCGCCGATCCCTTGGCGAACGGCTCGAAGAGGCGGTCGGAGGCGATCATCGCCCCGATGGGGGAGTACCCCGACGTCATGCCCTTGGCGCACGTGATCATGTCCGGCACGTAGCCGTAGTCGTTGCAGGCGAACATGCCCCCGATCCGGCCGAAGGCGCAGATGACCTCGTCGGAGACGAGCAGCACGTCGTGGGCGTCGCAGATCTCCCGCACCCGCTCGAAGTAGCCGGCCGGCGGCGGGAAGCAGCCGCCCGAGTTCTGCACCGGCTCCAGGAAGACGGCCGCGACGGTGTCGGCGCCCTCGAACTCGATGGCCTCCTCGATGCGGTCGGCGGCCCAGCGTCCGAAGGCCTTCTCGTCCTCGCGCAGGTGCTCCGGCCCGCGGTAGATGTTCGTGTTGGGCACCTTGAACGCGCCGGGGACGAGCGGCTCGAACATCTCCTTCGCCGCCGGGATGCCGGTGATGGACAGCGCGCCCTGCGGAGTGCCGTGGTAGGCGACGGCGCGCGAGATCACCTTGTGCTTGTTGGGCTTTCCCGTCATCTTCCAGTACTGCTTCGCCAGCTTCCAGGCGGTCTCGACCGCCTCGCCGCCCCCGGTGGTGAAGAATACGCGGTTCAGGTCGGCCGGCGCGTAGGAGGCCAGGCGCTCGGCCAGGTCGATCGCCGCCGGGTGGGCGTAGGACCACAGCGGGAAGAAGGCCAGCTGCTGGGCCTGCCGGGCCGCGGCCTCGGCCAGCTCGGCGCGGCCGTGGCCGACCTGGACGACGAAGAGGCCCGACAGCGCGTCGAGGTACTCCCGGCCGCCGGAGTCGAAGATGCGGGCACCCTCGCCGCGGACGATCACCGGCGGGGCCCCGCCGTCGGCGAAGGTCGAGTGGCGGGTGAAGTGCATCCACAGGTGGTCGCGCGAG
>DASTLY010000135.1:0-15083 GCA_035714445.1 Mycobacteriales bacterium
CGGGTGGCCGAGCGTGCGGACACCGGCGAGCGTTCCGACAGCTCGGGGCCGGTGCCTGGGCCGGCGCCGCGGTCGCGGGTGCAGCAGGACCACGACGCCCTCCTGCTCGCCCTGCGCCGCCTGCTCGACAGCGGCTCCCTCGGCTCTCGACACAAGGTGGCGCCGCACGTCGCCATCGTGGTCGGCCTGGAGACGCTGCACGACGCTCCCGGCGCGCTCCACGCCGTCAGCCGCGGCACCGGTGCCCGGCTGCCGGTGAGCCTGGTCCGGCGGCTGCTCTGCGACAGCCGCATCACCCGGCTGGTGCTGGGCCTTCGCGACGGGTGCTGGAGATCAGCCACAGCGAGCGCACCGCCAAGGCGCACGAACGGCTTCTGGTCGCCACGCGCTGGGGCAACCGCTGCGCCGAAGCCGGGTGCCCCAGCCCGCCGGGGACGCCCCTGGTCCCGCACCACGGCGCTCCCTGGCACAGCACGGGGAGCACCAGCGCCGACGACACCTTCCCGCTGTGCGACCTCACCCACGACCACCTCCATGTGCGCGGGCGGACGATCACGCTGCGCGACGGCACGCGCCTGGGGCCCGAGGGCGTCGTCCGGGACCGACCGGCGGCCGCGGCATGAGTCGCCGTCCCGCATCCTCTGAGCGCGCGGGCGCAGTCCTACTAGGTGCGCGCCGCCGGGGGGGACGACCGGGCCGCCACCTCGTCCGCACGCGGCTGCCTGCCGATGACCGCCTGGCCACCGACGCCCGGAGCTGGGGCTGGGGCTGGCGCTGCCTCGGGGGCAGCCCACAGCACCGCGGTCTGGCGGCGGTCCTGCTTGGCGTCGTACATCGCCGCGTCGGCCCGTCCGAGCACGCGCTCGGCGTCCAGGGCCGGGTCGTCGACCCAGGCGACGCCCGTGCTGGCGGTCCAGATGTCACTGCCGACGGGCTGCGAGCGGCGCAGCCGGGCCTGGACGTCCACCGCCAGCGCGAGCGCCGACGCGGCCGACTCGATCCGCGGGCAGACGAGGACGAACTCGTCGCCGCCCAGCCGGCCGACGGCATCGCCGGTACGGGCGGCGGACCGCAGCACGGCTGCCACCTCGCGCAGCACCTTGTCCCCTGCGGCGTGGCCGCGCGTGTCGTTCACGTGCTTGAACTCGTCGAGGTCGAGGAACAGCACCGCGCAGCCATGCCCGGGGCTCATCCGGCGCAGCTCCTCCTCGAGACGCCGGAGCACGGCGCTGCGGTTGAGGCAGCCGGTGAGCCCGTCGTGCGTCGCGCGCTCCTCCAGCTCGGCGCGCAGCCGTACGTCCTCGGTGACGTCGTGCAGGCAGACGATCACGCCCTCCACGATGCCGGCGTCGTCGACGAGCGGGCGCAGCGAGACGTCGAGCACGCGGTGCAGCGCAGCGCCCTGCACCTCGACCTGCAGGTCGTCGTCCTGTCCCGCCAGGACCGCCATGGAGAACGAGGTCATCATCCGCGCACGGTCGCCCGGTCGCAGCGTCTCCAGCAGCTCGTCGAACGAGGAGCGCGCCGGCCCGCCGAGCACCTGGTGGAGCCGCTCGTTGGAGTAGAGGACCTCGCCGGTGGGCGACAGCTGCACGACGCCGACGGGCAGCGCCTGCGTGAGCCGCTGCAGCAGTCGCTCCCGCGCGCGGATGTCCTCGCGGAACGCCATCTCGCGGGACACGTCGACGAGGTCGGCCACCACGCAGCCGTACGCCGGGTCGTCCAGCCGGTTGTGGTTGGTCACGTCGAGCCACAGCCAGCTGCCGTCGGCGCGGCGCTTGCGCAGCCGCACCCGCCCCTGGCCGCCCGGTCGCTCGAGCAGCCCGATCCAGGCCGACACGGCCAGCCCCTGGTCGTCGGGGTGCACCAGGTCGCGCGCGCCGACGCCGAGCAGGGAGCCGGGCGGGTAGCCGAGCATCTGCTCGGCGTCCTCGTCGACGGCCACCAGGACCCCCACCTGGTCCTTGCGGACCCGGCCGACCCGCGGCGCCTCCCTCGTCTGCTCCCCGGGCAGAGGTGCGACCGACGCCGCCGCACGCGGGACCGTGGGGTAGCCCACCGCCGCCAGGACCCCGAACTCGGGTCGTACGTCGAAGAACTCCACCTTCGTCAGGTGCAGCGGATGGGTCCGGTCGCGGACCTCCGCCATCCCGTGGCCCACCGTGAGGACGTCCAGCCAGGAGTTGATCAACTCGCCGTGGTCCTCGGGCTCGACCAGCTCGATGCCGGAGCCGGCGAGCACCTGCGGGTAGCCGGTCCCCTCCATCCCGGGCGGCAGCGGGACGAACAGTCCCGACTCGTCCACCGCGTTGAGGCGCGCCCCGGGGTGGGAGCGCAGGGCGGCGAGGACGCCAGGCCAGCCGGCAGCTCGGTTCGCCTGCCTGCGCTGTTCGCCCACCCCCGCACTGTCCACGATCGGGGTGTCGACCGTCGACGGCCCGCGCTGAACGGCCTGCACGGGTGTCCTGCCGGAGTACCGGCGTCCGGGCGGGGCACGGGAGCCGGGGTGGGCCCCGATCCGGTGCAGGTGAGCCCGGTGCAGGCGAGCCCGGTGCGGCGCATCGTGGTGCTGCGGGCGCTGGGGCTGGGCGACCTGCTCACGGCCGTCCCCGCCCTACGGGCGCTGCGGCGGGCCCACCCCGCGGCCCGGCTGAGCCTCGCGGCCCCCGGGTGGCTGGCCCCCCTGCTCCCGCTGGTCGGCGGCGTGGACGAGCTGGTCCCGACGGCGCCGCTGGCGCCGCTCGACCCCTCGCTGCGCGGGGCCGACCTCGCGGTGAACCTGCACGGACGCGGGCCGCAGAGCACCGCGCTGCTGCGGGCCAGCGACTCGGGCAGGCTCCTGGCGTACGGCACGGGCGACGGGCAGGCCCGGTGGCGCGACGACGAGCACGAGGTGGTGCGCTGGTGCCGGCTGCTGGTGGAGGCCGGCATCCCCGCCGACCCCGGCGACCTCGCGCTGCTGCGGCCGGCCGCCGTACCCGCGCCCGCCGGGCCCTTCGCGCTCGTCCACCCCGGGTCGGCGGCGGCGTCGCGCCGCTGGCCGGTCGAGCGCTGGGCTGCCGTCGTAAGCGGGCTGCCGCACCCCGTCCTGGTGTCCGCCGGCCCGGGCGAGCAGGACCGCGCGGCGCAGGTCGCGGCGCTCGGCGGGCTGCCCCCGGAAGCGGTCGTGAGCGGCCTGCCGCTGACCGAGCTCGCCGCCCTGGTGGACCGCGCGGCGCTGCTGCTGGCCTCGGACACCGGGGTCGCCCACCTGGCGACCGCGCTGGGCACGCCGTCGGTGGTGCTGTTCGGCCCGGTCGCGCCCGCGCAGTGGGGGCCGCCCCCGGACCGGACGCAGCACGTCGCGCTGTGGGGCGGCATCCGGTCCGACAACGCCGGCACCGGGCCAGCGCCCGGGCTGCTGGCCCTGCACCCCGCCGAGGTGCTGGCCGCCGGGCGCGGGCTGCTGGACCGGCGTACCGGCTAGCGTCGCGCGCGACGAGGGGGGCGTACGTGCACGAGCTCGGCCCGAGCCTGCTGGTCGTGCTCGGCATCTGCGTGGCGGGGCTGCTCGCCCGGCGTACCGGCGTGCCCTCTCCAGTGCTGCTGGTCCTGATCGGGCTGGGCGTCGCCGCGCTGCCCGGACAGGCGACCCTGGAGCTGAGCCCCGAGGTGGTGCTGGCCGTCGTCCTGCCGCCGCTGCTGTACAGCGCGGCCCTGGACGCCAGCCTGCTGGACTTCCGTGCGAACGCGCGTCCCATCGCGCTGCTCTCGGTCGGTCTGGTGGTCTGGACGGCCGCTGTCGTGGGGACGGTCGCGCACCTGCTGATCCCGGACCTGCCGTGGTCCGCCGCCCTGGCGCTCGGCGCGATCGTCGCCCCGCCCGACGCGGTGGCCGCGATCGCGATCGGCCGGCGGGTCGGGATGCCCGCCCGGCTGCAGACCCTGGTCGAGGGCGAGGGTCTGCTCAACGACGCGACCGCGCTGGTGCTGTACCAGGTGGCGGTCGCCGTCGTGGTCAGCGGCACCTTCTCGGCGCCGCGCACGGTCGGTCTGCTGCTGCTCGCCGTCGTCGGCGGCACAGCCGTGGGGCTCGCGGTCGCGGCGGTCATCGGGCAGGTCCGGCGCCGGCTCGAGGAGCCGCTGGTGGAGAACGTGCTCTCGCTCGCCACGCCGTTCCTGGCCTACCTGCCGGCGGAGGAGATCGGCGGCAGCGGCGTCCTCGCCGTCGTGGTGTGCGGGCTCGTGCTCGGCCACGCGACGCCCACCCTGCTCTCGTCGACGTCGCGCCTGCAGACCCAGCCGGTCTGGCGGGTCGTCGTCTTCCTGCTCGAGGGCGGCGTCTTCCTGCTCATCGGGCTGCAGCTGCCCGAGATCCTGGAGGGCCTGCACGGGTACGCCGGCTGGCAGGTCACCGGCTGGTCGACGGCGATCGTGCTCGCGGTGCTGCTGTCGCGCCCGGTCTGGATCGTGCCGGCCACCTACCTGCCGCGGCGGCTGAGCCGACGCGTCCGCGAGCGCGACCCGGCGCCGAGCTGGGAGCCGGTGCTGGCCCTGTCCTGGGCGGGGATGCGCGGGGTGGTGTCGCTGGCGGCCGCGTTCGGGCTGGCGACGACCACCGACGACGGCTCGCCGTTCCCGCAGCGCGACCTCATCCTGTTCCTCGTCTTCGTCGTCATCCTCACCACCCTGCTCCTGCAGGGCCTCACCTTCGGCCGGCTGCTGCGGCTGCTGGACCTGCGCCCGGACCGGCAGGGGATGCTGCTCGCCCAGGCCGCCGCGCAGCAGGCCGCTGCCCGCGCCGCGCTGCTCCGGCTGGACGAGGTCGTGGCGAACTCCCCGGAGGTCGGGCCGGTCGCCGACCAGCTCCGCCGGCTCACCGAGGCGCGGGCGAACGCCCGCTGGGAGCGCCTGGCCGAGGTCGGCGACGACCCGGCGGCCACCCCCTCGGCGACCTGGCGGCAGCTGCGCGGGGTGATGCTCGACGCCGAGCGCGGGGAGCTGCTGCGGCTGCGCAACAGCGGCCGGCTGCCCGACGAGGCGATGCGCGAGATGCAGCTCTCCCTGGACCTCGAGGAGGCCGCGCTCCGACGCTAGCGAGCCCGGGCCGCGGATGTCCCGGACCGCTGACGCTCAGATCCCGCTGCCCACCACCTCGAGGGTGCGCCCGATGACGGCCTCCCGCTCGACCGGGTCGAGGCCCGCCAGCGGTCCGGTGGTGAGCAGCACCGCGAGCCCGTGCACAGCGGCCCAGGCCGCGACCTCGGTACGCGGTCGCCGCGCCGCGGGTAGCCGGCCGAGCTCGACGAGCTCGTCAAGGCACGCGTTCAGCAGCGCCGCCACGCCGCCCTCGTGGGCGAGGTCGTGGTCGCGCAGGCAGGCCAGCTCGAACAGTCCCGGCTGCTCGAGGGCGAAGTCGACGTACGCCCGGCCGGTGGCGCCGAAGCGCAGCATCGCGGCGTGCACCGGGCCGGGTTGCGCCGCAGCGCTCGTCCTGATTCCGTCCCGCATGCGCTCCGCCAGCTCGACCCTTGCCCGCTCGGCCACCGCGTCGAGCAGCTCGTCGTGTCCGCCGGGGAAGTGCCGGTAGGCCGCAGCAGGAGACACGCCGACGCTGCGGGCCAGCTGGGTCAGGACGACGGCGCCCACGCCACCGTGGCGGCCCAGCTCGACGCCACCGTCGACCAGGGCGTTGCGGAGGTCGCCGTGGTGGTAACGGGCGCGGGGCACGAACTCAGCCTGCCACAAGTGTTGACGGCATTCACATTGTACGGCATGTTGTCATCCTTCACATCGTCGACCGAAGGAGACGTCGTGTACGTCGCGTCGTGGCACGTGCTCGAGCTGTCAGACCCCGCCCGGGCCTGCCCCTGGGTGCCGGCCGGGGCCCGCTTCTCGCAGGCGGGGCTGACCGGTGCCGGCCGGGCCGGCCTGCCCGACGGCTCCGGTCGCTGGTGGTCGGTGCTGTGCCGTTGGGACGACCACGCGGCCGCCGACGCCGCGCAGCAGGACGCCGGGCAGTGGGGCGACGCGTGGCACGTCCGCCTCGAGCCGGTGGCCTACCGGGGCGACGTTCGGGCGGCTGACGGCGGGCCGGCCCCGTTCGACGACCTGCCGACCTCGGGCCGCGTGACCGGGCCGGCCGCGGTCGTCACATGGGCCGGGCTCGGCAGCGACCCGGACCGGCTGGCCGAGTTCCTCGACAGGTTCGGCGACCTCGCGGCCGACCTCGCGCAGGCCGACGGCGCCGTGGCGTCGGCCGTGCTCACCCCGACCGCCGGGCCGGTGCTGACCTTCTCGGCCTGGACCTCGCTGCGCGCCACGATGGCGTGGGCGTACGCCGGGCCGGTGCACACGGCAGCGATCGCCCGCCAGGAGGAGGTCACGCTCGTCCCGACGGCCGGCTTCCTGCGGTGCGCGGTCGTCGGCAGCTCGGGCTCCCTGGCCGGCCGCGACCCGTTGGCCGCGCTGGCGCTCCCGGCTCGCAGCGCCGCGGCGGTGGCGGCATGAGCCGGGCCGCGGCGGTGGCCGCGTACGGGCAGGCCTGGCGTGAGCCGGACGCCGAGGCCCGCCGGCGCCTGCTCGAGCAGGCTTGGGCCGAGGGCGGGGTCTACTGCGACCCGCAGGTGCTGCTGACCGGCCGGGCGGCGCTCGTCGAGCACATCGGCGGCTTCCAGGCCTCCGCGCCCGGCTGGGAGATCGCCGTGACCAGCGAGCCGCTCGAGCATCACGACGCCGCGTACTTCACCTGGACCCTCTGCGACGCGGACGGCGCGGTCGCCGTCACCGGCATCGACGTCGCCCTGTTCGGTGCCGACGGCCGGATCGAGCGGCTGACCGGCTTCTTCACCGGCTGAGCCTGCGGACCGGCCGGTCAGCCCAGGAGCTCGTGCACGAAGCACCAACGCCAGGTCTCACCGGGCTCGTGCGAGCGCATCACCGGGTGACCCGCGGACTCCGCGTGTGTCCGGGCGTGCTTGTGGGGGCCGGTGTCGCAGCAGCCGACATGCCCACAGGTCAGGCACATCCGCAGGTGCACCCAGGTGGTGCCCTGCGCCAGGCACTCGGCGCAGCCGCCCGGCGTCGTGGGCACGGCGTCGCCGGGCGCCTCCCGCAGCTCGTCGCACGAGGGGTCGGGGTCGTGCGCGCGCGGACCGGTCGGCAGCAGGCGGCGCAGGGAGCCGCGGAGCGGGCTCATCCGGCGCCCGTGCTGAGGGCGGCCCGCGCGTCGGCCTTCTGTGCAGCTCCGGCAGGGTGTGCACCTCCGGCAGTGTGCGCAGGCCTGACGGGCACCACGCCGTACAGCAGCCGCAGGGTGAGCGCGACGAGGTCGTCCACCATCTGCGCGTCGTCGTGCTCGGCGCGCGGCTCGGCCAGCAGCTCGTTCTTGCAGGTCTGCAGCGCAACGGCCAGCAGCTGCGCGGTGGGCGGTCCGGGCGGGGCGACGCCGGCCGCCCGGTCGCGCTCGATCTTGTCCCTGATGCGACGGGTGCCGCGCTCCAGCACGCCGGCCCGCCAGGTGGCCAGCACCCCGTCGCCGCGCTCGCAGCGCCAGGCCTGGCGCAGCAGCCCGCCGTGGGTACGCCAGACCGCCACCAGGTGGACGGTGGCCTGGCGCAGCGCGGGCTCGTCGAGGCCGATCGCGTTGAGCCAGGCGTCGTTCTCCGTACGGAGCTCCTCGGACAGGCCCTCGAGCAGCGCGCTGAGCACCGCCTGCTTCGAGTCGAAGTAGAAGTAGAAGCTCGAGCGGGACAGGCCGGCCGCACCAGCCAGCTCGTCGGTGGTCACCTGCGACAGGGGCTTGGCCTCGAACAGCTCACGGGCCCCGTCCAGGATGGCCTGCTCGCGACGGTCCCCGCGCGAGGGCGCCCGGCGGCGGGCAGCGACGTCCGGCGGCGCCGCGACGCCGGGCTGATCGGGAGGCATGGCTCCAGCCTAGAGCCTCCGGCGCACGTGACTCGACACACTGTCGACTGTGACCGACGAGGCGTCTAGGGTGCTGGGATGACCTCCCGCGGCGCCTCGCCCCTGCTGCTGCCGACCCTCGCCCTCGCCGCAACGGTGATCGCCGTGCTGCAGACGGTCGTCGTGCCGGTCCTCGCCACCATCGGCGCCGACCTCGGCTCCTCCGCGTCGGCGACCGGCTGGGTCCTCACCGCGAACCTGCTGGCGGCCGCCGTGCTCACCCCGGTGCTGGGCCGGCTCGGTGACGTGCACGGCCGTCGGCCGGTGCTGCTGGGCATCCTCGCCGTCGTCACGGCCGGCTCCGTGCTCGCCGCCCTGACCAGCTCGCTGCCCCTGCTGATCCTCGCGCGCGTCCTGCAGGGCTCGGCGTACGCCCTGTTCCCGCTGTCGATCGGCATCCTGCGCGACGAGCTGCCGGCGACAAAGCTGACCGGGGCGATGGCGGTCGTCAGCGCGACCCTCGGCGCCGGCGGCGGGCTGGGTCTGGTGATCACCGGCCTGCTGACCCGCGACGGCGGGGACTACCACCGCGTGTTCTGGTTCGCCGCCCTCGTCACGGTCCTGGCGTACGTCCTGGCGTACGCCGTCGTCCCGACCCGGCAGCCCTCCGACACCGGTGGCGTCGACTGGCTGGGTGCCGGCGTGCTCGGCGCCGGCCTCGTCCTGCTGCTGCTGCCGCTGTCGAAGGGGCACGAGTGGGGGTGGACGACGCCCGCCACGATCGGCTGCTTCGCCGCCTCCGCCGTGGTGCTGCTGGCGTGGCTGCAGCTCGAGAAGCGCCTGAACGCCCCGCTGGTCAGCCCCGCGCTGCTGCGCAACCGCCCGCTGCTGATCACCAACGCGGCCGGCCTGTTCGTCGGCGTCGCCATGCTCGTGGCCTTCCTCGCCGTCTCCGGCTTCGTGCAGACGCCGACGTCGGCCGGCTACGGCTTCACCTCCACCGTGCTCGGCGCCAGCGCGACCTACCTGCTCCCCGGCGCCCTCGTCGGTGTGCTCGTCGCCCCCGCCGGAGGCCGGCTGGTGCGTCGCATCGGCGCCCGCCTCGTGCTGGTGCTCGCCGCGTCGTCCGGCGCCGCGGGCTTCGCCGTCCTGGCGGTGCTGCACACCCAGACCTGGGAGATCGTCGCCGGCTCGATCCTCGTCAACGGCGCGGTCAGCCTGGCGTTCGCGTCAATGCCGGCGCTCATCGTCGCGGAGGTCACCCCCGACGAGACGGGCGTCGCCAACAGCGTCAACTCGATCGCGCGGTCCGTCGGCAGCTCCATCGCCAGCGCGGTCGTCGTCACCCTGCTGGCCAGCTCGATGCTGCCGTCCGGTGTGCCGGCGGAGTCGGCCTACATCGCGGCGTTCGTGATCGGCGGGGTCGGCTGCCTGCTGGCGGCGCTCCTGGTCGGGTTCGGCATCCCGCGCCTGAGCACGCCCACGGAGCACCAGGTCCGGCAGGCCGGCCTGCGCGCCGGGGAGCTCGACATGGTCGGCGCCCGCGGCTGACCCCGGGCCCGCGTGCCGGCCCTGGCCGGTGTGCGACCGCGGGTGGGGGGTAGCCCGGCCGCCATGGATCGCAAGACCTGGACCGTGGACGTTGAGGGCGCCCAGCACCTCGTGGCCCTCGACTGGACCTACTACGGCGGGCACCGCCGGGTCAGCGTCGACCACGAGGTGGTGGCCGACAGCACGGTGACCGCTCGGTGGCGCTCAGAGCAGACCGTTGACATCGACGGGCACCGCGTGGTCGTACGCACCCGGCCCGCCCGGCGGCTGTCGCCGTACTTCGTCATCGAGCTGGAGCTCGACGGCCGGCCGGTCGCCGCCAATCCGGGTCGCAAGGGCGGTTGGGAGGCCTGAGGCGGGCCTGGCCACGACGGGCGGCCGGGGTCAGGCGTTCGCGTGGCCATCCGCGTGGGCAACGTCACGGCCGGCTGTTGCGCGGCGTAACATCCCGGACATGTCAGCGGAGAACGAGTCGCTCTCGGATGTCGTCGCCGGTGCCGTGGCCGAGGCCCTGCCCGACTCCGTCACGCAGTCCTCCTTCGACCCGGTCCCGGCACCTGCCCCGGACGAGCCGGCCTGGTGGGGACGGCCGTTCGGGGAGATCCGGTGGCAGGCCGAGCTGGCCCGACTGCTGGTCGACCCGGTCTACGCCGGCCGCGGGGTGCCGCGCGGGGACGGCGGCCCGGTGCTGCTGATCCCGGGCTTCCTGGCCGGCGACTCGTCACTGTCCGTGATGTCTGGGTGGCTCAGGAGAATCGGTCACGCCCCGTACGCCGCCGGCATCGCCACCAACGTCGACTGCTCCGACCGGGCCGTCGACCGCCTCGAGCGCACGCTGCTGCGCCTGCACCTGCGTACCGGGCGCCAGGTCGCGCTGGTGGGGCACAGCCGCGGCGGCCACTTCGCCAAGGCCCTCGCCGCCCGGCACCCCGACGGGGTGCGCGCCGTGGTCTCCCTGGGAGCCGGGCTCGACGAGCCCTTCGACATCTCCCTGCCGACCAAGGCAGCGGTCGCCCTGGTACGCAACGTCCTGCGGCACGTCGACCCCTCCACCGCCCGACGCGGCTGCCTGACGACGACCTGCGACTGCCCGTTCGTGCGCGACTACACCGCGCCGTTCCCCGCCGACGTGCCCATCACCAGCGTGTGGACCAAGGGCGACGGCGTCGTCCGCTGGCGCTCCTGCGTGGTGCCGTACGCCCGCTCGGTCCAGGTGCGCGGCAGCCACGTCGGGCTCGCCTTCAACCGGCACGCCTACCGCGCGATCGCGGACGCCCTCGCCCCGTAGGCCGGTAAGGGCCGGCGCGGTCAGGAGACGAAGACGTACGTCCCCGGGGCCGGTCCGAGCGGCGGGTGGTCGGCGTCGCCCAGCTCGGTCGGCGCCTCGACCTTGTCGCCGGCGCGGGCAGTCGCCCAGGCCGTCCAGTCCGACCACCACGAGCCGCTGTGCGTGGTCGCGCTGCCCAGCCACTGGTCCGGGTCCTCGGGCAGCTCCTGCGCGACCCGGTAGCTCGCCTTCGGGTTGCCGGGCGGGTTGACCAGCGCGGCGATGTGCCCGCTGGTGGACAGCACGAACCGCGGCGCGGAGCCGAAGAGCAGGCCGCTGCGGTAGACGTTCTCCCAGGGGCAGATGTGGTCGGCGATGCCGGCCAGGTTGTAGGTGTCGACCTCGACCTTGGACAGGTCCACCGGCGAACCGAGCACCGTGGCCTTGCCCGGCGTCACCAGCGAGTTGTTGGTCGCCAGGCGCAGGAAGTCGCCGTGCAGGCGGGCGGGCATCCGGGTCGTGTCGGCGTTCCAGAACAGCACGTCGAACGCCGGCGGCTTCTTGGCGAGCAGGTAGTTGTTGACCCAGTAGTTCCAGACCAGGTCGTCGGGGCGCAGCCAGGCGAAGACGCCGGCGAGCGCCCGGCCGTCGAGGTAGCCGCGGCTCTGGGACTGCGCGGCGGCGGCGGCCGCGGTGGGCGCGTCGACCAGCGAGCCGATGGTGCCGTTCTGCCGCTGGTCCAGGACGGTGACGCCGAGGGTGAGCCCGGCCACGCGGTGCTGCTGCCCGGTCGCCACCAGGTGGGACACGGTGGTCGAGGTGACGATGCCGCCCGCGCACAGGGCGAACAGCAGGGTGCGGTCGCTGCCGGTGATGCTCTCGACCGCGTCCATCGCGCGCAGCACCGACCCGGCGTAGTCGTCGAGGCCGAGGTCGCGCTGCTCCTCGGACGGGTTGACCCAGGAGATCGCCATCACCTGCAGCCCCGCCTCCAGGAAGTGCTGCACCATGCTGCGGCCGGGTGCCAGGTCGGCGATGTAGTACTTGTTGATCATGGGCGGTACGACGAGCACGGGCACGGTGTGCACCTGCTCGGCGCGCGGCCTGTAGTGCAGGAGCTCGAAGACCGGCGTACGCAGCACGACCTGGCCCTCGGTGACGGCGAGGTCGCCGCCGACGGTGAACGCGTCGCTGTCGACCATCTGCGGGATGCGCGGCTTGCGGGCCATGTCCTTGACGAACTGCCGGCCGCCGTCGAGGTAGTTGCGGCCACCGGTGTCCAGCGCCGCCTTGAGCGCCGCCGGGTTGAGGAACGGGTTGTTGCTCGGCGCCAGGGCCGCCACCAGGTTCTCCGCGACGAAGCGCAGCCGGTGGTCCTCGCGCCAGTCCAGGTTGGCGTCGTCGAGCAGCTGGTCGACGGTCCCGCCGGCCGCGAAGTAGGCCTGCATCACCCGACGCAGGAGCGGGTTGCCCGTCCAGGCCGGGTCCTGGAAGCGGCGGTCCTTCTTGGTCGGCGCCAGCTGCGACCGGCCGGCGGCGATCCGGGCCAGCTCCCGGGTGAGCGCCAGCGACCGTCGGGTGACCGTGACCGGCCGGGTCGCCAGCTTCGCGGTGAACACCAGCCCGGCGCGGCCCGGCAGGAACTGCCGGAACGTCGAGCCCGAGGCGTCGGTGAGCAACGCGTCGAGGCTGCCCGTCCCGGCGCTGCCGCCGGCCAGGTCCTGGGCCTGCTCGGACGGGGACGTCTGGGCGTCGGGGGAGGCGGTCTGGGCCGTCATCTGCTGCTCCTGCTCGTCGGTACGTCGTGCCCGCGCCCTCGGGAGTGCCGGGGTGGTGCGGGTGAGCTGCAGCACATGCCTACCCCTTCGCGGCGGGTGTGAGCCTCGCGACAGCATGATCCCGGACGGGTTCGTCGGCCTACGCTGGGAACGCATCGCGTTGGCCGGACGTCCCCGATCGACGGCACCAGAACGCCGGCTGCAACAGGAGGACGGCATGAGCACTCGGACGACGACCACCCGGACCGCCGCGACCACGGGCTCGGCGACGGGGACCCGGCACCGCGTGGTGGTCGTCGGCTCGGGCTTCGGCGGGCTGTTCGGGACCAAGCGGCTGCGGCGGGCGGACGCCGACGTGACGGTGATCGCCCGCACCACGCACCACCTGTTCCAGCCGCTGCTCTACCAGGTGGCGACCGGGATCCTGTCCGAGGGCGAGATCGCGCCGGCGACGCGCGAGGTCCTGCGCCGTCAGCGCAACGCCAACGTACTGATCGGCGAGGTCACCCGGATCGACCTGGCCGCGCGCACGGTCACGTCCATGAGCGCCCTCGGGGAGACCGTCACGCCGTACGACAGCCTGATCGTGTCCGCGGGCTCGACCGGCTCGTACTTCGGCAACGACCACTTCGCCGAGCACGCGCCGGGGCTCAAGAGCATCGACGACGCGCTCGAGCTGCGCGGCCGCATCTTCGGCGCGTTCGAGCTCGCCGAGCTCTCCGACGACCCCGCCCAGATCGACCGGCTGCTGACCTTCGCGGTGATCGGCGCCGGGCCCACCGGCGTGGAGATGGCCGGGCAGATCGCCGAGCTGGCCCGGCGTGCGCTGCCCGGCGACTTCCGCACCATCGACCCGCGTACTGCCCGGGTCGTGCTCGTCGACGGCGCCGACGCGGTGCTCGGCTCGTTCGGCGAGAAGCTGTCCGGCAAGGCGGCCGCGCACATGAAGCAGATGGGCATCGAGGTCCAGCTCGGCGCCCTGGTCGTCGACGTCGACGCGACCGGCCTGGTGGTCAAGGACAAGGACGGCAAGCACCGCCGCATCGAGGCGGTCACCAAGGTGTGGGCCGCCGGCGTGCAGGCCAGCCCGCTCGGCGCGCAGCTCGCGGACCAGTCCGGCGCGGAGATCGACCGGGCCGGGCGCGTCAAGGTGCTCCCCGACCTGACCCTGCCGGGCCACCCCGAGGTGTTCGTCGTCGGCGACATGGCGCTGCTCGGCCTGCCCGGCGTTGCCCAGGTCGCCATCCAGACCGCGCGGCACGCGGCGGAGACGATCTCGCGCCGGCTCAAGGGGAAGCCGGCGCAGAAGCCGTTCGAGTACCACGACAAGGGCAACATGGCGACGATCTCGCGGTTCCAGGCCGTCGCCAGCATCGGTACGCGGATCCGGATGGCCGGCTTCATCGCCTGGCTGATGTGGCTCGCCGTCCACCTGATCTACATCATCGGCTTCAAGAACCGGCTCACGACCCTGCTGCACTGGACCGTGAGCTTCCTCGGCCGGGGCCGGGCCGAGCGGACCGCGACGCAGCAGCAGGTCGCGGGGCGGATGGCCCTGGTGCGGCTGGGCCGGCCGGGGCCGATGGGCCCCGACGAGGTGATCCGCGAGGGGATCGCGGCCTCCGCGGCCCGGACCCGCGACAGGTCCGACGAGGCCTCGGCGTCCCGCGGCGTCGAGATCACCTCCCGGAGCGCCTGACCGGGCTCAGGCCGTACGCGTCGCGCCCTGGGCCGACGGCACGCCCCACCCGGCACCGCCCGGCGTCGCGCTGGGCGGGGTCGCGCTGGGCGGGGTCGCGCTGGGTGGCGTCGCGCTGGGCGGGGTGCCGTCGCGACGCTTGCCCGGGCCGCGGCCGGACCAGGGCCCACCGTCGGACGGCGCACCGGGTGTCGCCTCGCCCCTGGGCAGCCGGTGCCCGTTGCCGCGCTCGGTGACGACCCGGGCGGTGCTGTCGGTGCCGGCGAGCACCCCGACCGTGTCGTCGACGGCGAGCGTGGACACGTCGCCGGCCTTCCCGTCGACCTGGGTCTGTGCATTGAGGGTGTAGGTGTGGGAGTAGCCGTCCGCGCTGCGCACCTCCAGAGAGGTGGGGCTCACCGCGCTGACCGTGCCGCGCTGCACCAGCACTTCCTCGTACGTCTCCCCCTTGGGCACCGTCAGCTGGCCGTGCAGCGCGCCGCCGAGCCCGCGCAGCCCGTACCCGCCGCCCTGAGGACGCGTCTTCTGCGGAGCACCGGCCTCCGGGGACGCACTCGGGGAGGGCGCCGGGGCGCCGCTCGGCGACGGGCTCGGCGTGGTGCTGGCCGCCAGCGCGGCGGCCCCACCACCGCCGACGAGCAGGACGGCGCCGGCCGCGACCGCCACGCCCCGGCGCCGCCGGCCGGCCCGCGGTGGCGCCTCACGGCCGATCACGTCGTCGGTCCCGGATCCGCCGCCGTACGCCCCCGTGTCGTGCTCCACCAGGTCCTCCTTCTCGCCCGGCGCCGGTGCCGCCTAGCTCAGGGGCCCATGCTCCGCCAGGCCCGGGCGCCCAGCCAGCACTGCCGGCTGTCAGGTGCCTGTGAGTTCGGCTCTCGCGCGCCGGACATGGACGTGCCCAGCC
>DASTLY010000136.1:0-6259 GCA_035714445.1 Mycobacteriales bacterium
CTCGGGCGAGACGGCCGACCAGACCGGCGCACTCGGGCAGATCGCGGAGCAGCCGTTCGGCCGGGTCGTGCTGTGGGTCGGGGTCGCCGGCTTCGTCGGCCTGGCGCTGTGGCAGCTCACCGAGGCGGCGGTGAGCCGCGGGGGCGAGGACGACGCGAAGCGACGCGGCATCTCCGCGGGCAAGGCGGTCGTGTACGTGGCCCTGGCATGGACGACCCTGTCCTTCGCCCGCGGGGGGTCGTCCTCCAGCGGCGGCACCAGCGCCGACGTCACCGCCTCGCTGATGGAGTCCGGCCCCGGCCGCATCCTCGTCGGCCTGATCGGCCTCGCCGTCATCGCCGTCGGCGCGTACCAGGTGCACAAGGGCGCCACGAAGAAGTTCCTGGAGGACCTGAGCGGGACCGGCGGCGGCAACGTCGGGACGGCGGTCACCCGCCTGGGCATGGTCGGCTACATCGCGCGCGGCTCCGCGCTCGCCCTGGTCGGCGCCCTGTTCGTCGTCGCCGCCGTCCGGCAGCAGCCCGGCGAGGCGACCGGGCTGGACGGTGCCCTGCGCACGCTGCGCGAGCAGCCCTACGGCGCCGTCCTGCTCGCCGTCGTGGCGCTCGGGTTCGTCGCCTTCGGTCTGTACTCGTTCGCGCGGGCGAAGTACGCGAAGCTCTGACGTCCGCCGCCGCGCCCTGCCTGGCCCTGCCTGGGCCCTGCCTGGGCCCTGCGGCGCCACCTCGGCGGCCGGTCAGAGACGGGCCAGCTCGGCGGTCAGGTCGTCGAGCCCCAGCGCCCCGAGGGACAGGGCCGCCATGTGCCAGGCCTTGAGGTCGAACGACGCACCCCGGGCCTCGCGCGCCGCCGCGCGCCCGGCGAGCCAGGCCCGCTCGCCGAGCTTGTAGCTGATGGCCTGCCCGGGCCATCCGAGGTAGCGCACGATCTCGCTGGCGACGAACTCGGCGTCGCGGCCGCAGAACGCGTCGAAGAACTGGCGCGCTCTCTCCGGGGTCCAGCGCTCGCCGGCGAACATCGGCGAGTCGCCGGGCACCTCGAGCTCAAGGTGCATGCCGATGTCCACGACGACGCGGATCGCCCGCAGCATCTGCGCGTCGAGATAGCCCAGCCGGGCGCCGACGTCGAGGTACCCGAGCTCGTCCATGAGCCGCTCGGCGTACAGCGCCCAGCCCTCGGTCGCGGCGCTGGAGGAGCCCAACGTCGTCTGGTACACCGACAGCTGCGGCGCCACGTGCACCCACTGCGCCAGCTGCAGGTGGTGACCGGGGACCCCCTCGTGGTACCAGGTGCTCACCAGCTCCCACAGCGGGAAGCGGGTGCGGCCCATGGTGGGCAGCCAGGTGCGGCCGGGCCGGGAGAAGTCGACCGACGGTCGGGTGTAGTAGGGCGCCGCCGCGCTCCCGGCCGGGGCGATGCGTGCCTCGACGGTCCGCACCGGCCCGACGATGTCGAAGTGCTCGCCGTCCAGGTCCTCGATGGCGGTGTCCATCATCTGCTGCAGCCGCAGCCGCACCTCCTCGACGCCCTCGACCACCTCGCCGTGCGCGTCCAGGTGCTCCATCGCCTCCTTCACCGACGCCCCGGGCAGCACCAGCGCGGCCTGCTCGAGCATCTCCTCGCGCAGCCCGAGGACCTGGCTCCAGCCCCAGGCGTAGGCGTCGTGCAGGTCGGCCTCGGTCATCACCGACCCCGTCGAGGCGCGCACCCCGAGGGCGTAGCGCTGCGCCCCGACCGCGTCCGGGGTGCCGCGGGTGGCCGGCAGGTACTCCTGCGCCAGGTAGCGGCGCAGCGCGACGACTCCTTCGACCGCGCGGTCGGCGCCTGCGCGCAGCTCGGCCTCCAGAGCCGGCGGACCGCCCGCGACCAGCTCGTGGAACGTGCTGAGGTCACCGCCCACCCACGCGTCGAGCTGCTCGACGACGGTCTCGACCTGCAGCGGCGCCGCGTGCAGGCCCCGCTCGCTGCCGGCGCGCAGCGACGCCACGTACCCCTCGTAGGCCTGCGGGACCTTGGCCATCCGCCGGGCGACGACGGCCCAGTCCTCCTCCGTCTCGGTCGGCATCATGGTGAACAGCGCCCGGACGGCCTGCGGAGGCCCGAAGATGTTGCGCATCGCCCGCAGGTGCTCCCCCGCCGCCGACCACTCCAGCTGGTAGGTCAGCCGCTCGCGCAGCACCGCCGCGCACCGTCGCTCGGTGTCCGCATGCTCGTCCTCGGGCACGCGGGCGGCGTCCAGAGCGGCCAGGGTCTGGCGGGCGAGGTCGTCGCGCGCGGACTGGCCGGCCGGGGACAGGTCGGGCACGCGGTCGTCGTGGGGCCGCAGGCCCAGGGCCGTCGCGACCGAGGTGTCGAGGTCGGCGAGGGCGTCCACGTAGGCGTCGGCGACGCTGCGGGGCGTCGTCCGCGCCTCCGCGGTCGGTGCGGCCCGCGCCGCCTCGTCGGGTGCCTGGGTGCCGTCGGGCGGCGGTGGTGTCGTCACGGCCGTCAGTCTGCCCGCCCCCGCCGACAGCCGGCCGTCACGTCCGCGGGTCGCAGACCAGCACGCCCAGGGGCGGCCGCTCCCCCATCGCCATGAGCTCCGCCGGCAGTGCCGCCAGGGACACCTGCCGGTGCACCAGCGTGCCGGGGTCGAGCAGCCCGGAGGCCACGTCCGCCAGCATCGCGGGGTAGTCGGCCGCGGGCATGCCGTGGCTGCCCAGCAGGTCGAGCTCCCAGGCGATCACCCGCTCCATCGGCACCTCGACGCGTCCGCCGGCGGGCGGCAGCAGCCCGACCTGCACCTGCCGCCCGCGCCGGCGCAGGCTCAGCACGCTGTCGCGGCAGGTGCCTGGCGACCCCAGCGCGTCGACGGCCACGTGCGCGCCGCCGCGGGTCGCCTCGTGGACGGCCGCCGGCACGTCAGCCTCCGCCCCGTCCACCAGCACCTCCGCGCCCAGCGACCGCGCGACGGCCAGGGCGTCCGGGGAGACGTCGACCGCCACCACCCGCGCGCCGGCGGCCACCGCCACCAGCACGGCCGAGAGCCCGACGCCGCCGCAGCCCAGGACCGCGACCCACTCCCCGCTGCGCGCCCCCGCCCGCGTGCGCACCGCGCGGTACGCCGTCGCGAAGCGGCACCCCAGCGTCGCAGCCGCGCCGACGTCCAGACCGTCCGGAACGCCCACCAGGTTGGTGTCGGCGGCGTGCAGCGCGACCAGCTCGGCGAAGGAGCCCCAGTGCGTGAACCCCGGCTGCTGCTGGTCCGGGCACACGTGCGTGTTCCCGGCGGCGCACACCCCGCAGCGCCCGCAGCCGCACACGAACGGCGTCGTGACCAGGTCGCCGACGCTCCAGCGGCGCACCCCGGCGCCCACCGCGACGACGCGGCCGGACAGCTCGTGGCCGGGCACGTGCGGCAGCGCTACGGCGCTGTCGTGGCCCATCACCGCGTGCCAGTCGCTGCGGCACATCCCGGTGGCCTCCACGGCGACGACGACCCCGCCCTCGGGAGGCTCCGGATCGGGCACCTCGGCCGGCAGCGGCGCCGTCCCGAACGCCTCGAGGACGAGAGCCCTCACGGTCGCGTGACCACCACGGCAGCGATCAGGACGCACTGCAGCACCGTTCGCTCCCCTCTCCTGCGGCGGGCGTGCCCTACCCCTTCGGCCGCAGTCTGGCACCGACCCCACCCGCGACCGCGCGGCTGCTGTCGGTGCCAGCCCCTAGCGTTCGGGACGTGCCTCCACCGACCCGCACCACCGCTGCGACCGCCACCGCGCCCGCTCTCACCACGCCTGGCCCCATGAGCGGCCCGGACGACGGGCTGCGTGCCCGGGCGGACGCCGTCCTGCGGCGCCTGACCACCCGGCCGGGCGACCAGCCCGCCGATGCGGTCGCCTTCCGCGAGGGACAGTGGGAGGCGGTCGAGGCGCTGGTGGCCCGGCGCGAACGCGCGCTGGTCGTGCAGCGCACCGGGTGGGGCAAGTCGGCGGTGTACTTCGTCGCGACGGCGCTGCTGCGCGAGTCAGGCGCGGGGCCCACCCTGCTCGTGTCGCCGCTGCTCGCCCTGATGCGCGACCAGATAGCGGCCGCGGAGCGGGCCGGGGTCCGCGCGGCGCAGATCAGCTCCAGCAACGCCACGGAGTGGGCGGAGGTGACGGCGTCGGTGCAGCGCGACGAGGTCGACGTCCTCCTGGTGTCGCCGGAGCGCCTGACCAACCCCGCCTTCGCCGCCGAGGTGCTGCCCGGGCTCGTCGAGCGCTGCGGGCTGCTCGTGGTCGACGAGGCCCACTGCATCTCCGACTGGGGTCACGACTTCCGGCCGGACTACCGCCGCATCGCCGCCCTGCTGACCCGGCTGCCGACCGGCACACCGGTGCTGGCGACGACGGCCACCGCGAACGCGCGCGTGGTCCAGGACGTCGCGGAGCAGCTCGGGTCGGGTGGCGCGGGCGCCGTCCCGGTCACCACGGTCCGCGGACCGCTGGGCCGCAGCTCCCTGCGCCTGGGCGTGCTCAGCCTGCGGGGCGCCGACGCCCGCCTCGGCTGGCTGGCCGCCCACCTCGACGACCTGCCCGGCAGCGGGATCGTCTACACCCTGACGGTCAGCGCCGCGGAGGACACCGCGCAGGTGCTGCGTGCAGCGGGCCACCACGTGCTCGCCTACACCGGGCGCACCGACGACGCCGAGCGGCGGGTCGCCGAGGAGGCGCTGCGGGCGAACGACGTCAAGGCCGTGGTGGCCACGTCGGCCCTCGGCATGGGCTTCGACAAGCCCGATCTCGGCTTCGTCGTGCACCTGGGGGCGCCGTCCTCCCCCGTCAGCTACTACCAGCAGATCGGCCGGGCCGGCCGCGCCGTCGCCAGCGCCGACGTGCTGCTGCTGCCCGGGCGGGAGGACGCCGACATCTGGGGCTACTTCGCCACCGCCTCGATGCCCCGGCGCGCGGATGCCGACGCGGTGCTGTCCGCCCTGGCGGACGCGGCCGCCACCCGGTCGCCCGCACTGTCCACCGCGGCGCTGGAGACAGCGGTCGACCTGAAACGCATGCGGCTGGAGCTGCTGCTCAAGGTGCTGGCCGTGGACGGCGCCGTCGAGCGGGCCGGCAGCGGCTGGCGCTCGACCGGCCTGGCGTGGACCTACGACGAGGAGCGGTACCAGCGGGTGGCCCGCGCCCGCGAGGACGAGGCCGACGCGATGCGCCGGTACCAGCGGGCCGCCGGCGACGACGCTCGGTGCCGCATGCAGTTCCTGCAGGAGTCCCTGGACGACGAGACGGCCGCGCCCTGCGGCCGGTGCGACGTGTGCGCCGGGCCCTGGTACCCGGTCGACGTCCCCGCCGAGCACCGCGACCGCGCCGGCGGCGTCCTGCGCAGCGCCGGCGTCGAGGTGGATCCCCGCCGGATGTGGCCGGGCGGCATGAAGCGCCTGGGCGTCGAGGTCTCCGGAAAGATCGCCGTGTCCGAGCAGGCGGCTCCCGGCCGTGCAGTGGCGCGGCTGACCGACCTGGGCTGGGGCGGCCCGCTGCGGCGGCTGTTCGCCGACGCGACGCCCGACGCGCCCGTGCCGCCCGAGCTCGTGGACGCCTGCGTCCAGGTGCTCAAGGGCTGGGGCTGGCCCGACCGGCCGGTCGCCGTCACCTTCGTGCCGTCCCGCCGCCGCCCCCAGCTGGTCGGCTCGCTGGCCGAGGCCATCGCCGGCATCGGCCGCCTGCCGCTGCTGCCGCCGCTCGACCTCGTGGGCGGTGGGCCGACCTCCGGCCCCGGCGGCAACAGCGCCTACCGGCTCGCCGGCACCTGGGAGCGGTTCGAGGTGGGGCCGGAACTGTCCGCGGGGCTCGCCGGGCTCCAGGGTGGCCCCGTGCTGCTCGTCGACGACCTGGCCGACTCGCGGTGGACGCTGACGGTGGCCAGCCGGGCGCTGCGCCGGGCCGGCTCCGGCGACGTGCTGCCGCTGGTGCTGGCTCTGGCGGGCTGAGCGGCCGCCCCGCCGCCCGTCAGCTGCCCAGGTTGTGCCGGCGAGGGTCGGGCCCGGCCGGCGGGGATGCGCCCGGCCTGGGCGGGCGGCCGGGGCCCGGGCGGGCGACGGTCGGCCGCAGCAGGCAGACTCCGGCGCGTGGACCGCGACGCAGGTCGGACGCCCGAGCAGCATGAGCAGCAGCCCGAGCGAGAGGCTGGCCCCGAGGCGGACCGGGTCGACCGGGTCGAGGTGTCCGTGGCCGACCTCGCGCCGATGGGCACGTACCCGTGGCTGACGGCCTGCGTCATCCCCCGCCCC
>DASTLY010000137.1:0-7894 GCA_035714445.1 Mycobacteriales bacterium
GGTGGGTGCGAGTGGTGCGTGCGGGTGGTGCCGAGTGCGCGTGCGTGGCCGGACACGGCGACGGCGCCCGCCCCTCGCGGGACGGGCGCCGTCGGCCGGCTACTTGGCGCGCTTGCCGAAGCGCTGCTCGAACTTCGCGACCCGGCCCCCGGTGTCGAGGATCTTCTGCTTGCCGGTGTAGAAGGGGTGGCACGCCGCGCAGACCTCGACGCGGGTGTCGCCGCCCTTCGTGCTCCGGGTGGAGAACGTGTTGCCACACGTGCAGGAGACGTTGGTCTCGGTGTACGCGGGGTGGATGTCGGTCTTCATGGCTGTGCCTCTCGGTCGGGAGAGCCGCCGGGTCGTGCGCGCACGGGAACCGGAGCTCGAGGATGACCAGTGTGCCAGAGCGGCGCACTGCCGCCTGCAACGCCGCTGCTGCCGCGGCGCTTCCCGGAGCGGCTACTCCGAGCTGGCCGTCGTCTTCTGGATCTGCATGAGGAACTCGACGTTGGTGCGGGTCGACTTCATCTTGTCGAGCAGCAGCTCCAGGGAGGCGCTGGCGTCGAGGGCGTGCAGGACGCGGCGCAGCGACAGCACGATGCGCAGCTCCTCCGGCGCGAGCAGGATCTCCTCCTTGCGGGTGCCGGAGGCGTCCACGTCGATCGCCGGGAAGATGCGCTTGTCCGCGAGCTTGCGGTCGAGCTTGAGCTCGGCGTTGCCGGTCCCCTTGAACTCCTCGAAGATCACGGTGTCCATCGCGGACCCGGTCTCCACGAGCGCGGTGGCGAAGATCGTCAACGAGCCGCCGTTCTCGACGTTGCGGGCCGCGCCGAGGAAGCGCTTCGGCGGGTAGAGCGCCGCCGAGTCGACACCGCCGGTGAGGATGCGGCCGGAGGCGGGGGCGCCCAGGTTGTAGGCCCGCCCGAGACGGGTGATCGAGTCCAGCAGGACCACCACGTCGTGGCCGAGCTCGACCAGGCGCTTGGCCCGCTCGATCGACAGCTCGGCAACCGTGATGTGGTCCTGCGGCGGCCGGTCGAAGGTCGAGGCGATGACCTCGCCCTTCACCGAGCGCTGCATGTCGGTGACCTCCTCCGGCCGCTCGTCGACCAGGACGACCATGAGGTGGCACTCGGGGTTGTTGGTCGCGATGGCGTTCGCGATGGCCTGCATGACCATGGTCTTGCCGGCCTTCGGCGGGCTGACGATCAGCGCGCGCTGGCCCTTGCCGATCGGCATCACCAGGTCAATGACCCGGGTGGTGAGGATGCCCGGCTCGGTCTCGAGGCGCAGGCGGTCCTGCGGGTAGAGCGGGGTCAGCTTGGTGAAGTCGGGCCGCTTGCGCGCCTCCTCGACGTCCAGGCCGTTGACGCTGTCCAGGCGGACGAGGGCGTTGTACTTGTCCTTGCGCTCGCCCTCGCGCTGCTGGCGCACCGCCCCGGTGACCGCGTCGCCGCGGCGCAGGCCGTACCTGCGGACCTGCTGCAGGGACACGTAGACGTCGTTGGGGCCGGTCAGGTAGCCCGACGTACGGACGAAGCCGTAGTTGTCGAGGATGTCGAGGATGCCGCCGATCGGGACGAGCACGTCGTCGTCGGACAGGACGGGCTCGGCGTCACCGGGGGCGAAGCGGTCGGCGCCTCGGGCGTTGCGGTTGCGGTTGCGGCCGCGCTCGCGGAAGCGGCCCCGGCGGCTGCCGGTGTCGTCCTGCTCGTCGCGGCGCAGCCCGGTGTCGCGGTCCTGCCGGGCCTGCGTGCCGCCCTGCTGCTGGGCGCGGTCCTGCCCGCCCTGGCGGTCCTGTGGCGAGCGGTCCTGGGAGGGGCGCTCCTGGTAGCGGTCCTGCGACGTGCGGTCCTCGTCGCTGTCCCGGTCCTGGGAGGCCCGGTCCTGGGACGTGCGGTCTTGGGGCGTGCGGTCCTGGGGCGCGCGGTCCTGGGAGGGACGGTCCTGAGGGGCGCGGTCCTGAGCTGTCCGGTCCTGCGCGGGGCGCGCGCCGTCACCGCTCTCGGCCTGCTGGGCCTGGCGCTCCTGGCGGCGGGCCTCGCGCTCCAGGAACCGCTCGCGACCCCGGTCGACGCGCTCACTCTGGGTGTCGTCGCTGCCGTCAGCCCGGTCGGCGGTCGCAGCCGTGGTCGCCTCGCTCGACGAGGTGGCGGTGTCCGCGCGGTCCCCTCGGTCCGCGCGGGCGGGCTGCGGGCTGTCGTCTCGGTCGCTGGTGCCGGCCTGGGCGGCGTCGGCCTGGGCCGCCCGCCGCGAGGTGCCGTTGACGCGGCCCCGGCCGGTGGCCGGCGCGGTGTCGGCCGCGGACGCACCGGCAGAACCGGCAGCGGACCCGGCGGCACCGGCCTCGGCGGGCTCGGCCGCGGGGGGAGCAGACCGGGCCGACCGGGTGGTCGAGCGGGTGGTCGTACGGGCCGTCGTACCGGCGCCGGCGACGGCAGGTGCCTCGGCAGGTGCCTCGCCGGGTGAGCCCGTGGCGCCCTGCTTGGCCTGGATGGCCTCGATCAGCTGGCTCTTGCGCAGCCGCGCGGTGCCGCCGATGCCGAGCTCGCCCGCAAGCGCCTGCAGCTGCGGCAGGACCATGGCGGACAGGCCGCCGGAGGTCGCACGTCGGCGTACCCGCGGGGCCGTCGCGGCGGCGTCCTGCCCGGCGCTGGCAGGCTCGCTCCGCCCGGCGTCCTGCAGCAGGTCGGTGGTGTCGGTCAAGGAGGGTCCTCCCGGTGTGCCACCCGGCCGCGGACACGGACGGGTGGGAGTGCTCCGGCGGTGCGCCGGGAACTCGTCGGACAGACGAGGTGGTGGTGGATGTCGCCCCTCAGGACGGCGTCGGAGCTCGCGGGGGCCACGAGCCGGACCGCCGGACGGAGCACCCGGCTGCGAGACGGTGGCCGGAGCGGTGGTGCTGCTCACCGGCAAGCACACGGTACCCGTGAAGAGGGGAACTGATGCGCGAACAGGGTTGCACACAGTGAGCCCGACCACCAAGCCGGGGTGCACCCGCCGCTGCGGCGGCTCAGCCCAGCACGACCGCGCCGGCGCCGTCCACCGGCAGCAGGTGTGCCGCCCAGCCATGTCCGGCAGCGCGGGCGACGTCCGCGGCAGCCGCCCGGGTGCTGAGCGCCAGGACCGTCGGCCCCGCGCCGCTGACCACGGCCGGGATGCCCTCGCCCCGCAGCGCGGCAACCAAGTCGGCCGTCCGGGGCATCGCCGGCGCCCGGTAGGCCTGGTGCAGCCGGTCCTCGGTGGCCGCGAGCAGCAGCTCGGGGGCCGTGGTCAGCGCCAGCGCCAGCAGGGCCGCGCGCCCGGCTCCGGCCGCGGCGTCCGCGTGCGGCACGGTGGCCGGCAGCAGGCCGCGCACCTCCTTCGTCGAGGACCGCTCGAGCGGGACGAACGCCACCGGCAGCAGGTCGGGGTGCACCTCGGAGCGGGCCGCGTGCACGCCGCCGGCGTCCCGCCAGGCCAGGGTGAACCCGCCGCGCAGGCAGGCGGCCACGTTGTCGGGGTGGCCCTCGATCTCGTCGGCCAGGGTGAGGACGGCCGCGTCGTCGAGCAGGCGGGCACCGTCCACCACGAGGGCGCGGGCGGCCACGATGCCGGCCACGATCGCCGCCGACGACGACCCGAGCCCCCGGGACTGCGGGATCCGGTTGCCGCAGTGCAGCCGCAGGCCGGGCGGCTGCCCGCCGAGGACGTCCAGGGCGGCGCGCAGCGCGCGGACGACCAGGTGCCGCTCGCTGCGCGGGAGCACGCCGGCGCCCTCCCCGGTCACCTGCACGCCGAGCCCGCCCGCCGTGACCTGGACGCTCACCTCGTCGTACAGGGCCAGGCACAGGCCGGCGCTGTCGAAGGCCGGCCCGAGGTTGGCGCTGGTGGCCGGCACCCGGACCCGCACCGGGCCCGAGGAGAAGGACAGCGTCATCGGGGCACCGCCCCGGGCCGGGCGCGGGCGGTCGCGGACCACCAGACGGCGGCGTAGGCGAGGGAGGCGGCGCCGAAGCAGCCGGTGAGCAGGCGGGTGTCGACGACGCCCGACAGCAGCCCCGCGACGACCTGGTTGGCGGCGACGACCAGTGTGACGAGCATGAAGTCGGTGCTCGCGACCCGGCCGAGGACCGCGTCGGGCACCACCGCCTGCAGCCCGTACGTCGACGCGACCCAGTTCGCCCCGCCGCCGATGTGCCCGAGCGTGACGAGCACCAGGACCAGCCAGAACGCCGGCGCCAGCGCCACGCAGACGTACGCCAGGCCGCACGCGGCGATCGACAGCGCCAGCACGCGGTGCAGGTGGGTGTCGTCGCGGACGCGCGGGCCCAGCAGGAGTGGCCCCAGCAGCGCCCCGAGGCCGCGGGCGGCGAACAGCAGGCCGACGCCGATCCCGCCCACCCCGAAGACGTCGGCGGTCAGCAGCGGGAACAGCACCAGCGCGCCGTTGGCGAACGCCACTCCGGGCTTGACCGCGAGCAGCGCCAGCACGCGCGGCTCCCCCTTCACGTAGCGCACCGCCTCCCCCACGCCGGTACGGCCGGCCGACGCTGTCCGCTCCCGCTGAAAAGGCCTGCGGCAGCGGTAGATCAGCGCCGCGCTGACGAGGAAGCTCGCGGCGTCGACGAGGAAACACGCCCGCTCCCCGAGGACCGCCGCACCAAGACCGCCGAGGGCCGCGCCGACCGCGAGCATCGAGCCCCAGGCCGTACCCGTCAGCACGTTCGCGAGCCGCAGGTCCGCGCTGTCCACCAGGTTGGGCAGGGCGGCCTGCGCGGCGGGCTGGGCGAAGGCCTTCGCGCCCGCGACCCCGCCGATGCCGACGACGGCGATCCAGGCGGTGCCGGCACTGTCGACGGCCAGCAGCAGCACGGCGCAGCCCGCGCTCGCCAGGTCCGCCGCCACCAGGAGGCGGCGCCGGTCGACCCGGTCCACCATGGTGCCGGCGTAGGGCGACAGCAGCGCGAACACCGCCGTGTCCGCCGCGAGCACCAGCGCCCCGGCGAGCCCGCCCCCGGTGAGCCGGGGCAGCAGCACGAGCAGCGGGACGACGGCGAACCAGTCACCGCCCAGGCTGACCAGCGTCGCCAGGTAGGTGCGCCGGAAGTCGGGCTCACGGCGCAGCAGGTCGAGCGCGGCCCGGCCGCCGCGCGCGCCGACGGGCCGGCTCGCGCCGGACGGCACCTAGGTGAGACCGAGCGCTGTCGCCGCGGCCTCGGCGCTGGCCGCCACCGTGACCGGCTTCGGTGCTCCGGAGATGGCCCACTCGGTGTCCTTGAGGCCGTTGCCCGTCACCGTGCAGACCACCTTGCTGCCGGGCGCGATCAGGCCCTGCCCGTGCGCCTGCAGGAGCCCGGCGACGCTGGCCGCGGACGCCGGCTCCACGAAGACCGCCTCCCGGGCCGCGAGCAGGCGGTATGCCGCGAGGATCTGGCGGTCGGTGACGGCCTGGATGTCGCCACCGGACTCGTCTCGCGCCGTCAGGGCCTGCTGCCAGGACGCGGGGTTGCCGATCCGGATGGCGGTGGCGATGGTCTGCGGCTGCGGGACGCGTACGCCCGAGACGATCGGCGCGGCCCCGGCCGCCTGGAAGCCGAGCATCCGCGGGCTCCGGGACGTGGTGCCGTCGGCGGCGTACTCCCGGTAGCCCTTCCAGTACGCGGTGATGTTGCCGGCGTTGCCGACCGGCAGGCAGTGCACGTCGGGGGCGTCGCCGAGCACGTCGCAGACCTCGAACGCGGCCGTCTTCTGCCCCTCGATGCGGTCGGGGTTGACCGAGTTGACGAGGGTGACGGGGTAGTTCTGGGACAGCTCGCGGCACAGGTCGAGGCAGTCGTCGAAGTTGCCCTGCACCTGCAGCAGCTTCGCGCCGTGCACGAGCGCCTGGGCGAGCTTGCCCAGCGCGATCTTGCCCTCCGGCACCAGGACCGCGCAGGTGAGGTTGCCCTTGGCGGCGTACGCGGCGGCACTCGCGCTGGTGTTGCCGGTGCTGGCGCAGATCACCGCCTGGCTGCCCGCCTCGAGCGCCTTGCTGATGGCCATCGTCATGCCGCGGTCCTTGAACGACCCGGTCGGGTTGGCGCCCTCGACCTTGAGCCACACCTTCGCGCCGACCAGCTCGGACAGGTGGCAGGCGTAGACCAGCGGGGTGCCGCCCTCGTGCAGCGTCACCACCGGGGTCTGATCCGTGACCGGCAGCCGGTCGCGGTACTCCACGAGCAGGCCGCGCCAGCCGGCTCGCGCCGGGGCGGCGGTGGTCGTGGTCATGTCCTGCCCCTGCCGACTCTCGCGGCTGTGCTCATGATTGGCCCTCCACCCTCATCACGGACGCGACGGCCCGCACGCTGTCCAGGCCGCGCAGCTGCTCGACGGTCGCCTGCAGCGCGGCGTCGGTCGCGGCGTGTGTCACCACCACCAGGCTCGCGTCGCTGCCGTGCCCCTCCTGGCGCACGGTCCGGATGCTCACGTCGTGCACGGCGAACGCGCCGGCGACGGCGGCCAGCACACCGGCCTTGTCGGCGACGTCGAGGCTGATGTGGTAGCGGGTGACGACCTCACCCATCGGGCGCAGCCGCAGGTCGGCGTACGACGACTCCCCCGCGCCGCGGGCACCCGACAGCCGGTTGCGGGCGACCGCGACGAGGTCGCCGAGCACGGCGCTGGCGGTCGGCGCCCCGCCGGCGCCGCGGCCGTAGAACATCAGCTGGCCGGCCGAGACGGCCTCGACGAAGACCGCGTTGTAGGCCTCGCGGACGCCGCCGAGCGGGTGGCTGCGCGGGATCATGGCCGGGTGCACGCGGACACCGACCGCGTCGCCGTCCCGCTCGGCGATGGCGAGCAGCTTGACCACGCAGCCCATTGCCTGCGCGCTCGCGACGTCCGCGGCGGTCACCTCGGTGATGCCCTCGCGGTGCACGTCGGCGGCGGTCACCCGGGTGTGGAAGGCGAGCGAGGCGAGGATCGCGGCCTTCGCGGCGGCGTCGAAGCCCTCGACGTCGGCGGTCGGGTCGGCCTCGGCGTAGCCGAGCGCGGTCGCCTCGTCGAGCGCCTCGACGAACCCCGCGCCGGTCTCGTCCATGCGGGTGAGCACGAAGTTGGTCGTGCCGTTGACGATGCCCATGACCCGGCGCACGTCGTCGCCGGCCAGCGACTCGCGCAGCGGCCGCAGCAGCGGGATCGCGCCGGCCACGCTGGCCTCGTAGTAGAGGTCGGCGCCGCCGGCGGTCGCCGCGGCGTGCAGGGTCGCGCCGTCCTCGGCGAGCAGCGCCTTGTTGGCGGTGACGACGCTGCGGCCGGCGCCCAGCGCGGTCAGCAGCAGGCTGCGGGCGGGCTCGATCCCGCCGATCACCTCGACGACGAGGTCGACGTCGTCGCGCGCGACCAGGCCGGCCGCGTCGGTCGTGAACAGCGCCGGGTCGACCGGCAGGTCGCGCGCCCTGCCGAGCCGGCGTACGGCGATGCCCGCGATCTCGAGCGGGGCGCCGACCCGGGCCGCCAGGTCGTCGGCGCTGCCGTGCAGCAGGCGCACGACCTCCGCGCCGACGGTGCCGCAGCCCAGCAGCGCGACGCGCAGCGGGGTGGGCTCAGGCACGGGTCCCACCCCCCGCGACCAGCACGCAGGCGACGACGACCAGCGACAGCCCGACCTGGGGCGGCAGCGGGGTGAGCAGCAGCCCCACGCCGACGACCACGAAGGCGACCCCGATCTTGGAGCGGCGGCGCTGCAGGGAGGTCACGGGCGCACCTCGACCGGGTCGTGCACGGTGGAAGTGCAGCACGTGCACGTCCGGCCGGCAGGTCGCGGCGTCGACGCCCTGGTCGGCGGTGCGAGCACGCGTCGGCCGCGGGCCACCCCGACCGCCACGACCGCGAGCGCGGCCAGGGCGTAGACGACGCCGCCGACCGCGCCGAGCAGCGCCGTCACGGCCAG
>DASTLY010000138.1:0-76994 GCA_035714445.1 Mycobacteriales bacterium
CCGGCGAGACCGAGGACACCACGATCGCCGACCTCGCGGTGGCCACCGACTGCGGGCAGATCAAGAGCGGCGCACCGGCGCGCAGCGAGCGCGTGGCCAAGTACAACCAGCTCCTGCGCATCGAGGAGGAGCTGGACGACGCCGGCCGCTACGCCGGCGCCACCGCCTTCCCGCGCTTTCGCGGCGCCGGCGCGTAGGCGGCGGCGTGGAGCGTCCCCGCCGCCCCGCCGGTGACCGCCCCGCCGCCGGGCGCCGCAGCGCCCAGCGCCGGTCCGAGCGCGTGCGCGGCAGCGTGCGGCGGGCGGCCGCCGGCGGTCCGGCGCCGGCGTACGTCGGGCTCACCACCCGGGCAGCCGTCGTCGGCCTGGTGCTGTGCGCGCTGGTGGTCAGCGCGGCCCTGCCGCTGCGGGAGTACCTGTCCCAGCGCGGCGCGATCGCCGCGCTGGAGCAGACGGAGCGCACCCGGCGCGGCGAGGTGGCCGCGCTGCAGCAGCAGCGGGCCCTGCTCGCCGACCCGACGTACGTCGCGTCCCTGGCCCGCGAGCGGCTGCACTTCGTCCGGCCCGGCGAGACCACGTACGTCGTGATCGGCGGGCAGGACCCGGCGCTGACGGCGGAGCCGGGGCCGGCGCCCCGGGCGGCCGGCCCGCTCGCCCCGTGGTGGTCCCAGCTGTACGGCAGCGTGCAGGCCGCGGACGGGGCGGCCGGGCGGTGACCGGCGCCGACGAGCGCGACCGCCGCGCCGTCGGGCAGCAGCTCGGCCGGCCACCCCGGGCGATGACCGGCGTCGCCTCGCGCTGCGGCTGCGGGCTGCCCCAGGTGGTCGAGACCCGGCCCCGCCTGGACGACGGCAGCCCGTTCCCGACGCTGTACTACCTGACCTGCCCGCGGCTGGCCTCGGCCATCGGGACCCTGGAGGCTAGCGGTCTGATGCGCGAGATGACCGGTCGGCTGGCCACCGACGACGACCTGCGCGGGCGCTACGAGGCGGCCGCCCGCGACTACGTGGCCCGCCGCGACCGGCACGAGGTGCTCCAGGGGGTGCCGGCCCAGGGCGGCATGCCCACCCGGGTGAAGTGCCTGCACGTGCTGGTGGCCCACAGCCTGGCCGTCGGACCCGGCGTCAACCCGTTCGGGGACGAGGCGCTCGAGCTGCTGCCGGACTGGGCGGCCCGCGGCCCCTGTGTCGACCCTGACACCGCACGTCCCGACCCGTGACCCGGGTCGCCGCCCTCGACTGCGGCACCAACTCGCTGCGCCTGCTGGTCGCCGACCTGGACGGCGCCGGCGGCAAGCGCGACGTCCACCGCGAGATGCGGGTGGTGCGGCTCGGCCAGGGGGTCGACCGCACCGGCCGGCTGGCCGCGGAGGCCCTCGAGCGGACCCGGACCGCGCTGGTGGACTACGCGCAAACCTGTCGCGACCTCGGCGTCGAGGCGACCCGCCTGGTCGCGACCAGCGCCACCCGTGACGCGGACAACCGCGAGGAGTTCACCGGCCTGGTGCAGGACACCCTCGGGGTGGCGCCGGAGGTCGTCACCGGTGCCCAGGAGGCGGCCCTGTCCTTTGACGGTGCGACCCGCGACCTCGACGCCGCCGACGGCCCCTTCCTCGTGCTCGACATCGGCGGCGGGTCCACCGAGTTCGTGCTCGGCACCGGCGGCCGGAGCGGTGCGGTGCGGGCGGCCCTGTCGGTCGACATCGGCTGCGTGCGGCTGACCGAGCGGCACCTGCCCGGCGACCCGCCGTCGGGACCCGCCGTCGCGGCGGCGCGCGCCGACATCCGCGCCGCGCTCGACCGGGTCCGCGCCGCCGTACCGGTCGAGCAGGCCCGTACGGCCGTCGGCCTGGCCGGGTCGGTCACGACGCTGGCCGCCCTCGCGCTGGAGCTGCCGGCCTACGACGCGGCCCGGATCCACCTCACCCGGCTGTCGGCGGCGACCGTGGCGGCGCTCACGACGCAGCTGCTCGGCATGACCCGGGAGCAGCGGGCTGTGCTGCCCGTCATGCACCCGGGGAGGGTGGATGTCATCGCCGCGGGGGCACTGATTCTCAGTACCGCCCTCCAGGAGCTGGGTCTCGATGAGATCCTCGTGAGCGAGGCAGACATTTTGGACGGCATCGCCTGGAGCGTGCTGTCCACCGACGAGGGAGCCGGATGAGCAAGGCGGACTGGGTCAGTCAGGTGCGGCGCCAGGACAAGCCGTGGGGGCACGAGGAGCTGTTCGCCCTCGTGGACGGGAAGTTCTGCGGCAAGGCCATCCACGTGACCGAGGGCCACGCCCTGTCCCTGCAGTACCACGAGCAGAAGGAGGAGGTCATCAGCGTGCAGTCCGGTCGGCTGCAGTGCGAGATCGGCACCTCCGAGGACGCCCTCGAGGTCTTCGAGCTGCTGCCGGGCGAGTCGGTGCACCTGCTGCCCGGCGTCCGCCACCGGGTCACCGCTCTGGTCGACACGGTGATGCTGGAGGCGTCCACGACCCAGCTGCACGACGTCGTGCGGCTCGAGGACCGGTACGGCCGGCAGGGCACCAGCGCCCCGTAGCGGCCGACCGCCGTGGTGACCGCCCCCGGGTCCGGGCACCCCTGCGACCTGGCCGACCCGGCGACGCCGGTGGCGCGCGACGCGCACGACGTCGTCCGGCTGGCCGCGACGGCGCGGAGCCTGGCCGAGCTCACGGCCCGCTCCAGCGTGTGCCGGGCCTGCCCGCGGCTGGTCGACTGGCGCGAGCAGGTCGCGCAGGCCAAGCGGGCCGCGTACGCCGACGAGCCCTACTGGGGTCGGCCGGTGACCAGCTGGGGCGACGAGGGGCCCCGGATCCTGGTGATGGGGCTGGCGCCGGCCGCCCACGGCGGCAACCGGACCGGCCGGATCTTCACCGGTGACCGCAGCGGGGACTGGCTGTTCGCGGCGCTGCACCGCGCCGGGCTCGCGGCGTCGCCCACCAGCACAGCCGCGGGCGACGGCCAGAGCCTGCTGGGCACCCGGATCACCCTGGGCGTGCGCTGCGCCCCACCCGGCAACGCGCCGCGGCCGGCCGAGCGGGACGCGTGCGCCCCATGGCTGGCCGCCGAGCTGCGCCAGGTGCTGCCCACGGTCGGCGCCGTCGTGGTGCTCGGCGGGTGGGCGTGGACGGCGCTGCGCCGGGCCCTGCGCGCCGCCGGGCGACCGCTGCCGGCGCCCTGGCCGGCGTTCGGCCACGGGGTGGAGTGCCGGCTGCCGGACGGCCCAGTGCTGCTGGGCTGCTACCACGTCAGCCAGCAGAACACGTTCACCGGACGGCTGACCGAGAGCATGCTGGACGACGTCCTGGGACGCGCGGTGGCGCTGTCCGAGGCGCCCAACTGCCACTCATAGTCACGGGTGCGGTCGCTTCGGTAATTTCACCCGGACCTTTTATCCTGATACTTCGCGAATCGCCGGAAACGTCCAGTGGACGTGCCGAGTTCCGCCACCTAGCCTCACGGTCATTCAGCCAGGTGGCGTACTGCACGACGGGTACGGCACGCGCCGGAGGCGCGGGCTCGGACAATGGCCGGGGGTGAACATCATGCGCGGAGCGGCTTGGGGCTAGAGCCCCTGGACGGAGACGTCCTTGATCGGACCGGGACCCACGCGGGTGCTCGGTCGCCGGGGCCGCGACCCTCAGCCGGGGCGGCCCACGGAGTGCCGGCGACGCAGCCAGGTCGCCATGTCGAGTGCGTGCATGGGTCGAGCATGCAGGAAACCCTGCACCTCGTCCACACCCAGGCTCTGCAGGAGCCGGTGCTGGTCCTCCTGCTCGACGCCCTCGGCCACCACGACGAGCCCGAGGGTGTGCGCGATGTCGACGACGGCCCGGACCACGGCCTGGTCGCCGGCGTCGCCGACGAGGCCCTCCACGAACCCCTTGTCGATCTTCACCTCGTCGATCGGCAGCCCCTTGAGGTAGGTCAGCGACGAGTAACCCGTGCCGAAGTCGTCCACGGACAGCCGCACCCCGAGCACCTGCAGCTCGTGCATGCGCTCCGCGGCGAGGTCCGGGTCCGCGACCACGACGTCCTCAGTGAGCTCGAGGGTCAACCGGCTCGCCGGCACCCCGGACGCCCGCAGCACGGCCGCCACCTCGGTGACGAAGCTGGCGCTCTGCAGCGTGTCCGCGCTGACGTTGACGCTGACGCCGACCGGCGAGTCCTCGGCCGCCGCCACCCCCTCCCAGCCCTTGCACGCTGCCAGTGACTGGCGCAGGACCGTGCTGGTCAGCTGGCCCATGAGACCCGCGGCCTCCGCGAGCGGGACGAACTCGACCGGGTCGATCTCACCGAGCGCGGGATGCGTCCACCGCGCCAGCGCCTCGACGCCGGCCACCGTGCCGGTACGGGCGTTGATCTTCGCCTGGTACGCGACCCCGATCGCGCCCCCCGCGAGCGCCTCCCGCAGCGCCGTCACCACCGCGAGCCGGCGCTGGCCCTGCACCTCGTACGCCGGCTCCCACAGCACCGGCCCGCCGTGCGCGGCGCGGGCGCTGTACATGGCGGTCTCGGCCCGGCGCAGCAGCGTCGGGGCGTCGGCGCCGTGCTCCGGTGCGCACACGCAGCCGACCGACAGCCGCACGTGCGTGCTCACCGGACCGAGCTGCGCGCTGCCCTCCACGTGGGCACGCAGGCTCAGCCCGAACATGCCCGGGTCGCCGCCGGCGGCTGCCGCCGGGACGGCCACCGCGAACCGACCGCCGCCGATCCGCCCGATCAGGGCGGTGGGGTCGGCCCTGTGCAGCCGGGCCGCGACCTCGCGCAGCAGGTCGTCGCCCACCTGGTGGCCGAGCGTGTCGTTGACCTCCCGGAACGTGTCGACCGCGACCGCCGCCAGGATGACCCCCTCGCAGTCGGCGAGCAGCGCGGCCAGGCCCTTGGTGACCCGGTGCAGGTTGGGCAGGCCGGTCATCGGGTCGGTGGAGGCGGCGCGTTCCAGGTCGCGCAGGAGCCGACCACGGTCGATCGCCGTGGCCAGCTCGGTCGCCACCGTCTCGAGCAGGCGCAGGTCGCGCATGTCGAAGCCGCGGTCACTGGTGACCCGATGCTGGGCGGTCAGCAGCCCCAGGAAGGTCTCGCCGACCACCAGCGGCGTGGTCATGCGCTCGCCGTTGAGGTCCGGCCCCTGCGCCGGCTCCTCCAGGCGGCCCTGGCGCACCCGTGGCAAGCCCCCCAGCTGCACGCTCAGGCAGCGGCTGAACCCGCCGCCGGCATCGGCCATCGCGAGCTCGAGGTGCCTGGCGTGCAGCAGCTCCCGGACGTGCTCGAGCACGGCGAGCGCCGGCGGCTTCTCCACGTCGAGCGGCTGCAGCACCTTGACGAACGCGTACAGCTCCTCGGTCGCCCGCTGCTGCGCGGCCACCCGGAGGTAGGCCCGGTAGGACATCCCCAGCGCGCCGGCCAGCGCGACGACGACGACGAGCGTCGACGGGTCGGTCCAGGCCGCGGCGAGGGTGAGCACGGCGACGCCCGCGAACACCGTGGTGGTGATCACCTCGACCGTCAGCGGCTCGAGCAGGTCGCGGCGGGTGCGCGGCATGCCGAGCACCCAGAACACGCCGTTGAGGCACAGCTGGCTGGCGACCTCCGCCAGCAGCAGCACGAGCAGCAGCGCGCACCACAGGCTGGGGCCGGGCCGGCGCGAGGGGTCCAGCAGCGTCAGGCCGCCGGACGCGATCGTCACCTCGAGGGCCGCGATCGCGAGGTTGACCGTGGTCTTGAGCGGGCCGCGCCGGCGCAGCGGCAGGTCGACGACGGCACTCGCGGCCAGCCGCACCGCGAGGTGGGTGACCGGGCTCACCAGCACGACGCCCAGCGCCAGCGGCAGCTGCACGAGCAGCACCAGCACGCTGCCCTCGCGCCGCTGGAAGCCCAGGGTGAAGTAGCCGGCGAGGACGTACAGCAGCAGCAGCGCGTACCACGGCAGGGGCAGCTCGGTGTCCGTGGCGACGTCGTCGCTCAGCGGTACCAGCAGGACGGCCGCGACCAGCAGCAGGACCGACAGCAGGATCGCGACGGCCTTGCGCGCCCGCCCGGGCGGCCGCGGCTCGGGCGGCAGGGGCGTCATGCGCGGGCCGCCAGGCGCGCGGAGCCCGGTGCGGCGCTCAGCGGCAGGACCACCAGCAGGGCGACGGCGCCGGCGCCGCTCACCACCCACCGGGGGTCGACCACCTCGGCGAGCGCGCCCAGGCCCAGCAGCAGGAGCCCCTGGAGCACCATGAGGGCGGTGTTGGCGACGCCGAACGCGCGGCCGCGCATGCGCCCCGGCACGGCCTGCATGTAGGCCGAGTTGGCCACGAGCAGCAGCGCCGAGCCGCCGCCGGCGACCAGCCACAGCGCCGCGAGCGCGGGCGTGCTGTCCAGCAGCGGGGACAGCAGCAGGGCGACCCCGGACAGCACGACCAGCCAGGGCAACAGCGTCAGCCGTACGGCAGGGCGCAGGCGCAGCAGGACCAGGGAGCCCAGCAGGAAGCCGGCCGGCGCGACGGCAGCGAGCACGCCGGCCGCGGCGTCCTGCGCCCCCGGGCTCGTGCCCGCCGCCACCGGCACGGCGAGGCCCTCGGGGGTGATGAGCACCAGTGCGCCGAGCAGGCCGAAGCACAGCAGCCGCCGCAGCAGCGGGTCACCCAGCACCTCGCTCACCCCCGCCCGGGTGTCGGCGAACAGCGAGGCGCCGTCGTGCGGCGCCGGCGCCCGCTCCCGCACGAACAGGCTCAGCACCAGCGCGGACAGCAGGAAGCTGAGGGCGTCCACGGACAGCGCGGTCCGCACGCCCATCGCGGCGACCAGGGCCCCGCCCAGCAGGAAGCCCACCGCGTTCGCCGCCTGGAACAGGCTGCTCTGCAGCCCGTTGCCGACGACGTACGCGTCCCCGGACAGCACCTCCGGCAGCACGGCGCTCTTGGCGGCGTCGAACGGGGGCGACAGCAGGCCGACGGCGAGCAGGACCGCGAAGATCAGCACCAGGGGCGGCTCCGGGACCAGCAGCAGCCCGACGGCCACGGCCCGCAGCAGGTCGCAGACGATCATCAGGCGACGTCGAGGCAGGCGGTCGGCGACGGTCGACAGGAGCAGGCCGGTGACCAGCCAGGTCAGGTAGGAGCAGGCGTAGGTGGCGGCGGCGGCGAAGCTGGACCCGGTGCGGTCGAAGACCAGCAGCGCCAGGGCGATCCGGGCCACCTGGTCGCCGACGATGGACAGCGCCGAGGACGTCAGCAGGGCCAGGAACTCGGGCACGCGGAGCACGTCGCGCGCCCGCGCGCGGTCTGGGCCGGAGGCTGCCATGTCGGTCCGCCTCCTGCTGCTGTCCGTCGATCTCCGGTGGCGGCAGTGGCGAGGATAGCCTCGCTTCGGCCCCCGTGGTCCAAATGGCAGAGGCAGGGCGCTTAAAACGCCTGGTGTGCGGGTTCGAGTCCCGCCGGGGGCACCCGATTCGAGTGGCCCGCGGGTGCAGGATTCGCCCCGAACGGGGCACACTCCGGCTGGTCAGGACGTTGTACGACGTGTGCGGCCCCGCCCGAGGACCGTACGGAGGAGAGCAGAAGGACCATGGCTCTGCAGAGCAGCAACAACCCCGTCTTCGCCCGCAGCGCCCCCTTGATCGAGAGCCTGCGCGGCGCCCCCACCCCGCAGGAGGTCGCCGACGTCTACGGCACCCCGCAGCGGCTGACGGTCGACGACATCATGGTCAAGACCGGGCTCCTGCTGGGGATCCTGGTCGTGACCGGCGCCGCCGCGTGGACGCTCGACCTGTCCGGTGGCGTGATCGCCCTGGCGGCGATCGTCGGCTTCGTCCTCGCCCTGGTCAACATCTTCAAGCGCGAGGTGAGCCCGCCGCTGGTGCTGGCCTACGCCGCCGTGCAGGGGGTGGCCATCGGCGGCATCAGCAAGCTGTACGAGGACGCCTACAACGGCATCGTCGTGCAGGCCGTGATCGGCACCGTCGCCGTCTTCGCGGCCGTGACCTTCGGCTACCGGAGCGGCTGGCTGCGGGCCACCCCGCGCTTCACCAAGGTCGTGACGTACGGCTTCATCGGCCTGTTCGCAGTGCTCGTGCTCAACCTGCTGGTCGGCCTGTTCGGCGACGGCGACGCGCTCGGCATCCGCGGCGGCAACCCGGTGCTGTCCGTGCTGTTCAGCCTGGCGTTCATCACGTTCGGCGCCCTGACCTTCGTGATGGACTTCGACCAGGCCGAGCGCATGGTGGCCGGCGGCGCCCCGGAGCGCGAGTCCTGGCGGATCGCGTTCGGTCTCGTGGTCGGGCTGGTGTGGCTCTACCTCGAGGTGCTCCGCCTGCTGAGCTACCTGCAGGGCGCCCGACGCTAGCCCCCGGCACCGCCCGCGCAAGGGCCGCTCCCGTACCCCGGGGGCGGCCCTTTTGCTTTCGTTGTCCAGCCAGGGTCAGCGCAGCAGGGGCGCGTTGAGCGGGTGGGTCGCGTCCTCGACCTCGCCGACGAACTGCTCGACGACGTCCTCGAGGGCGATCACCCCGATGGCGCCCCGGCCGTCGACGACCTGGGCGAGGTGGCTGCGGTTGCGCTGCAGCGCGGCCAGGACGTCCTCCAGCGGAAGGTCGGCGGGCAGCTCGGGCATCGGGCGGCGCAGCGCCGCCGGCAGCGGCCGCCGGCGGGCGGCCGAGCTCATGGCGAGGATGTCCTTGACGTGCACGAAGCCCATGAGGCCGCCCTCGACGACCTCCTGGGTGCCCGGGTCGTCCTGGCTGGAGCGCACCGGGAACCGGGAGAAGCCGGTGACAACCACCAGCGCCTCGAGCTCGTCGGCGGTGATGGTCTCGGGCACGGTCACGAGGCGGTCGAAGGTGACCATGACGTCGCGGGCGCAGGTCTGCTGCAGCGCCAGGGCGCTCGAGAGCCGCTCGTGCTCGTCGCGGTCGAGCAGCCCTTCGCTGCGGGACTGCCCGATGATCTCGGCGAGCTCCTCCGGCGTGTACGACGACGTGAGCTCGTCCTTCGGCTCGACGTGCAGCACGCGCAGCCCGCCGTTGGCGATCGCGTTGAGCAGGCGCAGCAGGGGCCCGACGAGCCGGGCGAAGGCCACCAGGGCGGGCACGAGCACCAGCGCCGCGCGCTCGGGCGTGGCCAGCGCGATGTTCTTGGGCACCATCTCGCCGAGCACCATGTGCAGGAACACCACGATCGTCAGCGCAATCGCAAACGCGATGGGATGCAGCAGGGCATCGGGGACGTGCGCGGCGTGCAGCGCGTCCTCGATCAGGTGGGCGACCGCCGGCTCCGCGACGGCGCCCAGCCCCAGCGAGCACAGGGTGATGCCGAGCTGAGCCCCGGCGAGCATCAGCGACAGGTTCTGCAAGGCGTCGAGCACGATACGGGCCCGCCGGCTGCTTTCGGCGAGCGGCTCGACCTGGCTGCGCCGCACGCTCATGACGGCGAACTCCGCCCCGACGAAGAACGCGTTGCCCGCCAGCAGCAGCACGGCGGCCAGCAGCGGGAGCCACGTCATGGCGCCACCCGCTGGGTCGCCGGGAGCTGCTCGTCCTCGGGAGCCAGGTGCTGCTCCACCAGGACCCGGTCGGCGCGCCGGCCGTCGAGCTCGGTGACCGTCAGCGTCCAGCCGTCCAGCTCCACCTTGTCGCCGCGGCCGGGCAGCCGGCCGAGCCGCGCCATGACCAGCCCGCCCAGCGTGTCGTAGGGCCCCTCGGGCATCTCGAGGCCGGCCACCTCCAGGACCTCGTCGTCGCGCAGCAGCCCGGACAGCTCCAGGCCGGTACGGCGCTGCTCGACCTGCGGCCGGGACCCGGAGTCGTGCTCGTCGTCGACCTCGCCGACGAGCTCCTCGACGAGGTCCTCGAGGGTGACGATGCCGGCGGTCCCGCCGTACTCGTCGACGACCACGGCCATCTGCAGGCCGGGCTCGCGCAGGGTGACGAGCAGCCGGTCGAGGTGCACCGGCTCGGGCACCCGCGGCACCGGGCCCATCACGGTGCCGACCCGGGTGCGCCGGCGCTCCTCGCGCGGGACGGCCAGGGCCTGCTTGACGTGCACCACGCCGACCACGTCGTCGATGCTCTCCCCCTCGATCGGGAAGCGCGAGTGGCCGGAGGACTGCGCGAGCGTCAGCAGCTGGGCGATGGTGGAGGCCCCGGGCAGCGACACGATCTGCGTACGGGACGTCATCACGTCACCGGCCGTACGGTCGCCGAACGCCAGCGACCGCGCGAGCATCGACGCGGTCTGCGGCGACAGGGCGCCCTGCTCCTGCGAGGTGCGCACCAGGCTCCCGAGCTCCTCGGCCGAGCGCGCCGAGCGCAGCTCCTCCTGCGGCTCGATCCCCAGCATCCGCACGATGCGGTTGGCGGCGCCGTTGGACACCGCGATGAGCGGGCGCAGCACCATGGTCGAGATCCGGTGCGGCGTGGCGATGGCCCGGGCGACCTGCATGGGCCGGGCGATCGCCAGGTTCTTGGGGATGAGCTCGCCGACCACCATCTGCAGGACGGTGGCGGTGATCAGCGCCAGCGTGTACGACACCGGCGTCGCGGCGCCGTCCGGCAGCCCGACGGCCTCCAGCGCCGGCCGGATCAGCACCGACAGGGCCGGCTCGGCGATGAACCCGACGACCAGCGTGGTGAGGGTGATCCCGAGCTGGGCGCCGGACAGCTGGAAGGACAGGGTGCGGACCGCGGCGAGGACCCGGCGCGCCCCGGCGTCGCCGTCGCGGGCCTGGGACTCGAGCTGGCTGCGCTCGACGGCCACCAGGCTGAACTCGGCGGCGACGTACAGCGCCGTGCCGAGGGTGAGCAGGACGATCCCGAGGACGCCCAGCAGCGCGATCAGCACGGCGGACGTCGCGGCCGCGGATGTCGGGGCCGCGGGGGTCGGGGCACGTCCTGACGGTACCCGCCGACCTACGCTGGCGCGCGTGCCGGCCGCCCAGACCCGTGTCCCGACCTACGTGCTGTACACCCCGGTCCTGCGCTCGTCGCACCTGGAGCGGCTGGCTCCGGTCCCGGGCTTCCGGCTGCTCGCCTCCGGCCGACACCCCGACTGCGACGACGAGCTGCTGGCCGCGGCCCCTTTCCCGGTGCTGCTGGCGACCGCCGAGGAGCTCGAGGCGGACCTCGCGGCCCGACCCCCGGACGTGCTCGAGATCACCGAGCCGCTGTGGACGGCGCAGTGGGCGCCCTCGCTGCGGCTGGCCGACGCCGCGCCGACCGCCGCGCTGGTGACGTACGCGATCGAGGTGCTCCCGCCGGCGACCGCGCCCCCGGCCGGTCGCCTGCGGGCGGTGGCGTACGGCTCCGCGGCGGCCGAGCAGGCGTACGCCGTGAGCTACCCGGCCGCCGGCTGGGTCACCACGGTGGTCGAGGAGCGGCGCGGCCGGTGCCTGTCGTGCTTCCCGGGCGCGGCCGACCGCGCGCCTGCCGAGCGCGAGCTGGTGTTCGCGGCGGAGTTCAGCGAGCGCAAGGCGATCGACCTGCTGCTGGCGGCGTGGGAGGCGGCCGCGCCGCCCGGGTGGCGGCTGCGGCTGCTCGGCTGGGGGCCGCGCACCGACGCGGTGCTCGCCTGGGCGGCCGGCCGGGCCGAGGTCGACGTCGTCGTCGGCGCCGGCCGCGAGGTGGTGCACGACGCGATGCGCCGGGCCGCCGCCGTGGTGCTGCCCTCGCGACGGGTCCCGGGCTGGCGCGAGCAGATCGGCCTGTCGATCGTGGAGGGACTGGCGCACGGCTGCCACGTCGTGGCGACCGACGAGACCGGGCTCGCCGCCGGCCTGGCAGCGGACGGGCACACCGTGCTGCCGGCCGGCGACGGGCCGGCCCTGGTCGCGGCGCTGGCCGCGCTGCCCGGCCTGCCCGCGGACAAGGCCCTGCCGCCGGCCGCCGACGACAGCCGGCGCCGGGCCCAGGCGTGGCTGGCCACGGCGGCCCGGTGAGCCCCACGGACGCCGCGGCCCTGCTCGCCCGCGAGGCCGCCTCGCTCGTGGCCCGGCTGCGGCTGTTCACCCCGGCCCGCTGGCAGGCGGCGGCCGCGCCGTACGGGACCCGGGCCGACGCCGTGCACCACCTCGCGCAGTGGCTGGCGGAGGCAGCCGGCGAGGCCCCCGGGCCGGTGCCCCGCCTGGACAGCGACCTGGCGCTGCCCGACCAGCTCGCGGTGACCGCCGACGACCTCGTCCGCAGCGGCCGGGCGCACCCGGACGCGGTGGCCCACCTGCTGCTGCACCGCTGCGAGCTGCTCGACGAGCCGGTGCCCGCCGGCCTGGTCGCCGCGCTGGGCGCGAGCGACGAGCCCGCCCTGCTCCGCCGGGCCCGGCAGGTGTGCTCGTCCTGACGCGAGGGGTCGGTGCGCCGCTCACCCCGCCGGAGGCGCAGAGTCAGTTACCGAGAAAGGGATCAGGGGGTGTGGCGATCAACGGACGCGCACGTCGACACCGGCCCAGGGCCCAATGTCGGCACCTTTCCGTGCGCGAACTTGCACCGTCCGACTTCCGCTCGGAACGCTGGTGAAGTTGGCCTTGTACGAGGTCCTGGTGTCACCCGGCTCGACGAAGATCTGCTGTTGACCACCAGTCACCCCGGCAACGCGCACATCGAAGGAGTCCACCGAGGTGCCGGCGTTGTATCGCCAGGTGAAGGTGACTGCCCGGCGGGACGGTGACGTCGCGCTCGGCGCGGTCGCTCGGCCCAACAACCGAGTGGTGTACGCGGCGACGCTAGGGCAGTCCGGGTAATACCACTCGTTGCAGCCGGCCACGGTGATGCGGTAGATCTCGCCGGGCTTAAGCCTGGTGAGCCTGAAGGACCGCGTGCTCTCTGGAAGCTGCCGACTGGAGTAGGCACCGCGGCCATCGAGGTCGAAGCCGTCGCGCGACACCACGTACGTGTCGGCCTGGTGGTCACCGCGAGGCGATGGCGTCCAGGACACGCGCGCAGAGTTGGTGGCGCTGTCTGTGACGACGCTGACCGATGTCGGGGGGCTGGGCGAGGGAGGGCTGGCTTGGGCTGCATCCAGAGGGCTCGCGGTCAACAGCGCCAGCAGGAGCGAACCCAGACCGAGCCAGCGCGTGCGCCGTGAGCCAACCATGATGCCTCCGCAGAATGTGTTACGCGAAGTTACATCGAATACACGCTTCGTAGTACAAGGTCCCTGAACTCAGTGCTCCAGGGCTGCGTCCTAGCTGAGGCGCTCAAGCACCATGGCCATGCCCATGCCGCCGCCCACGCACATCGTCTCGACGCCCCACTGCTTGTCGAGCGTCTGCAGGCCGTTGATGAGCGTGCCGGTGATCCGGGCGCCGGTGGAGCCGAAGGGGTGGCCGACCGCGATCGCCCCGCCGAAGACGTTCAGCTTGTCGAGCGGGATCCCCAGGTCGCGGTAGGAGGGGATCACCTGGGCGGCGAACGCCTCGTTGATCTCGAACAGGTCGATGTCGTCGACGGTCTTGCCGGCCCGCTTCAGCGCCAGGCGGGTGGCCTCGACCGGCCCGTAGCCCATGATCTCGGGGGAGAGCCCGGTGACCGCGGTCGAGACGATCCGCGCGAGCGGCGTCAGGCCCAGCTCGGCCGCCTTCGTGTCGCTCATCACGATGACGGCGGAGGCGCCGTCGTTGAGCGGGCAGGCGTTGCCGGCGGTGACCAGGCCGTCGGGGCGGAAGACCGGCTTGAGGCCGGCCATGCCCTCGACCGTCACACCGGCCCGCGGGCCGTCGTCCTTGGTCATGGTGCTGCCGTCGGGCAGCTGCACCGGGGTGATCTCGCGCTCGAAGAAGCCGTTGGCGATGGCCTTCTCGGCGTTGTTCTGCGACCGGGCGGCGAACTCGTCCATCTCCTGGCGGGTCACGCCCTTGATCCGCGCGAGGTTCTCGGCGGTCTCGCCCATGGAGATGTAGACGTCCGGGATGGAGCCGTCCTCGCGCGGGTCGTGCCAGGAGTCCTGGCCGCCCTGCGCGAGGCCCGCGCTGCGCGCCTCGGCCTCGGCGAACAGCGGGTTCTTGGTGTCCGGGATCATGTCGCTGTTGCCCTTGACGTAGCGGCTCACCATCTCGACCCCGGCGGAGATGAACGCGTCGCCCTCGCCGGCGCGGATGGCATGCGCCGCCATCCGGGTCGTCTGCAGCGAGCTGGAGCAGTAGCGGGTGATGGTGGTGCCGGGCAGGAAGTCGTAGCCGAGCGCCACCGCCACCACGCGGCCCATGTTGTAGCCCTGCTCGCCGCCGGGGAGCCCGCAGCCCAGCATCAGGTCGTCGACGTCGTGCACGTCCAGCGCGGGCACCTTGTCGAGTGCCGCACGCACGATCAGGGCGGTCAGGTCGTCCGGTCGGACGTCCTTGAGCGAGCCCTTGAAGGCCCGGCCGATCGGCGAGCGGGCGGTGGAGACGATGACTGCCTCGGGCATGCGGGGCTCCTCAGAGTTGCCTGCTGGATGCCTGAGGCTAACGGCAGACCGAATCGCGTTCGGCCCGGGGTGCTGTGGTCCGCGTCACGTCGCGTCGGGAACGGCCTCCTGGGCGGCGGCAGCGTGCTCGCTGTCCGTCCGGCCCTCGGGCTCGCCGCGCTCGGCTACCGGCACCCGGCGCACCAGCCGGGCGAGCCGGCCGGGCCCGACGGCGGCGGCGCCCTGCACGCCCGCGACGGTCTCGACGACCAGGCCGGGGTCGTACGCCGCGACGCTGGCCGCCAGCGCCACGTCCTGCACGCTGTCGCGGTCGGTGCGCTCGCCGGCGACCTCGACGCCGAGCCCCTGCAGCATCGCCGGCAGCAGCACCTCCACGACGCGCGCGTAGCCCTGCGGCGACGGGTGGAACCGGTCGGCGGACCACAGCTGCGGGCTGGAGCCGAACGCGTCGCCGAGCAGGTCGGCCAGCGACACCGAGATGCCGTCGGCCTCGACGACGGCGACGGTCTGCGCGCGGGCCATCCGGCGGCTCTCGATCCGGGCGACCGCCCGCAGCGGCTGCCACAGCGGCTTGACGGTGCCGAGGTCCGGACAGGTGCCGACGACGACGACGGCGCCGGCCGCCCGCAGCGTCGCCACGGCGCGGGCCAGGTCGCGCGCCGCGGCGGCCGCCGAGACCCGGTGGGTGACGTCGTTGGCACCGATCATGATGAGCGCGGCGTCGACCCGCGAGGCCATCGCCCGCGACACCTGCAGGTCCAGCGCGGCGGCGCGGGCCCCGACGACGGCGTGCACGTCCAGCAGCACGCGCCGGTCGAGCTCGCGGGCCAGCGAACCGGCCAGCAGCGCACCCGGCGTCTGCTCCGCCGTGCCGCAGCCCAGGCCCGCGGCGCTGGAGTCGCCCAGCACCACCAGGCGCAGCGGGGTCCGCCCCCGCCGGCCGCGACCCCACGAGCCGCTGGCGATCGGCGCCCGGCCGGTCGGCTCCCCGATGGTCAGCCGGGCCATCCGGGCCTCGACCCGTAGCAGGAGGTAGCCCAGGGCGCCGAGCGCGCCGAAGATCCCGCCGCCGTACGCCGCCTGCACCGCCAGCCAGCGCCCCCACGGGCCGTCCGACGCAGGGGCCTGCTGCCCGCCGGGCTCGACGACGGTCACGAGAAGCCGAGGGTCCTCAGCCGGTCGGCGATGAGCAGCGGGAAGGCCTTGGGGTCGAGGTGGTGGTTGCGCGGGTCGGGGTGGCGAAGACGGTCGGCCACGACGCCGGTGAGGGGGTCGAGCACGTCGTCCTCGTAGTCGAGGACCCGTAGCCCGTGGTCGGCGGCGAACGCGCGCAGGCGGGCGTTGTAGGCCCGGGTGAGGTCGGTCCGTTCGCGCAGCGTCGACGCCACGAGCTTGCGGGCGTTGTCGAGGCCCGCCCAGGTCGAGTAGTCCGCGACGGTGGGGGGCGGCACGGTGACCAGGACGAGGTCGCGCCGGCCTTCGGCGAGCAGGGACTCGAGGAAGTCCGCGTAGCTGCGCAGGCTGCCCTCGAACTCCTGCCCGACGGAGGTGCCCCTGGTCTGCGAGCGGTACCAGACGAGGTAGCCGACGTCGACCTCGCCGAGCATGACGAGCAGCGTGGCGTCGCGGGGCACCCGGCGCAGCGCCTTCCGGAACCGCGTCAGCGCGTTGGTCGAGGAGTTGGGGTTCGCCAGCCCCAACGCGGTCGCCCCGGGCACGATCTCGACGTCGAGGATCGTGCGCCGCAGCAGGCGCTGCTCGCTGACCCTGGTGAGCACCCGGCTGTGGCTGTCGCCGATGGCGTAGAGCATGCGCAGGCCACGGCGCTCCACGAGGCGCCGGACCGGCCACAGCCCCAGCAGCCGGGAGCGGACCCTGCGGCTGCCGATCCGCCACAGGCGCTGGGCACGGGGGGGCTGGTCGGAGCGCTGGTGGCCGGAGCGCTGGGCGGTCCCGGTCGGCGCGTCCGACCGGCCCTGCTGCCTCGCCACCCGACTCCCTCCCCGCCGACCTCGCCGCGGTGCGTCCTCCTGGCCTCACCGTAGCGTGGGCGCGCCGTACCCTGGGCTGCCCGACCGGAGGTCCTCCCGTGCAGGTCAGCAACTCGCTCGTCGAGCTCGTGGGTGGCACGCCCCTGGTGCGGCTCGGCCGGATGGCCGCCGGCCTGCGCCCCCAGGTGCTCGCGAAGGTCGAGTACCTCAACCCGGGCGGCTCAGTGAAGGACCGCATCGCCCTCGCGATGGTCGAGGACGCCGAGGCCCGCGGGCTGATCCTGCCCGGCGGCACCATCGTGGAGCCGACCAGCGGCAACACCGGTGTCGGCCTGGCCCTGGTCGCCAACTCCCGGGGCTACCGCTGCGTGTTCGTCATGCCGGACAAGATGAGCGCGGAGAAGATCGCCGTGCTCCGGGCGTACGGCGCCGAGGTCGTGGTGTGCCCGACCGCGGTGGCGCCGGAGCACCCCGACTCCTACTACTCGGTGAGCAAGCGGCTCGCGGCCGAGATCCCCGGCGCGTGGAACCCCAACCAGTACGCCAACCCGATGAACCCGGAGTCGCACTACCGCACGACCGGGCCGGAGGTCTGGTCGCAGACCGACGGCCGGGTCACGCACTTCGTGGCCGGCGTCGGCACCGGCGGGACGATCAGCGGCACCGGGCGCTACCTCAAGGAGGTCAGCGGCGGGAAGGTGCAGGTGGTCGGCGCCGACCCGGAGGGCTCGGTCTACTCCGGCGGGACCGGCCGGCCGTACCTGGTCGAGGGCGTCGGCGAGGACTTCTGGCCGACGACGTACGACCCGGCGGTGGCCGACCGGATCATCGCGATCAGCGACCGTGACTCCTTCCTCACCACCCGGCGGCTGGCCCGCGAGGAGGCGCTGCTGGTGGGCGGCTCCTGCGGGCTGGCGGCCGCGGCGGCCCTGCGGCTGGCGCAGGAGCTGACCGAGGACGACATCGTCGTCGTGCTGCTGCCGGACTCCGGCCGCGGCTACCTCAGCAAGATCTTCAACGACGAGTGGATGGCCGACTACGGCTTCCTCGTCCCCGACTCCACGCAGCCGACGGTCGGCGACGTGCTCGCCCGCAAGGGGGCCGAGTCACTGGGGGCGGGGCTGCCCGAGCTCGTGCACGTGCACCCGGAGGAGACGGTCGGCTCGGCAATCTCGATCCTGCGCGAGTACGGCGTGTCGCAGATGCCGGTGGTCAAGCACGAGCCGCCGGTGATGGCCGCCGAGGTCGTCGGCAGCGTGCTGGAGCGGGACCTGCTGGACGCGGTGTTCGCCGACCGGACCGCCCTGGACCGCCCGCTCGGGGAGCGGATGAGCCTTCCGCTGCCGATGGTCGGGTCCGGGGAGCCCCTGCCGGTGGCGATGGCGGCCCTGGAGAAGGCGTCGGCGCTGCTGGTGCTCGACGACGGCAAGCCGATCGGCATCGTCACGCGCTCGGACCTGCTGGCCTTCCTGGCGCACGAGAGCCTGGCGCGGTAGGTCCGCGCAGGTCGGCGACCTCCCGCGCCCACACGCGGTGGCCGACCAGCCGCCAGACCAGCCGGGCGGCGAGCGGCAGGTGGGCGAGGAAGTCCCGGCGCTCCTGCGGGGTCGCGTCCTCGAGGATCGCGCCGAGGAAGACCATCGCCAGCCTGCCCTTCGGCAGGTGCGCGCGGCCCCGCTCGCCCAGCGCGTTCCACTCCGCCTGGGTGACGTGCACCGCGACCAGGGGCAGCAGCAGGTCCTCCTCGTCGCGCAGGTGCTCGTCGAGCCCCGACGACAGCCGCGCCGCGACGTCGGCGAGCGCGTCCCGGACGTCCGCGTCCGCCGCCGCGACCCAGCGTCGGTGCAGGTCGGTCAGCTCCGCCAGCAGCAGCCCCACGTTGGCGTGCTGGCGCTCCATCCGGTCGACCAGTGCGCGCTGCAGCACGGCGCGCTCCTGCAGCAGCGGCCAGAGCAGCTCGTCCTCGCCGGTGTGGTGCGCGTGCAGGGCCCCGACCAGCCCGAGCAGGTGGTCGCCCACCCGCGCGGCGCGGGTCGTGTCGCCCGGCGCCACGGACTGCACCAGGGCGGGCATCAGGCGGAACTCCCGCCGGAACACCTTGTGCACCACCACCATCTCGCCGGTGTCGACCGTGGGGCGGTTCTGCGTGTCGGGGCTCATCGTCGGCTCCTGCCGGTCCGGCCGGCGGACCTCCCGCCGGGCTGCCCGCACCGTGCCCGGACCCGCCTGCAGCCGGCTTGCAGGCACCTTGCACGGACCTGGCATCCCGGCTTCCCGTGCGTACGCTCCGGAACGTGGTGTCGGTCGGTGTGCTGGGGGCCACGACCCTCACGGGCCGGGCGGGACCGGTGCCGCTCGGCGGACCGCTGCCCCGCCGGCTGGTCGCGGCGCTCGCCCTCGCGGGCGGCAGGCCGGTGAGCGTCGACGCGGTCGCCGAGGCGCTCTGGGAGGACGGTGCGCCGCCCGGCGTCACCGGCACCGTGCAGGCGTACGTGTCCCGGCTGCGACGGGCGCTCGGCGAGGACCGCGCTGCGCTGCAGCGGGAGGGGGCGGGCTACCGGCTGGTCACGCGGTCCAGCGACGCGCAGGCGCTCGCGGACCGTGCGGCGCAAGCCGGGGCTCTGCTCGCCAGGGGCGACCTGGCCGGCGCCGCCGAGCGGGCGCGCGACGGGCTCGCCCTGTGGCGCGGCGGACCGTACGCCGACCTGCCGGACCTCGCGCACGTCGTCGCGGAGCGCGCCCGGCTGGAGGAGCTGCACGAGTCCGTGGTCGAGGTGCTGCTGCGCACGCGGGTGCAGGCGGGCGGCGCCGAGGCGGTGTCGGAGCTGGAGGCGGCCGTGCGGTCGGCGCCGTACCGGGAGGGCCGGTGGGAGCTGCTGGTGCTGGCGCTCTACCGCGCGGGGCGGCAGGCCGACGCGCTCGAGGCGCTGCGGCGGGTCCGCGCGCTCCTCGGCGAGGAGCTCGGCGTCGACCCCGGGCCGGGGCTGCAGGAGCTCGAGCAGCGGGTGCTGGCCCAGGACCCGCGGCTGCTGCTGGTGCCCAGGCAGACGGTGCCCGCGGCAGCGCCCGCACGGCCGGTCCGGCCGCTGTCGACGCTCCACGGCCGGGCGGAGGAGCTCCAGGCGCTGTCGCGGGCGCTGGTCGCCGACCGGCTGGTGACGCTGGTCGGTCCCGGCGGGTGCGGGAAGACCCGCCTGGCGGTCGAGGCGGCGGCCGGAGCGGACGGACCGGTGTGGCTGGTGCGGCTGGCCGACGTCCACGAGCCGTCGCTGGTGCCGCCGACGCTGGCGCGGGCGGTCGGCCTCGCGGCGCCGGGCACGGACCCGCTGGCGACGGCGGCCGAGGCCCTGGCCGGCACCTCCGGGCTGCTGGTCCTGGACAACTGCGAGCACCTGCTGGCGTCGGCCGGAGCCGCCGCGACAGTCCTGCTGGGACGGTGCCCCGGCCTGCGGGTCCTTGCCACGAGCAGGGAGCCCCTGGGCCAGGACGGCGAGACCGTCCTCGACGTGGCGCCGCTGGCGGTGACGGCACCCGACGGCGGCGACGGGCCGGCGGTGGCGATGCTGCTCGAGCGGGTCGGCCGGGTCCGGCCGGGCTGGCGCCCCACGCCGGGCGAGCTGGCGGACGCGCGCCGGCTGTGCCGGGTGCTCGACGGCCTGCCGCTCGCGGTCGAGCTGGCCGCGGCCCGGTCGCGCGCGCTCAGCCTGGGCGACCTGTCGGACCTGCTCGCGGGCGGGCTCGCCGGGCTACCCGAGGTGACCAGGCCCTCGCTCACCCCGCACCGCACGCTGTCCGACACGGTCGCCTGGAGCATCGGGCTGCTGAGCGCGGAGGACCGGCGGGTGCTGCTGCGGCTGTGGCCGTTCGAGGGCGGCTTCGACCTCGACCTCGCCGGTCGGGCCCTCGGCGGGCCCGAGCTGCCGCTGCAGGCCCTGTCGTCGCTGGTCAGCAAGTCCCTCGTCGCGGCCGACATCACCGCGACGCCGACGCGCTACCGGCTCTGGGAGACGGTGCGGGCCCACCTGCAGGCCACCGACCCGGACCCGGCGGGCAGCCGCGAGGCGCACGCGGCCGCGGTCCACGAGCTGGCCCTGCAGTGCGCGCACGCGCTGCGCGGCCGGCGCACCGGCCACGTCGTGGCGGTGCTCGACCGCGAGCTGCCCAACCTGCGCGCCGCACTCCGGCACGACCTGACGGCCGCGCCGGAGCGGGCGCTGCGCACGTTCGGGCGGCTCGAGTGGTACTGGTTCCGCACCGGCGCCGTCGCCGAGGGGCTCGCGCTGGCCACCGCGGTGCTGGACGCCGCCCCGGACGCGGACGCCGAGGACCGGGCGCGGTCGTACGGGGCGAGAGCGACCCTGTCGGTGCTGGGCGGCGACCTCGACGCCGGGCTGCGCAGCCTGTCCGCGGCGGGCGCGTTGCTCGCCGACCGGCCCTGCGCCTTCCGCGGGCACCTCGGCTACTACGAGGCCGTCGGGCGCACGGCGATCGGCGATGCGGCGGGCGCCCTGCCCCACGCCCGGGCGAGCGAGGCGGCGGGCCGGGCCGCCGGCGACCCGGTGGTGGTGGCCACCGGGACGATGGCTACCGGGGCGGTCCTGCTGGCCCTCGGGCGCACCGACGAGGGCGAGCACGCGCTCGAGGAGGCCGTGGCGCTCGCGGACGCCTGCGGCATCGGCTGGACCGTGGCCATGAGCCGCTGCTACCTCGCCCAGGACCTGCTGCGCCGCCGGCCGCTCGATCCCGCCCGGACCCGCGCTGTCCTGGCCGCCGCCCTCGAGGGCTTCGTCGAGGAGGCGGACGTCAGCAGTGCCCTGGCGGTGGTCCACATGTACGTCGTGCTGCTCACCCGGGAAGGCCACCCGGAGGCCGCGGCCGAGCTGCTGGCCGGGCTGGACGGCACGGCCCGGCGGCTCGGCCTACGCCTGGAGGACTCGGGGCTCGTGCCCGCCGACCTGCGGGCGCTCGTGCCGCCACTAAATCGCTGCGCCGCCTCTCCCGCGCGGGCGGCGACCGCGGCCGACCTGCTCGCGCTCGCCCGGCAGGCCGGCCTGCCCGCGCGGTCCCTCGGCTGATCCGTCAGCGGTCCGCGCCCGGCGCGAGCGGCTGCTCGGCGACGACGTCGCGCAGCACCGACAGGCCGGCGTGCACCTCGGCGAAGCTGGTGGACAGCGGTGACAGCCCGATCCGCAGGCCGTCGGGCCCGCGGAAGTCCGGGATCACGCCGCGCTCCCACAGCAGCTCGGTGACCCCGCGGAAGTCCGCGCGGCGCAGGGTGATGTGGCTGCCCCGCAAGGCCGGGTCGCGTGGTGTCGCGACGGTCACCCCGTGCTGCGCGAGCTCGGCGTCGACGACCTCCAGGGCGTACGCCGTGAGCAGCACGGACTTGTCCCGCACCGCGCCGATGCCGGCCTCCTCGAGCAGCTCGAGCCCGACCGCGAGCGGCACCATCGCCAGGATCGGCGGGGTGCCGCTGAGCAGGCTGCGCACGCCGTCCGCCGGCACGTAGCCCGGGCCCATCTCGAACGCGTCGGCCCGGCCGATCCACCCCCAGATCGGCTGCTGCAGCCGGCCCAGATGCTTCTGCGCCACATAGGCGAACGCGGGCGCGCCGGGCCCGCCGTTGAGGTACTTGTAGGAGCAGCCGACGGCGAGGTCCACACCCCACGCGTCGAGCTCCATCGGCACCGAGCCGACCGAGTGCGACAGGTCCCAGAGCGCGAGCGCGCCGGCCCCGTGCGCGACGCGGGTGACGGCCTCGGCGTCGGCCAGGAACCCCGAGCGGTAGGCGACGTGGCTGAACACGACCAGGGCCGTGTCGGGCCCGACGACCTCGGTGACCTGCTCGGCGGTGATGCCGCCGGCCCGGTCGGTCTCGACCCAGCGCAGGGTGAGCCCGCGCTCCGCGGCGACGCCCTCCAGGACGTAGCGGTCGGTGGGGAAGTTGTCGGTGTCGAGCACCACCTCCCGCCGCCCCGGCGCGGCGTCGACCGCCGCGCGGACCAGCTTGTAGAGCAGGACGGTCGTGGAGTCCGCGACGACGACCTGCCCGGCCGCCGCGCCGAGCGCCACCCGCCCGAGCCGGTCGCCGACGGTCTGCGGCCACTGCAGCCACTCGTCGGTCCAGCCGCGGATCAGCCGCTCCGCCCACGTCGTGCGGACGAACGCGTCCAGCCGCTCGGCCGTCGCCCTGAGCGGCCGGCCGAGGGAGTTGCCGTCGAGGTAGGCGACGACCTGCTCGGTGTCCAGGAACCGCTCGCGCAGCGGGGCCAGCGGGTCGGCGGCGTCGAGCTCGCGCGCCCTCTGCTCGAGATCCATCAGGGCCCGATCTCCGCTCGTACGGCGTACAGCTCCGGGAAGAAGGTGAGGTCGAGCGCCGCCCGCAGGAACGGGACGCCGCTCGACCCGCCGGTGCCCGGCTTGCTGCCGATGACCCGCTCGACGGTCTTGAGATGCCGGAACCGCCAGAACTGCACGCTCTCCTCGAGGTCGACGAGCTCCTCGCAGGCCTCGTAGACCTCCCAGTGCGCGCGCGGGTCCTCGTACACCGCCCGGAACACCGGCAGCAGCGCGGGCGTGAAGATGTACGCGCGGGTGACGTCGCGCTCGAGCAGCTCAGTTGGCACCGGCAGGCCGCGCCGGGCCAGCAGGCGCAGGAACTCGTCGTACAGGCTGGGTGCCTCGAGCAGCCCGGCGAGCAGCTGCCTCGCGGCCTCGTCCCGGCCGAACACCCGCAGCATGTCGGCGTTCTTGTTGCCCAGCACGAACTCCACCGCGCGGTACTGCCACGACTGGAAGCCCGAGGACGTGCCGAGGAAGCTGCGGAACTCGGCGTACTCCGACGGGGTCAGCGTCGCCAGCACCGACCACTGCTCGGTGAGGGTCCGCATGATGTGCTTGACCCGGGCCAGCCCCTTGAGCGCCGGCCGCAGGTCGTCCTCGACCAGGTGCTGCCGCGCGGCGCGCAGCTCGTGCAGCACCAGCTTCAGCCACAGCTCGGACGTCTGGTGCTGCACGATGAACAGCAGCTCGTCGTGGTGCGGCGGCCGGCTGACGCGGTGCTGCGCGCCGAGCAGCTCGCCGAGGTGCAGGTACTCGCCGTACGACAGCTCCACCCGCTCGCCGGTGTGGATGCCCTCCTCGAGCTCCCGGGTGCCGTCGACGGTCGCCACGCTTCGCTCCTGGGGTCGGGGCAGTGCCGCCCCGGACCGTACCCGTCGTACCGTCGCAGGATGACCGACCCCCAGGACGTCCGCGACGAGGGCAGTCTCGAGTTCGGCTCCCAGGTCCACGGAGGGAGCGACCGCTGGGCCGCCGGCGGGTACGGCTTCGAGACGTTGGCCATCCACGCCGGCCAGGACCCCGACCCGACCACCGGCGCGGTGGTGGTCCCGATCTACCAGACGTCGACGTACGTCCAGAGCGGGGTCGGCGAGCACAAGGGCTACGAGTACAGCCGTTCCGGCAACCCCACCCGTACCGCGCTCGAGACCTGCCTGGCCGCGCTCGAGGGCGGGCGTACCGGGCTGGCGTTCGCGAGCGGTCTCGCCGCCGAGGACTGCCTGCTGCGCACGGTGGCCCGGCCCGGCGCGCACGTCGTGGTGCCCGACGACGCGTACGGCGGGACGTACCGCCTGTTCGCGCAGGTGCTGTCGCGGTGGGGCGTCGAGCACACCTCCGTACCGCTGCGCGACGTCGCGGCGGTGCGCGCGGCGATCCGGCCCGAGACCGTGCTGGTGTGGTGCGAGACGCCGACCAACCCGCTGCTGGGGGTGGCCGACATCGCGGCGCTGGCCGGCGTCGCCCACGACGCGGGCGCGCTGCTGGTGGTGGACAACACCTTCGCGTCGCCGTACCTGCAGCAGCCGCTGGCGCTGGGCGCCGACGTGGTCGTGCACTCGACGACGAAGTACCTCGGTGGGCACTCCGACGTGGTGGGCGGTGCCCTCGTCTGCGCCGACCCCCTGCTGGGGGAGCAGCTGGCCTACCACCAGAACGCCCTCGGGGCGGTGCCGGGCGCGTTCGACAGCTGGCTGGTGATGCGCGGCGCGAAGACGCTCGGCGTGCGCATGGACCGGCACTGCACCAACGCCCAGCGGGTGGTCGAGCTGCTGCAGCGCTCGCCGGCGGTGGCGACGGTCCTCTACCCGGGGCTGCCCGAGCACCAGGGGCACGAGGTGGCGGCCAAGCAGATGCGGAACTTCGGCGGGATGGTCTCCCTGCGCCTGGCCGGGGGCGAGGCGGCGGCACTAGAGCTGTGCCGCCGGACGTCCGTCTTCATCCTCGGCGAGTCGCTCGGCGGGGTGGAGTCGCTCATCGAGCACCCCGGGCGGATGACGCACGCGTCCGTCGCCGGCTCGCCGCTGGAGGTGCCCGGCGACCTGGTCCGGCTGTCGGTCGGCATCGAGACCGTGGACGACCTGCTGGCCGACCTCGAGCAGGCGCTGCACGGGCTGGGCTGAGGCGGGCCGGGGCTGTACCCGGCGCGCCCGGCTGCCGAGACGTACGGCATGACGCGTCGCGGCACCGGCACCCTGGCTGCGGCCGGCGTGCTGGCGGTGCTGGTCGGGACGCTGCTGCTGCGCGCCCAGGGGCCGGGGGACGCGGGCAGCCCGGTCCCGGTCCCGGTCGCGGTCGACGTCCCGGTCGCGGTCGACGCCGAGCCGGTGCTCGTGGAGGTGGTGCCGGTCGTCGCCCCACCCCCTCCGGGCGACGTCCTGGCGGGCCCGCCACCCGGCCCGCGGTACGACGAGCCACCCGCTCGCACCGCGGCGCCCGCCGACCGCTGGGCGCTGCTCGTCGGCGTCAGCGACTACCGGTCACCGACCCAGGACACGATCGGCGGCGCCCGCGACGCGCTGCTCGTACGGGACAGCCTGCTGGCGGCCGGCTGGCTGCCCGACCACGTACGCGTCGTGACGGACGGCGCGGCCACCGGCGCTGCCCTGCGCGAGGGCATGGCCTGGCTGGCGGACGTCGCCGGCCCCGGCAGCTTCGCGATGTTCCACTGGAGCGGGCACGTGAAGCAGTTCGGCGGCGGCAGCGAGGCCCTCATGCCCGTGGACCGGAGGTACGTCCGCGACACCGAGGTCGCCGCCGCGCTCGCGGGTGTCCAGGGGCGCCTCTGGGTCGACATCGCCGGGTGCGAGGCCGACAGCTTCTCCCCGGGGCTGCCCGGCGACCGGACCCTGTTCACCGGCAGCTCGGCGCAGACCGAGAAGTCGTACGAGTACCCGCCCTGGCGTCGGTCGGTCTGGACCGGCCTGGTCTTCGACCTCGGCATCAACCAGGGAAAGGCCGACGCCAACCGGGACGGGCGGGTGACGATCGGCGAGGCGCTGCGCTACGCGACGTACGACGCGCAGCGGATCACCCGCGACCAGCAGCCGTACGGCCGGCAGACGCCGCAGGTCAGCGGGGACCCGGTCCTTGGCTGGACGCTTGACGCACCGCCCGCCTGAGGTGGTGTGCCCGCACGTGGACCACGCGGTGCGGCCGCCGCCGAAGCGGCCGGGGGGTGTCCGGGCACTGTGCGGGCGCTGACCGTGTGCAGCGCAGGGCACCTGCGCCAACGTCGTGGCCAGCACGTCACCGCCCCGCAGCGCAACCGCGCCGGGCACACCACTTCACGAGAACAGGACTGTCATGTCACGCCGCTCACCTGCCGCCCGCAGGTTCGCCGTCCTCCTGTCGACCGGGCTCGCGCTGGTCGGCGCCACCACCTCGTCCGCTGTCGCCTCCGCTGCGCCGGCGCCGGCCACCTCGGGCTTCACCCTGGTGGGCGGCGGCGAGCAGGTGCCCCTGCTCGCCACCGCCGGCGACGGCACGGCCACCTTCGTGGACGACGCGGTCGCGTCGCGGCCGTCGACGACCGCCGCCGCCACAGCCACAGCCACAGCCACAGCCACAGCCAAGATCACGGTGACCTACCACGGCTTCCCGGCCCCGGCCAAGGCCGCCTTCCAGCGCGCCGTGAACATGTGGCAGCAGAACGTCGCGTCCAGCGTCCCGATCACCATCGACGCCACCTGGAAGGCGCTCGGCACGGGTGTCCTCGGCTCCGCCGGGACGAACAAGATCTGGCAGCAGGAGAGCACGAAGACGTACTTCGTGGACGCGCTGGCCAACAAGATCAGCAAGTCCCAGATGGACCCGTCGCCTGACATCATCGCCAACTTCAACAGCAGCTTCAGCAACTGGTACTTCGGCACCGGCAAGGCCCCGGTCGGCACCTACGACTTCGAGAGCGTGGTGGCCCACGAGATCGGCCACGGCCTCGGGTTCCTCGGCGCCGGCAACGTGGCCAACGGCAAGGGCAGCGTGACCTACAACGGCGGCTTCGCCTTCGGCTACGCCAAGTACGCGGAGAACGCCGCGGGCAAGAAGCTCGTGAGCTACACGCCGCAGCCGTCGGCCGCCGTCGCCGCACAGCTCACCGGCGGCAAGCTCTTCTTCGACAGCCCCGCCGTGCGCAACGCCAACGGGGGCAAGCCGGCTAAGCTCTACGCGCCGTCGTCCTGGCAGCCCGGAAGCTCGTTCTCGCACCTGGACGAGGCGACGTTCAGGAAGGGCAACGTCAACTCCCTGATGACGCCGCAGCTGGCGGACGGCGAGACCATCCGTACCCCCGGCAAGATCACCAAGGCGGTCTTCGCGACCATCGGCTGGTAGCCCGACGACGCGAGCCGCGGCCCGGCGAAGCGCCGGGCCGCTGCTGCGCGCCGCCCACGAACGGCGCCGGCCGGGGCGTACGCCCGGGCCGATCAGTCGTCGTCGCGGATGGTGCCGACACCGGAGCTGTCGGCGATCCCGGCGTTCGTCGGCAGCGACAGCCCCAACGTGAACGTCTCGTCCGGCTCCTGCGCGTGGTCGCCGACGACCGGCACGGTCACGGTCCGGCTGGTGGCGCCGGGCGGGATCGTGAGGACGCCGGTCCGGGCCGTGAGGTCCGCCGGCGTGCTCGCGGTGCCGTTGCGCGTCGCGTAGCGCACGGTGACCGGGGTCGGGCTGGCCGGGGACAGGCGGACGGTGAAGGTCATCGTGGCCGACCCGCTGTCCGGCTCGGTCACGGCGGCATCGCCCACCGACAGCAGGTGGTCGGCGCCGCCGCGGTAGCCGAGCAGCGTCCAGCCGTTCAGGTTCGCGCCGACCGCCCGGACCTGGCCGCCGGCGGTCACGCTGACCGCCTCGAGCTGCTCGTTGGAGGTCGACAGGGTCGACGTCACCACCAGGCCGTCCCTGCTGAACGACGTGTCCGGGGAGCCGTCCCAGTCCAGCCTGGCCACCAGCGAGTCCATGCCCGTTGCCGTGTCGGTCGACCCGACCAGGACGATCTTGCCGTCCGCCGCGAGTGCCGCTGCCTGGGCACGGTTGTTGCGCCTGTCGCCGCTGTCCAGGACGACCCTGCCGTCACCGCCGAAGCTGCGGTCGAGCTGGCCGCCGGCGGTCCAGCGCACCGCGGCGACGTCGGTGTCGCTGCGCCCCCGGGCGGCCGCGTAGCCGGCGACCACGACCTTCCCGTCGGGCTGCAGCAGCAGCCGGGAGCCGGCTCCCCCGTCGTCGACCAGGGTGCGGGCGACCCCGTCCCCGCCGTACGTCCGGTCGAGGGCCCCCGCCCGGGTCATCCGCACGCTGGCGAACTCGTTGCCGGTCGACCCGCCGAGCAGGATCTTCCCGTCGGGCTGGACAGCGATGTCGCGCAGGCTGTCGAACGACCCGAGCCTTTCGACCGGTACCTCGCTCACGCCGTCGCCGCTGAAGCCGGTGTCGGGAGCGCCGCTCGCGGTGAGCGCGAACACCGTCCACTGCAGGCCGAAGTTGCCACCCGAGTCGAGCCCGGTGCCGAGCAGGATCCGGCTGCCGGACAGCGCGAGCGCGGCACCGCGGTCGTGGTTGGTCCGGTCGATCGTCACGATGCCGTCGCCGCCCCCGAAGCTGGGGTCGGGCGCACCGGAGGACGTCAGCCGGAGGACGAAGACGTCGGTCTCGTCCGGGTAGTCCGGCGCGGCGACGTAGCCTCCGACCAGGACCCGGCCGGCGGCGTCGACCACGACGTCGCGGACCTGCTCCGACCCGGGGGCGATGCTGATCCTGCGCACCCCGCCGGTGCCGAAGGCCGGGTCGAGGGTGCCCGCCCGGGTGTACCGGGCGATGTAGGTGCCGCCGTTCGCGGGCGTGCCGTCGGGAACGACCCCCGTGCCGGCCACCACCAGCCGGCCGTCCGGCTGCTCCGCGGTGGCCAGTGCCTGCAGGCCGGGCTGGGTCGCGATGCCGTCCCCGCTCCACGTCGGGTCGAGGTCCCCGGTGGCGGCGGCGGCCGCGCCGGTGCCGGCGGCGGTGACGATCGCGGCGCCCGCGAGCACGGCTGCCCACCGGGAGCGGCGGGACAGACGGCCGGGGGACACCGGCGTACGGCCCCTCTGCCGTCGATCGACATGGCCGACAGGCTCGGTGGCGCCCCGCGTGCGGTCCAGCGTCTGTGCGGGTCGTGTCGTCATGGGTCCTCCTCGTCCGGGTGCGCCGCGTGGAGCGGCAGGTGCACGCTCGGGCACCTCGCCGGACTGCGCCCCGACGGCTGCTGACGACGCCGGCGTCCAGCCGGCGTCCAGCGGTCGTGCAGCGCTCGCCCGCACTGTTCCTCCGTGTCCGTCCCCTCCTTCGGTGTCCTCCTGCTGCCCGGCGACGCGCTCGCCCGGCCCGAGGCGGTGGCCGAGGTGGGACGCGCGGCGGTCGACCTCGGGTACGCCGCCATCTGGTCGACGGACCTGGCCCTGCTCGCCTGCGTGGGGGCGTCGCTGCCGCTCGGGCTGCGCAGCGACGACGTACCCGCACCGACTGCGGTCCCGTTCGACCGGGCCGCTGTCCCCGCGGCGCATGTCGCGGCTGCGCGGGCGGCGTGGTCGGTGCGCGAGGTGCTCACGACGGGCGACGGCCCCGGTGCCGACGGGCGGTGGCTGCCGCTGCGGGCGCTGACGACGCCGCCGCGCCTGCTCACCGTCGTGCACGTGCTGCGCCCCTCGCCGCAGGAGCTCGACCGCGCCGCGGCGCTGGGCGCGAGCGAGGTCGTCGTCGCGCTGCCGGGCGTCCGCGAGCTGGACGCGTTGCTGTCGGGCTTCGCGTCGGCCGCCGAGCGGCTCGCTCAGGCGTGAGCCGGGCGGCCCGTCAACGCCGCGCGGTCGTGCGCCAGCCGGGGCAGGGCGCCGACGCTGCCCTGCGCGCGCGCCAGCGCCTCCGCGGTCGCGAGCGCGCGGTCCACCAGGTCGTGCTGGCCCCGCCCCGCGGCGACGTGCGCCTGGGCCAGCAGGACGATGGGCTCGTAGCAGTGCTCCTCCGAGGCGTCGAGCTCGGCGCGGGCCTGCGCCCAGCGCGCCTCGGCCTGCTCCTGCTCGCCGAGGCGGGCGAGCTCCACAGCCGCCTCGGCGAGCATGCCGGCGACGGTGGTGCGGCCGCCCGACTCGCGGATGTGGGCCAGCCCGCGGTCCAGGCGCGCCAGGCCCTCGGCCAGCCGGCCGTGCTGCAGGAGGGACACGGCGGAGTACAGCTCCGCCGAGCTCGACCAGAACGACAGCCACATGTCCGGGTCGGCCGCCAGCATCCGCTCGCTGTGCACCCGCAGCCGCGGGACGTCGTGCAGGTGCATGGCGGCGGCGCACGCGAACAGCGACACGACGATGCGGCCGAAGGGGCGGTCCTGCGCGTGGTAGTCGCGCTCCACCGCGTCCCAGTCGAGAGTCCCCCGCAGCGAGGCCACCCAGTGGCGGAAGCCGATCGACGTGATGTACCCGTTGAGGAAGAAGGCGGCCGAGGTGCTGGGCTCGACGCTGTCGAGAAGTCGCAGCGCCTCGGCGATGTCGGCCTCCGCCCGGGCCATGTCCGCGGTGTGCCGGTGGCTGAACGCGCGCATGGACAGCATGCCGCCGCGTAGCACCGGGTCGGTCGCGTCGCCCACGACCTGTTCCGCCTCACGCACCAGCTCGGCGGCCCGGCGCGGCTCACCGCCGGTGTCGCAGCCCGCCCACTGCGCCCAGATCAGGTCCAGGGCGATGTCCGGCCGGTGGGTGAACCGGGCGAGCTCGCGGGCGCGGCGCAGCAGGGGCGACTGGGCGTTGACCGCGTAGCCGTGCAGGGCCGCGCCCACGAAGCCGAGCTGCCGCAGCACCTGGAGCTCGGCAAGGCCGCCGTCGGTGCCCGCGGCGCGGTGCAGCCGGGCCGCCCGCTCGAGCAGGGACTCTGCGGAGGCGAGTGCCTGGCGGCGCAGCGCCACCTCGGCCGCGCGCTCGAGCGCGCGGGCAGCCCGGCCTCCGGCGCCCACGGCGGTCGCCTGCCACAGGTGCTCGGCCACCACCTCGGCCGTGTCGTCGGTGTCTCCTACGGTGGCCACGATGGCCTCGGCCGCGAGCAGGTGCAGCCGGGCCCGGCGCAGCGAGGACAGGCTCTCGGCGAGCGCCTCCCGCACCAGGGCGTGCGTGAAGCGCAGCGCGCCCGGCGCGGACTCCGGGACCTCGAGCAGACCGTGGGCGAGCGCGGGCTCGAGGGCCTCGAGGCAGTCCTCCGGCGGCGTGGCGGCCACGGCCGCGACGAGCTGGAGGTCGACCTCCCGGCCCAGCACCGCTGCCGTCTCCAGGAGCCGTTGCGTCGTCTCCGGCAGCCGGGCCAGCCGACGTGCCAGGACGTCCCGGACGCCCGTCGGGACGGAGGCGGCGGTCACCGCCTCAGCTCCCAGGTGGCCCTCCTCGACGAACAGCCGGGCGAGCTCGGTGGTGAAGAAGGGGTTTCCCTCCGAGCGGGCGTGCAGCGCGGCGACGACGTCCCCGTCAACGGGACCGCCTGCCGCCCGCGCCAGGAGCTCGCCCGACTCGGCCAGGGACAGCCCGCGCAGCGTGAGCCGGCGGGTCCCCGGTGCGCGGCTGAGCTGTGCCAGCGCGCCGACCAGGGAGTCGTCGCGGCCCACCTCGAGGTGGCGCACGGTGGCGACGACCAGGACCGGTGCGCCCGTGAGGCGCGGTGCGATGCGCGCCAGCAGGTCCAAGCTCGCGGGGTCGGCCCACTGCAGGTCGTCGAGGACCAGGACCAGACCCGCGCTGCCGGCCAGCAGCGCGACGGTCCGGGCGACGCCGTCGGCGACGGCCGACGCGACCGCCGTGGGGGAGGCGCCGACCGCCGCGGTGCGCAGGTCGCCCTCGAGCAGCGTCGCGGCCGGCCCCGGCACCTCGCCGCGCGCCGCCGCGGCCCGCAGCAGCTGCAGCCAGGGTCCGTAGGCCGGCGACGCGCCCGTCTCCAGCGTCGCCGCCCAGAGCACGCACGCTCCCCGGGCCACAGCCCGCGCACACAGCTCCTGCGCGAGCCGGGTCTTGCCGACGCCGGGCTCGCCCTCGAGCACCACGTGCCGGCAGCCCGCGCCCCCGAGGACCTCGTCGAGGACCTCGTCGAGGACTCGGAGCTCCGGTCGCCGGCCCACGAGGGACCGCTGGAGGGTCGGCTCGACGGCCACCGGCTGCACCGGGACCGCGGCCACCGGCGGTGGTGGCGCCGCCAGGGCGGGGTCCTGGTCGAGGATGCGGGCCTGCAGTGTGCGCAGGGCGGGCGACGGGTCGAGGCCGAGCTCGTCGGCGAGCAGCCGGCGGCCGTCCTCGAGGACCGCGAGCGCCTCGGCCTGTCGCCCGTCGCGGTACAGGGCGACGGCCAGCAGACCCCGGCGACGCTCGCGCAGAGGCCCCGTACGCACCGCGTCGACCAGCGCGGGGACGACCGCGCCGGCTCGCCCGCAGCGCAGCTCGGCGTCCAGCAGGTCCTCCTCGGCGGTGTGCCGCTGCTCCGTCCAGCGCGCGGCGACGGCGCCCCCGGCGTACGGGCCCAGGTCCTCCAGGACCTCGCCCCGCCACAGGCCCAGCGCCGCACGCAGCAGGGTGACGGCCTCGCCGGCGTCGTCGGCCTGCAGCGCGGCGGACCCCTGCGCCGCCAGGTCCTGGAAGCGCGCCGCGTCCAGCGCGCCGGGCTGCAGCACCAGCCGGTAGCCGGCGGCCTCCCGCCGCAGCAGCTCATGGCCGGCCGGGCCGAGAGCGCGGCGCAGCCGGGAGACGTACGTCTGCAGCGTCCCGGCCGCCGTGTCCGGGAGCTCGTCGCCCCAGACCGCGCGGAGCAGCACGTCGACGCCCACCACGCGACCCTCACCGAGCAGCAGCGCCCCGAGCACGGCGCGTGGCTGCCGGCCGCCGAGTGCCACGGGGGCGCCGTCCTCCCCCCGCAGCTCGAGCGGACCGAGCAGCGCGAAGGTCGGCCCCGACACGGGCGGATCCTTGCACGGCGCGCGCCTGCCGGGCCTGCAGTTCCGGCGACGCTGCCGTCAGGGACAGCGTCCCGGACCAGGCCCGCCCTGGTCCGGGGCCGGCCGGCACGCGTCGACCTCGGGGCCGGACCCGGTCAGGCCTGCGGGCGGTGCAGGCTGCCTATCGGCCCGGGGAGGAACCCGTACACCAGGCGGGTGCCGCGCTCGTAGCGGCCACGCCACCGCCAGCGGTACAGCAGCTCCAGGAGCCAAGGTGCCGAGCCGAAGACCTCCGCCCGCTCCTGCTCCGTCAGGTGCGCGATGAGCCACGGGACCAGGCTCGGCACCTTGCTCCGCGTGCTGCGGCGGACCTCCATCTCCCACTGCTCCCACTGGCTCGCGGGCACCAGGTCGAAGATCACCGGCTTACCCTCGCCCTCCTCCCGGTCGAGGTGCCGGCACAGCTCCGCGTGCAGGTCGCGCAGGACGACGGCGCGCCCGCGCAGCGGCCGGCCGGTGTCGACCATCTCGTCGAGCAGCCCGTGCAGCACCTGGTGGTCGGCCTCGAGGTCGTCGCACAACGCGGTCACCGCCGGGTCGGCGGCGCGCAGGAACGGCCAGATCGACCTGTCCTCGACCTGGTGGTGGTGCTCCAGCAGGTAGTGCATCAGCGACAGCCGCTGCTCCACGGCAGCGACGCGGCGGGCGTCCCGCAGGTCCGCACCGGCGAGCAGCTCCTGCAGCCGGCCGAACTCGGTGCGCATCGCGCGGTGGCCCAGCAGCCAGCCCGAGAGGTCCGGCTGCGCATGACGCGCGGGTGTGGGTGTGGGGGTGGGGGTGCGGGTGGATGTGCGTGCGGTCATGGTCGGCCTCCTGCCGCTCGATGCCTCGACGGCGGAAGCGTCGCGGGTCCCGCTTGCAGACCGCTGGACCTCGGCTGGACGTCGGTCGGCGGTGCGGGCGGCGCCCGAGGTGCTGGTGCCCCGGCCGGTCGGGGACCGGCGGGGGGTAGCCCGGTCGGCCCGCCCGGGGGGAGCCGTCAGCCGCGCCGGCCGCGACGGGCGCGCAGGTAGTCCGAGACGACGTACTCCCCGAGCCGCGAGGGGTCCGGGGAGAAGACCCGGCCGCCGTTGCGCGCCGCGATCGACTCGACGAACTCGACCAGCCGCGGCTCGTCGTCGAGCATGAACACGTTGATCGTCGCGCCGCGCCGGGTGATCCGCTCGACCTCCGCCATCGTCAGCTCGAGGGTCTCCGGCAGCGGCGGCCAGCTGAACTCCGCCCAGCCACCTCGGGTCAGGTGCGCGGTCGGCTCGCCGTCGGTGACGACGAGCACCACGGGCTCGGCGTCGGGGTGCCTGCCGAGGAACCGGCCGGCGAGCATCAGCGCGTGCTGCAGGTTGGTGCCCTGCACCCGCTGCGCGTCGAGCCCGGCCAGCTGCTCCGGGCGCAGCACCTGCGCCATGTCGCTGAAGCCGATGACCTCGATGTCGTCCTGCGGGAACTGCGTGGTCACCAGGGAGTGCAGCGCGAGCGCCGTCTGCTTGGCCGCACCCCAGGTGCCGCGCAGCTCCATCGAGAACGACAGGTCCACCAGCAGGGCGACGGCGGCGGTCGTGCGCCGCTCGGTCTCCACGACCTCGAAGTCGTCGACGTGCAGGCGCACGGGGCCTGCTCCCGACCGGAGGACCGCGTTGCGCACCGTGCGGACCACGTCCAGCGGCTGCTCGTCGCCGAACTCCCACGCCCGGGTGGAGCCGATCCGGTCGCCCGCCGCGCCGGCGTCCTGGACGTCGTGGCCACCCCGCCCCTTGCTGGTCAGGTCGGAGAACACCTTGCGCAGCGCGGTCGCCCCGAGGCGACGTACCGCCCGCGGGGACAGCTCGAGGCGGCCCTGCGCGTCGCGTACGAGGTAGCCCTGCGCCTGGAGCTCGCGCTCGATGCGCCGCAGCGCGGCCATGTCGTCCACGGCCGAGCGCCCCAGCGCCCGCTGCACGGCGGCCTCGTCGACGTCGTCGAGGGACGCCCCCGGGTAGTCCTGGCCCAGCGCGGCCTCGAGGTCGTCGAGGTCGGCCAGCTCCTCGAGCGCGGAGGTCGCCTCGCCCATCCCCATCCCGCGCTCGCCGCGCATCTGCTCCCTGCCACCCCAGGGCAGGTCGGGGCGGGCGTTGCGCAGGCTGTCCCCGAGCTGGGCCATCTGGGAGGCGAGGTCGGCGTCCATCGCGCCCTGCATGAGCTCGCCGAGCTCCTGGCGCTGCTGCGGTGTCAGCGAGTCCATCAGCCGCTGCTGCGCCGCCGCCCGCCGGGCCAGGTCGTCGACCAGCTCCTCCAGGGTCGAGGGCTGCGACGGGAAGAACTCCCCGTGCCGGTCCATGAACTCGGCGAACTGTTCCGGCGTGTGCTCGCCGCGCGCGTCCGCCTCGAGCATGGCGTTGAGGTCGGCGAGCATGTCCTTGACGGCCTGCATCGCCTCCGGTGTCGCCGACTGCAGCGCGTCCTTCATGCCCTTGAACTGGCTGTCGAGGACCTCGCGCCGCAGCAGGTCGTCGATCTGCTCGTACGCCTCGCGGGCCTCCGGGCTGCGCCAGTCGTACGGCCGGAGCTCCTGCACCGCCCGGGCGGTGTCCCTCGGCAGGGTGTCGAGCTCCATCTCCGCCATCCGGGCGGCGTCCGACGGGTCGGGGAACAGCGCCTGCTTCTCCAGCTCGACGGCCTTCTCGAGCAGCTCGCGGACCTCCTCGAGCGTCCCGTCGAGCCGGCCCTGCCGGCGCAGGTCGTCGAGCCCGCGCAGCCCGTCCGCGCCCCGGCGCATCAGCTCGCGCAGCGCCTGCCGGGGGCTCTCGCCAGCCAGCACCCGCTCGCCGATCTCGTCGAGGGCACTCGCCACGTCGTACGGCGGCTCGAGCGGGTCCCGGCCGCCGTGCCAGGCGCCGTACCGGTACGCGCCCGCGCTCACGGCCCGGACCCCGCTCCCGCGCCGTCCTGGTCGCGCTGCGCGAGGTAGGCCCGGTAGGCGAGCCGGCGGCGCAGGGCGGTGGCCTCGCGGACCGGCCGCATCATCGGGCGGACGACCAGCACCCAGAGCAGCGCGACGACCAGCACCAGCCACAGGCTGCTGGCCTCGAGCGCCGTGAGGACGTACGCGGCGGTGAGGAACAGCACGAAGGTGACGACCGCGGCCAGCAGCACCCGGCGCCGCAGCGCGCCCACGTCCAGCAGCGCAGGGTCCGGCGTGCCCTCGACCCGGGAGTCGTCCATCTCAGCTCTCGTCCATCTCAGCCGCCGTAGACCGTCCGGCCGCGGACCTCGTCCTTGGCCAGCCGCCGGTTGAGGTGCAGCCCCTCCAGGGCGAACTCCAGCGCGGCCGCGGCGAGCCCGGGCGACTCCTGCTCGATGCCGAGGCGACCGAGCAGCTGCGCCAGCCCGGGCACCGGCCCGAGCGCGGTGAGCAGGGCGTTCGCCGGCACCAGGTCGCCGGTCTCGACGGTCGCGCCCTGGGCGAACCGGCCCTGCAGCCCCGACAGGTCCACGCCGGCCAGCTGCGCGCGGAACGTCTCGGCCGTGGCCTTGCGCAGCAGGTGCGCGAGCACCTCGAGCTCGCGGCCCTCCTCGGCCGCCTCGAACTCGACCTTGCCGCGCGACGAGGGGACGACCGAGGGCAGGTCGCACACCCGGGCCACGGCGACCGGCTCGCCGGTGACGGCGGCCCGTCGTACGGCCGAGGCCGCCACGGTCTCGGTGGCGGCCACCGCGAACCTCGCCGACACCCCCGAGCGCTGGTCCACCTGGGGACTGTTGCGCACGAGCCGGGTGAAGCGGGCGATGACCTCGAGCAGATGGTCGGGCACGGTCACCGACGTGCCCGGCCAGTCGACCAGCGCCTCCTGCCGCATGACCTCCAGCTCATCGGCGAGCTGCAGCGGGTAGTGCGTGCGCACCTCGGCGCCGAAGCGGTCCTTCAGCGGGGTGATGATGCGGCCGCGGTTGGTGTAGTCCTCGGGGTTGGCGGAGGCCACCACCAGCAGGTCCAGGGGCAGCCGGAGGGTGTAGCCGCGCACCTGGATGTCGCGCTCCTCGAGCACGTTGAGCAGCGCCACCTGGATCCGCTCGGCGAGGTCGGGCAGCTCGTTGACGCTGAAGATGCCCCGGTTGGTCCGCGGCACCAGCCCGTAGTGCACCGTCTCCGGGTCGCCGAGCGTGCGGCCCTCCGCCACCTTGATCGGGTCGACGTCGCCGATCAGGTCGCCCACGGAGGTGTCGGGGGTCGCGAGCTTCTCGCCGTAGCGCTCGCTGCGGTGCTTCCAGTCCACCGGCGTCCGGTCGCCCTCGGCGGCGACGAGGCGCGCGCAGCGCACGCACACCGGCGCGTACGGGTGGTCGTTGATCTCGCAGCCGGCGACCACCGGTGTCCACGCGTCGAGCAGGCCGACCATCGTCCGTACCAGCCGGGTCTTGCCCTGCCCCCGCTCGCCGAGCAGCACGAGGTCGTGGCCGGCGAGCAGCGCCCGCTCGACCTCCGGCAGGACGGTGTCGTCGAAGCCGAGGATGCCGGGGAACGTGGGCTCGCCGGCGGCCAGCCGGCCGAGCAGGTTGTCGCGGACCTCGGCCTTGACGCCCTTGTGGACGTGGCCGGTGGCCCGCAGGTCGCCGAGAGTGGTGGGGTCAGGAGCGGTCAGGTCTGGTGCCGTCACGCTGCGACAGTACGTCCGGGGCGGGGGTCGCGCGAGGTGCAGGAGGCGAGGGGCAGGTGGACGTTCTGAGGCCGGTGCTCGCGGTCGACATCGGGGGCAGCAAGCTGGCGGCCGCCCTGGTCGGGGCGGACGGCGCGGTCGTGCGCGCCGAGCGGGTGCCGACCGGGCCCGACCCGTGGCCGGCGCTGCGGGACCTGCTGGAGCGGGTGCGGGCCGGCGAGGCGGTACGAGGCGTCGGGGTGGCCTGTCCCGGTCCGGTGCGCTGGCCGGAGGGTGTCGTCTCCCCGCCGAACTTCCCGGCCTGGCAGGACGGCTTCCCGCTGCTGCCCGCGCTGCGCGCCGCCTACCCCGGGCTGCCGGTGCGGATGCACAACGACGCGGTTGCCGTTGCGGTGGGCGAGCACTGGAAGGGCGCCGGGCGCGGCGTCCCCGACCTGCTCGGCATGGTCGCGTCGACCGGGGTGGGCGGCGGGATCGTCACCGGCGGCCGGGTGCTGCCCGGCCGCAGCGGCAACGCCGGGCACGTCGGGCACCTCGTCGTCGAGGTCGACGGGCCGGCCTGCGGCTGCGGCGGCCGGGGCTGCGTCGAGGCCGTCGCGCGCGGCCCGGCGCTGGTCGCGTGGGCTCGGGAGCGGGGGAGCCCGGCGACCGACGGACGCGAGCTGGCCGAGGCCGCCGCGGCGGGGGAGCCGGTGGCGCTGGCGGCACTGGCCCGCGGCGGGCGGGCCCTCGGAGCCGGCATCGCGGGCGCCGCCGCCCTGCTCGACGTGGAGCTGGTCGTGCTCGGCGGCGGGCTGTCGCAGTCGGGGCCGGCGCTGTGGGAGCCGCTGCTCGCGTCGGTCGCCGAGCACGCCGCGCTCGGCTACCTGACCGGCCTGCGGGTCGTGCCGACCGCGCTCGGCCAGGACAGCGGGCTGGTCGGCGCCGCCGCGTTCGTGCACGCGGCCGAGACCTACGACGTGCCCGGCTGAGAACGCCGGGCACGTCCCGGGGGCCTTCGAGATGTCGATTCCGGCGGACTGGGCCAGAGTGGCCGCGGGCGCGCAGAGCCGCGCGCCTGCACCGGCTGCCTGCCCCCAGCCGCCGGCTGCCTGGCCCCAGCCCTCCTGGAGGAGCCCGTGTCCCCGAACGCCGCTACCTCATCCGCCGCGTCCCCCTCCGCCACCCGGCGCCTCGGCCTGGCCGTCGTCGGGCTCGGCGGAGCGGTCGCCACGACCGCGGTCGCCGGCCTGGAGCTGCTGCGCCTGGGTGCCAGCGGGCCCGACGGCCTGCCGCTCGCGGGCCTCCAGGTCGACGGCCGGCCGGTCGAGCAGGCCACCGGCCTGGTCCCGTACGACTCGATCGTGATCGGCGGCTGGGACCTCGACGGCAGCGACCTGCGCAAGGCCGCCGAGCAGCACGGCGTGCTCGACTACCGCCAGCTCGACGTGGTGGGCCCGGTCCTGTCCGGCATCACGCCGTGGCCGGCCGCTGCCGACGCCGACTTCTGCCGCAACGTCACCGGCGCCAACACCGTCGTCGCGCAGGGCCGCCGCGCCCAGGCCGACGCCGTACGCGGGGACCTCCGGCGCTTCCGCGACGAGCAGGCCCTCGACGGCCTCGTGCTGGTCAACCTCGCGTCGACGGAGCGCTGGCCCGACCCCGGGGCGGCCTGCCTGCAGACGCCGGCGGCCTTCGAGGCCGGCCTCGACGCCGACGACGAGGCGATCACGCCGGCGATGGTCTACGCGTACGCCGCGATCGTGGAGGGCGTCGGCTACGGCAACTTCACGCCGTCGCTGGCCGCGGACGTGCCCGCGCTGGTCCTGATGGCCGAGCAGCGCGGGGTCCCCGTCGCCGGCAAGGACGGCAAGACCGGCCAGACGATGATGAAGACCGTGCTGGCGCCGGCCTTCCGCAGCCGCGCGCTGCGGGTCGAGGGCTGGTACTCCACCAACATCCTCGGCAACCGCGACGGCCTGGCGCTGGACGACCCGCAGTCGCTGGCGAGCAAGCTGTCGACCAAGGGCAAGGTGCTCGACTCCATCCTGGGCTACGAGGTCGAGGACCACGTGGTGCGCATCGACTACTACCGGCCGCGGGGTGACCAGAAGGAGGCCTGGGACGCCATCGACCTGGTCGGCTTCCTCGGCCAGCGGATGCAGATCAAGGTCGACTTCCAGTGCCGCGACTCGATCCTCGCGGCGCCGCTCGCCGTCGAGATAGCCCGGCTGCTGGACCTCGCGCAGCAGCGCGGCGAGGGCGGCGTGCAGCGTCACCTCGGCTGGTTCTTCAAGGCGCCGATGACCGCCGACGGCACGACACCGGAGCACGCCCTGCACCGCCAGGAGGCCGAGCTCATGAGCTGGCTGGCCGGTCCCCTGGCGCCGCCCTACCCGACCGAGGGGCGCGCGGCGGAGCGCGTGTGATCGGCGCCGACCTGCGGGCCCTGCGGCCGCTGCTCGGCGAGATCGGCGACGCCAAGCGGGTGCGGGTGGCCGCGGCGCCCGGCTCGCTGGCCGAGCAGGCGTTCGCCCGGGCCTGGGCGCGGCTCGCCGAGGGGGAGGACCCCGAGCCGGTCGCGCTGTCGGAGACGGCCGCGGCCGTGGCGCGGGCCCGGCTGGCCGGGATCGACGCGGACGTGCTGCGGGCGGCCGGGCTGACCGGCGCCGAGGCGCTCGGGGTGCTGCAGCGGTCCTTCGACGAGGTGACCGGCGCCCTGCCCGATGGGCTCCGGGCCCGACTGCGGGAGGCCCTGCCGCTGGTCCGGCCGGCCGTCGCGGCCCCGTCGCTGGTGGCCGTCCTCAACCGGCAGCCCCGGGCCGGCGCGACCTGCCCGGGCGTCCCCCGGATCATGGTCGAGCCGCCGGAGTCGCACGGCGACCACTGCTTCACGGTCGCGGTCTACGGCGTGCTGCTCAGCGGCGCGTTCGGCAGCGACCCGGTCTCGCCGTTCCTCGTCGGGCTCGCCCACCACCTGCACAACGTCGCCCTGCCGGACGCCGGCTTCGCCGGTGAGGTCCTGCTCGGCGAGCACCTGCCGCGGGTGCTCGCGACGCTCGAGGAGCGGGAGCTGGCCGGCCTGCCCACCCCGCTGGCGCACCGACTGCGCGCGGTCCTGCCGCTGCGCGACGACGCCGCGGCGCCCGCGTCCCAGGCCTTCCACGCCGCGGACGTGCTCGACCGCGTGCTCCAGGTGCACCACCACGCGCGGGCGGCGGCGTTCACCGCCGGCCAGGCGCTCGACGACCTCGAGCTGGTCCACGCCGGCCCGGTGCAGGGCTTCCACGGCCGCGTCCTCCAGGCGGCCGGGCTTGGCTAGGCCACCGGTGGTCGACGGCATCCCCTACCTGCGTACCGGCCGGGCGGAGCTGACCGACCGCGTCAGCGGGCTGCTCGCCCGCGGCGACGTCGACGCGGCCCGGGTGGCGCTGCTGGCCGACGCCGACGACTGGTGGGGGGAGGACTCGCCGCCCCCGGAGCAGCTGGCCCGGGTCGCGCACGCCGGCACCCTGCGCGAGGCGATGGACCTGCTCGGCATGGGCCGGGTCGGCGACTACTTCGCGCACCGGTGGTCGGACCCGACCTACCTGTCCGGTCTCGCGCTGCTGCAGGCGCACTGGCCCGGCGACCGGCCGGTCGTCGAGGTGGCCTGCGGCACCGGCCACTTCCTGCGTGAGCTCGCCCGCCGCGGCTGCCCCGACCTGCTCGGGGTCGACGTCGTCTGGGCCAAGCTCTGGCTGGCGCAGCGGTTCGTCTGCCCGTCGGCCCGGTACGTCTGCGCGGACCTCGCCACCGCCACCGTCGAGGTCCCCGCGCCGGCGTACGTGCTGTGCCACGACGCGCTGTACTTCCTGCGGGACAAGCCGGCCGCCGTCGCGGCGATGCGGCGGCTGGCGGGGGAGGGCGGCACGGTGGTGGTCGGGCACACGCACGTCGCGGACCGGATCTCGGCCGGTGAGCCGTGGACCGCGCGGGACTACGCCGACCTGCTCGGCACCGGCCTGCTGTACGACGACGACGAGCTCACCCGGGCGCTGCTCGAGGGCCGCCCGCCGGTGCCGGCGCCGGCCGCCGCGCTCGAGGGCAGCGAGGCGGTCGCGCTGGTCGCCGGCGACCCGCTCGGGCGGGGACCGGACCTGGCGGAGCCGCTGCCGCCGCTGGTGCCCAACCCGCTCTACGTCGACGGGGTCCTCACCTGGCCGAGCGAGCGCTACGCGCAGGAGTACGCGCCGCGCTCGACCTACCTGCCAGCGCGGCTTCCCGACCCGCTGCCCGCCGACGCCGCCCGGCGGCGCCTCCTCGTCGACCTGCCGGAGCGCTGGTGAGCAGGTCGTGGGGGATCGCCGGCTGCGGCTGGGTGGCCCGCGACCACGCCCTGCCGGGGCTGGTCGCGTCCGGCGCCCGCGTCGTCGCGCTGCACGACGTGTCCGAGGCGGCCATGGCCCGGATGCCGGTCGACGCCGCCCGCGAGACCGACCTGGGCGCGTTCCTGGCCACCCCCGGGCTCGACGCGGTCTACGTCGCCTCGCCCAACGACCGGCACCGCCCGCTCGTCGAGGCCGCCGCCGCGGCCGGCAAGGCCGTGCTCTGCGAGAAGCCGCTGGCCGCCGACGTCACCGACGCCGAGGCGCTGGTCAAGGCGTGCGACGCCGCGGGCGTGCTGCTGGGCACGGCGTACGACCAGCGCTGGCACCCGGCGCACGTCCGGCTGCGCGAGCTGCTGCCCGAGCTCGGCACCGTCACCGCCATCCGGATCGTCTACTGCTGCTGGCTGCCGGCGGACTGGTCGCCCGACGGCGGTGGCTACGACAACTGGCGGGTCGACCGCTCCCGGGCAGGTGGCGGGGCCGCGATCGACCTGGCGCCGCACGGCCTCGACCTGGCCGGCGTCCTGCTCGGGGAGGACGTCGAGCAGCTGCACGCGCTGCTGCAGACGAAGGTGCAGGGCTACCCGGTCGACGACGGCGCGCTGCTGCACGGCCGCACCGGCAGCGGGGTGCTGGTGGACCTGCACGTCGCCTACAACACGCCGGACGCGCTGCCGCGCCGACGGCTCGAGGTGGTCGGCACCCGCGGGATGGCGGTGGCCGTCGACACGATGGGCCAGACCGCCGGGGGTTCGCTGACGCTGCTGCGACCCGAGCCCGTCGACGTGCCGTTCGGGGCCGCCTCGCCGTTCGCCGCCCAGTTCGCGGCGTTCTCTGCTGGGAACTGGCCCTACCCCGCCGACCGCGACCTGCGCCTGCACCGACTGCTCCTGGAGGCCCTGTCAGCATGAATCCCTACCGCGGCCTGCTCCCCGGCCTGCCGGCGTACGCCTGCACCAACTGCGGGCACTGGCAGCGCTGGCCGGCTCCCGGCCCGCCGGTCTGCCCGGTGTGCGCGGACGTCCGCAACGCCCTGCCGCAGCACGGGTTCGAGTTCCTGACCGACAAGCAGGTCGACGAGCTGGTGACCTGCTCCTGGGGGCCCTCGCCGGTGGACGGGGTCACGGAGTTCGGCTGCACCCCGCGGTTCGGGCTGGACAGCAAGGGCTGGGTGATCGAGTCCGACGTGGGGCTGGTCGGGTTCGAGTGCGCCCCCTGGTACTCCGCCGAGGCGCTCGCCGAGCTGCGGTCCCGCGGCGGCCTGGCCGTGCTCGCCGCCAGCCACGTGCACGGGTACGGCGCGCTGTGGCAGCTGCAGGCCGAGCTCCAGCCGCCGGTGGTCGCCGTCGGCGTACGCGACCTGCTCTGGACCAAGGCCTTCCGGGTCACCTGGCCGGCCGACGACGTCCTGCAGCTGGCCCCCGACCTGGTGCTGCACCGCACCGGCGGGCACTTCGACGGCCACAGCGTGCTGCTCGACTCCCGGCGGGGGCTGCTGTTCTGCGGCGACTCGCTCAAGGTCGACCTCGACGACGCCGGTGCCCCGGTCGCGCTGTCGGCGCACAAGGCGTTCCACGCGCAGATCCCGCTGTCGCACGGCGAGCTGCGCGACTACCTGACCGTCGTCGGGGCGCTGGAGTTCGGCGCGGTCGCGACGCCGTTCGAGTGCGTCCCCGGCATCACCACCGACCACGTCGTGCACCTGGTGCAGCGGCTGCTGTCCGGCCCGCCCGACGCGGCCCCGGTCCCCCTGGAGGAGCTCTGACCCCCGCCGAGAAGTACCTGGCGAGTTTCCCGGAACGGTTGGTGGAGTTCGGGATACGCGGGCTCGACCCGCTCGACGTGCCGCTGCACAGCGCGTCGGTCGCCGAGGGCCCGGACTGTCCCGCGGGCAGCGGGCTCGGCTACGGGTCGACCGCCGAGCAGGCCCGCACGGGTGCGCTCGGCGAGATGGCCGAGATGGCGCTGTCGACCCGCTCGCTGGCCGGCCGCGCACGGGTCCAGGCGTCGTACGCCGAGCTGCGGCGCGCGGGCCGCCCGGCGCAGGACCCGCGGACGCTGTGCCTGGAAGCCGGCTGCGCGTACGACGACGAACGCGTGCTGCAGTGGCTGCCGATGCGCCGGCTACGCGACGGCGAGCAGGTCCTCGTCCCGGCCGAGCTGGTCGCGTCCACCCCGAACGACCTGCCCGGCGCCCCGCCGCCCGGCGGCTGGCTGACCACGGTGATCACCAACGGGCAGGGCGCCGCGTTCGACGTCGGGCAGGCGACCGGGCACGCGCTGCTCGAGCTGCTGCAGCGCGACGGCAACGCGGTGTCTTTCCGGGCGATGGACACCGGCACGGTCCTCGACCTGACCGGGCTGACCGACCCGGACAGCCTGGCGCTGCTCGACCGGTGCAAGGCCGCCGGGATCGAGGTGCTGGTCAAGCTGGCGTCGACCGACCTGGGCGTCGTCGACGTCTACGCCGTGGGCTGCAGCGGCGACGAAGCCGTCCCGATGATGGCCACCGCGTGCGGCGAGGCGGCGCACCCCGACCGCCAGGTCGCGGTGCGCAAGGCGCTGCACGAGTTCGCGGCCGCCCGCAGCCGCAAGGCGTTCATGCACGGGCCGCTCGACGCCGTGCGCGCGGCGACCCCGCCCGGCTACCTCGACGGCTGGCTGGCGGGCCACCCGCCCGAGCGCCTGGTCGAGGAGGACCGGGCGCTGTCGGCGATGCTGGCGTGGTCCCGGATGGGCACCCCCGCGCTGGTCGGGCTGCTGCAGGACACCGTGCTCGCCACGCGGTCCACGGTGGCCTTCGCCGACCTCCCCACCAGCAGCCCGGCGGACCTGACCGGGCACGTGGTGGCCGGGCTCGCCGAGGAGGGCCTCGACGTGCTTCTCGACGTACAGCCCGCCGCGACCGGCGACGCGGTGGCGGTGAAGGCGCTGGTTCCCGGGCTCGAGGTCGAGACGATGAGCTACGGCCGGATCGGCGAGCGCGGGGTGCGCCGGCTCCGCGACCGCGCCGACCCGCTGGTGCAGGTCGGGGCGCGCCCGGACGGACCCGGCTGGGCGCAGGTGCACCTCACCGGCGACGCCCGCGAGCGGCTCGGCGGGCCGGCGTGGTTCGACCGGGACGCGGCCCGCGCCCGGGTCGGCCCGCTCTACCCGCTCTACCGCGAGCCCGGCCGGCACGTCGTCGGCGCGCTGGCTCCATGACGCCGCTGCCATGGAGCGCAAGGGTTCACGTGGCAGGCCGCCAGGTCTAGCGTGCGCCACATGGCGACCACGGCATCCCGCGTGAGCATGAACGTCGTGATCCACCGGGCATTCCGCCGCGACCTCGAGCGGTTCCGGGTCGCCTTGGAGGTCTTCCCCGACGGCGACAGCGCGAGGGCGACGATGCTGCAGCGGGCGTGGACGCACTTCGAGTCGCAGCTCCACGAGCACCACGAGGGCGAGCACGAGACCGTGTTCCCGGCGCTCGCAGCCCTGGGCATCGCGGGGTCGACACTGGAGACCTTCGACACCGAGCACGAAGCGATGGCCACCGACCTGGCATCCGCGGCCGCCGCCATGCAGCGGTTGTCCGGCTCGGCCGGCCGCGCCGATGCGGACGCCGCGGCTGCCGCCGTACGGCAGCTCCAGGTGACCACACTGACGCACCTGGACCACGAGGAGCAGGAGACCGAGGGGCCGCTGGCGGAGCAGCACGACTCCCCGGTCGTCCGGCAGCTCGGGAAGGCCATGCGCAGCAGGATGAGCCTGGCCGAGGCCGGAACGTTCCTCGCGTGGCTGCAGGACGGCGCCACGGCGCAGGAGAGGGCCGCCCTGCGCCAGGGCATCCCCGGGCCGGTCGTCACCGTGCTGGGCGGCCTGTTCGGCCGGGGGTACCGCCGGGACGTCGCGCCCACCTGGGCGGGGCGGTAGCGGAGTCAGGGAGACGGCCGTTCTGCACGGTGCTGCTGCCGACACGCGCGCGACACGACAGCGACGTGCGGATGGTGCGGCGTACCGGCCTGCGCCAGCAGCACGTGCAGGCTCGGCAGGGGCTCGCGCCGGACCGGCTCGACGGGCCGGACCGGCTCCGGGTCGGTAGGTTCCCCGACCATGACCGGGCCGTCTGTACGCGAGCAGGCCCGCACGCTGTCCGAGGGCATGACCGTCGACGAGGCGCGCGACGTGGTGCGCTGGCCGGGCGGCGAGGTCGGCCTGCACGACTACGCGGCGCTGTACGCCGTCCCGGGCCTGTACGAGGCGGTGTACGTCCACGTCCTCGGCAGCGGCTCGCCCGCCCTGCTCGGCGCCGCCCTCGCCGAGGTGGTGCCGGAGCCGGAGCGCGCAGCCCGGCGGGTGCTGGACGTCGGGGCGGGCACCGGCATGGTCGGGGAGGTCCTGGCGGGGCTGGGTTTCCGCGGGGTCGCCGGCGTCGACCTGGAGCCGGCCGCCGAGGTAGCGCTGCGCCGCGACCGGCCGACGGTCTACGGCCGGGCCCGCACCCTCGACCTGACGGCGCTGTCGCCAGCGGACTCCGCCTGGCTGGCGGACGTCGCCCCCGACGTGGTGACCACCGCCGGGGCGGTGGGCTTCGGCCACCTGCCCGTCGAGGCGTTCGAGGTGCTCACCTGGCTGCTGCCGCCCGGCGGGCTGTGCGCCCTGACCGTGGCCCGCGGTTTCGAGCAGGCCCCGGAGCTGGCCGCGTTTGCCCGGCTGCTCCTCGGCCCGGGCTACGACGTGCTCGTCCGGCGCGACGGGGTGCACCGCCGGTCCGCCGTCGGCGAGCTGCTGGTCACGGCGCTGGTGCTGAGCAGGACCTCGTCGTGACCAGCCTGCGCTACGCCTACAACACCAACGGCCTCGCCCACCACCGGCTCGACGACGCGCTGAACTTCCTGGCCGACACCGGGTACGGCGGCGTCGCGCTGACGCTGGACGTGCACCACCTCGACCCGTACGCGGGCGACGCCCTCGCGCAGGCCGAGAAGCTGCGGGCCCGGCTCGACGCGCTGTGCCTGGAGGTCGTGGTCGAGACCGGCGCGCGCTACCTGCTCGACCCGCGCGTCAAGCACGAGCCGACGCTGGTCACGGCGTCGGAGCAGGGTCGCGCCCGGCGGCTGGCCTACCTGCGCCGGGCCTGCGACCTCGCGGAGGTGCTGCGCGCGGAGGCGGTGAGCTTCTGGGCCGGCGTGCCCCGGCCGGGCGTCGACCCGGACCAGGCGTGGGGCTGGCTGGTCGACGGCGTGGCGGCGCTCGCCGACACGCACGGGCACGCGGCGTACTCCCTGGCGGTCGAGCCGGAGCCGGGCATGCTCGTGGAGGACTGCGACGACTGGGCGCGGCTGAAGGCGCAGGTGCCGGCGGTCTGGCTGGCCCTGGACACCGGGCACTGCGTGGTCAGCGGCGGCTACGCCCCCGAGGACGCCGTACGCGCGTTCGCCCCCCACCTGGGCACCGTCGCCGTGGAGGGGATGCGGCGCGGCGTGCACGACCACCTGCCGCTCGACGAGGGCGACGTCGACCTGCCGGCCGTGCTCGGCGCGCTGATGACCCAGGGCTACGACCGCCTCGTGACGCTGGAGCTGTCCCGCGACAGCCACCGGGCCCACGAGATGGTGCCCCGGGCGATGGCGACGCTCCAGGCCGCGGAAGCGACGGCGCTGGCATGAGGGTCTGCTTCGTCAGCCGCCGCTACTGGCCCGCCGTCAGCGGCATGAGCGTGTACGCCGAGGCCCTGCTGCGCGAGCTCGTCGCGCTCGGCCACGACGTCACCCTCGTCAGCCAGTACCGCGACGACGAGGCCGGCACCCGCGTCTACGGCGGCGGCCCGCCGCCCGCGTCCCGGGTCCCCACCGGCGTGCGGGTGGTCGCGCTGTCCAGCCGCGGCGAGACCGTCGTACCGGCCGACTTCGAGCGCGACCTGGTGGAGCTGGCCGACACGGTGGTCGCGCTGCACGCCGAGCGGCCCTTCGACGTGCTGCACGCGCAGTACGGCTACCCGCCCGGCCTCGCGGTCCTGCTCGCGTCGCGGGCCACCGGACTGCCGACGGTCGTGAGCATCCAGGGCGGCGACGGGCACTGGGTCGGCACCTGCTGCTCGACGCACAAAGCCGCGATCACCACGGTGCTCGACCGTGCCGGGGCGGTGCTGATCGGCAGCCCGAGCTTCCGCGACGAGGTCGTCGGCCACCACGGCACCGACCCGGCGCGCTTCACGATCGTCCCCGGCGCGACCGACACGGCCCGGTTCACGCCGGGCGACCGGGCGTACGGCGACCCGCCGGTGCTGCTGTTCCACGGCCGGGTCGACCGGCGCAAGGGCGTGCTCGACCTGCTCGAGGCGCTGCCCGACGGGGTGCGCCTGGTGGTCTCGGGGATCGGGCCCGACCTCGACGAGGCGCGCGCGAGGGCGGACTCCCGTACGACGTTCCTCGGCTACGTGCCGCCCGACGAGGCTCCCGAGGTCTACCGGGGCGCCGACATCTTCGTCAGCCCGACCTACAGCGAGGGCTTCAGCAACACCATCCTCGAGGCGATGGCCAGCGGGCTGCCGGTGGTCAGCACGGACTCGGTCGGGGTCGTGGACTGCCTGCGGGACGGCGAGAACGGGCTGCTGCACACCCCCGGCGACGTCCCCGGGCTGCGGGCCTGCCTGGACCGGCTGCTCACGGACGCCCCGCTGCGCGCACGGCTGTCCGCCACGGCGCTGGAGGAGGTGCGCCGGCGCTACTCCTGGCCGGTGCTGGCGCGCTCGGTCTCGGCGGTGTACGACGCGCTGCCCGCCCCTGACCTGCGCTGGTCGCTGCCCGAGGGCGTCGACCCGTCCTGCCGCTTCCGCTCCGCGCCCCACCTGCTGTGATGCGGATCCTCGCGGTCAGCCCGCACCTGGACGACGCGGCGTTCTCCGTCGGCGGCACGCTGGCGGCGCTCGCCGACGCCGGGCACCAGGTCACGGTGGCCACGGTGTTCACCCGCAGCGTGCCGGCGCCGACCGGCTTTGCGCTGGCCTGCCAGACCGACAAGGGCCTCGGCCCGGAGGTCGACTACCTGGCGCTGCGCCGCGAGGAGGACCGCGCGGCCATGGCGGTGCTGGGCGCGACGCCGCTGCACCTGGACCTGCCGGAGGCGCCGCACCGGGGGTACGGCTCCGCGCCCGACCTGTTCGCCGGGGTGCACCCGGACGACGGGATGTGGCGGCAGGTGGCCGGGCTGCTGGCCGGGCTGGACGCCGACCTGTGGCTCGGGCCGCAGGGGCTCGGCGGGCACGTCGACCACCTGCAGGTGCTGCGGGCGCTGGCCGGCCTCGACCGGCCGGTGCTGTGGTGGCGCGACAGCCCGTACGTGCTGCGGGCGCCCGGTGCGCTGCCCGGGCCCGACCTGCCGGCCGGGCTGGCTCCCGTCGAGCTGCCTCAGGACCGCGGCCGGCGCGCGGACGCCTGCGCCTGCTACGCCTCCCAGCTGGGCTTCCAGTTCGGCGGGGTCGACGCCATGCGCGCGGCGCTGGCCGACCGGCCCGAGCCGCTGCTCGCCGGCCCGGCGGCGCTCGCCCTGGCCGCCGAGCTCGGCGGGGCGTCGGCGCGGCGAGACCGCATGTGACCGCGCGACACGCCGGCGCGCCGCGCGGTCAACCGCGCTCCCGGCCTGAGCGGAGGGTGGGCGGCCCGCGACCGCGTGACTGACCGAGGGCCGGGTAGCGGCGCGGCATGCCGCTGACCCTCGTCGCCTACTCCGACGCCCGCGGCCGCGGCGGGGCGGAGCACAGCCTGGGCCACCTGCTGGCGCACCTGCCGGACGACGTCCGCGTGCACGTGGTCGGCCCGGACCCCGTGGTGACCGGCTGGCTGGGCAGCCGCCGGCCGGGGGCCCGTACGCACGTGGTGGCCGGGCTGGGCCCGACCGCCCGGCTGCTGCACCGGCTGCGTCCGGACGTCGTCCACCTCAACCGCTGCACACCCTGGGCCTGCCAGGCCGGCACCGCCGCGGCCCTCACCCTGCCCGGCGCCCGGGTCACCACCGTCGACCAGCTGCCGCTGCGCAGCGTCGACCTGCCGACCGTGCTCCGAACCCGCGCCCTCACCCGGCGGGTGGACGCGGCGGTCGCGGTCGGCGAGGCCAGCGCCCGCCGGGTCGAGGACTTCTACGCGCTGGGCCGCGGCAGCGTCCGGTCGATCCCCAACTACGTGCCCGACCCCGGCCCCCCGCGGCGCCGCCGGCGCAGCGGCCCGCTGCGCCTGGTGTCCGTGGGCCGGCTCGACCGCGTCAAGGGCCACGACGTGCTGCTGCGGGCCCTCGCGGACGTCCCCCACGCCGAGCTCGTCCTGCTGGGGGAGGGCGGCACGCGGGTCGCGCTGGAGAAGCAGGTCGCCGAGCTCGGCCTGGCCGACCGGGTGCGGATGCCCGGCTGGCAGGAGGACGTGCCGCGGCTGCTGCCGAGGTACGACGCCCTCGTGCTGCCCAGCCGCACCGAGGGCTGGCCGCTGACCGTCGTGGAGGCGATGCTCGCCGGGCTCCCCGTCGTCGCGACCCCGGTGGGCAGCGTCGCCGAGGCCGTCGCCGACGGCGACAGCGGCCTGCTGGTGCCCTCCGACGACCCGGCCGCCCTGGCCGCGGCGCTGCGCCGCTTGACCGACGAGCCCGGTCTCGCCGAGCGCCTTGGGGCACGCGGTCGGCAGGTGGCCGCTGCCGGGATGACCGCGCCGCGGATGGCCGAGCGGTGGCTGGCGCTGTGGGACGAGCTGCAGGCGGGCCCGCGTACCGCCCGGCTGGTCCCGCCCGCGCCACGTCCCTGAGGACACCCGAAGGAGGGAGCAGCAGATGACCGGCACCATGCAGCAGGGCCGCGGCGCGGTGCACATCCGGGAGCGCTACGACACCGACATCGACGACCTCTGGTCGGCGCTCACGGACCCGCGGCGGCTGACCCGCTGGATCGGCGAAGTCGACGGGGACCTGCGACCGGGCGGGCAGTTCCGCGCCCGCCTGTTCGCCAGCGGGTGGGAGGGCACGGGGCGCGTGGCGGCCTGCGAGCCCCCGCGTCGCTGGCTGGTGCGTGCGCAGGGCCCGGACGACCCGGCCGAGCACGCTGTCGAGGCCACCCTGACCGCCGACGGCGACCACACCCTGCTCGTCCTCGAGGAGCGAGGCATCCCGCTGGACCAGCTCGCGGCCTACGCCGCCGGTCACCAGGTGCACGTCGAGGACCTCGCCGACTACGTCGCCGGTCGTGGACGTGGCGACAGGCAGGCGCGGTGGTTCGAGCTGTTCCCCAGGTACCAGGCGCTGCTGTCGGAGGGTTAGGGCGCGCCCGTACGACAGGATCGACGCATGCCCCCGGTCGACCTCGCCGACGTCCAGGCCGCCCGCGAGCTGCTGCGCGGCGTCGTACGCACCACCCCGCTGGAGGGCTCGCGGCCGCTGTCGGCGGACGTCGGCGGGCCGGTGCTGCTCAAGTGCGAGAACCTGCAGCGCACCGGCTCGTTCAAGCTGCGCGGCGCGTACGTGCGGATCGCCCGGCTGTCGCCGGAGCAGCGGGCCGGCGGCGTCGTCGCGGCCAGCGCGGGCAACCACGCCCAGGGCGTGGCGCTGGCGGCGTCGCTGCTGGGAGCGACCGCGACGGTGTTCATGCCCACGGTCGCCCCGCTGCCGAAGGTGGACGCGACCATGGCGTACGGCGCGCAGGTCCGGCTGTCCGGGCTGACCGTGGACGAGGCGCTGGTCGCCGCCAAGGAGTTCGCGGCGCAGACCGGCGCGGTCCTCATCCACCCCTTCGACCACGAGGACGTCATCGCCGGCCAGGGCACGGTCGGCCTGGAGATCCTCGAGCAGTGCCCGGACGTGCGTACGGTCGTCGTCTGCACCGGCGGCGGCGGTCTGGTGGCCGGCATCGCGGTGGCCGTCAAGGCCCTGCGGCCGGACGTGCAGGTGGTCGCGGCGCAGGCCGCAGCCGCCGCGGCCTTCCCGGGCTCACTGGCCGCCGGCCGGCCCGAGGCCCTGACCAGCATGGCCACGATGGCCGACGGGATCGCGGTCGGCTGCCCGGGCGAGCTCACCTTCCCGCTGGTGCGCGACCTGGTCGACCGGGTCGTGACCGTCGACGAGGACACCATCTCCCGGGCCCTCGTGCTCTGCCTCGAGCGCGCCAAGCTCGTCGTCGAGCCGGCGGGCGCCGCCGCCGTGGCAGCGGTCCTCGCGGACCCCGGCAGCTTCGAGCCGCCCGTGGTCGCGGTGGTGTCCGGCGGCAACGTCGACCCGCTGCTGCTGGGCAAGGTGATCCGGCACGGCCTGCTGGCCGCCGGCCGGTTCCTGTCGCTGCGGGTGCGGATCCCGGACCGGCCCGGCGAGCTGGCCCGGCTGCTCGCGGTCCTGGCCGAGAGCGCGGTCAACGTGCTGGACGTCGAGCACCGGCGTACCGGGCGGGGCCTGCACCTGGACGAGGTCGAGGTGTTCCTGCAGCTCGAGACCCGCGGGCCCGAGCAGTCCCAGGCCGTCTGCGACCTGCTCGGCGCCGCGAGCTACTCGGTCACCGCGGGATAGCGCTCAGCCGGTGTACGGCTCCACGGCGGTCACGGTGACCGTGAGCGAGCGCGGCCCGAAGACCACCTGGTCGCCGGCCCGGTGCCCGGTGATCGCCTGCCCGATGGGGGACTCCGGGGAGTAGACGTCGAGGTCGCCGATCCGGCCGCCCTCGTCGGTGGCGTTCTCGCGGTTGGCGAACAGGAAGCGCTCCACGTCGTCGTCGCCGTAGTCCACGCTCACGATGCAGCCCTCCTCCACCACGTCGCCGCTCGGCCGGGTGCCGACCCGCACGTCGCGCAGCAGCTGGGTGAGCTGGCGGATGCGGGCCTCGAGCTTGCCCTGCTCCTCCTTGGCCGCGTGGTAGCCGCCGTTCTCCTTGAGGTCACCCTCGTCGCGGGCCGCCTCGATCTTGGCGACGATGTCGGCCCGGGTGGCGCCCTTCATCGTCTCGAGCTGCGCGACCAGCCGGTCGTGCGCCTCCTGCGTCAGCCACGTGGTCTGCGCTCCGGTCTGGGTCACGGTGCTCTCCTCGCGCGTCGTCGGGCAGTCGTCGTCGGGCAGTGGGGACCGGTCGGCGCACGCCGTCGATGCCTGGCCGTCGATGCTACGGCCCGGCCGGTGACGGCACCCCGGCTCAGCCCGCCGGGGCGGCCTCGAGCTCGCACGAGGTCAGCTCGCCGCTGGCGGCCCGGCCGGAGGTGGCCAGCTCGTACCGCACGATGCTGCGGCGCCGGTCGGACGGGCCGACCCGCACCAGCGAGTTGCCGACCTCGACGCCGGTGCGGTCGCGGGCCCGGACCGAGCACACGGCGGTCCGGGCCGGGTCCTTGACGACCTCGAACTCGACCTGGACGCTGCGGTCGGACTGCACGACGTACCCGCGCGCCCCGAAGCCGACCTCGGTGCTGGCCCCGAACGCCCGGAACAGCAGCACCGCGGCAACGAGCGAGACGAGCGCCGCGAGGGTGCCGAGGACGACGGGAATGGGCCGCACGGGACTCCCTGGGGATCGTCGGGTGTTGGAGCCGGACGGGGACTCCTGTCTCGGGAGATCATCCCCCCGATCCGGCGAGGAGGCCTACCCGGTGCATGCGGACCCCCTGCGGCTCATGTGCGTGCACGCGCACCCCGACGACGAGTCGAGCAAGGGCGCGGCCACGATGGCCCGCTACGCGCGGGAGGGGGTCGACGTCCTCGTCGTCACCCTGACCGACGGCTCGCGCGGCTCCGTGCTCAACGCGGCGATGGACCGGCCCGAGGTCGCGGCCGACATCACCGAGGTCCGGCGGCTGGAGATGGAGCGGGCCCGCGAGATCCTCGGCGTACGCCAGGTCTTCCTCGGCTTCGTCGACTCGGGCCTGCCCGAGGGCGACCCGCTGCCGCCGCTGCCCGAGGGCTGCTTCGGGCTCGGCGACCTGCAGGAGCAGACCCGCGCGCTGGTCGAGGTCGTCCGCCGCGAGCGCCCGCACGTCATGACCACGTACGACGAGAACGGCGGCTACCCGCACCCGGACCACATCCGCTGCCACGAGGTGTCGGTGGCGGCCTTCGAGGCGGCGGGCGACCCCGAGCGGTTCCCCGACGCCGGCGAGCCTTGGCAGCCGCTGAAGCTCTACTACAACTCCACCTTCCACAAGGCCCGGCTCGTGGCCCTGCACGAGATGATGCTGCGCGAGGGCATCGAGTCGCCGTACGGCGAGTGGCTGGAGGGTTGGGTGGACAAGCCGGAGGACGCCGGCCGGGTCACCACGTCGGTGCCGTGCGCGGAGTACTTCGGGCTGCGCGACGCCGCCCTGATCGCGCACGCCACCCAGGTCGACCCCACCGGCCGCTGGTTCGCCTGCCCGCTGGAGCTGCAGCAGGCGGCGTGGCCGACCGAGGACTTCCAGCTGGCCCGCTCGCTGGTCGACACGACGCTGCCCGAGGACGACCTGTTCGCCGGCGTGCGTGAGAGCGTGGGGGCGTGAGCGTGCTGCTGGCCCTGGACGCCGGCGGCAACGCCGGGCCGATCGGGCTGCTGGTCGTGGTGCTGATGGCCCTCGCCACCGTGCTGCTCATCCGCAACATGGACAAGCGGGTCAAGCGGCTGCCCCGCGACTTCCCGCCGCCGCGCGAGACCCCGCCCACCCCGGGCCCGGAGAAGCACTAGCCGCTCACTCGCCGCCGGGGTCGCCGCGGCCCCGCTTCACGTCCGACCGGCGCTTCTTGCCGGCCAGCCGGCGCTCCTGCGAGCCGCGGGTCGGCCGGGTCGGGCGCCGGACCTTCGGCGGCGGCGCGACCGCCTCGCGCAGCAGCTGGGCGAGGCGCCGCTGCGCCGCGTCCCGGTTCTGCAGCTGGCTGCGGTGCTCGCTCGCGGCCACCGTGACGACGCCGTCGACGAGGCGCTCGCCGAGCCGCGCGACCGCCCGGTCCCGCAGGTGCCCGGGCAGGGAGGTGGAGCGCAGCACGTCGTACGACAGCTCCGCCCGGCTGTCGGTGGTGTTGACGCTCTGGCCGCCGGGCCCCGACGAGCGCGAGAAGCGCCAGGACAGCTCGGCCTCGGGCACCGTCCACCGGACGGTCACGACGAGCGGCCCGGGCATGCGGCCAGTCTCCCGTACGACGCGGGCCCGTACGACGAAAGCCTTGAGGCCCGCGCGCAACCTGCCGATGCCGCCGTGGGGCCGCGCCGTGCCCCGGTCCTGCAGCCCGCCCCCGGAGGTGCGCGTCGTGCTCCGCCACAGCCCCAGCACCGAGGCACCCCTGTTCACCCTCGGCCCGGACGGCTGCCTGTGCGGCGCCGAGCCGGCCTTTGCCGACCTGCTCGGGCTGACGCCGGCGCAGCTCGACGGCCGGCCCCTGCTCGAGGTGGTGCACCCCGACGACGCCACCGAGGTCGTCGCCGGGCTCACGGCGCTGGCCGCGGGCCAGCCCGAGGTGCTCGTCGACAATCGCTTCGTCCCGCGGGACGGCGGCAGCGTGCACCTGCAGTGGGTCGCGCGAACGGGCTCGGGCGGACCGGACGCCCGGGCCTGCGTGCGCGACGTCACGCAGCTCGACCGGCGGGTGGCCGAGCGCGCCGACCTGCGCGTCCGGCTCGCGCTCGCGCTCGGCCCGCCGCCGGTCGCGACCTGGGACCTCGACCTGCGCTCGGGACGGCTGCACCTGGAGCCGGCCGCGGCCGCGCTGCTCGGCACCGGCGTACGCCCGCTGCCCTGTTCGGCCGCCGAGCTGGGCGGCGCCCTGCTGCCCGAGGACGGGCCGGCGTTCGCGAGCGCGGTGGCGGAGCTGACCCGCACGGGCCGTGCCGAGGTGACGGTCCGCGCCCCGCACTCCGCCGGCCCGCGGCAGCTGCGCCTGCGCGGCCGGGTGGTCGACAGCGACCGGCGCGGCCGGCCGAGGCGCGCGGCCGGGCTGCTGCTGGACATCACGGCCGAGCGGGCGGTCGAGCAGCAGATGGTGCGGATGTCCACCAGCGGCACGCTGGACGGCATCCCGTCCCGGCGGGCCTTCGACCAGGCCCTGCGCGGCGAGTGGCGGCGCTGCACGCGCAGCTTCGAGCCGCTGTCGGTGATCGTCGTGGACCTCGACGACTTCGCCTCGCTCAACGAGCGGTACGGCCACCGGGTCGGCGACGACGCGCTCGCGGCGGTCGCCCGCGCCCTGGCCCGGTCGCTGCACCGGGCCGGCGACGTGCTGGCCCGGTTCGGCGGCCAGGAGTTCGCGGTGGTACTGCCCGGCATCGACGGGGCCGGCGCCCTGGCCGTGGGCCAGCGCCTGGTCGAGGCCGTCCGCGCCGTCACCGTCGAGGAGGCGCCGGGCCGGCGGCTGAGCATCTCGGTCGGCACCTCGACCTGGGTCCTCGGCTGCCCGACGGCGTCCGCCGAGCAGCTGCTCGACCAGGCCAGCCGGGCGCTGTACGGCGCCAAGGGCGCGGGCAAGGACCAGGTCGTGCTCACCCTTCCCGAGGTGACAGGGCCGGCTGCGGACGAGTGAGCCCGTTAGCGTCGCCCCCGTGGCGGGACGGGACGGATGAGCGCGGACGGCGGCACCGTGCCGACCTGGCAGCGCGTCGAGCGGGCGACCGCCCGGCTCAGCACCCGGGCGGTGCAGGCCATGTCCGGGCTGGCGTGGTTCGAGGCGCTGCCCCCGCAGCAGCGCGCCGACGTCGGTCTGGTCGTCCAGACCGGGCTGCGCGCCTTCAGCGACTGGCTGCGCGACCCGCTGGCCTCGCCCGTACCCGGTCCGGAGGTCTTCGCGGTGGCACCCCGCGAGCTGGCCCGGTCGGTGTCGCTCAAGCAGACCGTGCAGCTCATCCGGGCCGCGGTCGGCGTCGTCGAGGAGCAGGTGCCGGTGCTGGCCGCGCCGGGGGAGGCCGCGGCGCTGGCCGAGCAGGTGCTGCGCTACTCGCGGGAGATCGCGTTCGCGGCGGCGGAGGTCTACGCCGCGGCGGCCGAGGCCCGGGGGGCCTGGGACGCCCGCGTCGAGGCCGGCGTCGTGGAGTCGCTGGTGCGTGGGCAGGTGGCCGAGCTGACGGTCTCCCGGGCCGCCTCGCTGGGCTGGCTGCCGGGCCGGTGGTGCACCGCCCTCGCCACCCGGGCGCCGACCCGGGCGGCGGAGGCCGGCCTCGAGGCGCTGCGTACCGAGGCGCGGCACCGCGGCTGGTCGATGCTCAGCGGCGAGGCCCGCGGCGGGCTGCTCGTCCTGCTCGGCGGGCCGGCCGACGCCGATGCCGCGCTGCAGGCGGCCGCCGAGCTGCTGCCGGACGGCCCGCTCGTACGCGGCCCGGACGTGCCCGACCTGGCGTCGGCGGCGCCCTCGGTGGCCGAGGCGCTGGCCGGGCTCGCCGCCGTCGCCGCCTGGCCCGACGCGCCGCGGCCGGTGTCCTCGAGCGACCTGCTGGCCGAGCGTGCGGTCCTCGGCGACGACACGGCCCGGCTGCGGCTGCTGGAGGACGTCTACAGACCGCTGGCCGACGCCAGCGGCGACCTGCTGCGCACGGCAGCGGCCTTCCTGGAGGGCGGCGGCTCGGTGGAGGGCACCGGCCGCGCGCTGTTTCTGCACGCGAACACCGTGCGGTACCGCCTGCGCAAGGTCTCCGACACGATCGGCCACGACATCACCGAACCGCGCGGCGCCCAGGTGGTGCGGATCGCCCTCCTGCTCGGCCGCACCCGGTCGTGAGTCACAACTTTGTAGGGTTCGCACAACGTACCGACCGGTACTCGGTTTGCGTCGGACGGCTTGACAGGGGTCCCGTACGGCGACCCTAGAAGGGTGCTTGTCCTCCTCTCGCCCGGTCAGGGCTCCCAGACGCCCGGCATGCTGCTGCCCTGGCTCGATCTCCCGGACGCCCCTGCCCGGCTCGCGACCTGGTCCGAGCTGACCGGTCTGGACCTGCTGGGCCTCGGCAGCACCGGGACCGCCGAGCAGATCCGGGACACCGCGGTCGCCCAGCCGCTGCTGACCGCCGCCGCGCTGCTCACCGCGCAGGCGCTGCTCGGCGACGACGTGCCCGACGCGGTCTGCGGCCACAGCGTGGGTGAGCTCTCCGCGCTGGCCATCGCCGGAGTGCTGACGCCCGAGGAGGCCGTGTCGCTGGCGGCGGTGCGCGGAGCGGCCATGGCGCAGGCCGCCGCGGCCCGCCCGACCGGCATGGCGGCGGTGCTCGGCGGCGACGCCGAGCAGGTCCTCGAGGCCGTGGCCGCCGCCGACCTGACCGTGGCCACCGTCAACGTCGCCGGGCAGGTCGTGGTCGGCGGCACCAGCGAGGCGCTGGCGGCCTTTGCCGCGGCGCCTCCCGCCGGCGCCCGCGTCCGCCCGCTCGACGTCGCCGGCGCCTTCCACACCGCGGCGATGGCACCGGCCGCCGAGGCGCTGGAGAGCGCCGTGCGCACCCTGCGCCCCGGCGCCCCCCGCTGCGCCGTCGTGGCCAACGCGGACGGCGCCGTGGTCCCCGACGGCGCCGCGCTGCTCGCCCGGCTGGTGGGCCAGCTCACCGGCCCGGTGCGCTTCGACCGCTGCCTGGCGGGCCTGGCCGCCCAGGGGGTCACCGCCGCGGTCGAGCTCGCCCCCGGCGGCACCCTCGCCGGCCTCGCCAAGCGGGCGCTGACCGGCGCCACCGTGGTCGCGCTCAAGGCGCCCGCCGACCTCGAGACGGCCCGCGAGCTGCGTGCGGCGGTGCCGGCGTGACCGCGCTGCGCGCGGCGGCGCTGCGCGGCGTCGGCGCCCACCGGCCCGCCCTGCGCGAGGACAACCACGCCATCGCCGAGCGGCTCGACTCCTCCGACGAGTGGATCCAGGCCCGCAGCGGCATCGTCACCCGGGGCGTCGCCGCGCCGGACGAGTCCGTCGTCGACATGGCCACCAGCGCCGGCGGCAAGGCGCTGGCCGCCGCCGGCATCGACCCGGCCGACGTCGACCTGGTCCTGCTCGCGACCTGTTCCATGCCCGGCCCGCTCCCGGGCGGCGCCCCCGAGGTGGCCTACCGGCTGGGCGCGTCCCGGGCCGGCGCCTCCGACGTCGGGGCGGCCTGCGCCGGCTTCACCTACGGCGTCGCCTTTGCCGCCGACAGCATCCGCGCCGGCAGCGCCGACACGGTGCTGGTCATCGGCTCGGAGAAGCTGCTCCCGCTGGTGGACCCGACCGACCGCGGCACCGCGTTCCTGTTCGGCGACGGCGCCGGCGCCGCCGTCGTGCAGGTCGCCGAGCAGGACGGGATCGGCCCGGTCGTCTGGGCCGCCGACGGCGCCCAGCACGACCGCCTCACCATCCACGGGGCGCCGCCGCTGATGGCCATGGACGGCCGCGCCATCTACCGCTGGGCGACCACCGCGCTGCCCGACCTCGCCCGGCGGGCCTGTGTCAAGGCCGGCATCGAACCCGCCGACCTGGCGGCGTTCGTGCCGCACCAGGCCAACCTGCGGATCACCGAGTCGATCGTGAAGAGCCTGAAGCTGCCGAGCTCGGTGGTCATCGCCCGCGACGTCGCCGACAGCGGAAACACCAGCGCGGCCTCGGTGCCGCTGGCCCTCGCCCGGCTCATCGAGCAGGGCGAGGTCGGCCAGGGCGACGCCGTCCTGCTGTTCGGCTTCGGCGCCGGGCTCACCGCCGCCGGCCAGGTCGTCCGCTGCCCGTGAGCCGCTGTACGTGGGCCCGCACGTCCTCCCGACCACCACTCCACAAAGGAACCCCATGACCTCCGCAGCTACCGCCACCCCCGCCGAGCTCCTCGCCGGCCTCGCCGAGGTCCTGGACGAGGTCGCCGGCACGCCCGCCGACAAGGTCGTCCCCGAGGCGGCCTTCGACAAGGACCTCGACATCGACTCGCTGACCATGGTCGAGGTCGTCGTGGCCTGCGAGGAGCGCTTCGGCGTCCGCATCCCGGACGAGGCGCTCGAGCAGCTCACCACCGTCGGCGACGCCGTCAACTACATCGCCGGCGCCGCCGCGTGACGGGCACCCGCTACGCCGACGGACCGGTCGTCGTCACCGGCCTCGGCGCCATCACCCCGCTGGGCCCGGACGTCGCGGCCTTCACCGGCGGCCTGCTCGAGGGCCGCTCCGGGGTCCGACTGCTCGACGGCCCCGAGTTCGCCGACCTGCCCGCGCGGCTGGCCGCCACGGTCGACGCCACCGGCCGGCTGGACCGGATCGAGGCCCGCACGCTGGACCGCGTGCAGCAGCTCGCGCTGATCGCCGCCCGCGAGGCGTGGGCCGACGCCGGCGCCCCCGAGGTCGCTCCCGAGCGGCTCGCGGTCGTCGTCGGCTCCGGTATCGGCGGCGCGCTGACGATCCTGGGCCAGCACGACGTGCTGCGCGAGAAGGGCCCCCGCCGGGTGTCGCCACACCTGGTGCCGATGCTCATGCCCAACGGCCCGGCCGCCACGGTCGGGCTCGAGCTCGGGGCCCGCGCCGGGGTGCACACCCCGGTGAGCGCCTGCGCCTCCGGCGCCGAGGCGATTGCGTACGCCCTGGACCTGCTGCGCCTGGGCCGCGCCGACGTCGTCGTCTGCGGCGGCGCGGAGGCCTGCGTGCACCCGCTGCCGATGGCCGGCTTCGCGCAGATGCGCGCGCTGTCCACCCGGCACGACGAGCCCGCGGCCGCCAGCCGGCCCTACGACAAGAGCCGGGACGGCTTCGTGCTCGGTGAGGGCGCCGGCATCCTCGTCCTCGAGTCCGAGGAGCACGCCCGGGCCCGCGGCGCCCGGGTGCACGCCAAGCTGGCCGGCGCCGGGCTCGCCTCGGACGCCCACCACGTCACCGCGCCCGACCCCAGCGGCAACGGCGCGGCCCGCAGCATCGTCCTCGCCCTGCGGGACGCCGGCGTGTCGCCGGACGAGCTCGGGCACATCAACGCGCACGCCACCTCCACGCCGCTCGGCGACGTGGCCGAGTCGCGGGCCTTCGCGCAGGCGCTGGGCAGCGCCCGACCGCCGGTCACCGCCACCAAGTCCTGCACCGGGCACCTGCTCGGCGCGGCCGGCGCGGTCGAGGCGATCGCCACCGTCGTGGCGCTGCGCGACGGCGCCGTGCCGCCGATTCAGAACCTCGACGACATGGACGACGAGGCCGACGTCGACGCCGTACGCGTGGTGCCCCGCCGCTTCGAGCACACCTCCGCCCTGTCGACCTCGTTCGGCTTCGGTGGGCACGACGTCTCGCTGGTCCTCACCCGATGACGCTGGTCGACCTGCGGGAGGCCGTCGACGAGGGCGCGGCGCACCCGACCGTCGTGCAGCGCCTCGGCGCGCTGCTCGACGACTGGCAGCTGACCAGCTCGGTGGACGGGGTGGCCGTCGCGACCGGGCGCATCCGCGGCACCGAGGTGGCGGCGTTCGCCACCGACGCCTCGGTGCAGGGCGGGGCGCTGGGCGAGCAGAGCTGCCGGGCGATCGCCGAGGCCACCGACCTCGCGGTCGACCGCGGGGTGCCGGTCGTCGGCATCTGGCAGTCCGGCGGGGCCCGGCTGCGCGAGGGCGTCGCCGGCCTGGACGGCGTCGCGCGCACGTTCGCCGCGCAGACCCGCGCGAGCGGGCAGGTGCCGCAGATCAGCGTGGTGCTCGGCCCGGCGGCCGGCGGTGCCGCGTACGGCCCGGCGCTCACCGACGTGATCATCATGGGCCCGGCCGGCCGGGTCTTCGTGACCGGGCCCGACATCATCCGCCGGGTCACCGGCGAGGACGTCACCGCCGAGCGGCTCGGCGGCCCGGAGACGCACACCACCCGCAGCGGCGTCGCGCACCTCGAGGCGGCCACCGACGACGAGGCGCTGTACACCGCCCGCCGGCTGGTCAGCCTGCTCGGCGACCAGGGTATGGTCGACCCGCACGCCGCCGACGGCACCGACCCCACCTCGCTGGTGCCCGGCGAGCACCGGCAGTCCTACGACATGCGCCCGGTGGTCCGCGCCGTGCTCGACCCCGGCACCGTCGTCGAGCTGCAGCCGCAGTGGGCCCGCAACGCCGTGACCGCGCTCGGCCGGCTCGGTGGCCGCACGGTGGGCGTGGTCGCCAACGACCCGCAGACGCTCGCGGGCTGCCTGGACGCCGACACCGGCGACAAGACCGGCCGCTTCGTGCAGTGGTGCGATGCGCTCGGGGTCCCGCTGGTGTTCCTCGTCGACGTGCCCGGCTACCTGCCCGGCCTGTCCCAGGAGGACCTCGGGGTCGTCCGCCGGGGCGCGAAGCTGCTGCACGCCTACGCCGCGGCCCGGGTGCCCCGGCTGACCGTCGTGCTGCGCAAGGCCTTTGGCGGCGCGTTCATCGCCATGGGGTCCAAGGGCCTCGGCGCCGACCACGTCTTCGCCTGGCCGGGCGCGCAGGTCGACGTCATGGGCGCGACCGCGGCCGTCGAGGTGCTGCACCGCCGCGAGCTGGCCGCCGAGCGCGACCCGCGCTCCCGCGCGGCGCTGGTCCTGTCGCTCGCCGCCCACCACGAGGCGACCACCGGCGGGCTCGCCCGCGCCCTGGAGACCGGCGTGGTCGACGCGGTCATCGAGCCGCACGAGACCCGGCGGGTCCTGCTGCGCTCCCTGGCGGCGCTGCCGGAGCGCCGCGGCGACCGGCACGCCAACGGCCCGCTGTAGTGGCGCCGACGGCGACCGTCGTGCCTCCCCTGGGCCGGGTCGGCGAGGTGGCCTACACGACGCTGGGCGAGGGCCTGCCGGTGACCGTGTTCGCGCACGGCCTCGGCGGCTCGGCGTCCGAGACCCGGCCGCTGGCCAGCCGCGTGCCGGGCACCAGGATCCTGCTGAGCTTCCGCGGGCACGGTGACAGCGGCGACCTGCCCGGCGGCTGGGACTACGACGTGCTCGCCGAGGACCTGCGGGCCGTCGCCGATGCCACCGGTGCCCGGTGCGCCGTCGGGCTGTCGCTGGGTGCCGGCGCGCTGATGCGGGTGCTGGCCGGCGACCCGTACCGCTTCGACCGGGTCGCCTTCGTCCTGCCGGCGGCGATCGACGCCACCCGGGCGGACGGCGCAACCCTGCGCCTGGAGGCCCTCGGTGACGCGATCGACGCCGGCGACGCCGACGCCGTCACCGCGATCCTGATGTCCGAGGTGCCCGCGGCCGTGCGCACCCGCCGCGGCGTGAGCACGCTGGTGCGCCGCCGCGCCGTGCAGCTCAGCAGCCGCCCGGCCCCGCGCCCGCTGCGCGACGACCGGCCGCTCGTCGACCGGGCCGTGCTCGGCACCGTCCACGTGCCGGCGCTGGTCATCGGTCAGGACGCCGATCCGCTGCACCGCCTGGACGTCGCGCAGGAGCTGGCCGCGGCGCTGCCGCAGGGCCGGCTGGTGTCGCTGCCCGAGGGCGGCGTGTTCTGGGGCAGCGCCCGCGACGCGCAGGACGCGCTCGCCCACCACGTCACCGGAGGAACGGCATGACCGGGCTGCTCGACGGCAAGCGACTGCTGGTGACCGGGGTGCTCACCGAGCAGTCCATCGCCTTCTCCGTCGCGCGGACCGCCGCGGAGCAGGGCGCCACCGTGGTGCTGAGCGGCTTCGGCCGCAGCGCGTCGCTGACGAAGCGGATCGCGCGGCGGCTGCCCGGCGAGCCACCCGTGATCGAGCTCGACGTCACCAGCGAGGCGGACCTCGCGGCCCTGCCGGAGCGGGTGGGCGAGCACGTCGACGGCCTCGACGGGGTGCTGCACGCGATCGGGTTCGCACCGGCCGGGGCCCTCGGCTCGGGGGTGCTCAACACCAGCTGGGACGACGTGAGCGTGGCCGTCCACGTGTCGACCTGGTCCTACCCGGCACTGGCCCGCGCCTGCCTTCCGCTGATGCCGCGCGGCTCCTCGATCGTCGGGCTCGACTTCGACGCCCGGGTGGCCTGGCCGGAGTACGACTGGATGGGCGTGGCGAAGGCCGGCCTCGAGTCGGCCAACCGCTACCTCGCCCGTGACCTCGGCCCGCACGGCGTACGCGCCAACCTGGTCGCCGCCGGCCCGCTGCGCACGATGGCGGCCAAGAGCATCCCGGGCTTCGCGACGTTCGAGCAGGCCTGGGTCGACCGGGCCCCGCTCGGCTGGGACATCCGCGACCCCGAGCCGGTGGCCCGGTCCTGCGTGGCGCTGCTGTCGGACTGGTTCCCCGCGACCACCGGCTCGATCGTCTACGTCGACGGCGGGTTCAGCGCCGTCGGCGTCTAGCTGTCAGGGCATCGGGCTCAGCAGCTGTCGACCCGGGACCAGGACGTCGGGCTCGTCTGCCGGAGCGAGACGTACACGAACCTGCTCTCGTAGCCCAGGTAGTCGCGGCTGCCGACGGCGTACGCCCGGCCGAAGAACTCGGACGCGCGGCCGGCGTCCACCTGGTCGCTGGTGCTGGCCCGGACGCAGACGGGCGCCGCCGGCGGCGGGGGCGGGGTCGGCGTGGTCGTCGTCGCGACGAGGCCGGCCGCGAACGCCGCCCCCGCGGCGGTGGAGCCGTTGCTGGCGTACGTGAGGTGCGCCGCGAAGTTGAAGCCGTTGCCGCAGACCGGGTCCCCGGTGTTGCAGTAGTCCCGGGAGCGGGCGCCGTACGTCCGGCTGGCCGTGGCGATCGTCTGCCGCTGCAGGCCGAGCGGGTTGCCGAACACGACGACCGCCGCGACGCGGCCGGACAGGGCGGCCGGCAGGGCGGTGCCCGTGGAGGTGCCGGTGCGGATGCCGAGCGCGATGTCCACGACGCTCGCGCCCTGGGAGTAGCCGCCGAGGACGAACTGCGTGCCGGGGCAGGCCGCCGCGACCGAGGTGACGTGGTTGGTCAGGTCGGTGGCGCCCGGCCCGGCACTGGTCTGCGCGGTGTTGGCGGCGTAGTTGACGGCGTACGTGCTGACCGTGCGACCGGGCAGGGCGGCGGTCAGCGAGCTGACGAAGGGCCCGCCCACGATGCCGAGGCCGGGGGCCTCGCCGGTGCCGCGCGCGAACGACACGTCCACGTCGGCACAGGCGGCGGCAGCGGGGGTGGCGGTGAGCAGGGAGAGCGTGGCGGTGCCGGCGACGGCGGTCGTCGCGGCGAGCAGCGGGGCCAGCAGGCGGAGGGACGGTGCAGCGCGCATGGGGGTCCGTTTCGGGAGCAGGGAGCCGGTCGGGGCAGCATGGTGTCCCATACCTCCGCGTACGTCCAACTGATCCTTCGGCAGCGCCCTCACGACCTGGGGATGCGGCCCATCAGGTGGAACTGCTCGTTGGGGACCAGGGCCATCGCGTGCGCCAGCCGGTTGGACATCGCGAAGAAGGCGGTGACGGCCCCGACGTCCCAGATGTCGTCGTCGGTCAGGCCGTGCCCGCGCAGCACCTCGAGGTCGGCGTCCTCGACCAGCTCCGGCGTGGTCGAGAGCTTCAGGGCGTACGCCAGGAACGCCGCCTGCCGGGGCGTCACCGGGGCCTGCCGGGCGTTGGTCGCGAGGAAGTCCGCGATCCGCGGGTCCTTCGCGCGAACCCGCAGGATCGCGCCGTGCGCGACCACGCAGTAGGTGCAGTCCCGGGCGGCGCTGGTCGCCACCACGACCATCTCCCGCTCGGCCTTCGACAGGCCGCTGTCGCGCTCCATCACCGCGTCGTGATAGGCCAGGAACGCCCGCAGCTCGTCCGGCCGGTGCGCCAGCGCGAGGAACACGTTCGGCACGAAGCCGCTGCGCTCCTGGATGTCGAGGATGCGCTCGCGCAGGTCGGGCGGCAGGTCCTGCACGTCCGCGACCGGGAACCGGCTGATCGCCCTGTCGACCATCGCGCTGCCTCCTTCGCCGGCTGCGACCGTAGCGAAGCGCTGCGCGAGGCTAGGTAACGGATGGGGCTGCGATGCGGGTGTTACGGGTCACGAACCCCACATCACATGGTTGAGTGCCGCGACTACGACGACCTGGGAGGGCGCGCGTGCTCGAGGTGGCAGACCTGGCGGTGACGTACGGCGGAGCCGTGCAGGCGCTGCGTGGCATCACCATGTCCGTGCCCGACGGCAAGGTCGTGGCCGTGCTGGGCAGCAACGGCGCCGGCAAGACCACGCTGCTGCGCACGACCTCCAGCACGCTGAAGCTGCACCGGGGCAAGGTGGACGCCGGCTCGATCACCTTCGGCGGCACCAGCCTGGTCGGCAAGGACCCGGCGGCCTGCGTCGCGCTGGGCCTGGTGCAGGTGCCCGAGGGCCGGCGGATCTTCAGCCGCCTCACGGTCGAGGAGAACCTGCGGGCCGGCGGGATGGGCGCCCGCCGCCGCGAGGCCCGGTCCGAGGCCCAGAAGCGGGTGTACGACCTGTTCCCGATCCTGCACGAGCGCCGGTCCGGCCGGGCCGGGCTGCTGTCCGGCGGGGAGCAGCAGATGCTCGCGATCGGCCGCGCGCTGATGGCCGGGCCGGAGCTGCTGCTGCTCGACGAGCCCTCGCTCGGGCTGGCTCCCAAGATCATCGGGCAGATCGGCGAGATCATCCGCGAGATCAACCGGCAGGGCACCTCCGTGCTGCTGGTCGAGCAGAACGCCACGATGGCCCTCGGCGTCGCCGACCTGGCCTACGTCCTCGACGTCGGCGAGGTGGCCCTGTCCGGGCCGGCTGCCGAGCTGGCCGCGACCGAGGAGGTCCAGCGGCTCTACCTCGGGCACGGCGACGAGGACGACGCCCGGCCGGTCGCGGCCTCGACCAAGACCCTGGCGCGGTGGACGGCGTGAGCGTCGCCCTACCGGGACCGGGACCGGGACCGGCGCCGGCCACCGCCGCCGACCGGGGAATCCCGCCGCTCGAGGTTCGCGACGTCACCGTGCGCTTCGGCGCGCTCGCCGCGCTGTCCGGGGTCTCCTTCACCGTCGAGCCGGGCACCGTGCACGCCGTCATCGGGCCCAACGGCGCCGGCAAGTCCACGATGTTCAACGTGATGTCCGGGGTCTACCGGGCCACCGAGGGCGAGATCCGCTTCGGCGACGCCGTCCTGACCAGCATGCGGCCCCACCAGATCGCCAAGCTGCGGATCGCGAGGGCGTTCCAGAACATCGCGCTGTCCGGCGGGCAGACCGTGATCGAGAACCTGATGCTCGGCCGGCACCACCTCACCAGGGCCGGCTTCCTGGCCGCCGGGCTGCGGCTGCCCAAGGCCACCCGCGAGGGCCGGCTGCACGGCGAGCGGGCCCGCGAGATCGCGGAGTTTCTGGAGCTCGGCGACAAGGTCGACATCCCGGTGGGGGTCCTGTCGTACGGCGACCAGAAGCGCGTCGAGGTCGCCCGGGCGCTGTGCACCGAGCCCGACCTGCTGCTGCTCGACGAGCCGGTCGCCGGCATGAACTCCGAGGAGACCCGCCGGATGGCCACCGCCATCCTGGAGATCCGGCAGGCCCTCGGGATCAGCGTCGTGCTCGTCGAGCACGACATGGGCATGGTCATGGAGATCGCCGACCGGGTGACCGTCCTCGACTTCGGCCGGCTGATCGCCGACGGCACGCCGGCACAGGTGCAGCGCGACCCGGAGGTCATCCGGGCCTACCTGGGCTCCGGCGACGAGACCGGGCCCGCATCCTCGACGGGAGCACACGCGTGACCCAGTTCCTGTCCCTGCTGCTCAACGGGCTCTCGCTGGGCGCCATCTACGCGCTCATCGCGCTCGGCTTCGCGGTGATCTTCAAGGCCAGCGAGGTGGTGAGCTTCATGCACGGCTCGCTGCTGCTGTTCGGGGCCTACACGATCGCCCGGGTCGGCTCCGAGATCGGCTTCGTCTGGGGCGTGCTGGTCGGCGTGCTCGCCACCGCCACGATCGGGCTGCTCGTGGAGCGCGTGCTCATCAACCGGCTGCGCGGGGCCGCGGTGATCAGCCTTGCCATCCTCACCATCGGGGTCGACATCCTGCTGGTGACCGATCTGACCCGGCGGATCGGCTCGGACATCCTCAACGTCGCCCACCCGTGGGGTGGCGACGTGGTCCGGTTCGGCGACGTCGGCATCACCCAGAATCGGCTGATCGCCATCGGGGTCGCCGCCGTGCTGATCGCGGCGTTCTTCGCGGTCTTCAAGTTCTCCGACTGGGGGGTCGCCATGCGGGCGGCCGCCGAGGACGGCGAGACGGCCGCGCTGATGGGCATCCGGCTGGGGCGGGTCTCCGCGCTGGCCTGGGTCGTCGCCGGCGCGCTGGCCGCGGTCGCGGGGCTGTTCCTGGTCGGCGCGCCGACGCCCGGAGTGCAGCCGGGGCTGCAGGCGGTCGCGCTGCGCGCCTTCCCGGCGGCGATCCTCGGCGGCCTCGACTCCACCGGCGGCGCCCTCGTCGGCGGTCTCATCATCGGCCTGGCGGAGTCGTTCACTGCGGGCTACCAGGACCAGCTGCTGTTCCTCGGCCGGGGGTTCGGCGACGTCATGCCCTACGTCGTGATGATCCTCGTGCTGCTCGTGCGCCCGTCGGGCCTGTTCGGGACCAAGGAGCTGACCCGTGTCTGACCCCGGCCGGTGGGTCGCCCGGCTGCTGCTGCTCGCCGGCGTGCTGGTGCTGCTGGCGCTGCCGCTCTACGTCGAGGAGTTCTGGCTGCGCACCGGTTTCGCGTGCTGCGGCGCGATCATCGGCGCGATCGGGCTGAACCTGCTGGTCGGCACCACCGGGCTGCTGTCCCTGGCGCACGCCTTCTTCCTGGCGGTCGGCGCGGTGACCTACGTCTTCGTGTCCGGCGCGCCCGGCGGCACCGCCACCCGGGTCGAGGGGCTGGAGCTGCCGCCGCTGCTCGGGATGGTGCTCGGCGTCGTGGTCGCGGGGCTGGCCGGCCTGCTGTTCTCGCCGATGGCCGCCCGGCTGCGCGGGATCTACCTCGGTGTCGCGTCGCTCGGGCTGGTCTTCATCGGCCAGCACCTGCTCAACACCATGACCGCCGTCACCGGTGGGTTCAACGGGCGTACGGCCCCGAAGTTCTCGCTGTTCGGGTTCACCTTCAGCGACTCCGACCCCAACCTGTTCGTGCTGAACGTGCCGTTCGGCGAGGCCGAGCGGCTCTGGTACCTCGGGATCGCGCTGGCGCTGGCGGCCTACCTGTTCGCCCGCAACCTGCTCAACAGCCGGGCCGGCCGCGCGCTGCAGAGCCTGCGCGACAGCGAGGTCGCCGCAGCCGTCATGGGCGTCAACGTCCAGGGCTACAAGGCCCGGGTGTTCCTGGTGTCCTCGATGTACGCCGGGCTGGCGGGCGTGCTCTACGCCCTGTCGATCGGCTCGGTCGCCCCCGAGTCCTTCGCCCTCGACCTGTCCGTGCTCTACCTCGCGATGATCGTCCTCGGGGGGCTCGGCTCGGTCGGCGGCGCGGTGCTCGGCGCGATCTTCGTCAGCGCCCTGCCGCTGGTGTTCCAGCAGTACGCCGGGCAGCTGCCGTTCGTGTCCGAGCCCGGCCAGGGCGGCGTCAACGCCGGCCAGGCGGCCCGGCTGCTGTTCGGGCTCACCATCGTGCTCGTCATGCTCTTCCAGCCGGCCGGGCTGGCCGGCTTCTTCCGTCGCAAGCCCCGCCGGCCCGCCGCCGCCGGCCCAGCCGCCACTGCCCCTCCGTCCACGTCCGTACAAGGGAGTACTGCATGAAGCACGCACAGCGCACCGGGGTCCTGCTGACCGCGGCCCTGTTGGTTGCCGCGACCGGCTGCAGCACGAAGGCGGACACCGACACAGCCACGAGCACGGGCTCCTCGGGTGCGGTGCAGACCGGTCCCGGGGTCACCGGCGACAGCATCACGCTGGGTGTGCTGACCGACCTCACCGGCGTCTTCGCGGCGCTCGGCTCGGACATCACCAACGCGCAGACCCTGTTCTGGGAGCAGCAGAACGCCAAGGGCGGTGTCTGCGGCAAGTACCAGGTCAAGCTCAACGTCAAGGACACCGGCTACGTGCCGCAGCAGGGCGTCCAGCTCTACAGCTCGATGAAGGGCGACGTGCTGGCGATGGCGCAGACCATCGGCTCGCCCATCAACACCGCGCTCGAGCAGGCCTACGACGCCGACGAGATCGTCAACATCCCGTCGGCGTGGGCCCGCAACCTCGCCGTGCCGCCCGGCAACGCGGTGACCGGCGCGACCTACGACATCGAGATGGTGAACGGCCTGAGCTACGCGCTCTCCAGCGGAAAGATCAAGGCAGGCGACAAGATCGGCCACATCTACTTCGAGGGCGAGTACGGCGCGAACGGGCTCGCCGGCGCGAAGCACTTCGCCGCCAAGCACAACATGACGGTGGTCGAGTCCAAGATCAAGTCGACCGACACCGACATGTCCTCGCAGATCACGCAGTTCAAGGCGGCCGGCGTCAACGCCATCGCCCTCACCGTCGCCCCGGCCCAGACCGCCTCCGCGGCGGGCGTCGCCGCCGCGCAGGGCCTCAACGTGCCGATCATCGGCAGCAACCCGGTCTGGTCGCCGGCGCTGCTGGCGGGCCCCGCCGCCGGCGCGCTCAAGGCCAACCTGATCTTCTCCTCGCCGGTGAGCACCTTCGACAAGAACCCGGCGCTGCTCGCGGCGTACAAGGCGAAGTACCCGAACGCGACGACCAGCCTCGGCGTGGTCTTCGGGGCGGGCGCCAGCGAGGTCATGCGGCAGATCCTGGACAAGGCCTGCGCCAGCGGGGACCTGACCCGGGCCGGTGTGCTGAAGGCCAAGCAGTCGCTGACCAAGCTGGAGACCGGCGGCCTGGTCGTGCCGCTGGACTTCTCCAAGAGCGGCAACAGCCCCAGCCGGCAGAGCTTCATCCTCAAGGTCGCGGACGTGCCCGGTGGTGCGTCGGCGCTGACCGACGCGATCGAGGCCCCCGAGGTGGCCGGCCTGTCGTAGCCGACGACGCGGGTCAGCCGGCGGCGGCGTTGTAGCGCGCAAGCAGCCCCGCCAGCCGACCCACGTCGTCCGGCGCCCATCCTTCGAGCCGCTCCTCGACGCGCTGCCGACGCGCGTCGCGGGCGGCTCGAAGGCGTCGCAGGCCCTCCTCGGTGACGACCAGGCGCAGCACGCGCAGGTCCTGCGGGTCGGCCTCGCGGCGCAGCAGCCCGAGCTGCTCCAGCAGCCGCACCTGCCGGCTGACGGTGCTCTTGTCGATGCCGAAGTACTCCGCCAGGTCCGCCGCGCGCGCCCCGCCGTCGACGACGTGCATGAGCAGCCCGTACGCCGCCGCCTCCAGGTCGGGGTGCACCGCCCTGGCCAGCTCGCCGGAGTAGGCCCGTGCCCGCCTCAGCAGGACCGTGAGCTCGTGCTCCAGGCTCGCGACCTCGTCGTCGCCGTCGGGCTCGCTCGACACGCCGCGGATCCTAGCTCCGGGCCGGACACCGGCCGGCAGGCGCTAGCGCGGGGGAAGCCGCGCGACGAGGTCGCCGGCGGCCACGAGCTGCTCGCGGATCTGCTCGTCCATCCCGCTCACGTCGAAGCCGTCGTCACCCATCGCGCCGGCGAGGTAGCGGGCGCGCACCCCGGCGTTGATGCAGGCCGAACGCCAGCGGGCGAACGCCTCGTACACCGGCAGCGCCGCCACGTCGCGACCCGACCGCTGCGCGTAGCGCTGCACGAGCTCCTCGCTGGAGCCGAAGCCGGGCAGCTCGCTGGGGCTCGCGGTCACCGTGGGCAGCCGGTCCCCGGCCGACGTCCACGACGCCACCAGCCACCCCAGGTCGGCGAGGGGGTGGCCGAGGGTCGCCAGCTCCCAGTCGAGCACGGCCCGGACGGTCCCGTCCGGGCCGACGAGCACGTTGCCGGCGCGGTAGTCGCCGTGCACGACCCGGTCCTCGGCGCCGGCCGGGCAGGCCAGCAGCAGGTCGTGCACCCGGTCGGCCAGGGCGAGGTGGGTCGACCCGCTGCCGTGGATCTGCCGGTGCCACCTGCGCAGCTGGCGCTGCAGGTAGTCCCCGTCCCGCGCCCAGCCGGCGAGGCCGACCGAAGCGGGGTCGAGGCGGTGCAGGTCGGCCAGCACGTCCGCCAGCTGCAGGGTCAGGCGCGCACGGGCCGCGGCGGGGAGCGCGGCCGCCGCCGTGGCGTCGGCGGGCACCAGCCCGTCGACCCACTCCATGACGTAGAACCGGGCGCCGGTCACCGACTCGTCCTCGCACAGCGCCAGCGGTCGCGGCGCGGGCACGGGCGTGTCCTCGACCGCGCGCAGCACCTGCCACTCGCGGCGCATGTCGTGTGCGGTCGCGAGCAGCTGCCCCGCCGGTGGGCGGCGCAGGGCCACCCGGCGGCCGGCCCGGTCGCTGACCCGGTAGGTGAGGTTGCTCCGTCCCCCGACCACCTGGACGACCTCGAGGGGGAGCTCGAGCCCGACGTGCCCGGCCAGCCAGGCCCCCACCGCTCCGAGCTCGAGTCCGTGCGGCGCAGCGGGCCCGGCCGGCGTCGTCATGGGGCCGATACTGCCCGGCCGCATGACCGTTGGCGACCTCCCGGGCCGGCTTGACACGCTGTACCCGGGGTTCCACGATGCCCTCCGCCCGAGCGGGCGCTCGGCCGGCGAGCAGGAGGCCCGATGGCACAGGTGGAGACAGTCCGCGGCCCGGTCGACACGGCCTCACTCGGGCGCACCCTCATGCACGAGCACGTGTTCGTCCTCAGCACCGAGATCCTGCAGAACTACGGCGGGCCCTGGTGGGACGAGCAGGAGCGGGTGGCCGATGCGGTCGTCCAGCTGCGCGAGCTGGCCGGGCGCGGCATCACCACGATCGTGGACCCCACCGTCATCGGCCTGGGGCGCTACCTCCCGCGGGTGCAGCGCGTCGCGGAGCAGGTGCCGGAGCTCAACATCATCCCGGCCACGGGGCTCTACACCTTCGACGAGCTGCCGCACTACTTCCACTACCGCGGACCCGGCACCATCCTCGAGGGACCCGAGCTGCTGGCCGACCTGTTCGTCCAGGACATCCGGGTGGGCATCGCGGACACCGGCGTCAAGGCGGCGTTCCTCAAGTGCGTGGTGGAGGAGAAGGGGCTCACCCCGGGGGTGGAGCGGGTGGCCCGGGCGGTGGCCTTCACCGCCCGCGAGACCGGCGTCCCGATCACGGTCCACACCAACGCCGCGGCGAAGAGCGGCCTGCTCGCGCTCGACCTGTTCGCCGAGGAGGGGGTGAACCTCGCCAAGGTCGTCGTCGGGCACAGCGGCGACACCAACGACCTGGACTACCTCAAGGCCCTCATGGACCGGGGCGCCACGGCCGGCATGGACCGGTTCGGGCTCGACATGTACAACCCGACGGCCGACCGGGTGGCCACCATCGCCGCCCTCGCGCAGCAGGGCTACGCCGACCGGATGGTGCTCGCGCACGACGCGTCCTGCTACATCGACTACTTCAGCGGGGAGCAGTCGCAGGGGCTGCTCAACGCCGCCGTGCCCAACTGGAACTACCGGCACATCCCCGACGACGTCCTGCCGGCGCTGACGGCGGCCGGCGTGAGCGACGCGGACCTGGAGCTGATGCTGGTCGGCAACCCCCGCCGCTACTTCGAGTAGGCCGGCTCAGGTCCAGACGGTCTCGGCGCGCAGCACCGGCTTCAGGACCTTCCCCCCGGCGTTGCGGGGCAGCGGCTCGTCCCGTACGCAGACGAACTGCGGCACCTTGAAGTCGGCCAGGTGCTCGCGCGCGAACTCCAGGAGCTCCTCCCGGTCGATCGTGGCCCCGGCGGCGGGCACGATCACGGCGCCGACCTTCTCGCCCATCATGCTGTCCGGCACGCCGACGACCGAGACCTCGCCGACGGCGGGGTGCAGGTTGAGCGCGTTCTCGACCTCGACGCAGTACACGTTCTCGCCGCCGCGGTTGATCATGTCCTTGCGCCGGTCGACGACGAACACCAGCCCGTCATCGGAGATCCGGGCGAGGTCACCCGTGCGCAGCCACCCGTCGACGAACGTCTCGGCGGTCTGCTCCGGCTTGCGCCAGTAGCCGGCGACGACGTTGGGCCCGCGGATGAGGAGCTCGCCGACCCCTGTCGCCGGGTCGGGCTCGTCGAGCCGCACGTCGACGACCGGCGCGGCAAAGCCGACCGAGTCGGCGTGCTCGGCGGCGTACTCGTGCGGCAGATAGGTCGACACGGACGCGGTCTCGGTGAGGCCGAAGCCGTTGCCGACCCGCGCTGTCGGGAACGCCTTCATCAGCTGGTGCACGAGGTCGGGCGCGATCGAAGCGCCGCCGTAGCTGAGCGCCCGGACGCTGGACGTGTCGGTCGTGGGGAACTCCGGCTGCTGCAGCGCCAGCCAGTAGATGGCCGGCACGGTGGTAAGCACCGAGATCCGCTCGGTCTCGATCGCCCGCAGGAAGGTGTGGACGTCGAAGGCCGGCATGATCACCGAGGTCCCGTGCAGTGCCGTGAGCACCAGGAGCTGGCTGTTGCAGCCCGTGACGTGGAACAGCGGGACGGAGATGAGCGTCCGGAGGTCGGGCTCCCGGGCCAGGCCCAGGCAGCGGATGCAGGTCTCGATGTTCGACAGGAAGTTCTCGTGCGTCGTCATGGCGCCCTTGGGCGAGCCGGTCGTCCCGCTGGTGTAGAAGATCCCGGCCAGCTCGGTGTGGCCCTGGTCGTCCACGACCAGCGGCTCGCCCGTGACGAGCGGCTCGCCCGGCAGGAAGACGTGCCGGGCGCCCGAGTCGGAGACCACGTAGGCGGCCTCGGTCTCGGTGAACCTGGTGTTCACCGGCACCGTCACGGCGCCGGCCAGCAGGGTCCCCCAGAACGCGTAGACCCAGTCGTTGCCGTTGGGCAGCCGGTTCGCGACCCGGTCACCCGGCTGGACGCCGGCGGCCCGCAGACCCCCGGCGACGCGGGTGGCCCGGTCCCAGAGCTCCGCGTACGTCGTCCTGGGGCCGTCGAGCTCGACGAGGGCCTCGGTGTCGGGCTTGCCGGCGACGGCGGCGTGCAGCACCCGGACGAGGTTCTGGGCGAGCCCGGCGTAGCGCTTGCCGCCGTGCGGCCCGACCTCCACGGAGCTGACGTCGAACGGGGTCACTCGACCTCCTCGGGGAGCCTGGGGACCGGAGGCTGACATCGCCTCCCGGCGCCGTCAACAGTTCTGAGGAGCGTCCGGAGAACAGGGGAAACACCTGCATGACGGCACGCGCCGGGTGGTGTACAACGACTGAACTGTGATTCACCTCACGGGCCGGGCAGTGCCCCGCGACGCCACAGGAAAGGTCCGCATGACCGTCCTGCGCCGAGCCTGCCCAGCCCTGCGCACACCCGACGCCTGAGAGAGGGCCTGTCATGCCAGCAGAGATGACCGAGGAGGTCCGCCGGCTGCGGACGGCCGTGAAGGACTTCATCGACGGCGAGGTGATTCCGCGCGAGCGGGAGCTCGAGGCCTACGACGGCCACGCCACCGAGGTGATGGAGGAGCTCAAGACCGAGGCGAAGCGCCGCGACCTCTGGGCCCTCGGCCACCCCAGCGAGATCGGCGGCGGCGGCCTGCCCTTTATGGAGTTCGCGCTGCTCAACGAGATCATCGGCCGTTCCGAGTTCGGGCAGGTCGCGGTGGGGTCGATGAGCATGCAGGACTCGATCATGCTGCACCTGTACGCGTCACCGCAGCAGCGCGAGCGCTTCCTCAAGCCGCTGGTGGCCGGTGAGATCTCGCCCAGCGTCGGGCTCACCGAGCCGGAGGTCGCCGGCAGCGACCCCACCCTGATGCAGACGTCCGCCGTGCTGGAGGGCGACGAGTGGGTCATCAACGGGCACAAGTGGTTCACCAGCAACGGGTCGCGGGCCGCCTTCGTCACCGTCTTCGCCAAGACCGACCCCGACGCCGCCTCGAAGTACGGCCGCTTCTCCGCGATCCTGGTGCCCACCGACACCCCGGGCTACGAGATCGTCCGCGCGGTGCCCACCATGGGACACGTCGGCGGCGACCACTGCGAGGTCCGCTACAACGACGTACGGGTGCCGCACGACAACCTGCTGGGCGAGCGCGGCCAGGGGTTCACCATCGCCCAGCGCCGGCTCGGGCCCGGTCGCATCTTCCACTGCATGCGCTGGCTGGGGCAGGCGCAGCGCGCCTTCGAGCTGATGATCGACCGCGCCAACACGCGGTACGCCCACGGCTCGCTGCTCAAGGACAAGGGCGAGATCCAGCGCTACGTCGCCGAGTCGGCCGCCGAGATCCAGGCGGCCCGCCTGATGACCCTGGACGCGGCCCGGGCGATGGACCGCGGCGACCAGGCCCGGGTCGAGATCTCCATGATCAAGTTCGCCGGGGCGCAGATGCTGCACAACGTCATCGACCGGGCGATCCAGGTCCACGGTGCGCTGGGCGTCACCGGCGACACCCCCCTGGAGCGGATGTACCGCGAGGCCCGCTACGGCCGCATCTACGACGGGCCGGACGAGGTGCACCGGATGGTCGTCGCCCGCACCCTGCTCGCTGGCGGTGCGCCGCCCTGGGCCTGAGCACCCCACCGCCCTCCCACCCTGCTACACCGCCGACACAAGGAGACGCATGACCGATGTTCCGAACCTCACGGACTACCTCAAGGACTCCCCCTCGAACTGGGGGAAGTGGGGCCCGGACGACGAGGTGGGCTCGCTCAACTACCTCGACGCGGCCCAGGTGATGCGCGGCGTCGCCGCCATCAAGCAGGGCAAGACCTTCACCCTCCAGGTGGACATCGGCCACAAGGGCGGGGACCCGGTCTGGCCCGGCCGGGCGCCCGCGATCCGCACCCAGGTGGTCGACAAGGGCCACTTCCTGTCCGGCAAGATGGCGAAGTTCCCCGGCGGGGCGGAGTACGCCGACGACTTCGTCTCGATGTTCCTGCAGGGCTCGACGCAGTACGACGCCCTCGGGCACGTCTGGTACGACGACCAGCTGTGGAACGGCTACCCGGCCGACAGCACGTGTGGCGGGATGAGCAAGGCCAGCGTGCACCCGATCGCCGTCCGCGGCGTCGTCGGCCGCGGCGTCCTGCTCGACATGGCCCGGCACCGGGGCAAGGACGTGCTGGGCAAGGGCGAGACGTTCACCCACGAGGACCTGCTGGCGTGCGCGGAGCGCCAGGGCACCGAGATCCAGAAGCGGGACATCCTGGTGGTCAGGACGGGCTGGATCGGCTCGTTCTACGAGACGCCGGCGGCGGAGTTCTACGCCGACTTCGTGGAGCCGGGGCTGACCTACAGCCGCGAGCTGGTCGCGTGGTTCCAGGAGATGGAGATCCCCAACCTGGTGACCGACACGATCGCGAACGAGGTGACGCTGGACCCGGCGTCCGGCATCCTGCTGCCGCTGCACAACGCCCTGATGCGCAACCTGGGCGTCACCCTCACCGAGATCGCCCAGCTGGACCCGCTGGCTGCGGACTGCGCCGAGGACGGCCAGTACGAGTTCCTCTACACCGCCGCCCCCCTGAAGATCGTCGAGGGCACGGGAGCACCGGTCAACCCGATCGTGATCAAGTAGCCCGGGGCGTCGTCCC
>DASTLY010000139.1:0-34865 GCA_035714445.1 Mycobacteriales bacterium
CGGCGGTGTCCACGACGTTGTCGGGGTCGGTGGCCCGCTGCGCCGCGAGCACCGCCGCGAGGTACTCGCCGAGCTCCAGCGTGAGGTCGCCGCGGGTGACGGTGTAGCCCGACCCGTCGGACCGCAGAACCATCTTGAACCCGCGGGAGTCGTGGGCGCGTGCCGCAGCGTCCTCGAGCCGCTGCGGCGTCACTGCCTCGACCAGCCGGTCGAGGCCGTCGCGGAGCATGCCCGCGGGCAGCTGCTGAGCCAGGACGACAAAGGCCCGCTCGAGCCGGGCGAGCTGGCCCAGCGGTGCTGCACGATGTCGACCAGCTCGACCAGCAGCTCGTCGATGGCCGTGTCGTCCTCGTCGAACCCGCCGCGCCCGGCGGCCACGAGCTGCAGCACGCCTTCGACGATGACGTTGGTCAGGGTCGACTCGCCGGGTTGCCCTCCGATCAGGCCGTCCGGCCGGTCGACCTGCCGCGCGGCCTTGTCGAGCGCGACCCCGACCAGGGTGGCGGTCCTCAGCGCGAGAGCTCACCGGCCACAAGCCGTCCGTGGAGGTAGGGCAGCCGGGGCAGCCGGCGGGCGAGCGCGACCTCATCACGACCCGCGGCTGCCGGCTGCGTGTCGACCCAGGCGGCCGTGCTCGACGCGTCCTCCAGCGCGTACAGCTGGCGCAGCTCCACGTCGGCGATCCGTCCCAGGGTGCCGGCACGCAGGGCGTCGGCCGATCGGAGCAGCGCCCGGGTGTCGGCGAGCGCCACGGGACCGGGCAGCTCGGCCGGAACCTGCCGAAGCACGACGGCGAGGGCGACGAGCAGCTCCCGCACCGGCTCGGACAACTGCCCGGGATCGTGCTGCGGGAACACGTGGAGCACCTCCTGCTTCGAACACCTGTTCGAAGTTTAGGGCATCGGAAGCGATCGCGCAAGGACGTCAGCCGCCGGGAGTGCCCTGTGCCGGTGGGCGGCTCGTAGGGAGGTCACAGCCGCCCGCTCGTCGACCCGTTCGCCTGATCCGCGCGGGATCCAGCCGGCGTGGGCTCAGCTGTGCGGGGGTGCCGACCGGGCGGCCCGGTTGGCGCGCCGCGTACTGACCACCAGGCCGGCGACGAGGGCCGCGTATCCGAGGCCCGCCGTACCGAGGACAATCGGCACCGCCGCGGCCCCGTGCACCAGCACGGACAGCAGCAACGAGAGCGCCCCCGAAACCCAGGCTCAGCCAGCCGGTCGCCCGCAGCGCCCCGTACGCCGCCCGGTGACCGGCCACCCACGCCTGGTCGCTGGCGGTCGTACTCCGGGTGCGGATGCCGACGGCCCCGTTGCGGGCCAGGCTGCCGCTGCGCGCCATGCCGGCCACGACCAGCAGCACGAGGGCGAGGGTGAACAGGGAGCCGGTCAGCGAGACCGTCGAGCCTGCGTCCATGGCCCGAGGGTAGGGGAGGCCGGGGCCGCGGTCAGCCGCCCGTGAGGCAGAACGGGTGGCCGGCAGGGTCGAGCAGCACCCGCCACGTCCCGCCGGGCTGGTGCTCGGGGACCTTCGCGCCGAGGTCGATGGCGAGCCGCTCGGCGGCCGGGATGTCGTCGACGGCCAGGTCGAGGTGGAACTGCTTGCCCCCTGCGGCATCGGGCCACTGCGGCGCCGCGTACGGGTCCACCCGGCCGAAGCCGATCGCGGTGCCGCCCTGCGTGATCATCCCGTACTCGTCCTCGTCGTGGGCGACGTCCCAGCCGAGCAGCCGGCCGTAGAACGCGACCAGCGCGCGGGGGTCGGGACAGTCGATGTTCACCATGGTCAACCGGGCCGGGGACGGCGTGCTCATGCGGGCCTCCTGAGGTCGGGATCGGGCGCTCCGACCGTACGAGCCACCCCACCGCACCCGTCTTGCAGATCTGCGCCAGCGGTTGAGATGCTGCCGCCGTGCCGCGCGCCCTGGAACCCTGCGAGCGCGGCGTGCTCCGCACGCCGGACGAGGACCGCTTCCAGCTGCACCGCTGGGAGCCGAGCGAGCCGCTGCGCCCGTACGTCGCCTGGCTCTGGGCCGTCGCCTGGAGCCTGCCCGAACGGGAGGAGCACCAGCAGGCGGTCCTGCCGCACCCGTCGGCGCACCTGGTGGTCGAGGACGGTGCGGCGACGCTGCACGGCCCGCCGCGGCGGCGCTTCGACCGGGTGCTCAGGGGCACCGGCCGGGTCGTGGGGGCGCGCTTCCGGCCCGGCGGCGTACGGCCGCTGCTAGCCGGCCCGGTGGCCGAGCTCACCGACCGGACCCGGCCCGCGGCCGTGCTGCCCGGCCTCGACGACGCAGCCCTGGTCGACGGTGTCCAGGGCGCCCGCGAGCTGGCGCGGGCGGCGACGGTCCTCGACACCGCCCTGCGGCCCCTGCTGCCGGCCCGGCCCGACCCCTCGGTGGCGCTCGCCGACCGGGCGGTCACGATGATGGCCGACGACCGCGGGCTGACCCGCGTGCCCGACCTCGCCCTGCGCCTGCACGTGAGCACGAGGTCTCTGCAGCGGCTGTTCCACGACTACGTCGGCCTGCCGGTGGGCTGGGTCCTGCGCCGGTACCGCCTGCACGACCTCGCCGAGCACGCCCTGAGCGGCCGGCCGGTGGACTGGGGAGAGCTCGCCGACCGCCTCGGCTACGCCGACCAGGCCCACCTCATCCGGGACTTCACCGGCGCCGTCGGGACCTCCCCGGCCCGCTACGCCGCCGAGTCCGCCGGCCGGTCCCACTCGAGCAGGTAACGCCAGAACAGCAGGCGGCGTACCCGCACACCGGGGAGCACAGCGCGTGCCTGCGCGCGGACCTGCCGCACGGTGAGCTCGGGTGCGGCGACGGGCATGTGCGCGTCGTCCTTGGCCAGCGCGGTCAGGCCCGCGAGCCGGGCGAGCCCCAGCGTGACGGCGACGGCGGCCTGTGCGCCCGCCGCCGCCACCTCCACGGGCAGCTCGCGGGGCAGGTCGACACGGGGCAGGGCCACCGCGACCAGCCGCCCGCCGGGCCGCAGCGCCGCGGCCAGTCGTGGGAGCGCCTCGTCCAACGGCAGGTGGTGCAGCACCGACAGGCAGACGACGGCGTCGTAGGCGCCCTCGGGCAGCGGGTCGGACAGCACGTCGGCCCGTCGTACGGTGACGCGCGGCCCGGTGGCCGCCCGGGCTCGGTCGACCATCGCCGGGCTGCGGTCCACCGCCTCCACCCGCCGCACGCGCAGCGCGAGCCGAGCGGCGAGCGCGCCGGCGCCGCAGCCGACGTCGAGCACGCGCTGCGACCCGGCGGGCAGCCGGCGCAGGATCAGCCGGTGGTAGTAGGCGTTGTGGTCCCACGCGAGTGCGGGGACACGAGGAAGCACGGCCACCCGGACCCGTGCCAGCGCTAGGAGGCCTTGACGGCGAGCACCGGGCAGGGCACCTCCAGAAGCAGGCGCTGGGCGGCACTGCCGAGCAGCAGCTTGCCGACGGCGGAGCGCTTGCGGAGCCCGATCACGACGAGGTCGGCGCCGACCTCGGCCACGACGTCCACGACCTCGTCGACGATGTCGCCCCCGCGCACCGGCTGTCGGATCTCGTAGGCCAGGCCGGAGTCCGCCAGCTGGGCCCGCAGCTCCTCCAGGGCCGCACCCTGGACGAAGCGGGAGTCGACGAGCGAGTCGCCCCGGGAGGTGTTCAGGACGACCACGCGGGCGCCGCGCAGCCGGGCCTCCTGCAGCCCTGCCTGCAGGGCAGCCGCACCGGGTGGGCCTGGGACGTAGCTGACGACGACCGCCATGACGATTCAGTCCACTTCCGCGTTGGTGGCACGCAGCCGGCGGCGCTCGCGCCGCCGCAGCAGGGGCGGGACGACGACCGAAGCCAGCGCCACGGTCAGGACCACCTTGCTGAGCGTGGTGTCGAGCAGGACGCCCAGGTCGCCGTCGCTGATGGCGACGGCGCGCCGCAGGTTGGTCTCCGCGACCGGGCCCAGGATCAGCCCGATGACCGCCGGGGCGACCGGCCAGCCGTAGCGCCGCATGAGCAGGCCCAGCAGCCCGAGCAGGGTCAGCAGCAGCAGGTCGAACGGGTCCGCGTTGACCGCGTAGCTGCCGAGCGAGGCGAACATGAGGATGCCGGCGTACAGGTAGGGCCGGGGGATCTTCAGCAGCTTCACCCAGAGGCCGACCAGCGGCAGGTTGAGCACCAGCAGCATGAAGTTGCCGATGAGCAGCGAGGCGATCAGGGTCCAGACCAGCGCCGACTCGGTCGTGAGCAGCAGCGGCCCCGGCTGGATGCCGTAGCCCTGGAACGCCGCCAGCAGGATCGCCGCGGTGGCCGAGGTCGGGAGCCCGAGCGTGAGCAGGGGTACGAGGACCCCGGCGGCGGCCGCGTTGTTGGCGGCCTCCGGCCCGGCCACCCCCTCGATGGCCCCCTTGCCGAACTCGTGGCCGTGCTTGCTCAGCCGCTTCTCCAGCGAGTACGACAGGAACGTCGGGATCTCCGCGCCGCCCGCCGGCAGCGTCCCGAAGGGGAAGCCGATCGCCGTCCCGCGCAGCCACGGCCCGACCGAGCGGCGCAGGTCCTGGCGGGTGAACCACTGTCCGCCGGTCGGCATCACCTGCACCGGCCCGCGCCGCAGCCGCGACCCGACGTACAGCGCCTCACCGACCGCGAACAGCGCGACGGCCACCACGACGACGTCCACCCCGTCGGTGAGCTGCGGGACGCCGAAGGTGAAGCGCGGCTGGCCGGTGAGCACGTCGGTGCCCACCAGCCCGAAGTACAGGCCGAACCCGAGCGACGCCAGGCCGCGCAGGGGGGAGGAGCCCAGCACGGAGGACACGGCGCAGAAGGCCAGGACAGCGAGGGCGAAGTAGTCGGCCGCCGTCAGGGAGACGGCCCAGTCCACGATCGGCGCGGCGAGGAACGCCAGCAGCAGCGTGGCGAGGGTGCCGGCGACGAACGAGCCCAGGGCGGCGGTCGCCAGCGCCGCGGCGCCCCGACCCGATTTCGCCATCTTGTTGCCCTCGAGCGCCGTCATGATCGAGGACGACTCGCCGGGGGTGTTCAGCAGGATCGAGGTGGTCGACCCGCCGTACATCCCGCCGTAGTAGATGCCGGCGAACATGATGAACGCGCCGGTCGGCTCCAGGACGTACGTGATCGGCAGCAGCAGCGCGACGGTCATCGCCGGGCCGATGCCGGGCAGCACCCCGACGGCGGTGCCCAGGAAGACGCCGAGAAAGGCGAACAGCAGGTTGAGCGGGGTGAGCGCGGCGCCGAAGCCGTCCATCAGCTGCGAGAAGCTATGCACCGGTCACCAGCTCCAGCAGCGTCCCGCCCGGCAGCGCGACGTTGAGCAGCTTGACGAACAGCAGCCACACGACGACCGACACGACCCCGCCGGCCAGCAGCGGCCGCACCCAGCCCCTGGCGCCGAGCAGCTTCGAGACCGAGGCGAACATCAGCGAGACCGCCAGCGGCCAGCCGACGACGTTGATCAGCAGGGCGTGGGCGACGAAGGCTGCCGCGATCAGGCCGACGGCCCGCCAGTCGGTGTCGGTGGACGCGTCCACGTCCTCGCCCTCGTCGGCCGCGGCCCGGTCGCCCCGCCACACCGCGACGGCCAGCGCCACGGCGACGAGGACCAGCGCGGCGCCGACGGCGTACGGGAACGCGCGCGGGCCGACGGTGTTGCTCGACCCGGGCACCGCGATCCGCCCGGTGTCGACCAGCAGCACGACGCCGATCACGGCCAGCAGCGCCACGAGGCCGAGCTCGCCCCAGGCCCGGCCGGCAGGGGCCGGCGGGTCCGGGACCGGCGGCGGCGGTCCGGCAGAGGTCACGCGTGTCGAGCCGCTCATCTCACCAGTCCGATCCCGACGAGGATGTCGCGCACCCGCGTCTGCTCGTCCGCCAGGAACGCGCCGAAGTCCTCCCCGGGGAGGAACTCGTCGTCCCAGCCCCGGTTGTCCAGGGCCTCCTGCCACTCGTCCGACTCGCGCACGCTGGCGACCAGGGCGATCAGGTCGCTGCGCGCCTCCTCGGCCATCCCGGGCCGGGCCATCAGCCCGCGCCAGTTGGTGAGCTCGACCTCGATGCCCTGGTCGCGCAGCGTCGGCACCTCCGGCAGCTGGCCGGACGGCTCCGGCCCCGACACCGCCAGCGCCCGCAGGTCGCCCGAGCGGACCTGCTCGGAGTACTCGCCGATGCCGGAGATGCCGGCCGAGACCTGGCCGCCGAGCAGAGCGGCGAGCGACTCCCCGCCACCCGAGTAGGGGATGTAGTTGATCTGCCGGGGGTCGACGCCGGTCGCCTGCGCGACCAGACCCGCGAGGATCTGGTCCGACCCGCCGGCCGACCCGCCCGCGACCGGAACCGCCCGGGGGTTCCTGCTCCAGTCCGTGACGAAGTCCTGCATGGTGCGGTACGGCGAGCTGGCCGGCACCACGACGATCTCCGCCTCGCCGGTCAGCCGCGCCACGGGCGTGACGTCCGTCAGGGTCACCGCCGACTTGTTGGTGAGCACCGCCCCCAGCATGACCAGCCCCATGGTCATCACCAGCGCGTCGTCGTCCTCCCGGGCCAGCTGGCCCAGCCCGATGATCCCGCCGGCGCCCTCCACGTTGAAGACCTGCACGTTGCGGGCCAGCCCCTCGCGCTGGATCACCCGCTGCAGGACGCGGCTGGTGGTGTCCCAGCCGCCGCCCGGGCTGGCCGGCGCCATGACGCGAAGCCGGCTGAGGTCCCCGGGCTTGACCACGGTGCCGGCGCAACCGGCGGCCAACGGCGCCAGCAGGGCGCCCAGCAGCAGGGAGCGCCGGGATAGGCCGCTGCTCATCGGCGCCTTCTCCAGCTCAGCGGCACCTCGCGAGGTGCCGCGGTCCGTGTGATGGCGCGCACAGTAGCGCTTCCTGAGCGCTGTGCCAGGCCGGAGATCCGCTGCACCGGCGCGCGTACCAGCCGGATGTCGGGCCGGATGCGGGGCACAGGTCCCGGGTGAGCATGGCTGACTTCATCTTTGCCGTCGTCGGGATCGGCGCGCTGCTGGCGGCGGTGCTGCCGCGGTTGCTGGAGGGACACCGGCCGGTCTCGTTGCCGATCGTGTTCCTGCTGCTGGGTGTCGCGATCGGGCTGTTCCCCGGGCTGCCGCGTCTGGACCCGTTGAACGAGTCGGGGTTCGTCGAGCACCTCACCGAGGTCACGGTCATCATCGCGCTGATGGGGGCGGGGCTGGGCCTGGACCGCCCGCCCGGCTGGCGGCGCTGGTCCTCGACGTGGCGGCTGCTCGGGATCACCATGCCCTTGACCATCGTCGCGGTCGCGCTGCTGGGCGGGTCGCTGCTGGGGCTGGCGCCGGCGGCGGCGGTGCTGCTCGGGGCGGCGCTGGCCCCCACGGACCCGGTGCTCGCCGGTGAGGTGCAGGTCGGCGCGCCCGCGACCGAGCAGATCGAGGACCTGGAGAAGGCGGAGGACGAGGTCCGGTTCGGGCTGACCAGCGAGGCCGGGCTCAACGACGCGCTGGCCTTCCCGTTCGTGTACGCCGCGATCGCGATGGCGGAGTACGGCGCGGACCCGAGCGGCTGGGTCGGCGGCTGGCTCGCGTTCGAGGTGCTCTACAAGCTCGCCGTCGGCGTGGCCGGGGGCGTGGCGGTCGGCTGGCTGCTGGGGCGGCTGTTCTTCTCGACCCGCCGCGGGATGCTGCGCCTGTCGCAGCACAGCGAGGGGTTCGTGGCGATCGCCGCGACGTTCCTGGCGTACGGGCTGACGGAGGTCGTGCAGGGCTACGGCTTCCTGGCGGTGTTCGTCGCCGCGGTCACGATCCGCAGCTCCGAGCGCTTCCACGGCTACCACGCCGTGCTGCACGACTTCGTCGAGCAGATCGAGCGGCTGCTCACGGTGCTGGTGCTGCTGCTGCTCGGGGCGGCGGCGGTCGGTGGGCTGTTCAGCGGCATCGGCTGGCGTGCGGTGGTCGTCGCGGCGCTCGTGCTGCTGGTGGTCCGGCCGGTCGCGGGGCTGATCGGTCTGGCCGGTGGCTGCGGCTCGCGGGCCGAGCGGGCGGCGATGGCCTTTTTCGGGGTGCGCGGCATCGGCTCGATCTACTACGTCGCCTACGCCCTCGGCGCCGCGTCCTTTGCCGACGCGGACGAGGTGTTCGGCGTGGTCGGCCTGGTGGTCGTCGCGTCGGTACTGCTGCACGGCGCGACCGCCGGTCCGGTCATGGCCATGCTGGACCGGCGCAAGGAGCTCGCTGCCGAGGGTGACGCCGCCCGGCCGGTCACGATCAGCTGACAGGACCGCGAGCAGTCGTGGGTCAGGCGGTGACGTACGGGATCGTCTGCGGACCCTCGGGCAGGACGCAGACCGTCGCGCCCGCGCCGACCGCGGCCAGCTCGCGGGACACCGCCTCGGCGAGGTCGGGCACCGGCTGCAGGTGCGCGCTGCGCAGGTCGTCCGGCGACAGGTACGCCGAGTGCACCCCCACCCGCGCCTTGACCTGGATCTTGGCCTGGACCTGCACCTGCCACTGGTCCGGCACGGTGACCGTGCGCGCGCTGATCTCGTCGAACAGCGCCTGCGGACCGGGCTGCGACGCGAGCACCTCCCGGTACGACCCGTGGTCGGGGAACCCGTCGCGGCACTCCGCCGCGCACAGGATCAGCCCGCCCGGTCGTACGACCGTCGCCGCCGCGGACATCCCCTTGACCGCCTGGTAGAGGTTCTGGTCGAGCGGGAAGCCGCTGTTGGTCGTGACGACGACGTCGAACTCCCCGGGCACCGGGGCCATCGCCAGCCCCTTCGACCGCTCGCGCGCGACCTCGTGCATCTCGAGCAGGTCACCGCCGTACGCCGCCACGATCCCCTGCGCGCGGTTGAGCACCACGTCGAGGGAGAAGTCGGCGCCGGTCGACAGCGCCGCCGCGCGGATGTCGTCGTGGACCGGGTTGCCGACGCAGACGCCCCAGCGGGCGTCGGGATGCCCGATCCGGGCGGCGTCGTGCAGCGTGAGCACGGTGTCGAGACCGGCCAGGCCGGGCGTGATCATCTTGGGTCCGCCGGAGAAGCCCGCGAAGAAGTGCGGCTCGACAAAGCCCGTGGTGATGCGGATGTCGGCCTGCACCCACTCGCTGCACAGCCAGACCGGCACACCGTTGCCGTACGTCCCGAGCCACGTCAGCGTCGAGGAGTCGCGGGCGTCGTGGTTGACGACCCGGACGGTGTCCACGAGGTCGCCGAGCATCGCCCGGAGCTCGGCCGGGGTGTTGCCGCGGTGCGTGCCGGTGGCGACGAGCACGACCACGTCCTCGAGCCGGACCAGCCCGTCGAGCTCCTCGAGCACCGCCCGCACCATGAGCTCGCGGGGCTGGGGCCGGGTCGCGTCGCAGACCGAGATCGCGACGGTGGCGCCCCTGCCGACCCGCTCGCGCAGCGGCGGCCCGGCGACCGGCGTGCGCAGCGCGTCGCGCAGCACCGCGGCCGGGTCGGGCACGGTCGGCTCCCAGCGCGGCTCGACGACGGTCGTCCGCTCCGGCAGGTCGACGTCGAGCCCGTCCGTCCCGTACGCCAGGTGCACCCTCACCGCTCGTCCGGCGCCCGGCCGGCGTGGTCGGCCAGCTCGGCGGCGCTCGGCTGGCCGCTCATCCGCGCGCAGGAGGCGCAGCAGTAGAAGACCCCGTCGGCCTCGACCCCGTGCCCGACGACCTTCACGCCGCAGTGCTCGCACACCGGCGCCATCCGGTGAATGGCGCACTCGAAGGAGTCGAAGACGTGCACCGCTCCCGCCGCGTGCACCTCGAAGCTCAGCCGGTAGTCGTTGCCGCAGACCTCGCACGTCGCCATGGCGCGGGTTGTCCCCCGCGGGGGCAGGTCCGACGCCCGCGCGGGTGCGGTAGGTCACGGCGTCGGTCGCGGGACCGCGGGTATCGGCGCGGCATGCTTCACGTGACCCGGTCCGGCCAGGGCGAGCCCCTGCTCCTGCTGCACGGCTTCGGCAGCTCCTCACGCGACATGCTCGCGGTCCTGCCCGCGCTGAGCGCCCGCTTCGACGTGCTCAACGTCGACCTGCCGGGCGTTGCCGGCTCGCCGGCGCTCCGCGTACGACCGACCGTGGCCGCCATCACCGATGCGGTCGAGCTCACCCTCGATGCGCAGGGCGTCGGCGCCGCGCACGTGCTGGGCAACTCGCTCGGCGCGCGCGTGGCGCTCGAGCTGGCCCGCCGCGGGCGCGCCCGGTCGGTGGTGGCGATCTCGCCCTCCGGCATGAACGTGCCGGCCGAGCGCCTCGTCCAGGGGGCCGGCATGGCGGTGGCCCGGCTTGTCGGGCGGGCGACCCGCCCGCTGCTGGAGCCGCTGACCCGGTCGGCGGTGGGGCGTACCGCCCTGCTGGCGACACTCAAGACCCGGCCGTGGGCCACAACCCAGGAGGAGGCGCTCGGTGTCCGCGACGGCTTCGCCGAGTCGCGCGACTACTGGCGCACGCTCACCTGGGCGCTCCTGCTCGACGTGCCCCGCGGGATGCGGCAGGTCGAGTGCCCGGTGCTGCTCGCGCAGGGCACGGCGGACTGGATCGCGTCGGGCCAGACGGTGCGCTACCGGCCGCTGGTGCCGGGCTCGCGGTTCCGCCCGCTGCTGGCCGCGGGCCACGCGCCGCACTCCGACCGGCCCCGGGCGGTCGTCGAGATGGTGGAGCAGACCGCTGCCCGCGCCCGTACCGCCGCCCTCGACGCCACCCGCCCCGTCCCGCCGCGACGCCGCGTCGCCTGACGCACCACCTTGCGCTGATCATGGGGTTGGTGTCGGTGGCCACGCCTGACCCACTGCAACAACTCCATGATCAGCGGGGGTCGGCGGCTGCCCACGCGGGGCAGGGGTCAGAGCTGGACGCCGCGGGTCAGGGCGCCGTCGACGACGAGGTTGGTGCCGCTGGTGAAGCTCGACAGCGGGCTGGCCAGGAACACCACCGCCCGGGCCATCTCCTGCGGGGTGCCCATGCGGCCGGTCGGGTTGAGCGCGAGCGCCGCGTCGTACAGGTCGGGGTTGCCCTGCTGGATCGAGTCCCAGACGCCGCCCTCGAAGAACGTGTTGCCCGGCGAGACGGTGTTGGCGCGCACGCCCTGGCCGGCCAGCTGGTAGGCCAGGCTCTGCACGTAGTGGATCAGCGCTGCCTTCATCGTCCCGTACGGGCCCGCGGCGAAGTCCACCTCGCGCCCCGAGACGCTGCTGACGGCGAGCACCACCGCCGCGTCGCTCTCGAGCAGGTGCGGCAGCGCGGCCTCGACCATCCGCACCGCGCCCAGCAGGTCGATCTCGAAGCAGAGCCGCCAGTTCTCCTCGGTCGCCGGGATCGCCAGCGCGCTGACGTTGTGCACGACGATGTCGAGCCCGCCGAACGCCGCCGCGGTGCCCGTGACCCACGAGGTGAGCGCGGGCCCGTCCGCGACGTCGACGACGGAACCGGTGGCGCCGGTGGCCCGCTCGGTCTCGGCGATCTCGGCCGCATCCCGGGCGCAGAAGGCCACGCGGGCGCCCTCCGCCACGAGCGCCTCGACGATCGCGCGGCCGATGCCGCGGGTGCCGCCGGTCACGAGGGCACGGCGGCCGGTGAGAAGCAGGTCCATCAGAGCAGCCCTTCAGAGCGCGAGCGGAGGTCGGCGTGCAGCCCGTCGTACGCCGATGCCGGAGGCAGCAGCGACTTGCGGGCCTTCACGACCGAGCTGTAGTTGACGTCGACCACGTTGGCCAGCGGGGCCTCGGTGATCTGCGACAGCAGCTGGTAGGCGTCCATCGCCGACAGGCCGTACAGCTCGCCGAACCACGCGACGAGCTCGGCCTGCCCGATCCGCCAGGCGTCCTCCAGCGGCCGGGAGGAGCCGACGGTCATCCAGTGCGTGTCGTCCTCCAGGCGCGGCCAGGCCGGGGCGCCGCCCTTGACCAGCTCGACGATCACCACGGTGGTCATCGCGCCCTCGACGGCGGTCCCGCAGGCCTCGCCCTCGCCCTGGCGGTAGTGCCCGTCGCCGAGCGAGAACAGCGCGCCCTCGACGTTGACGCCGAGGTAGCAGGTGGTGCCGGCGCGCATCTGCGGGGTGTCCATGTTGCCGCCGAACCGGTCGGGCACCAGCGAGCTGCGCACCTCGCGGCCGGCCGGCGCCACCCCGACCGTGCCGAGCATCGGCTCGAGCGGCAGGTCGACGACCAGCGCACTGTCCTTGGCGGCGTAGCGCACGGTGCGGGCGGCCCGGTCCAGCTCGTAGAGGTAGGTGGCGTCCGGCAGCGGCGCCTGCAGGGTGACGGTGCGGTCGGTCGAGGTCATGCCGCCGAAGAACGGGATGTGCGCGGAGGCGCCCCAGTCGCGGGCCGGCGTGAGGCTGACCAGGTGCAGCGCGAGCGTGTCGCCGGGCTCGGCGCCCTCGACGTGGAACGGCCCGGTCTGCGGGTTGACGGCCGACAGGTCGACCTTCGCGCTGGACAGGTCGGTGGCCGAGCGCAGGGCCCCGGCGAACGCGTCGTCGGACCACAGCCGCAGCGCGGTCCCGGGCTGCACCCGCAGCACGGGGGCGACGCCGCCGAAGGTGAAGGCGTACTGCTCGAACGAGGGCGTGAAGTCCACGAGCTCCATGGCGCACCCTACGGTGGGCGGCGACAGCTCGACCCGAGGAGACCCCCGTGAACGGCGCCCAGGCCCTGATCCGCACGCTGGTCGACGCCGGTGTCGACGTGTGCTTCGCCAACCCCGGCACCTCCGAGATGCACTTCGTCGCCGCGCTCGACGAGGTGCCGGAGATGCGGGCGGTGCTGACGCTGTTCGAGGGAGTGGCGGCCGGGGCGGCGGACGGCTACGCGCGGATGGCCGGCCGGCCGGCGGCGACCCTGCTGCACCTCGGGCCGGGCTTCGGCAACGCCGTCGCCAACCTGCACAACGCGCGGCGGGCACGTACGCCGCTGGTCAACGTGGTGGGCGACCACGCCACCACCCACAAGAGGTACGACGCGCCGCTGGAGTCCGACCTCGACGCGCTCGCCGGCGTCGTCTCCGGCTGGTACCGGCGGTCGCTGTCAACGGCGGACCTGGCCGACGACGCCGCCCAGGCGGTCGCGGCGGCGCAGTCCGGCGCCGGCTGCATCGCCACCCTCGTGCTGCCCGCGGACGTGTCGTGGGGCGAGGGCGGGCAGGTCGCGCCGCCGCGCCGGCCGCGGGGCCGTTCCCCCGTACGCCCCGAGCTGCTCGAGGAGGTGGTGCTCGGCAAGGACAGCGTGCTGTTCCTCGGCGGCGACGCGCTGACCCCCGAGGGGCTGCTCGCGGCCGGCCGGGTGGCCGCGCAGACCGGCGCCCGGCTGATGTGCCAGACCTTCCCGGCCCGGCTGGCCCGCGGCGCCGGCCTGCCTTTCGTGCAGAACCTCCCGTACGCCCCGGAGCCGGCCCTCGAGGCGCTGGCGGACGTCCGCCACCTGGTGCTGGTCGGCGCCCAGGAGCCGGTCGCCTTCTTCGCCTACCCCGGCCTGCCCGGCAGCTTCGTGCCCGAGGGCTGCCAGGTGCAGGTGCTGGCCGAGCCGGGCGACGACGCCACCCGCGCCCTGGTCGACCTCGCGGCGCTGGTCGCGCCGGACGCCGAGCCCGAGGTTGCGCCGGCCGGGCGCCCGGAGCTGCCGACCGGCCCGCTGACGCCGGCCCGGATCGCGGCCGTGCTCGGCGCCCTGCTGCCCGAGAACGCGATCGTCGTCGACGAGGCGCTCACCTCCGGCAGCAAGCTGCTTGCGGCCACCGCCGGCGCCCCCCGGCACGACTGGCTGACCCTCACCGGCGGCGCCATCGGCCAGGGCCTGCCCGCGGCGCTGGGGGCGGCGGTCGCCTGCCCCGACCGCCCGGTGATCGGCGTCCAGGCCGACGGCAGCGCGATGTACACGATCCAGTCGTTGTGGACGTACGCCCGCGAGCAGCTCGACGTGACGACGATCCTGTGCAACAACGGGGCGTACGCGATCCTCGACGGCGAGCTGCAGCGGGTCGGGGCGGCGCAGGACGGCAAGCGCGCCCGGCAGCTGCTCGACCTGGGCAGCCCGGACCTCGACTTCGTCGCGCTGGCGCACGGGATGGGCGTGCCGGCGACCCGCGCGACGACCTCGGAGGAGCTCGCCGAGCAGCTCGCCGCCGCGCTGGCCGAGCCCGGGCCGCACCTCATCGACGCGGTGCTCGCCGCGCGTCCGTAACGCGCCCCGGCTAGCCTCGCCCGCCGTGACCGCCCCCGACCGACGCACCACCGCCGGCCTCGTCCGCGGCAGCCGCTCCCGCGACCTGCTGGTCTGGCGCGGCATCCCGTACGCCGCCCCGCCCGTCGGGCCGCTCCGGCTGCGCGCTCCGCAGCCGGTCGCGCCCTGGTCCGGGGTGCGCGACGCGAGCGCGTTCGGCCCGCAGGCCCCGCAGCCGGTACGCGGCCCGGCCCGGCTGCAGCCGCCGATGAGCGAGGACTGCCTCACCCTCAACATCGTCGCGCCGGCGCTGCAGAGCGGGGACCGCCGGCCGGTGATGGTGTTCCTGCACGGCGGCGGCTACACGATCGGCTCGGCCCGCACCGGCCTGTACGGCGGGCAGGCGCTCGCCCGGCGCGGCGACCTGGTCTACGTGTCGATCCAGTACCGGCTCGGCGTGCTCGGCTACCTGGACTTCACGAGCGTGGCCGGGCGGCCGGTGGAGAGCAACCTCGGCCTGCGCGACCAGGTGGCGGCCCTGTCCTGGGTGCGCGACAACATCGCGGCCTTCGGCGGCGACCCCGAGCGCGTGACGATCTTCGGCGAGTCGGCCGGCGGCAACGCGGTGACGACCCTGATGGCCACGCCGTCCGCCGCCGGGCTGTTCAGCGCCGCGATCGCGCAGAGCCCTGCGCCGGCGTCCGTCGTCACCCGCGAGAACGCGGCGGGAAGCGCGCGGCGCGTCGTCGACCGGCTGGGCGGCGCCGACCGGCTGTTCGACGCGAGCCCGGAGGAGCTGGTCGCCGCGGCCGAGGTCGAGGTGATGTCCGCGGTCGACACCGTCCCGGGCAGCCGCATGGTGGCCCCCGTGATCGACGGCGAGGTGCTGCCCGAGCACCCGCTGGACGCGTTCGAGGCCGGCCGGGCGACGCGGGTGCCCCTGGTGATCGGGACGAACGACCGCGAGGGGGTGCTGTTCCCCCGGGTCTGGGACATCCTCGCGACCAACCCCGAGCGCATCGAGGGGATGTTCGCGCGTACCGACCCGGCGGCCCGGGACCGCGTCGTCGCCGCCTACCCGGGCTATCCGGGCACGGACGCAGCCGTCGACCTCGGCGGCGACAGCATCTTCTGGTGGCCCAGCACGCTGGTCGCCCAGGCGCACGCGAAGGTGGCACCGACCTGGGTCTACCGCTACGACTACGCCCCGCGGCTGCTGCGCGCCCTGCGCTTCGGCGCCACGCACGGGACCGAGCTGCCGGCGGTGTTCGGCTACGGGCTCGGGGTGCTCGGCGCGCTCGGAGGTCGTCGTACCGTCCGGGCGGTCAGCGACCGGGTGCAGGCGCACTGGCTCGAGGTGGCCCGCCGCGGGGCGCCGCTGCCGTCCTGGCCGCCGTACGGCGACGCCCGCAGCACGTTGGTGTTCGACGAGGTGGACCGCGTCGAGGTGGACCCCCGGCGCGAGCGGCGGCTGGCGTGGAGCGGCTACCGCCCGGGATAGCGGCGGCCGGTCGCCGAGGTCAGCGGCCGGCGGACGGCGGGGCGGCGCCCGGCTCCCGCCGCTCGGCCAGGTCCTCGGGCAGCAGCTCCGGGCCGGCCTCCGGCGGCCGGGGCCGGTCGACCGGGTGCGCCCGCAGGGCCAGCAGCGCGATGTCGTCCTCGATCTCGTCGTCGAGCTCGGCGAGCAGCTCGTCGCACAGAGCGTTGAGCTCGAGCCCGGCCAGCCGGTCGACGGTCGAGCGCAGCCACTCCAGACCCTGGTCCAGCGGCGCGGACCGCCGTTCGACGAGGCCGTCGGTGTAGAGCAGCACGGTGGCGCCGGGCTCCAGCACCTGGGTGTGGTCGGCGCGGGGGGTGGCCGGGTCGAGGCCGAGCAGCAGGTCGACCGGGCGGGTGAGCAGCTCGGCGGTGCCGTCCGCGCGCAGCAGCAGCGGGGGCGGGTGGCCGGCGTTGGACCAGCGCAGCACCCGCAGGCCCAGGTCGGCGTCCCGCTCGTCCTGCTCGACCTGCGCCAGGACCGCCGTCGCGAGCGCGCCCACGGTGAGGTCGACCAGGGCGCGGTCGAGGCCGGACAGCACGGCGGCCGGGGGTTCGCCGAGCACGTGCGCGACCCCCCGCAGCAGGTTGCGGACCTGGGCCATCGACGCGGCGGCGTCCTGGTCGTGGCCGGCGACGTCGCCGATGACCAGCGAGGTGGTGCCGTCGCGGGTGAGGAACGCGTCGTACCAGTCCCCGCCGACCTGGGCCTCCTGCGCCGCCGGCAGGTAGCGCACGACGATCTGCAGGTGGTCCGGCTGCGGCGGGTCGGTGAGCAGGCTGCGCTGCAGCGCCTCGGACAGCCGCCGGGTGGCCGTGGCCGCCTCCCGTTCGGCCTGCCGGACCAGCAGCCGGTCGAGCACCTGGGCGCACTGCGCGGCGAAGGCCGCCATCAGGTCGACGTCGCCCTGGGTGAACGTCTGCGGCCCGGACCAGCTGGCGGTCAGCGACCCCAGCAGCCGGGAGCCGACCTGCAGCGGCAACGACGCCCAGGCGACCTTGCCGACGGTGTCGTACACCTCCCGCATGTGCGGGGAGAACGCCAGCCCGGCCGCCCGGTCGCCCAGCAGCACCGGCCGGCCGGTGCGGGCCGCGACGGACGCCGGCAGCGGCCCGTCGAGCGGCAGCAGGGCGAACTCGCGCTGGGCGTCGGCACCGAGGGAGTCGGTCAGCGTCAGCCGCACCGTGCCGGCGTCGTCGTCGCGCACCGCAACGGCCCCGCCGTCGGCGCCGAGCGCGACCAGCCCGTCGCCGATGACGACGTCGACCAGGTCGTCGACGGTCTCGGCCGACGCCAGGCGCAGCGCGGCCGCAGCGAGCCCGGTCAGGCGCCGGGTGGCCAGCGCCTCGGCTGCGGCGATCGAGGCCAGCTCGCGGGAGCGGGCGCCGAGGTCGCGCTGCAGCGCCTCGGTGTGCAGGCGCAGGTCGGCAGCGACGGCGCGGTCGCGGCTGCTGCGCTCCTGCACCCGGACCAGCTCGGTGACGTCCTCGACGACGTTGAGCACCGCGGCCACCCTCTCTTGGCCGGTCGGGTCGGGGATCGGGACGTTGACGACCGTCCACCAGCGCTCGTCGAACGTGCCGCTGCCGGGACCGCTCTCCATGTCGTACTTCAGCAGCGGCACCCGGTCGGCCTGTCCGGTTGCCAAGACGCGCCGCAGCGAGGTGTCGAGCGCGGCGCTGTCGTGCGGGTCGTCCGGGTTGCCGGGAAAGGCGTCGAACACGAACCGGCCGACCAGCTGCTCGCGGGGACGGCGTACGGCGGCTTCGTAGGCCGGGTTGACGTCCGTGATGACCAGCGCGGCGTCGAGCAGCAGGCACGGCGACGGCATCGCGGAGAAGGCGTCGTGGTAGATGCGTACGCCGTCCGCCCCCACGCTCCCCACTTCCCGTCGGCCGCCGGTGCAGGGGCCACCCTTGCACGGCGCGGTGGCCGGCGTGGGTCCCGGTCGAGCGCTGCTGCCGGCAAGGACGCGTGGGTGTCCTCGGTCGCTGCGCGGGCAGGCAACGCGGGTGACTCACGTAGCGACCGTCGTCGACGCCAACCGGCTCTGGGTGGACTCCCCGGTGCGGGCCCGGGCGCAGGAGCTGTTCGAGGCCCGCGAGCTGCTCGCGCTCGGCGGCCGGCTGACCGGGGGCAGCGCCCACCAGGTCAGGGCCCTGGAGATCGGCGCCGGGCGCAAGGGCACCGGCATCCGGCTCGCCCTGACGGCCTTCGGCGCCGACCGGGTGGACGCCGTCGAGCTGCACCCCGGCAGCGTCGCGGCGGCGCTGGACGCCACCGTCGACCTCGCGCGGGTGCGTACGGTCGAGGTGGGCGACGCCCGCTCCCTGGCCGCGGCCGACGGGACCTACGACGCGGTCTTCTGCTATCACCTGCTGCACCACAGCCCGCAGTGGCGCCGGGCCGTCGACGAGGCCGCGCGGGTGCTGCGGCCCGGCGGCCGGTTCTACGTCTGCGAGATGACGGCCCGCTTCGTGGACTCCGCGCCGCTGCGGGCCGTGAGCAGGCACCCGGACGACGGCGACCGGCCGACCCCGGACACCCTTGCCGAGGCGGTCCGCGCCGCCGGCCTGCAGGTCCTGGGTCAGCGGACGCGGTTCCGGGGGTGGTGGACCGCCCTGGCGGCCGTCCGGCCGTGACCGCCTGCGGGGACGACCGGCCGCTGCAGCGCTTCGTCCGCGGGGTGGGGGCGGTGTCGGTGGCGCTGGCCGTGGTCGGGCTGGTCCGCCCCGGCGCCCTCGTCGCGGCGGGCGGGGTCGTCGGCGGCGCCAGCGGGGCCCTGCCGCTGGTGGTACGGCTCGCCGCCGCCCGGCAGGGCGTCGTCGGGCTCGCGCTGCTCACCCGCCGGCCCACCGACGTACGCCGGTCCGCCGGCCTGTTCCTGCCGCTCACCACCGTCGACGCGGTGGTCGTGCTGTCCGCGGTCCGCTCCGGCGTCCTGCTCCCCCGGGCAGGTGCGATGTCGCTCGCGGTCCTTGCCGCCAACGCCTGGGTCGCCGCCCGTGCCCGTCGCTGAGGACGGCGTCGCGGGTCAGCTCCGGCACGCCCTGCGGCTGGTGCTCGGGCCGCGGCGCCGGGCGTTCGCCGCCGGGCTGGCCGCCGCGCTGCTGCTGGCCGTCCCCGACCTCGGCCGGCAGCTGCTCGTGCGCGACGACCCGTCGTACGCCCACGCCCTGCTCGTCGACGTCGTCGGCGTGCTGACCGCCGCGCTCGTGCAGCTCGCGCTGGTCGGGCTCGTGGCCGGGGAGCCTGCCCGGCGCTGGCTGACGGGCGGGGTCCGGCTGCTGCTGGTCGCGCTGCGCGAGCGGCCGGTCGTGGTCCTCGCCGGGCTGGTGTGCGCCGGCGCGGTGTCCGCCCTGCTCACGGTGCCGGCGTCCGTGGCGGCCCTCGGCGTCCAGCAGGTGATCGGACCCCTGACCGGCCCGCCGATCTCCGCGCTGCTGCTCGCCCAGGCCAGCGACGTCGTCGCCACGGCCGTGACCGCCCCCTACTTCGCTGTGCTGGTGGCCACCTCCGCCGGTGCCCCCGCTCGTCGGTACGGTGCGGCATGACCGACTACGAGACGATCGGCGTCGAGACCGACGGCGCCCGGGCGACGGTGACCCTGCGCCGGCCGGCGGCCCTGAACGCGATCACCCCGCAGCTGCTCGACGAGCTCGGGCGCGCGTTCGAGGAGCTGGGCACCCGCGCCGACCTGGCCGTCGTCGTGCTGACCGGCGAGGGCCGGGCCTTCAGCGCCGGCGTCGACCTCAAGGTCCTGGGCGACCGGAGCATCGTCGACGGCAAGGTCGGCGACGTCCTCGACCTGCCGGCCCGGCGGGTGATCGAGCTGATCACCGGGCTGCCCGCCGTGGTGATCGCCAAGATCGGTGGGGCCTGCTTCACCGGCGCGCTGGAGCTGGCGCTGGCCTGCGACATCGTCGTCGTCGCGGAGGAGGCCAAGCTCGGCGACACGCACGCCCGGTTCGGCCTGCGCCCGACCTGGGGGATGAGCCAGCGGCTGCCCTGGCTGGTCGGGCCGGCCCGCGCCCGCTGGCTGTCGTACACCGCCCGCACCTTCACGGGGGCGCAGGCGGCGCAGTGGGGCCTGGCCGCGCTGGCCTGCCCGCGCGCGGAGCTCGACGGCGCCGTCGAGGAGCTCGTCGCCGCAGTCCTTTCCAACAGCGCGGGCTCGCTGCGCGCCTACAAGGACCTCTACCGGGCCGCGGAGCGGGAGAGCCTGCCGGCCGGACTGGCGTACGAGGCGGCGACGGAGTACCCCATCCCGGACAGCGACTCGCGGGTCGCCGGCTTCCGCTGACCCGTGTCCCCGTCCCGCCGGCGGATCGACTCACGTAGGAGCGGCACTTCAGCGGGTGGCGGCGGCGGCGCACGGCGAGCAGGTGCCGAACACCTCCAGGGTGTGGCTGACGTCGGTGAATCCTGCGCGCGCCGCGACCTGGGCGGCCCACTCCTCGACCGCGGGGTCGTCGACCTCGACGCTGGCGCCGCACCGGCGGCACACCACGTGATGGTGGTGGCGGTCGCTGCCGCACAGCCGGTAGACGGCCTCGCCGTCGCCGCTCTGCAGCACGTCGACGGTGCCGTTGTCGGCCAGGTTGGTCAGGTGTCGGTAGACGGTCGTGAGCCCGACGGCCTCGCCGCGGCGACGCAGCTCGGCGTGCAGGTCCTGGGCGCTGCGAAACCCTTCGGCCTCGGCCAGCACCGCCTCGACCGCCGCGCCCTGCCGGGTGGCGCGGACCCTGGTGGCCGTCCCGGGACGCCGCGGAACCTGGTCGACCGTCGGCGGGGGCACACAGGCATAGTACGGACCGGGGCGGAGTACGGACCGATCCTGCGCCGTCGGGCCGCACTCGCCGGCCCTGGCGCCGCGTGCGAAGGTCGGAGGCACTCGGGCGCAGCGGGAGGTGGCGTGGCGCGGGTCAACGACGTGGGCGGCATGCAGGGCTTCGCGGCAGTCGAGCAGGAGCTCGACGAGCCGCCGTTCCACGCCGACTGGGAGGCGCACGTGTTCGCGATGAACCGCGCGCTGATCGGGGCGGGGGTCTACAACCTCGACGAGTTCCGCGACGCGGTGGAGCGGATGCCGCCGCAGGCCTACCTCGCGGCGTCGTACTACGAGAGGTGGTTCGCCGCGGTGACGACGCTGCTGGTCGAGAAGGGCGTCCTGGCCGAGGGCGACCTGCCGGTGCGGGAAGGGCTGCAGGAGCCGCACGGTGCCTGACCGCTTCCGGCCCGGCGACCGGGTGCGCACGCGGCGGGTCGACCCGCCGCACCACACCCGGCTGCCCCGCTACGCCCGCGGCGCTGTCGGGACGGTGGTCGAGCCGCAGGGCGCGCACCCGCTGGCCGACGAGCGGGCGCAGGGCCGCACCCCGCCGCCGCAGCCGGTGTACACGGTCCGGTTCGAGGCCTGCGAGCTGTTCGGCGAGGGCGAGCACGCGGTGACGGTCGACCTGTGGGAGAGCTACCTGGCGCCGGAGCACACGTGAGCGGGGACCATGCCGGTGGCATCGCGGCGCAGGTCCGGCACGTCGAGGCGCTGCTGGAGTCGCGGGGGCTGCTCGACGCCCGGGAGCTCGACCGTGCGCTCGAGGCGTTCCTGTCCCGGGCCTCGCCGGCCGGCGGGGCGCGGGTGGTGGCCCGGGCGTGGGTGGACGAGGGCTTCCGGCAGCGGCTGCTGACCGATGCGAACGCGGCGCTGCCCGAGATCGGGTTGTCGATGGGCGGCGGCATCCAGGAGCAGCGGCTGCGGGTCGTGGCGAACACCGCCCGCACACAGCACGTGCTCGTCTGCACGCTCTGCTCCTGCTACCCGATCGCGCTGCTCGGGCCCTCGCCCACCTGGTACAAGAGCGAGGCCTACCGCTCCCGCGTCGTCCGCGACCCGCGCTCGGTGCTGGCGGAGTTCGGCTACGTCCCCGAGCCCGGGGTGGAGATCACCGTCTGGGACGCCAGCGCCGAGACGCGGTACATGGTGCTGCCCCGCCGGCCGGGCGGCACGCAGGACCTGGCCGAGCCGGAGCTGGCGGCGCTGGTGACCCGCAACGGGCTGATCGGCGTGGCGCCGGTGTAGGCAGCCGGAATTTTCTGTCGTACCCCTTCCCTAGATTCGTGGAGGGCTCGCCGTACGGGCGGCCCGCACCCTCCAGCCCGGCCAGGAGCGCCCATGCCCGACCACGACCTGCAGAAGGACGCACCTTCCGGCCCGGTGCCGGACTCCCGCCGGTGGCTGGCCCTCTGCGTGATCGCGGTCACGCAGCTGATGATCGTGCTGGACGCCTCGATCGTGAACATCGCGCTGCCGTCCGCGCAGCGCGACCTGGGGATCTCCGACGCCGACCGGCAGTGGGTCGTGACGGCCTACACGCTGGCGTTCGGTGGCCTGCTGCTGCTCGGCGGCCGGATCGCGGACTACGTCGGGCGCAAGCGCACCCTCCTGGTGGGGCTGGGCGGCTTCGCGGTGGCGTCCGCGCTGGGTGGGATCGCCACCAACGCGGCGCTGCTGTTCGCCGCCCGCGGGCTGCAGGGCGCCTTCGCCGCGCTCCTGGCCCCGGCCGCGCTGTCGCTCATCACGGTCACCTTCACCCTGCCCGAGGAGCGGGCCCGCGCGTTCGGGGTCTTCGGCGCGATCTCCGGCGGCGGCGCGGCGATCGGGCTGATCCTGGGCGGAGTCCTCACCGAGTACGCCTCCTGGCGCTGGTGCCTGGGCGTCAACGTGCCGATCGCGCTCGTCACGATGGTGGCGGCGTCCCGCGTGGTGAGCGAGAGCAAGGCCGCCGGGCGGACCCGCTACGACGTGCCGGGCGCCGTGCTGGTCACCCTGGGGCTGGTCGCGCTGGTCTACGGCTTCACCGAGGCGGCGCGGCAGAAGTCGCCCGACAGCCCCGAGGTGCTGGGTTGGACCGCGCCCTCCACCCTGGTCTTCCTCGGCCTGGCTGTCGTGCTGCTGACGGCCTTCTTCCTGTGGGAGCGGCGGTCCCCGCACCCGCTGCTCCCGCTGCGGCTGCTCAAGGACCGCAACCGCGCGGGGTCGTACCTGATCTTCCTGCTGGTTGGCGCCGGCCTGTTCGCGATGTTCCTGTTCCTGGCCTACTACTTCCAGCTGACGCTGGGCTACAGCCCGCTGCGCTCCGGCTTCGCCTTCCTGCCGTTCAGCGCCGGCATCATCGTCGCCGCCGGTGTTGTCTCGCAGCTGCTCCCGCGACTCGGGCCCAAGCCGATTCTGGTGCCGGGCCTGGTGCTCGGGGCTGCGGCGATGTTCCTGCTCACGCAGATCGACGCCGACACGCCGTACTGGTCGCACGTGCTGCCCGCGATGGTGATGCTCAGCGTCGGGATGGCCATGGTCTTCATCCCGAGCTCCAACACGGCCCTGGTCGGGGCGGGGCAGCAGGACGCGGGGGTGGCGAGCGCGCTGCTCAACACCTCGCAGCAGATCGGCGGCGCGCTCGGCACGGCCCTGCTCAACACGCTGTATGCCGCGGCCGTCACCAGCTACCTGGCGGACAACCTGCGTGACCCTGGGGCGGCGGCGCAGGTGACCAGCCGCGCGTTCGTCAGCGGCTACCACGTCGCCTTCTTCTGGGGTGGCGTGCTGCTCGCGCTCGCGATCCCGGTGGCCGCCTTTGTCGTCACCGCGACCAAGCGGGACCTGGCCGAGGACGGGGCTGTGCCAGCCGCGGTCTGAGTAGACCCTCGAGCCGGCTCAGTGCTCCCCGGCCGGTCGCACGAGCCCGGAGTCGAAGGCGAGCACCACCGCGGCCGCACGGTCACGCAGCCCGAGCTTGGCGAACACGTGCCCGACGTGGGTCTTGACCGTGCCCTCGCCGAGCACCAGGTCCGCGGCGATCTCCGCGTTGCTGCGTCCCGCTCCGATCCGCGCGAGCACCTCGCGCTCCCGGGCGGTGAGCACGTCGAGGCCCGGAGCGGCCGGGCGCCCGGCCGGGCCCCGCCGGTAGGCCGACAGCACCCGCCCGGTGACGGCCGGGTCGAGCCAGGACCCGCCCTCGGCGACCGCCCGCACCGCCCGCTGCAGGTCGTCGGCCGGCACCCCCTTGAGCAGGAAGCCGGCCGCGCCGGCCCGCAGCGCACCGGCGAGCACCGCGTCGTCCTCGAAGGTCGTGAGCACCAGGACGGGCGGCATGTCCGGGACGCTGCGCAGCCGCTCGGTGGCCGCGACGCCGTCCACGCCGGGCATCCGCACGTCCATGACCACCACGTCCGGCTGCCGCTGCTGCACCGCGGCGACCACCCCGGCGCCGTCGGACAGCTCGCCGACCACCTCGAAGCCGAACCGCGGTCGCAGGATGCCCCGCAGCCCGGCCCGGATCAGCTCCTGGTCGTCCACCAGCAGCACCCGAACGGTGTTCACGAGGAGCTGTCGGCCGTCATGAGGGCAGCACCGCGTGCACCCGCCAGCCGGCTCCCGACGGCCCCGCGGTCAGCTCGCCGCCGAGCGCCTCGGCCCGCTCCCGCATGCTGTGCAGCCCGACGCCGTCGCCACCGGCCGGCCCGGGCGCGCCGGCGCTGTCGACCGTGAGCACGGTGCGGGCCGCGTCGACCTCCAGCCGTACGACGGCCGGCCGGCCCGCGCCGTGCCGCACGGCGTTGGTCAGCGACTCCTGCAGGATCCGGTAGACGGTCAGGCCGGTCGTCGCGGGCAGCCGGCTGGGGTCGCCGACCACGTCGTACGCCACCTGCGCCCCCGCCTTGCGGAAGCCGTCGACCAGCTGCGGCAGCTCCCCGGTGCCGGGCAGCGGGGAGCGCCCGCCCGGGCCGTCGCGGAGCAGCCCGACGGCGTGCCGCACCTCGGTCAGGCTCTGCCGGCCGAGCTCCTCGGCCCGCGCCAGGGCCTCGGCGGCCTCCGCCGGGTCGTCCTCGAGGGCCAGCCTGGCGCTCGTGACGTGCAGCAGGGAGACGGTGAGGGAGTGGGCGATCACGTCGTGGAGCTCGCGGGCCATCCGGTTGCGCTCGTCGGCCCGGACCCGCTCGGTGAGCCCCGCCTGAGCGTCGGAGAGCGCCCGGATGAGCTCGCGCTGGCGCCCCGCCATGACACAGACGACCGTGCCGAACACCGTCCCGGCGATCCAGGCGAACCACCCCGGGTCCGGTGAGGACACCGACTCGCCGACGAACAGCACCGTGGCCGCCGCCACGAAGGCCAGCGCCTGCCGGGTGCCCACCCACAGCCCGCACCAGCCGCCGAGCACGCAGAGCGCGAACCAGCCGAGGTTGCTGGAGGAGCCGCCGCACAGCCCGGCGACGCCGCCGGCCACAGTGAGGGCGCCGGCGAGAGCCGGCCAGCCGGTCGTCGGCAGCAGCGCGGCGGCGAGCAGGGCCACCGCCGTGCAGGCCGCGACGACGAGCGGCGGCGCGTCGCTGAGCACTGCCCCGGTGCCGACGAGCAGGGCGACGGCGGCCCGGCTCAGCCGCTGGACACCGAGGTCGGTCATCGGCACAGCCTCCCGCACCCGGCCGGGCTACAGCGCGGTCCGGCGCGCGGCGACGACCAGCGCGACCGCGGCCATCGCGACGGTGGCGATCAGCGGCCCCGTGCCGTCGCCGATGCCCAGCCACGGCTGCCGTACGGCGTCGGTCACGACGGCGAGCGGCAGGAACTGCGAGAGCGCGCGCAGCGCCGAGCCCATAACCTCCGGTGGCGGCCCGCCGACGCCCAGCAGGAACGAGGGGAAGAACAGGATCAGCCCGACGGCCTGGGCGGCCCGGGCCGACCGCAGGACCGTGCCCAGCAGCACGCCCAGGCTCACGAACGCCACGGCGCCGGCCGCGAGACCGAGCCCGACGCGGACCGGGTCCTGCACGGTCGGGATGCCGTACACCGGCGCGGCGACGGCCAGCAGCAGGGCCCCGGCGAGGACCACCGTGGCCAGCCCGACGGCGAGCTGGGCGAGCGCAAAGGACCAGCGGGGGAAGCCCGCGACGGCGAACCTGCGCAGCACGCCCCGCTCCCGGTACGACGCGAGGTGCACCGGCATCGTCACCAGCCCGGTCGCGCCGATCATCACCGTGAGGTAGGAGGCGACGTACCAGTGCGCCGGGTTCTGTCCCTCGAAGACGGGGTCCGGCTCGGTCCCGAACGAGCCCCCGATGATCAGCATGGTGAGGATCGGGAACGCGAAGGCGAAGGTCAGCGTAAGCGGGTCGCGCAGGCGCAGCAGGACCTCGGTGCGGATCAGCTGGGAGGTGGCCGAGCGGGCCGGCGGGGCGTCCATCTGCAGGGTGGTCACGATGCTGCTCCGATCAGGTGGGTGGCGGGCTGGGGCTGGGCGCCGTCCAGCAGCGCGAGCAGGGCCTGCTCGAGGTCGGGGATGTCGACGCGGAGGTCGGCGGGGACAGGGTCGCCCCGCCCGACCAGCCAGGCCCCGACGTGGGCGATGGCCTGTCGCTGGCCGCGGACGGTGACGGTCGCGCCGTCGCGGGTCACCTCCCGTACGCCGGGCAGCGCGGGCAGTCCGCGCACGTCGCCGGCGTACGAGAACCGCACCGTGGCGCTGTCGGCGTGCCGGGCCACGAGCTCGGCGGGCGTGCCCGCGTCGAGCACCCGCCCGGCCCGCATCGCGACGACCCGCCCGCAGAGCACCTCGGCCTCGGCCAGCTCGTGCGTCACCAGCAGGACGGTCGTGCCGCCGTCCCGCAGCTGCGCCACGGCCGACCACACCTCGCGCCGGGCGGCCGGGTCCAGCCCTTGGGTGAGCTCGTCGAGGATGACCAGCCGGGGGTCGTTGAGCAGCGCGAGCACCAGGAACAGCCGCTGGCGCTCCCCGCCGGACAGCCCGGCGAACGCCGACCTGCGGCGGGCGCCCAGCCCGAACCGCTCCAGCAGCTCGGCGCCGCGGGGCCCGCGCCGACGCGCGAACAGCTCCACCGCCTCCCCGACCCGCAGCCTTTCGGGGAGCGCGGAGTCCTGCAGCTGGACCCCGACCAGCGGGCGCAGGGCGGTCGCATCGCGCAGCGGGTCCAGCCCGAGCACGCGCACGCTGCCCGCGTCCGGCTGCCGCAGCCCCTGCAGGCACTCGACCGTGGTCGTCTTCCCGGCGCCGTTCGCGCCGATCAGCCCCACCACCTCGCCTGCCCCGACGTCGAGGTCGAGGTCGTCGACCACCACCCGGCCGCCGTACGCCTTCCGCAGTCCGCGGACCGTCACCACATCGTCGTCTGCCATGCGCACGATGCTGGTCGGCGGCGCGCCCGGGCACATCGGCCCGCGGGAGGAACCTCGCCTCCCCCCGTGGGCATAGCCGGCCGCCCGGTGTGCACCGGCAGGGGGGACCCGAGGACAGTGACCGGACGCACCTGGCCGCGGGGGCCGGGCCGGATGGAGGAGCAACGTCGTGACCGCTGTGGAGAGCCGGACCCTCCCGCCCCTTCTGGGCGACTTCTACGGCTACGAGCAGCTGCTGTCCGAGGACGACCAGCAGGTGCTCCTGCGCACCCGGGACTTCCTGGAGCGCGAGGTCCGCCCGATCGCCAACGACCAGTGGGCCAAGGCCGAGTTCCCGCACCAGCTGGTGCCCGGCATCGCCGAGCTGGGCATCGTCGGCCTGGCGTACGGGCACGGCGGCCGGCCCGCCGCGAGCCGGCTTCTGACCGGCTTCCTGGCGACCGAGCTGAGCCGCGTCGACACCTCGATGGCCACCTTCTTCGGCGTGCACAGCGGGCTGGCGATGGGCAGCGTGGTGCTCTGCGGCTCGGACGAGCAGCAGGAGCGCTGGCTGCCGGACATGTTCGCGCTGCGCAAGGTCGGCGCGTTCGCCCTGACCGAGCGCGACGGCGGCTCGGACGTCTCCGGCGGCATGGCCACCAGCGCCCGTCGCGACGGCGACGAGTGGGTGCTGAACGGCGCCAAGCGGTGGATCGGCAACGGCACGTTCGCCGACCTGGTCGTCGTGTGGGCCCGGGACGAGGCGGACGGCGCGGTCAAGGGGTTCGTCGTCGAGAAGGGGACGCCGGGCTTCACCGCCACAAAGATGGAGGGCAAGCTCACCCTGCGCACCGTCCAGAACGCCGACATCGAGCTGGTCGACTGCCGGGTGCCCGAGGCCAACCGGCTGCAGCGCGCCAACTCCTTCCGCGACACCGCGCGGGTGCTGCGGATGACCCGCGGCGGGGTGGCGTGGAATGCCGTCGGCTGCATGCTCGGGGCGTACGAGGTGGCGCTGGCCTACGCCAAGCAGCGCCGCCAGTTCGGCCACCCGATCGCGAAGTTCCAGCTCATCCAGGACCACCTGGTCACCATGCTCGGGGACATCACCTCCTCCCTCGGCATGGCCGTGCGGGTCGCCCAGATGCAGGACGCCGACGCCTGCCTCGACGAGCAGGCGGCGCTGGCCAAGCTGGTCTGCACGGTGCGGCTGCGCGAGGCGGTCGCCCGCGGCCGCGAGCTGTTCGGCGGCAACGGCATGCTGCTGGAGTACGACATCGTCCGGTACTGGAACGACGCCGAGGCGCTCTACTCCTACGAGGGGACGCGCGAGATCAACACCCTGATCGTCGGCCGCGCCATCACCGGCCTGCAGGCGTACGTCTGAGGCTCACCGCTCGAGCGGCAGCACCGGGACGTCAGGTGGCGTGAACCCGAGCACCTGCCCGTAGAACGACAGCTCGGCCTCGAGCGCGGCGATGGTCGTCTCCGCCTTGCGGAAGCCGTGCTGCTCGCCCTCGAACAGCATGTAGGCGTGCGGGATGTGCTTGCGCACCAGGGCGTCGCGGAACAGCTCGGACTGGGACGGCGGCACCACCCGGTCCTCGTCGCCCTGCAGCAGCAGCACGGGGCAGGACAGCCCGTCGACGTGCGAGAGCGGCGCCCGTTCGGTGTAGAGCTCCAGCGCCTCGGGCAGCGGGCCGATCAGGGCGTCGAGGTAGCGCGACTCGAAGTCGTGGGTGTCCTGCGCGAACCGGACCAGCTCCGCGACGCCGTAGTACGAGGCGCCCGCCGCGAACGCGTCGGTGCGGGTGAGCGCGGACAGCACGGTCCAGCCGCCCGCGCTGCCGCCGCGGATGACCAGGCGGTCGCCGTCGGCCCGCCCGGCGTCCGCCAGCCCGCGCGCCGCGGCCACGCAGTCCTCGACGTCGACGACGCCCCACTGCCCGCGCAGCGCGTCGCGGTAGGCCCGGCCGTAGCCGGTCGAGCCGCCGTAGTCCACGTCCACGACGCCGATCCCCCGGCTGGTGAAGTACGCCTTGCCGAGGCTCAGGCCGGCCTGCGCCCGGGAGGTGGGCCCGCCGTGCACGAACACGACGTACGGCGGCAGCTCGCCCGCCGGTACGCACGCCCGCGGGGAGGTCGGCGGGTAGACCAGCGCGTGCACGACCCGGCCGCCCGCGCTCGGGAAGCTCTCCCGCGTCGGCACCGGCAGCCACTCCGGGCCGACCGGCACGGCCGCGCCGACGTGCACCACCTCGTGCGCGCCGGCCGGGTCCACCACGACCACTGCGGGGGCGGTGGTGGGCGAGCCGGCGACGGCCACGAGCCGGCGGCCGTCGGTGGCCAGCGCGGGCGTCCACGACGTCTGCGGCAGGTCCAGGTCGCGCAGCACGCCGTCCTCGAGCACCGCCAGCCGCTCGCCGTGCTGGGCGACCAGCCGGCCGTCGTCGAGCACGACGTACCAGATCGAGCCCAGCTGCCACAGCGGGCCGGCCAGCTCCGTGTCGGCCTCGAGCAGGGGCTCGACAGCGCCGTCGAGCCCGGCCCGCACCAGGTTCCACCAGCCGGACCGGTCGGTGGCCGCGGCCAGCGTCGTCGCGTCGAGCCATTCCGGCTGCAGCACCGACTCGGTCGGGCCGCCGAGCAGCGTCCGGGGCCGCCAGTCCGTGACGGCGGCGACCCGCAGCTCGGTGCCGTCCCACGGCATCCGCGGGTGGTCCCAGGCGACCCACGCCAGGTGCCGGCCGTCCGGCGACAGCCGCGGGTGGGCCAGGAAGTCGCTGCCGGACACCAGTTCGCGCACCTGTGCGGACCCGTCCAGCGGGACCGCCACGATCGCCCGCGTGACGCCGCCGGCGGCGTGCCGCTCCCGCACGCACCACACCTCACCAGCGACGACGAGCAGGTCGGCGTACCGGTCACCGGCGGGCTCGGCCGGCTCCGGGGTCAGGGCGACGGGATCGCCGCCGGGGTGCAGCCGCCAGAGCCGCTGGTCGGCGAAGGAGGCGAAGACCAGCGCGCCGTCCGCGACCGTCCAGGGGTTGCCGCCGTACTCGTGCACGCGGGTCCGGGCGTTCCACGGCGCGGGCAGCACGTCCTCGACCGCGCCGTCCGCGCGCCGCCGGACCACGACCGAGCGGCCGCCCTCGGCGGGCCGGCCCTCGGTCCACCACACCTCGTCGCCCTGCAGCCGCGGCCAGGCGAGCGCGACGGTCCCGGCGGCGACGTCCGCGGCGGACAGCGGCGAGGGCCAGGCACCACAGGGCAGAGGGGTCATCCGGCGGTTGTCCCCCGTCGGCGGGGCTGCAGCGCGGTCAGCTCCCGCTCGATCTCGGCAGCCGCCTCCAGCAACGGGCCGACGACGTCCGCCCGCAGAGCCGCCGGGTCGCGGCGGGTCGCGTGGGTCGACACGTTGACGGCCGCCACCACCCGCCCCGACGGGTCGCGCACCGGCGCGGCCACCGACGCCAGGCCCTCCTCGAGCTCCTGGTCGACGAGGCTCCAGCCCTGCGCGCGGACCCGGTCCACCTCCGCCCGCAGGGCAACGGGGCTGGCCAGCGTGCGCCGGGTCAGCGGGCGCAGGTCCACCCGCTCGAGGTAGGCAGCCAGCTCGGCGGGCGGCAGGCCGCTCAGCAGCACGCGGCCGAGGGAGGTGGCGTACGCCGGGAACCGGGTGCCGATGCTGATGGCCACCGTCATGATCCGCTTGGTGGGCACCCGGGCGACGTAGACGACGTCCTCGCCGTCGAGCACCGCCAGGGACGAGCTCTCGTGGACCTGCTGGGACAGCTGCTCCAGGTGCGGGAGGGCGACGTCCGGCAGCGTCTGGCTCGAGAGGTAGGCGTACCCCAGCTCGAGGACCCGGGGCCGCAGCGAGAAGGCGCGGCCGGCCACGGCAACGTAGCCCAGGTCGGCCAGCGTGAGCAGGAAGCGCCGGGCGGCTGCCCGGCTGAGGCCCGTCCGCGCGGCGACCTCGGTGAGGGTGAGCGAGGGCTCCTCGGCCGAGAACGCCCGCAGGACAGCGAGCCCGCGCTCCAGCGACTGGACGAAGTGCGCCCCCCGCAGCGGGTCGGGGTCGAGGGCCTCCGGCCCGTCGAGTTCTGCAGGCGCACCCCGGTTCACGTGCCGAACATAGGCGCTGCGGCAGTCACGTCAATCCCGGCAGACGGGTCCAGATTGACGTGAGCGGGACCACAACCTATGTTCACCCGACGTCCCACGCGTTCGCATGCCGAACACACCCGTCGTCCCAGGAGGACCTGTGCGCCGCCCGTTCCTCGCCCTGCTCGCCGCCGTTCCCCTCGTGCTGGCCGCCTGCGGCGGAGGCGAGAGCGAGACGGCGCCGGCGGCCACCGGCTCGGCGTCCGGGGCGCCGGCGACGACGAAGGTCACCGTCGGGGTCATCCCGATCGTGGACGTGGCTCCGATCTACCTCGGCAAGGACAAGGGCTTCTTCTCCAAGCGGGGCATGGAGCTCGAGCTCGTGCAGGCCCAGGGCGGCGCCGCGATCGTGCCGGCGGTGCTGTCGGGCGAGTACCAGTTCGGCTTCAGCAACGTCACCTCACTGCTGCTGGCCAAGGGCCGCGGCCTACCGCTGCAGGTCGTCGCCGCCGGCAACTCCACGACCGGCGACACCAAGAACGACATCGGCGCGCTCATCGTCCCCGGCGACAGCCCGATCCGGACCTCCGCCGACCTGACCGGCAAGACCGTCGCCATCAACACGGCGAAGAACATCAGCGACACCGTCGTGCGCGAGTCGGCCCGCAAGGCCGGGGCCGACCCGGCCAGCATCAAGTTCACCGAGCTCGGCTTCCCCGACATGCCGGCGGCCATCGCCGCGAAGCGGGTCGACGCCGCCTTCATCCTCGAGCCCTTCAAGTCGGTCGCCCTCAAGGCCGGCGCGCGCGAGGTCGCCGCGCCGTACGCCGACACCTCGTCCGACCTGCTCATCGCCGCCTACTTCACCTCCACGCAGACCGCGCAGAAGTCGGCCGACCTGGTGACGCGCTTCAAGGAGGCGATGAACGAGTCGCTGACCTATGCCGCTGCCAACGAGGGCGAGGCCCGGCAGACCCTCGGCACCTACACCAGGATCGACCCGGCGCTGGTCGCCGGGCTGACGCTGCCGAAGTGGTCGACCGAGGTCAGCGCGGCCCGCATGCAGCGCCTCGCGGACCTCGCGCTCGAGGACGGGCTGGTCACCAAGCCGGTGCCCGTCGCCGAGCTCTTCCCGTAGGCGGGCCCGTGTCTGCCACCGTGGCCGAGCCGCGCGCGGGGGGAGTGGCTCCGCCGGTGCGCCGCCGGCGGGCTCCGGCGGCCCGGTCGGTCGCGCTCGGCGCCGCCGGGCTGCTGGGCTTCGCCCTGCTGCTCGAGGTCGTGCCGCGGGTCGGGCTGGTCGACCGGGCCAGCCTGCCGCCTACCAGCGAGATCCTCCGGGCCCTCGTCGACGAGCTCGGTGTGCCAGCCTTCTGGACCGCGCTCGGGGAGACGATGCGGGCCTGGGCCCTCGGCCTCGCGATCGCGTCGGTCGCCGCGGTGCTCGTCGGCCTGGTCCTCGGCAGCGTCGCCGGGCTGCGCGCCGCGACCGCGTCCACGGTGGAGTTCCTGCGGCCGATCCCGTCGGTCGCGCTGATCCCGCTGGCGGTGCTGCTCTACGGCACCGACATCCGCTCGACGCTGCTGCTGGTGGTCTACGCCTGCTTCTGGCAGGTGCTGGTGCAGGTCGTCTCCGGGGTCGCCGACGTCGACCCGGTCGCGGCCGACACCGCCCGGTCGTACGGCCTGGGCCCGCTGGCCCGCATCCGCTACGTGGTCTGGCCCACCGCGCTGCCGTACGTCATGACCGGCCTGCGGCTCGCGGCCGCCGTGGCCCTGGTCCTGGCGATCACCGTCGAGCTGATCACCGGCGCGCCCGGGCTGGGCAGCGAGATCGCGCTGGCGCAGTCCGGCGGGGCGGTCGCCCTCACGTACGCCCTGGTCCTGGTGACCGGGCTGATCGGCGTCGTGGTCAACCTGGCCTTCCGGGCGGTGGAGCGCCGGGCGCTGTCCTGGCACCCGTCCGTACGCGGTGAGGTGGTGACGTGAGGGCGGGCGACGCGCTGCGGCGCACGCTGCTGGTCGTCGCGCTGCCGGCGGTCCTGCTGACCGCCTGGTGGGTGCTCAGCGCGTCGAGCACCAACATCTACGCGCCGCCGCTGTCCCAGATCGTCGAGCAGTTCCGGCTCGTCTGGCTCGAGGGCGGCCGGTTCACCGCCGACGTGCTGCCGAGCCTGGGCCGGCTCGCCGCCGGGTACGCACTCGCGGTCGCCCTCGGCGTCGGCCTCGGGGTCGCGCTCGGCTCCTCCCGCACCGCACGCCAGGTGTTCGAGCCCCTGCTGGAGCTGTTCCGGGCCGTGCCCGCACCGGTGCTCATCCCGGTGCTGATCCTGCTCACCGGCATCGGGACCACCCAGAAGGTGCTCGTGATCGCGTCGGGCTGCATCTGGCCGGTGCTGCTCAACACCGTCGAGGGCGTCCGCGCGACGGACGGCGTGCTGTCCGACACCTGCCGCTCGTACGGGATCACCGGCAGCGCCCGGTTACGGCACCTGGTCCTGCGCAGCGCCAGCCCGCAGATCGTCACCGGCATGCGGCAGGCGCTCTCGATCGCCGTCATCCTCATGGTGATCAGCGAGATGTTCGCGTCCGACAACGGGATCGGCTACGCCGTGCTGGACTTCCAGCGCAGCTTCGCCATCCCGGAGATGTGGAGCGGCATCCTGCTGCTCGGCGTCCTCGGCGTGCTGCTGTCCCTGCTGTTCCGGGTCTTCGAGGGCCGTGTGCTGGGCTGGTACGCCGGCCTGCGCCGCGCCCAGCGTGACGGCTGACCCCGTGCCCCGTCCTAGGAGGAGCCCGTGCTCGACGTCCACGGCCTGAACAAGACCTACGAGGGGCACGGCCGCACCGTCGAGGCGCTGCGCGACCTCACCTTCACCGTCGGCGAGGGCGAGCTGGTGTGCCTCGTGGGCCCGTCCGGCTGCGGCAAGACGACCCTGCTCAAGTGCATCGCCGGCCTGATGTCGCCGACCCGCGGCGAGGTCAGCCTGTCGGGGCGCACCGTCGACGGGCCGCCGCCGGGCATGGCGGTCGTCTTCCAGGAGTACGGCCGGAGCCTGTTCCCCTGGATGCGGGTGCGCGACAACGTCGACCTGCCGCTACGGCACAAGAAGCTGGCCAAGGCCGAGCGGCGGCGCCTGGTCGACGAGTCGCTCGAGGCCGTCGGGCTCGCCGATGCGCACGACGCCTACCCGTGGCAGCTGTCCGGCGGCATGCAGCAGCGCGTCGCGATCGCGCGAGCCGTCGCGTCCCAGCCGCAGGTGCTGCTCATGGACGAGCCGTTCGCCGCCGTGGACGCGCAGACCCGGGCCGACCTCGAGGACCTCGTCCGGGACCTGTGGCACCGGCTCGGGGTGACGATCCTGTTCGTCACGCACGACATCGACGAGGCGGTCTACCTCGGCGAGCGCGTCCTCATGCTCAGCTCCTCGCCGACCGTCGTCCGTGAGGACCTCGCGATCGACCTGCCGGACGCGCGCGACCAGCTCAGCACCCGGTCCTCGCCCCGGTTCGCCGAGCTGCGCGCCCGGGTCTACTCGCAGATCCAGCACGCCAAGAACCCGACGGGTGCGCCCGCCGCCGGCGCGCCCGTGCACTGAGCGCCGCCGCCGCCTCCCGGCAGACTGGTCGCCGTGCCGAACGCCCTGCCCAGCACCGCCCCGCCGCCCACCCGTCCCCGGGCCGCACCGGTCCTGGCCCTCGCCGCGCTGGCCCTGCTCGCCCTCGGCCTGCGCGGCCCGGTCTCCTCACTCGGTCCGCTGCTGCCGGAGATCCGCGCCGAGCGGGGCCTGGCCGGCGCCGGCATCGCCCTGCTGCCGTCGCTGCCGCTGCTGTGCTTCGGCCTGCTCGCACCGCTCGCCCCGTGGTTCGCCGTCCGGCTCGGCCTGCACCGCGCCGTCGCCCTCGGCAGCGCCG
>DASTLY010000140.1:0-17692 GCA_035714445.1 Mycobacteriales bacterium
TGTCCCGCTGAGCGTCGAGGTGCCGCGCCGTGGCGCGGGCCCACAGACGTCACCGGCGTCTCCGCGGAGACGCCGGTGACGTCTGTGGGCCCGCGCCACGGCGCGGCACCTCGACGCTCAGCGGGACATGACGTCCGCCAACGGCCGACGGCCGGCAGGCGGCGAGCCGGGGCCGGTGGGGTAACCCACGCGCAGCAGCATCTGGGGGTAGCCAACGAGGCCGAGCTCGGCGGTCAGGCTCGAGCGCAGGCCCGGGACCTCGAGCACCTGGGTCTGCGGGTTCGCGACCAGGCCGGCCGCGGTCGCGGTGAGCAGGACGCGCGCCAGTGCGGCGCCCGCCCGCGCCCAGTCCTCGGGCCGGTCCCCATCGGTGCTCAGGAGCAGCAGCAGGGGGTGCTCGGCCGTCGGCGGGTCGGCGCGAGCGACACCGTTGCCGTGCTCGGGCTCGAAGTCGCGCAGCGTCAGGGCGGACCCGCGGCCGGCCCCGTGCTCCGGCAGCGCGCCTGACGGCAGGCCCTCGTCCGGGTGGAGACCCCGGCTCGCGTCCCCGCAGTGAGCTCGCTGACCGCGCACGCCTGCTAGGCGTTGCTGCGCAACAGCCAGGTCGGTCGTGATCCGGACCGGCCCGGGCACAAGCTCGCGGCGGCCCGCCGTTTCCTGGTCGCCGCCCCGAGCCACTGGGACACCGCTCCGGTCGCAGCGCCAACGCGGTGAGAGGCCCACGCGGTGGGAGCAGTGGTCGCGGCGGTCAGTGCTGCGGTGCGTCGCCAAAGGCGGTCACGGCGAGGAAGCGGATCGGCATCTGGAGCAGCGCCTCGGGCCCGTGCGGGCCCTCGCCGTCGAACTGCAGCGCGTCGCCGGGGTGCATCTCGTAGCGGGTGTCGCCGTGGCCGTAGACCATCACGCCCTCGAGCATGAAGATCAGCTCGGTGCCGCTGTGCTGGAACAGCGGGAACACCTCGCTCGACTCGGTGAGGGTCACCAGCAGCGCCTCCATGCGCTTGTGCGACCCGCGCAGCGCGCCCAGCAGGGCGTAGTCGTGGCCGACGCGGGTGCCGCGGCGGACGATGCGCGCGCCGTGGCCGTGCGGGACGAAGACCGCCTCCCGCTCCACGTCCAGACCCCGGAACAGCGCGGTGACCGGGACCTCCAGGCCCTGCGCCAAGCGGGACAGGGTGGTGAGGCTGCAGGAGGTCTGCGCGTTCTCAATCTTGGAGAGCATCGCCTTGGAGATGCCGACCCGGGTGGCCATGTCGCCGACGGTGAGCCCGGCGGCCTGGCGGTACTCCCGGACCCGCCGAGCGATCACGTCCTCCAGGGTGCCGGCGTCCCCGGCGTCCCCGGCCAGGGGGCGGGGGCCCGGGGTGCCGCTGCGGGCCGAGACGATCGAGGCGCCATCGCGGGCCCGTCCTCCCTGACCCGCGCGCAGGCTCACCTCCGGAGCATAGGCAGCCGGGTCGTCCGCGCACGCTTCCGGCGACCCCTCGTCGTCGTCGTGTCGCTGGAAGGGGATGCCCACGTCAGCGCATCTGTCCCGCGCCGACGTACGGGTGGGGGGTCCGCAGCAGGTCGCCCTCCGCGAAGCGGCTCAGCCGGAAGTCGCGCTCGGGCACCTGCGGTGAGCTGCTGCGGCCGTCGAGCACCAGGTCGGCCATCAGCTCACCCACCGCCGGGCTGATCTTGAAGCCGTGCCCGCTGAAGCCGGCGGCGACGAACAGCCGGTCGACGTCGGTCGCCGACAGCACGGGGTTGAAGTCCGGCGTGACGTCATAGCAGCCGGCGTACGACGACGACAGGCCCGCCGCGTGCAGCTTCGGGAACCGGCCGGCGAACTTCTCCGTGGCGACGTCGACGTACTGTTCGTCGGCCCGGTTGGAGTAGGAGTCCGGGTCGCTGGCCGACAGCGTGCCGAGGTCGCTGTTGCCGACGAGGAGCTCACCGGACCGCTCGCTGCGGACGTACTGCAGGCTCACCAGGTCCGACAGCACGGGCACCTCCCCGAGCGGTTCGCCCGGGTCCACCAGCAGGATCGGCTCGCGGTGCACCACCAGCGGCAGGCCGACGCCGACCGGTGCCAGCAGGTCGACCGACCAGGGGCCGGCGGCGACCACCACCGTGCCCGCCGACACGGTCGTCCCGTCGGCGAGGCGGACCCCGGTGCTGCGACCGCGGTCGGAGAGGAGCTCCTGCACGGCGGCGCCCTGGCGCACGGTCGCGCCCTGGCGGCGGGCGGCGCCGGCGAACGCCATCGCGGTGGAGTACGCGTCGCCGTAGCCGCCCCGGGGTTCGTAGGCGAAGGCGGCGAAGTCGTCGAGGTCGGCCGCGGGCCACATCCCGGCCACGTCGTCGTGGGACACGAGGCGGGTGTCGATGCCCAGGGCCTGCTGCGCGGCAAGACTGGCGGTGAAGGGCGCCACGTTGGCCGCACCCACCCCGACGACGTAGCCGACCTGCTCGAAGCCGATCGGCGCGCCGAGCAGGTCGGGCGCCTGCTCGAAGACGTGCGTGCCGCGCCAGGCCATGGCGGCCAGCGACGGGACGCCGTAGTGACAGCGCACGATGCCGCTGCTCTTGCCGGTGCCGCCGGACCCGAGCGTCGCGCGCTCCAGGACGAGGACGTCGCGCACTCCGCGGCACGTCAGCGCCCAGGCCGTGGCGAGCCCCTCGATGCCGCCGCCGACGACGACGACCTCGGCCGTGGTCACAGCCGCTGTCACGTGGGGCCTCCCTGGCCAGGGACCCAGCTGGTGCCGGCCAGCGGCACCCGCGCCATCGCCGCGGCCTCGATCGTCAGCGCGACCAGGTCCTCGGGCTCGAGGTGGGTCAGGTGGGCCTTGCCGCAGGCCCGGGCGATGATCTGCGCCTCCATCGTCATGACGCGCAGGAAGTTCGCGAGGCGCCGACCGCCGAGCACCGGGTCGAGCCGCTGTGCGAGCTCGGGGTCCTGGGTGGTGATGCCGGCCGGGTCGCGGCCGGCCTGCCAGTCGTCGTAGTAGCCGGCGGCGGAGCCGAGCTCGCGGTAGGCCGCGTCGTGCTTCGGCGCGTTGTCGCCGAGCGCGATGAGGGCCGCGGTGCCGATGGCGACCGCGTCGGCGCCCAGCGCCAAGCACTTGGCGACGTCGGCGCCGTTGCGGATGCCGCCGGAGACCACGAGCTGCACCGTGCGGTGCATCCCCTCCTCCTGGAGTGCCTGCACCGCCTGCGGGATCGCCGCCAGCGTCGGGATGCCGACGTGCTCGATGAACACGTCCTGCGTGGCGGCCGTCCCGCCCTGCATGCCGTCGAGCACGACCACGTCCGCGCCGGCCTTGATCGCCAGCTTCACGTCGTAGTAGGGCCGGCTGGCAGCGATCTTGACGTAGATCGGCTTCTCCCAATCGGTGATCTCGCGGAGCTCGCCGATCTTGATCTCGAGGTCGTCGGGCCCGGTCCAGTCCGGGTGCCGGCAGGCGCTGCGCTGGTCGATGCCCTGCGGCAGGGTGCGCATCCCGGCGACCCGCTCGGAGATCTTCTGCCCGAGCAGCATCCCGCCGCCGCCGGGCTTCGCGCCCTGGCCCAGGACGACCTCGATGGCGTCGGCCCGGCGCAGGTCGTCGGGGTTCATCCCGTACCGCGAAGGGAGGTACTGGTAGACGAGGTGCTTGGACTGGCCGCGCTCCTCCGGGGTCATGCCGCCGTCACCGGTGGTCGTCGAGGTGCCGACCTCGCTGGCCCCCCGGCCGAGCGCCTCCTTGGCCCGCCCGGACAGCGCGCCGAAGCTCATCCCGGCGATGGTGACCGGCGTGGACAGGTGCAGCGGGTACCTCGCGTGCCGGCTCCCCAGCACGACGTCGGTGTCACAGCGCTCGCGGTAGCCCTCGAGCGGGTAGCGCGACATGCTGGCGCCGAGGAACAGCAGGTCGTCGAAGTGCGGCACCTTGCGCTTGGCGCCGCCGCCGCGGATGTCGTAGATCCCGGTCTCGGCCGCGTGCTGGATCGCGGCGATGGTCGTGCGGTCGAACGTCGCCGACTCCCGCAGCCCCTGCTGGGCGAGGTCCCTGTCCATGGCCGGCTCCTGGTAGGCGTTGTTGAGTAGGCGTTGTCTAGTAGGCGTTGTCGACGGAGAAGCTGTAGAGCCGCCGAGCCGAGCCGTAGCGTCGAAAGCCCGCGGGGTCGTCGTCCCGGCCGGCCAGGGTGAGCAGCTCGGCCAGCTCGCTGAGGTGCTCGGCCCGCAGCTCCTTCTCGACGCAGTCGGCGCCGAGGCTCTTCACGCTGCCCTGCACGTAGAGGCGGGCCTCGTAGATCGAGTCGCCGAGCGCCTCGCCGGCGTTCCCGCAGACGACCAGCCGGCCGGCCTGGCCCATGAACGCGCTCATGTGGCCGACGCTGCCGCCCACGACGATGTCGACGCCCTTCATCGAGATCCCGCACCGGGCCGCCGCGTCGCCGTCGATGACCAGCAGCCCGCCGTGGGCGGTGGCGCCGGCGGACTGCGAGGCCGAGCCGTGCACCCGTACGACGCCCGACATCATGTTCTCGGCGACGCCGACCCCGACGTTGCCGTTGACGGTGACGGTCGCGCGCTGGTTCATGCCGGCGCAGTAGTAGCCGGCGTGCCCGTCGACCTCGACGGTCAGCTCCTGGTCCAGGCCGCACGCGATGCTGTGCCGCCCGTCGGGCCGGGTGACGATCCAGGTACTGGCCCGCTCGGCCGCATCCCGACGGTGCAGCGCGGCGTTCAGCTCGCGGACGCTGCTGTGCGCCAGGTCGACGGTGACGACCTCGTCGGCGGCGGCAGAAAGCTCAGCGGGGTCCACGGCGGCCGGGCTCAGCGCTGCCATGCGTACACCTGCTCCGGCTCGGGCTCGAAGATGCGGGCGGTCTCAACACCGGGCAGGTGTGCCAGGGCGCGGTACTCCGACGCCATCGCCACCCACTGCGGCGTCTCCGCGACGATGGCTGGCTTGCAGGCGATCGCGTCGCGGACGACCGCGAAGGAGTCCCGGGTGGACACCAGCAGCGTGTAGAAGCCGTCGAAGCGCTCGCACAGCAGACGCAGCGCCTTTTCCAGGTCCGCGCCGTGCGTCAGCTGGTGGGCGACGAAGCGCGCGCCCACCTCGGTGTCGTTCTCGCTGTCGAACTCCACGCCGTCGGCGCGCAGCTCACGGCGGATGGTGGCGTGGTTGGCAAAGGAGCCGTTGTGCACCAGGCACTGGCCGGGACCGACGGAGAACGGGTGGCTGCCCTCCGGGGTGACCGCCGACTCGGTGGCCATCCGGGTGTGCGCGACGCCCTGCCAGCCCTGTACGTGCACCAGCCCGATCTCGTCGGCGAGCACCTTCGGGTGCCCGACGCCCTTGAGCACCGCCACGTCCTCGCCGTAGCCGATGACGACCGCGTCCGGCACCGCCCGGCGTACGGCGGCGCGCAGGACCTCGGGCTCGGTGAGCGCGTTCACGACGAGCGTCTGGCCGCCCTCGAAGACCCCGACGTCGGCGGCCGGCAGCAGCGCGGTCACCGCCCCGACGACCGACTCCGCGCTGTGCCCCCGCGGCAGCAGCGAGGTGGTGGCGCGGCCCGGCGGGCTCATCCGCGGGTCGCCGTAGACGGCGACACCCGCTGAGTCCGGCCCGCGCTCGCAGATCTGGCCGAGCATCCCGGTCAGCAGCTCGCCGAGCCGGGGGTGCAGCGCCGGCTCCCGCAGGTGGAGCCCGACGATCCCGCACATGTGCGTCTCCGTTCCGAGGTCTGGGTGAGGGGTCAGAACGACGTGAGGTAGTGCTCGACCTCCCACGGCGTCACCGTGTTGTGCCAGGCGAAGAACTCGTCGCGCTTGAGACCCGCGAAGTAGGCAGCCACCCCGGGTCCGGCGACGTCCAGCGCGCCGCAGACGACCGGGTCGGCCTCGAGCGCGTCGACGGCGTGCAGCAGGGTCGGCGGCAGGTCGGGCCGGCCGCCGTCGCGCGCGCCGGGCTCGCCCGGGTCGAGCGAGCGCTCCACCCCGTCGAGACCGGCCGCCAGCGCCGCCGCCGCGGCCAGGTACGGGTTGGCCGAGCCGTCGCCGCCGCGCATCTCCACCCGGTGCCCGTCCGGCACCCGGAGGAAGTGGGTGCGGTCGTTGCCGCCGTAGGTCGCCGTCCGCGGCGACCAGGTCGCTCCCGAGCGGGTCGAGCTGGCCCCGGTGCGCTTGTAGGAGTTGACGGTCGGGGCGATCACCGCCTGCAGGGCGCTGGCGTGGCCGAGGATGCCGGCGATGAAGGAGTAGGCGAGCTCCGACAGGCCGAGGCCGCGGGGGTCGTCGCTGTCCGGGAACGCCGACTCGTCGTCGCGCCACAGGGACAGGTGCATGTGCAGGCCGCTGCCGGTGCGGTCGGTGAACGGCTTGGGCATGAAGGTCGCCGTCATGCCGCGCTTCTCGGCCAGCACCTGGAGCAGGTAGCGCAGCGTCACGACCCGGTCGGCCGTGGTCAGCGCGTCGGCGTACGCGAAGTTCTGCTCGAACTGCCCGTTGGCGTCCTCGTGGTCGTTGGCGTAGTTGCCCCAGCCGAGCTCGTTCATCGCTCGGGAGATCTCGGTGAGGTGGCCGTACATCCGGGTCAGGTCCCGCGCGTCGTAGCAGGGCCGCTTGGCGGTGTCCTGGCTGTCCGCGACGACCAGCCCGCCGTCCTCGCCGCGGTGCACCAGGAAGTACTCGACCTCGGCGCCGACGAACAGCGACAGGCCGAGCCGCTCGGCCCGGGCCAGCTGCTCGCGCAGGATGATGCGGGGGGCGTACGGCCACGGCCTGCCCTCCACGTGCGGGTCGCAGTGGACCAGCGCGAGGCCCGGCTGCACGCAGTCCAGCGGCGTGAAGGACCGCGGGTCGGGGATCGCCATGACGTCCGGGTCCTTGGGCTCCTGGCCCATCGCGCCGGCCGCGTAGCCGGCGAACCCGACGCCCTCGGTCTGCAGCGCGTCCACGGCCTCGACGGGCACCAGCTTCGCGCAGGGCTTGCCGGTCAGGTCGACGAAGACGGCCAGCAGGAACTGGGTGCCGGCCGCCCGGGCCAACGTCGCCAGGTCGGGGGTCGCCAGGTCGGGCTCGCGTAGGTCGAGCGGGCCGGGCGCCGGGGCGGCGGTCACGGAGTCGAGCGCCATCGAGGCCTCCTGGAGGGGCGGTAGAGATTCACCTTGTGAACCGCTGTCATCTGCGAGTAGACACGAGCGGCGTTACGGAAAGATGTCGGCGGTGCAACGGCCCGATGTCGTACGGGTACCCGGGGTCAGGCGGCCGCGCTGGCCCGGCGGGAGGCGGCGCGCAGCCAGGCCATCGCCTCGCTGCGGTAGCCGTCGATGCCCTTGTACTCGGCGATCTCCTGCGGCAGCTCGTCGACGACGGCGGCCAGCTGGCCCGCCCACGCCGGCACCGTGGCGACGTCGGCCAGCGACGCCATGTACGTGCGGATGTTGAAGGTGATGGCGCCGCTCATCGGCAGCCGGACGAGGTGCTCGAGCTCGATGCGCAGCTGGACCTCGCGGTAGTCGCCGTTGTCGATGAGTACCGGCGCCTCGTGCATCCAGAGCGGCCGGGTCTCGAGGCTGGTGTCGCGGCGGCGGTTGCCGGTCGCCGACAGCGTCCAGTTGACCCGCCGGTAGACCTGCCCGACCGGGATCTTGCGCATGAACTGCTCCGCGCGGCCGGTCAGCCCGCTGGAGGTCAGGCCCGGCACCGGGCGGTGGATCTCGTCCATGCTCATGCCGATGTCGAACTTCACCGACCAGTCCGCCGACGAGGTCACCAGCGCCGCGTCGAACCACAGCTGCCCGGCGCGCTCGGTCACCAGGAGCAGGTCGTCGGGGACCTGGCAGCCGATGTACTGCAGGGGGTGCTCGGGCAGCGTGCTGGCGTCGCCGAGCACGAACGCCTGCTCGAGACCGAGCAGGTCGTTGCGCCACAGGTAGCCGCGGCCCTGCCGGGACAGGTGCATGTGCTCCGGGTACGAGCCGGCCATCGAGGTCATCAGGTGCATCAACATGTCCCAGGACGCGGGACCGGTGTGGGGGAGGACCTGGAGCCGGCCGGGGTCGGCGTCCACGATGGCCCGCCGCAGCGCCATCTGCTCGAGGTAGTCGCCCCCGAGGTCGACGATGTGCTCGCCCCAGGAGCCGGCCGCGGTCGGCGTCAGCCGGGGCGCCGGCTCGACGTTGACCGAGTAGCGGAACGTCTCGTCGCCGGCCGGGAACGGCCACGGCAGCCGGTGCAGGTCGGTGGTCTGCGGCAGCTGGGTCATGGGTGGGCCTCCTCGGCGGGAACGGGCAGGGTGTGGGCGCCGGGCCGGGGCTCGCTGTCCGTGCCGGAGCCCAGGAAGGTGCCGGTCCAGGACGCCACGTGGGCGCGGATGTCGAGGGTGCGGGAGCAGCCGCCGCAGGTCACCGTGTCCCCGGGGCGGGCGCTGGTCTCCGTCGTCGCGGCGCAGTGCGGGCAGAAGACGTCGAGCGGGCCGTCGGCGAGCACGTGCTCGGTGAGCTCCGACGGCAGGACGCCGGCCCGGCGGGCCCGGGCGACGGTGCGGCGTACGTCCTGAGCGGTGCCCGCGACGACGAGCCGGACGCCCACGGTGGCGGCGGCGAGCAGGGCGTCGACGTGCGCCAGGGCCGGCCCGTCGGAGCGGTCGTGGACGTGCAGCTCGACGTCCTTGCCCAGCCGCTCGGCCTGGTCGGCCCACTCCCGGCACGCTCGCTCGAGGTCGGAGCCGGCGCCGGCCGGGCCGTACGCCAGCACGAGGAAGGTCCGGCCGGTGTCGTCGAGAGCGGGGGCGGTGCCGCTCACAGCCACACCAGGGCTCGCTCCGCAGGCAACCGGCGCGCCGTCTCCTGCGTCGCCGGGCACCGGCCGCATGCTCCGGTCACAGGTCCAGCTCCAGCACGGCGTCGACGCCGCGGGAGACGCAGCACATGACCGCGTCGCCGGCGGCCCGCTCGTCGGGCGACAGGAACAGGTCGCGGTGCAGCGGCCGGCCGGCCAGGACCGGGACGCGGCACTCGCCGCACACGCCCTCGCGGCACATGTTGGGCACCTCGACGCCGGCGCCCTCCAGCGCGTCGAGCAGGCTGACCCCGGCCGGGACGGCGACGGTCAGGCCGCTGCGGGCGAGCCGGGCGGTGAAGGCCTCGCCCGGCTCGAGGGCCTCGCCGGAGAAGCGCTCGGTGTGCACCCGGTCCGCCGGCCAGCCGGCCGCCGCCGCGGCCGCTCCCACGACGTCCATCAGCGGTGCCGGGCCGCAGACGTAGAGGTGCGTGCCCAGCGGCTGCTCGAGCAGTGCCTGCCCGATCCGGCGCAGGAAGCCGGCCTGGTCGTCCCAGGTCTCGAGCCGGTCCCCGCACAGCTCGCGCAGGACGTCGGCGTACGCGGCGCTGCCGGGGCGGTGGCCGTACAGGACCTGGAAGGACTGGCCCCAGCCGGCCGCCGAGCGGGCGTGCGACACGATCGGGGTGACCCCGATGCCGCCGGCGACGAGCAGGTGGTGGCTCGCCCCCGCCACCGGCGCGAACATGCTGCGCGGCGGGGCGACGGCCACCGCGGCGCCGTGCGCCAGCGCGTGCATCCAGACCGATCCGCCGTTGCCGTCGGCCTTGTGCAGCACCGAGACTGTGTAGGTGCGTGGCGACAGGCACGGCCCGGTCAGGGAGTAGGCGTTGCGCCGCGGGCCGCAGTCCACGACGACGTGGCTGCCCGGCACGAAGCTCGGCAGGGGCCGCCCGTGCGGGTCGGCCAGCGTGACCGAGCAGATCCCCGGGGCCTGCTGCTCGACGGCCTCGACGACCAGCTGCAGCCGGTCGTCGGCCCGCTTGCCCGCCGGGGCGCGGGGCACCGCCGACAGCAGGTCGCTCACGGCGCACCTGCCGCGCGCAGCCAGTCCGCCGCCGCGCGGCGGTAGCGGGTCAGTCCCTTGTAGTCGGCCATGTCCTCGGGCAGCTCGTCGAGGACGGCCGCGAGCCGGTCACGCCACTGCGGCACGTGGGCGATGTCGCGCAGCGGCAGCAGGTAGGTACGGATGAGGAACAGCACCGCGCCGGAGCTCGGCAGACGCACCAGGTGCTGCACCTCCACCCGCAGGTGCAGCCGGGCACCGAGGTCCTGGGCGAGGACGAGCCGGCGGTCCGGGCCCCACTCGGGATAGGTCTCGGTCGCGACGTCCAGCCGCCGGCCGACCGTCATGGTCCAGTTGGTGCGGCGGTACTCCTCGCCGGGCTGCAGGCGCATCAGGAAGTCCTGTGCCCGGCTGATGATCCGCTCCGGGTGGATCCGGGGCACCGGGCCGTGCACCTCGAGAAAGCTCATGCCGACGTCGAACTTCATCGACCAGTCCGCCGCGGCGGTGACGACACCGGCGTCCGCCCACAGGGCGCCCTCGCGCTGGTCGAGCAGCACGAGGTCGTCCTGGACCTGCGGCGCGAGCCACCGCAGCGGGTCGGTCGGCAGGGTGCTGTCGTCGCCGTACCGGAACGACTGCTGGAGGCCGAGGGGCCGGTTGGTCCACCGGAACCTGTCCTCGCCCAGGTCCTCGAGCCGGAAGTAGTCCGGCCGGGCCCGCTCCAGCTGCGTCAGCACGTAGAGCACCGCGTCCCACACCGCGGGGCGCATGTGCGGGAGCTCCTGGCAGCGCGAGGGGTCCGCGGCCAGCAGCCCGGCGCACTCGGTGGCATCGCCGACGTAGAACTCGTCGACGGCCAGCACGCTGGCGCCCCACGCCCCGGCGGCGGTCGGGTTGGCGGCACCGGCCGCCTCGACGTTGGTGCTGTAGCGGTAGCTGTCGGTCGGGAACGGGAACGGGAACTCCCGCACCCGCCGGGGAAGTGGCCGGGCGTCGAGGTCGAGCCGGTCGTCGAGGTCTGGGGTCACAGGTCCAGCTCCAGGTCGGGGTCCTCGCTGCGCGACACGCAGCACATGACGCTGTCGCCGGCGGCCTTCTCCTCGTCGCTGAGGAACAGGTCGCGGTGCAGGGGTGCGCCGGCGAGCACGCCGACCCGGCACTCGCCGCAGACCCCCTGCCGGCACAGGTTGGGCACCGGCACGCCGGCGCCCTCCAGCGCGGTGAGCAGGCTGACGCCGGACGGGACGGGCACGCGCCGGCCACTGCGGCGCAGGACGGCCCGGAACGGCGCACCCGGGTCGAGGTCCGCGGCGGAGAAGCGCTCGGTGTGCACCCGCTCCTGCGGCCAGCCGAGCTCGTCCGCGCGCTCCAGCACCGCGTCGAGCATCGCCGCGGGGCCGCAGGCGTAGACGTGCGTGCCGACCGGGGACGCGACCAGCCGCGCCTCGACGGCCGCGAGGAAGTCCGGGAGCTGCGGCAGCTCGAGCAGGCGGGGCCCGCACAGCTCGCGCAGCTCGGGCAGGTGCGCCCCCGCGCCGGGGCGGTAGCCGTACAGCAGCTCGAAGGACCGCTGCCAGCGCCGTGCCGCCCGGGCGTGCGAGAGCAGCGGGGTGATGCCGATGCCGCCGGCGATGAGCAGGTGATGCCGGGCGGTCGCGACCGGCGCAAAGGCGCTGCGGGGCCGGTCCGCGAGGACGTGGTCACCGGGCTGCAGGCCGTGCACCCAGCGCGAGCCGCCCTGCCCGTCGCCGAGCAGCAGCACCGAGACGGTGTAGCTGCGCGGCCGGGTCCCGCAGCCGGTCAGCGAGTAGGCGTTGCGGCGCCCGCCGCAGTGCAGGACCAGGTGGCTGCCCGGCGGGTGGGCCGGCAGCGCCCCGCCGTCCGCACCGGTCAGGGTGACGGTGCGGACGCCGTCGGCGGCGGTCTCGACGGCCTGCACCCGCAGGGACAGCAGGCCAGGGCCGGTGACCGCGACGGTCGGCGACGGGTCGGCCTGCGCCAGCTCGCTCGCCGCCGGCACGAGCGACGTGGTGGTCATCGGGTCTCCAGGACGGCGCCGGCCGGATCGCGCTCCTCGGCGTCGGTGAGGAAGCCGAGGTAGGCCCCGAGCCGGCGTGAGACGTGGTGGTAGAGGTGCAGGTCGTGGCCGCAGCCCGCGCAGGCGACCGTGCCGCCGACCGGTTCGTCGGTCTCGGTGACCGCGTCGCAGTGCACGCACAGCACCCGCCGCGAGGGGACGCCGGTGACGTGCGCGAGCACCTCGCTGCCGACCGCCCCCAGCTCCGTCGCCCTGGCGCGCACCCGGAGGACCTCGGCCTCGGGGCCAGCGACGAGCAGCCGCCAGCCCACGACCGCGCCCGCCATGTCGGCGTCCAGGTGCCGCAGCGCCTGCTCCAGGTCACCCGTGCAGCTGCTGACCGGCACCCCGGCCGCACCACCCGCGGCCGCCCAGGCCGCCGCGACCGGCTCCGCGTCCGCGCACAGGGCCAGCACCGTGGCGCTGCGGGCCCGGGGGTCGAACGGCGGCGCGTCGGCCGGCCAGCGGGGGACGCTCGTGTGCTCGATGCCCATGGGCGCGCCGCCTCCCGCTCGGTCCGTCAGGGCGCGAAGGAGCGCTGCCCGGTGTAGAAGCCGAGCGCGTACTCCGGGGTCTCGAAACGGATGCGCGAGCCCTTCGGGAAGAACAGGACGTCCCGAGCGCCGGCGACGACCTGCTCGCCGCTGTCGAGGTCGGTCAGGTGGAACTCACCCTCCACGACCACCTTCATCTCGTCGTAGGTGTAGGTGTACTCGAGCGGCTGGCCGGCCTTCAGCTCGAAGAAGCCGGAGCAGAGCTCGCTGCCCTTCGGGTTGGCGAAGGTGTCGCCGATGAAGGCGTTCACCCCCGGCTCGTCCATGCTGGGGAGGTCGCGATAGGTGCCCGAGGCGTGGCCGAAGACGATGCTGCTGCCGGTGGCCGCAGGTGTGGTCGTGGTCATGAGTGCTCCCTCTGTCCGGTTCCGGTAGCGCGTGGTGGACAACAGATAACAGCAGGAAACACGGAGGCAGGTTGCCGCCGTGTGAACAGTGCGTTCCACCGCCCGCGGCGGGGCGGTCCGGGGCCGCGACCGACCCCACCCGTGGCGCCTTCTCCAGCCACAGGCCCTGCTGCGAAGGAGGTCTCGGGTCTGGGTGCAGCCTGTCGTCGCACGCGCCGGACCGGCCACGCGCAACCCAACGTTCACAACGCAGGTACGCCGCTGGAACCTGACTGCGTCCACCATGAGCGAACACAGGCGCACCGCAGGAGACTGCTGAGTCTTCGCCGGCCGGTGGCCTCCCGACACGTCAGGAAGTGGAGATACATGGACACCGGCAGCACCGCCTGGATCCTCGCAGCCACCACCGCGGTGATGCTCATGGTCCCCGGCCTCGCCCTGTTCTACGGCGGCATGGTGGGCGTCCGCAACGTGCTGAACATGATCATGATGACCTTCGGCGCCTTTGCCGTCGTCGGCGTCCTGTGGGTGGTGTTCGGCTACTCGGCCGTGTTCGGCGACAGCTACGGCGGCCTGGGCCTGCTCGGCGACGTCACCGAGCACGCCGGGCTCGGCGGGCTGCTGGCCGAGGACCCGGACGCGACCATCCCGCCGGCGCTGTTCGCCGCGTTCCAGCTGCTGTTCGCCGGCATCACGGTGGCGCTCATCAGCGGCGCCTTTGCGGACCGGCTCAAGTACTCCGCCTGGCTGGTCTTCGCCGCGGTCTGGGCGATCCTCGTCTACTTCCCGGTGGCGCACTGGGTGTTCAGCTTCGACCTGCCGGACTCGGGCGTCGTCGGCGGCTGGATCGTCAACGACCTGAAGGTCGTCGACTTCGCCGGTGGCACCGCCGTGCACATCAACGCCGGTGCCGCGGCCCTGGCCCTGGTGCTGGTGCTGGGCAAGCGCCGTGGCTTCCCGCGTGACGTGCAGCGACCGCACAACCTGCCGCTGGTCGTGCTCGGTGCCGGGATCCTGTGGTTCGGCTGGCTGGGCTTCAACGGCGGCTCGGCGCTCGCCGCCAACAACAGCGCCTCCGTCGTGGTCCTCAACACGATCACCGCGGCCTGCGCCGGCATCTGCGCCTGGCTGCTCGTCGAGAAGGTCCGCGACGGGCACGCCACCACCCTCGGCGCGGCGTCCGGCGCGATCGCGGCCCTGGTCGCCATCACCCCGGCCTGCGGCGCCGTCTCCCCGCTCGGCGCACTGGCCGTCGGCGCCGCCGCCGGCGCGATCTGCCCGCTGGCCATCGTGCTGAAGTTCCGGTTCGGCTACGACGACGCCCTCGACGTCGTCGGTGTGCACCTCGTGGGCGGCATTCTCGGCACCGTGCTCGTCGGGATCCTCGGCACCGCCGCCGCGCCGAGCGCCCAGGACGGCCTGCTGTACGGCGGCGGGTTCGACCTGCTCGGCCGCCAGGCCCTCGCGGCCCTCGTCGTCACGGCGTACTCGTTCGTGGTGAGCCTGATCATCGCCAAGGTGATCGACCTCGCCATGGGCCTGCGGGTCGACGAGGCGACCGAGCACGAGGGACTCGACATCTCCTCCCACGCCGAGTCCGGCTACGACCTCGACCAGCTGTCGTCCGGCCGGCGCAGCGCGGCCAGGGGCGGCGAGCAGCACACCACCGGCCGGCCCGCCGTCGACGTCCCGCAGCCGGTCCCGACGGGTGCCGACCGGTGAAGCTGGTCAGCCTGCTGATCGAGCCGTTCCGCCTCGACGCGGTGCGCGAGCACTACACCGCCGCCGGTGTGCAGGGCATGACCGTCACGGAGGCCGGGGCCGTGGGCATCGGGCGTACCGAGGTCTACCGCGGCAGCGAGGTGAGCACCGGGCTCGACCCGCTCGTACGGATCGAGGTCCTGGTCGCCGACGCCGACGTGGAGAGCGTCATCAGCTCCGCCACGGCCGCCGGCGCCGGCGGCCGGGAGTCCGGTGGCCGGCTGTGGGTGACCCCGGTCGAGGACGTCGTCCGGGTGCGCACCGGGGAGCGCGGCCCGGACGCGCTGTGACCCCGACCAGGTGACCCGCTGCGTGGTGCGAGCGGGTGGTTCCATCCTGGTGCCATGTCCACCCCGTCAGCAGCGCCGTACGACGCCGCACGTGCCTACGGCTCGGCGCACCCCGAGGTGTTCGGCGGGCTCTGGTGGCAGGGACCGAGGCTGCAGGTGGCGTTCACCAGCCTGCAGCCGTACGAGCAGGAGCTGCAGGCCGAGCTCGGGCACCCGGGCGACGTCGACGTCGTCCTGGCGCGCTGGACGCTCAGCCGGCTCGGGCAGGTCCGGGCGGCGGTCGAGCGCCGGCTGGAGCAGAGCCCCGCGCTGTGGCAGAGCATCGGCGAGGGCGTGCAGCGGGTCACCGTGGATCTACGGGCGGATGCCGTCGCGCTCGCCGCGGAGCTGCTGAAGGAGCACGGGGAGGTGCTCGAGCTGACCGTCGGCGGGCGACCGTACCCGCCCGACCCCGACGCGGCGTCGAGCCAGGCGCCACCCGGGCCGGTCGCGACCGCCGCACGGCCCGACCTGCAGCTGCGGGCCAGCTGCGAGCAGCCCTTCGCCGTGTCGGGGCACGGCTTCCGGGGTCAGCTGGTCGTCCGCAACACCGGCAGCACGGCCGTGCAGCTGCACAGCGAGCAGCCCCTGCTGGCCGTGCTGCTGTCGGCCGACGGGCGGCGGGCCGGGTCGTACACCGGGCTGGTCAGCGGGACCGGGCTCGTCCTGGACCTGCCCCCGGGCGGCAGCGCGAGCATCGCCTTCCTGGGCGGGACCGCGGGCGGCCCGCGGTACGCCACCCCGCCCGGCCGCTACGACCTGGTGGTCGTCCTGCCGCTCTACGACGAGTTCGCGGCCGACGAGGTCGCGGCCGACGAGGTCAGGTCCGACGACGTGCGGCGCGGCGAGCTCCTCAGCGACCCGGTCCCGTTCACCGTTCTCGAGCCGTAGCCCCGCCGTCAGCCGCGGCGGGGGCGGGCCCGTACGTGCAGGCGCTCGCCCTGCGGGCCGAACAGGATCAGCGCCTCGGTGGGGGTGCCGCCCGCGCTGCCGAACCAGTGCGGCGTGTGGGTGTCGAACTCCGCGACCTCGCCGGTGGTCAGGGTGAGGTCTGCGTCGCCGAGCAGCAGGCGGAGCCGGCCCGACAGCACGTACAGCCACTCGTAGCCCTCGTGCGACTGCTGCTCGGGGTGGGCCGGCGCGGCCGCGACCGGCAGGATGAGCTTGAAGGCCTGCAGCCCGCCCGGCCGTCTGGTCAGCGGCAGCCAGGTCATGCCGTGCCGGACCACCGGGCGGGGGTGGACGCGGGGGTCGCCGGTCTCGGGCGCCCCGACGAGCTCGTCGAGCGGCACGTGGTGGGCGCGGGCCAGCAGCAGGAGCAGGTCCAGCGCGGGCCGGCGGTGTCCGGACTCCAGGCGCGACAGGGTGCTCACCGAGATGCCGGTGGCGCCGGCGAGCTGGGCGAGCGTCGCACCGCGCTCCTGACGCAGGGCGCGCAGCCGCGGGCCGACCGCGGCCAGGACCGCCCCGACCGGGCTGTCGTCGTTTTGGGGACCGTCGTCGTCCGGCATCTCACCATTTGCAGTTCCAGCAACGGTACTTGTCAAGTCTGCCCCGTCCGTCGCACTGTCAGCTCCATCGAACTTGGAGTGGGAGTGGACATGGACAGGAAGATCGTGGCCGGCGAGCCGCTGGCCGACAGCTATGACGTGGTGGTCGTCGGCGGAGGCGCCGCCGGGCTGGCCGGAGCCGTGGCGCTGGCCCGGGCCCGGCGCAGCGTGCTGGTCGTCGACGCCGGGCAGCCGCGCAACGCCCCGGCCGGGGAAGTGCACAACTACCTGGGCAGCGAGGGCGTCCCGCCCGGGGAGCTGCTGGCCGCGGGTCGGGCGCAGGTGACCGGCTACGGCGGGCAGGTCCTCGCCGGGCAGGTCACCGGCGCCCGCCCGCTGGCCGGCCCCGCCGACGACCCCGTGCTCGGCTTCTCGGTCGACCTGGCGGACGGGCGGCAGGTGCGTGCGCGACGGCTGCTCGTGACCACGGGGGTGGTCGACGAGCTGCCGCCGCTGCCCGGGCTCGCGCAGCGGTGGGGCCGGGACGTGCTGCACTGCCCGTACTGCCACGGCTGGGAGGTACGCGACCAGCGGATCGCGGTGCTGGGCGGCCCGATGGGGGTGCACGCGGCCCTCATGTGGCGGCAGTGGAGCCAGCACGTGACGCTGCTGCTGCACACGGCGGACGAGCCGACCGGGCAGCAGGCACGCGAGCTCGCCGCGCGCGGCGTGACCGTCGTCGCCGGGGAAGGTCGCCGGGCTGCAGGTCGACGCGGACCGGCTGCAGGGCGTGCTCCTGCGCGACGGCGCGCGGGTGGCGTGCGAGGCGCTGGTCGTCGCCTCCCGGCTGACCGTCCGGTCCGACGTGCTGACGTCGCTGGGGGTGCAGCCGACCGACCTGACCAGGGGCGACCTCGTGATCGGCAACCGGAACGACGCGGACCCGACAGGGGCCACCGCCGTGCCCGGGGTGTGGGTCGCCGGCAACGTCGCCGACCCGCTCGCGCAGGTCGCCGCCGCCGGCGCGGCAGGCCTGTCCGCGGGTGCGGCGATCAACGCCGACCTGACCGCCCAGGACACCGCGCGCGCGGTGTCTGCCGCTGAGCCGCCCGCCGCGTACGTGGGAGACCCTGCGGTGCAGGCGGAGTGGGACAGCCGGTACGCCGACCGGGAGCAGCTGTGGAGCGGACAGCCCAACGGCGCGCTGGTCGCGGAGGTCGCCGGGCTCGCCCCCGGGCGGGTGCTCGACGTCGGCTGCGGGGAGGGCGCGGACGCCGTCTGGCTGGCCGGCCGCGGCTGGG
>DASTLY010000141.1:0-22219 GCA_035714445.1 Mycobacteriales bacterium
CGCGCGAGGCGCGCTCCAGCACCGGCCCGGTCCACGCGTCGACCCGCGCCTCGTGCGCCGCCCGCCGGGCCTGCCACAGCTCGCGGGGCAGGACGTCCACAGAGCGCAGCCTAGGAGCGGACCGCCAGCGTGCAGCGCACCACCTGGTCGAACCCGAGCCGGCCGTCGCTGCGCCGGCAGCCGCGCAGCAGCTGCCCGGCCTCCGCCCGCAGCGCCGGCCGGTCGCCCGCCGGCACGTTCTCCCAGGCGGCCCGCTGGCCGGTCGACCAGGACCAGCGGTACCAGTGCTCCTCGTCGTCGAAGCGCACCGGCACCACCTGCGAGACCGTGCGCACGTCGTCGAAGCCCGCGGCGCCGACCAGCTGGGCGACCCCCTCGTCGCTGGCGAACGGGCCGCGGCGTCCGGTGGTGCGGGCGTCCGCGGTGCCGCCGGGCAGCCGCGCCATCACCAGCGCGTCCACGGCACGGAAGTCCGCGTCCATGTCGCCGAAGGTGGTGACGCCGAGCCGGCCGCCCGGAGCGAGCAGCTGCCGCCAGGCCTGCAGGGCGGCCGCCGGATCGGGCAGGAAGAACAGCACCAGCGAGGACGCCACGACGTCGTACGCGCCCGGCGGGCCGGCCGGCCGCATGGCGTCGTCGACCCGGACGTCGACGTCCAGCGACGCCTCCGCGGCCAGCTGCCGCGCCGCAGCCACCATCCCGGGCGACAGGTCGACGCCGTCGGCACGACCCGCGAGCCGGGCGGCACGAAGCAGCACCGCCCCGCGGCCGCAGCCGACGTCGAGGACCCGCTCGCCGGCGCGCACCTGCAGCTCCGACAGGAGCAGCTCGGCCGTCGGCCCGAACAGCTCCACCCCCACCTGGTCGTACGTCGCCGCGGCACGGTCGAACACCCCTGCCACGTCCGGCCGTTGCTGCACCGCGCCACCCCCGCAGGGACCATGCTCCGTTCGCAGGGTCAGCGCAAGGTGTCCGCGGCCAGCTTGAGGTCGGCGACCAGCCCGGCGAGCGCGGCGTCCCGGTCGTCGGCCCGCAGCACGGCGGACGGGTGGATCGTGGCCAGCGCCCGCGGGCCGTCCGGCGACGGCCAGTCCAGGACCATCCCGCGCTGCCTGGTCACCCGGAACGACGGCCCGTACACCGTCTTGGCAGCGGTCGCGCCGAGCAGCACGACGAGCTCGGGGCGGACGGCGGCGAGCTCGCCGACCAGCCACGGCCGGCAGGCCGCGACCTCCCACGCGTCCGGGGTCGCGTGGATCCGGCGCTTGCCGCTGACGGTGAACTTGAAGTGCTTGACGGCGTTGGTGACATAGACGTTGCCGCGGTCGACGCCTGCCTCGTCGAGCGCCTGGACCAGCAGCCGCCCGGCCGGCCCGACGAACGGCAGGCCCTTCTGGTCCTCCACGTCGCCCGGCTGCTCGCCGACCAGCATCAGCCGGGCGCCGGCGCCGCCCCGGCCGAAGACGACCTGCGTCGCCGGCTCCCACAGCGGACAGCCGCGGCAGTCCGGGGCGGCGGCGCGCAGCGCGTCGAGGTCGGTCGAGTCGGGGACGAAGGGGGCGGCGGTGGGCCAGTCCGGTCGCGGCATGCAGCCGCAGTACCCGTCGCCGCGGACGCGACCCGGGCGCGTAGCCTGCGCGGCATGCGAGCCGAGGAGATCGCCGACCTCGCGCACCTGCGCCGGGCGCGCGACCTCATGGACCGTGACTTCGCGCAGCCCCTGGACGTCCCGGCGATGGCCCGGGCCGCGCTGATGTCGCCGGCGCACTTCTCCCGCAGGTTCCGGGCGGCGTACGGCGAGACGCCCTACTCCTACCTGATGACGCGCCGCATCGAGCGGGCGAAGGCCCGGCTGCGGCAGGGGATGTCGGTGACCGACACCTGCTTCGCGGTCGGGTGCACCTCGCTCGGCTCGTTCAGCTCGCGCTTCACCGAGATCGTCGGGGAGACCCCGTCGCAGTACCGCGCCCGGGACCACCGCGACTCCGAGGCGCTGCCGCCGTGCGTGAGCATGGTCGCGACCCGGCCGCGGCGCACCCCCGCGGCAGTCTGAGCAGGATCGGAGAAGCCTCCCGGGGGCCGGTGCTCTTACCTTCCTGCCATGACCGTCACCGTCTCCGCCATGTTCATCCCCGTCCACGACGCCGACGCCGCGCTCGGCTTCTACCGCGACGCCCTCGGCCTGCAGGTCCGCTCCGACGTCGGCTCCGGCGAGCTCCGCTGGGTCACCGTCGGGGCCGCGGGGCAGGACCTCGACATCGTGCTGTTCCCGCCGTACGGCGGCCGGTCGCAGACCGAGGGCGACGCGCTGCTCACCCTCGTCACGCAGGGGTCGCTGCAGGCGGCCATCTTCCGCACCGACGACCTCGATGCCACCTTCGAGAAGGTCCGGGCCTCCGGCGCGGAGGTGCTCTCGGAGCCGGCGTCCCAGCCCTGGGGCGCCCGGGACTGCGCGTTCCGCGACCCGTCCGGCAACCTGGTGCGCATCGCGCAGGCCTGACCTCCGCGTCCGAGGAGACCGCATGAGCCAGCATCCCGCCGACCGCCACGACCTCATCCGGGTGCGCGGCGCCCGCGTCAACAACCTCCGGGACATCAGTCTCGAGATCCCGAAGCGCCGGCTGACGGTGTTCACCGGGCTGTCCGGCTCGGGCAAGAGCTCGCTGGTGTTCGGCACCATCGCCGCCGAGTCGCAGCGCATGATCAACGAGACGTACAGCGCCTTTGTCCAGGGGTTCATGCCGACCCTGGCCCGCCCCGACGTCGACCTGCTCGAGGGGCTGACGACCGCCATTCTCGTCGACCAGGAGCGGATGGGCGCCAACGTCCGCTCCACGGTCGGCACGGCCACCGACGTCAACGCCATGCTGCGCATCGTCTTCAGCCGGCTCGGCCAGCCCCACATCGGGTCGCCCCAGGCGTACTCCTTCAACGTCGCCTCCATCAGCGGCGCCGGCGCGGTGACGCTCGAGCGCGGCGGCACGACGGTGAAGGAGCGGCGCAGCTTCACCATCACCGGCGGGATGTGCCCGCGCTGCGAGGGCATGGGCTCGGTCAGCGACATCGACCTCACGGCGCTGTACGACGACAGCCGGTCGCTCAACGAGGGCGCGCTGACGATCCCCGGCTACACGATGGACGGCTGGTACGGCCGGATCTTCCGCGGCTGCGGCTTCTTCGACCCCGACAAGCCGATCCGGAAGTACACGAAGAAGGAGCTGCGCGACCTGCTCCACAAGGAGCCGACGAAGATCCAGGTCGACGGGATCAACCTCACCTACGAGGGGCTGATCCCGAGGATCCAGAAGTCGATGCTGGCCAAGGACGTGGAGTCGCTGCAGTCGCACGTACGCGCGTTCGTGGACCGGGCGGTGACGTTCGCGGTCTGCCCGGAGTGCGAGGGCACCCGGCTCAGCGAGGCGGCCCGGTCGTCCAGGATCGGGGGCAAGAACATCGCCGAGGTGTGCGCGATGCAGATCAGCGACCTGGCCGGATGGGTGCGCGGGCTGGACGAGCCGTCGCTGGCGCCGCTGCTGGGCGCCCTCGGGGAGACCCTCGACTCGTTCGTCGAGATCGGGCTGGGCTACCTGTCGCTGGACCGGCCGTCGGGCACGCTGTCGGGCGGTGAGGCGCAGCGCACCAAGATGATCCGGCACCTGGGGTCCTCGCTCACCGACGTCACCTACGTCTTCGACGAGCCGACCACCGGCCTGCACCCGCACGACATCGCCCGGATGAACGACCTGCTGCTGCGCCTGCGGGACAAGGGCAACACGGTGCTCGTCGTGGAGCACAAGCCGGAGACGATCGCCATCGCCGACCACGTCGTCGACCTGGGCCCGGGGGCGGGTACGGGCGGGGGCACCGTCTGCTTCGAGGGCACCGTCGACGGGCTGCGGGCCAGCGGGACCCTCACCGGCCGGCACCTCGACGACCGGGCCGCCCTGAAGCCGGCGGTGCGCACCCCGACCGGCCGGCTCGAGGTCCGCGGCGCGAACGCGCACAACCTGCGCGACGTCGACGTGGACATCCCGCTCGGGGTGCTCGTCGTCGTCACCGGCGTCGCCGGGTCCGGCAAGAGCTCGCTCGTGCACGGCTCGGTCGCCGGCCGACCCGGCGTGGTGACGGTCGACCAGGGTGCGATCAAGGGCTCGCGGCGCAGCAACCCGGCGACGTACACCGGGCTGCTCGAGCCGGTCCGCAAGGCCTTTGCCAAGGCGAACGGGGTGAAGCCCGCGCTGTTCAGTGCCAACTCCGAGGGTGCCTGCCCGCAGTGCAACGGCGCCGGGGTCGTCTACACGGACCTGGCGATGATGGCCGGCGTCGCCACCACCTGCGAGCTGTGCGAGGGCAAGCGGTTCCAGCCGGCGGTGCTGGACTACCACCTCGGCGGCCGCGACATCAGCGAGGTGCTGGCGATGCCGGTGACGGCGGCCGCGGAGTTCTTCGGCAGCGGCGAGGCCCGTACGCCGGCCGCCACCGCCGTGCTCGAGCGGCTCGTCGACGTGGGGCTCGGCTACCTCACGCTCGGCCAGCCGCTGCCGACGCTGTCCGGCGGCGAACGGCAGCGCCTCAAGCTCGCCGCGCAGATGGCGGACAGGGGCGAGGTCTACGTCCTCGACGAGCCGACCACGGGCCTGCACCTCGACGACGTCGAGCGGCTGCTCGGCCTGCTCGACCGGCTGGTCGACGCGGGCAGGTCGGTCCTGGTCATCGCGCACCACCAGGCGGTCATGGCGCACGCCGACTGGATCATCGACCTCGGCCCGGGCGCCGGGCACGACGGCGGCCGGATCGTCTTCGAGGGCACCCCGGCCGACCTGGTCGCCGCCCGCTCCACCCTCACCGGTGAGCACCTGGCGGCGTACGTGGGTGCGTGACCCCGGTCGTCAAGCGTCGGCGAGCAGCGCGAGGGCCCGCGGGACGTCGGACGGGCCGGCGATCTCGCCCACCCGGGCGCCGGCAGCCCGGGCCAGCTCGTGGGCCTGGTCGGCGTCGCCCGCGGGGGCCAGCACGACCAGCTCGTCGAGGGCGCGGGCGGCGGGCAGCGGGTCGGGCCCGGTCGTGGGGCGGCCGTCGGACAGCAGCACGGTCAGGCGGCGGGTCGCGGTGGAGCGGGCCAGCTGCTGGCGCGCGGCATCGAAGGCCAGCGCCAGGTCGGTCGTCCCGTGGCCGCGCAGGGCCAGCAGGGCGTCGACGACCTCGCCGACGGGCCGCCGGTCGCCCTGCGCGGACAGGACGAGCACCTTGTTGTTGAAGGCCAGCACGCTGTGGTCCTGCGGCGCGCGCAGCGCCACCGCCGCCGCGGCGAGCGCGGCGGTCGCCAGCCGCTCGCCGCCGACCGAGCCGCTGCGGTCCACGAGCAGGCACAGCGCGAGCGAGGTGCGCCCCCACACGGTCTCCCGCAGGTCCTCCAGCTCCGGCGGCACGCCCGCGGCCTGCGCGGCGATCAGCGCCTCGAGACTCGTGTCGACGTCCAGGTCACCGCCGGGGGACAGCTGCACGCGGCGCAGCCGGCCGACGCCGCGCTCACGGGCCGGGCCGGCGCGGCCGAGCCGGATCGCGACCCGCCCGGCGAGCTGCCGGGCGAGCCGCCGCAGGCTCTCGTCGGTGGCGCCGGCCATGTCGGCGAGCAGGCCGAGGGCGCCGTCGGCGTCGCCCTCGAGCTCCTGCGCGAACGCCGCCTCGTCGAGCGCGCCGACCTCGGGGGACAGCGCGGAGAACGCCGGCTGCTGGGACAGGTCGCGCCGCGAGGTCGTGCTGCGCGAGGCGGCGTCGACCGCACGCTGCGCGTCGTCCCCCTCGAGAATCAGCTCCGGGCGGTCCCCGCCGGCCCCGGCCGGCCCGGGGGGTGGTCCCGAGCCGGCCGGCGGGCTTTTCCCGGGGACTCGTCCCCGGACTCCGCGTCCTGCTCCGGCGGCGGCGCGTACACCTGCGCCCAGAGCTCGCGGACGATGTCCTCCGTGGTGCGGCTGCCGCCCTCGTGCAGCCGCAGCCGTCCCGACAGCGCGGTCAGCGCGGCGTCGAGGCTGACCCCGGGGTCGCCGGGCGGCAGGGCGCGCAGCGCGCCCAGCGACTCGGCGACGAGCACCAGGTCGATGGCGCCGCGCACCGAGGAGCCGACCCGCACGTCGGGGTGCGACCGGGTCCGGCGTACCAGCTCGACGGCGCGCTCGACCTCGCGCGCGTCCGGCGACTGCCGGCGCACGATCGCGGCCTCGTCGCCGGCGTCCTGGTAGTCCATGAGCACCCGGCAGGTGCGGTCGTAGATGGCGGAGGCGATCCGGGCGGTGCCCACCGCATCGAACGGGTTCATCGCCGCCACCAGCCGGAAGCCGTCGGCGGCGACGAGCCGGCCGAGCCGCGGCACGTGCAGCTCGGCCTCGCTCATGACGGTGATGAGGACGTTGAGGGTCTCCTCCGGCACCCGGTTGATCTCCTCGACGTACAGCAGGGCGCCGGTGCGCATCGCCGCGGCCAGCGGCCCGTCGACGAACACGTCGTCGCTGTAGCCCTCGTGCATCACCCGGGACGGGTCGTAGTGCCCGACCAGCCGGGCGGGGGTGAGCTCGGCGTTGCCCTCGACGAACTCGAACGCCAGTTCGGCGGCCCGCGCGAGCCCGCGCAGCAGCGTCGACTTGCCGGTGCCCGGCGGCCCCTCGAGCAGCATGTGCCGCCCGGCGAGCAGGGCCGCCAGCACCAGCTCGACCTCGCGCTGGCGCCCGACCACCTGCTCGCGCAGGCGGTCGGGCAGCCCCCGGTCGGACAGCTCCCGGTGCAGACCAGCGCTCAGTAGTCGTCCTCGCCGTACAGAATGACGCCGCGGATGTTCTTGCCGTTCAGCATGTCCTGGTAGCCCTCGTTGATGTCCTCGAGCTTGTACGTCTTGGTGATCAGCTCGTCGAGCTTGAGCTGGCCCTCGCGGTAGAGGCCGAGCAGCTTCGGGATGTCGTAGCGCGGGTTGCCGCCGCCGAAGATGGCGCCCTGCAGGCGCTTCTGCAGCATCGAGAGCTCGAACAGGCTGAACGACATGTCGACCGGCCCGGCCTCGCCCATCGCCGTCACCACACCGGTGCCGCCCTTGGCGAGCAGCCCGAGCATCTCGCCGACCATCGAGCCCTCGACCCGGCCGACGGTGAGGATGGCCTTCTGGGCCATCGTGCCCCAGGTGATCTCGTTGATCGGCCCGGCCGCCTCCTCCATGGAGGCAAAGGCGTGCGTGGCGCCGAACTGCATCGCCTGCTCGCGCTTGAACTCCAGCGGGTCGATGGCGAAGATCCGCTTCGCTCCCGCAGCCTTGGCGCCCTGCACGGCGTTGATGCCGACGCCGCCGATGCCGATCACCACCACGTTGTCGCCGGGGGTGACCTCGGCGGCGTACACCGCGGAGCCCCAGCCGGTGGTGACGCCGCAGCCGACCAGGGCCGCCTTGTCCAGCGGGATGTCGTCCTCGATCTTGATCGCGGACGACTCGTGCACCGTGACGTACGGCGAGAAGGTGCCGAGCAGGCACATCGGCGAGGCGTTCTTGCCGTTCACCTGGATGCGGTAGCCGCCGTCGGAGATGGCCTGGCCGGTCAGCAGGGTGGCGCCGTTGTCGCACAGGTTGGAGTGGCCGCTCGTACAGGACGGGCACCGGCCGCAGGAGGGGATGAAGCCCAGGACGACGTGGTCGCCCTCCTTGAGGCTGGAGACCCCGGGGCCCACCTTGGTGACCGTGCCGGCGCCCTCGTGGCCGCCGACGAACGGGAACCCACCCGGCTCGACCATGACGATGTCACCGGCCCGCACGTGCTCGTCGGAGTGGCACATCCCGGACGCGGCCAGCTTGACCTGCACCTCGCCGGCAACCGGGTCGCCGAGCTCCACCTCCTCGATCTTCCAGTCCTCGTGCAACCCCCAGAGCACCGCAGCCTTCGTCTTCAACGCACGTCCCCGTTCTGTGTTCGTGGTGCAGGTAACACGGCCGGCGGCACCGTAACCCGCGCCCGCCGGGGACCGCCGGGCGGGCGGGTCAGGCCGGCTGGCGGGTCTGCTGCAGGAAGCCGGTGACCACGCTGAGCAGGTCGTCGAGGCGCTCCAGGTGCAGGCAGTGGCTGGAGCCCGGGCCGGTCAGCAGCTCGAACTGCGCGCCCGCGATCGCCTCCGCGACCTGCCTGCCCTGCGCGGGAGGGGTGAGCAGGTCCTGCTCGCCGACCACGACCAGCGTCGGGGTGGTGATGCCCGGCAGCCGGTCCAGGCTGTCGTGCGCGAGGTCGGCGTCCCACTGCTCCGTGGTCACCTGCATCTGGGCGTCGTCCTGCGGGAACGCCGGGAGCATCGCGGCCACCGAGTCGGCGAACTCCGGGGCGTCCAGCGCCTCGGGGGAGAAGGCCAGCCCCGCCACCGCCAGCGCCGAGGGCATGTCGCGGATCGCGTACGGCAGGCGCAGGGCGGCCATCACGGAGCGCTGGAAGCCGCTCGCGCGGGCCCAGGTGCTGTAGAGCACGATCGACCGCAGCCGATCCGGGTGCGACAGCGCCATCTCCTGCGCCATCGCCGAGCCCAGCGACCAGCCGACCACGTGCGCCGCAGGCACGTCGAGCGCCTCCAGCAGCGCCACCGCGTCCTCGGCCAGCGACGCGACGGTGATCTCGCCCTCGCCGCGGTCGCTCCCGCCCAGCCCGCGGTTGTCGAAGGCGATCACCTGGTAGCTCTCGGCCAGCCGCTCGACCAGCCCGCCCCACAGGCCGATCGACCCGGACGTCCCCATGATCAGCAGGAGCGGCTCGCCCGCACCGCTGATCTCGTAGTGCAGCTGCACACCGGTGCGTACGGCGATCTCGGGCACGGGAGCTCCTCTGGCTGGGGGGTGGGCGTCGCGGCCACCATGACTGTGACGCGGGACACGGTACGACGTCACCCCAGGCGTCGTACGTCCACCGCCTGCGGCCCGCGGTCGCCCTGCGACACGTCGAACTCCACGCGCTCGCCCTCCTCCAGCGTGCGGTAGCCGTCGTCCGCGATCGCCGAGAAGTGCACGAACACGTCCGGGCCGCCCTCGTCCCGGGTCACGAACCCAAAGCCCTTCTCGGCGTTGAACCAGGCCACCGTGCCGGGCACCCGACCGGTGGCGGCGGGCACCTGCGGCCCCGGCCTGTCCCCGGTGCGGCGCGGCGCGGCAGCCCCGCCCAGCACCTGCACCCGCTCGGCCTGGGGGCCGCGCTCGCCCTGCACGACCTCGAACACCACGCGTGCACCCTCGGCCAGGCGGCCGCCGTCGACAGCGCTGCCGTGCACGAACAGGTCGTCCGGGACCAGGAAGCCGAAGCCCTTCTCCTCGCTGAACCAGGAGACCGTCCCCTGCATGAACACCCCCTCGTCCAGGGCGAGGCCTACGGAGCCGGGCGGCTGCTCCAGCAGCCGCACCTGCTCGCCCTGCGGCCCGCGGTCGCCCTGGCGGACCTCCAGCTCGACCCGCTCGCCCTCCTCGAGCGCGCCGTCGAACGGCAGCGCCGACGAGTGGACGAAGACGTCGGGGCCGCCGCCGTCCGGGGTGACGAAGCCGAAGCCCTTGTCCGCGTCGTACCAGGCGACCGTGCCCTGCACCAGGCCCGGGTCGCCGGCGGCCGCCTCGGGGGAGTCCCCGAGCAGGCGTACGTGCTCGGCCTGCGGGCCGCGGGCGCCCTGCCGCACGTCGAACTCCACCCGCCCGCCCTCCTCGAGCAGCCCGCCCTCGACCTGCGAGACGTGGACGAACACGTCCGGCCCGTCGTCGTCGGTCGCCAGGAAGCCGAAGCCCTTGCCCGGGTCGAACCACGTCACGGTGCCCTGCGCCATCGGCTGCCTCCGCTGTCCTCGTCCTGCTGTCCCGGTAGCGTCCGCTCCCACTGTGACCGCCGCCGTAACGATGCCGCGTGCCGCCCCTGGCCGCCTTTCCCGGGTCCCCGCGCCCGCGCTCGTCCTCGCGGCCATCCTGTCGGTGCAGGCCGGGGCCGGCATCGCCCGGCAGCTGTTCGACGACCTCGGCGCCGCCGGTACGACCCTGGTGCGGCTCGGCCTGTCCGCGCTGGTGCTCGGCGCCCTGGTCCGCCCCCGGGTCCGCCGGTGGACCCGCCGGCAGTGGCTCGCGGTCGCCGTGCTCGGCGTCGTCATGGGCGCCATGAACCTGCTGTTCTACCTCTCGCTGCGCACCGTCCCGCTGGGCGTCGCGGTCACCGTCGAGTTCCTCGGGCCGCTGATGCTGGCGCTGGCGCAGACCCGGCGGCGCGTCGACGTGGCGTGGGCGGTGCTGGCCGCGGGCGGGGTCGCGCTGCTCGGGCTGCAGACCACCACCGACATCCCGCTGTCCGGGCTGGCGCTGGCCTTCGCCGCCGGGCTGTGCTGGGTCGGGTACATCCTGGCCAGCGCGCACGTCGGGGCGGTCCTGACCGGCCTCGAGGGCCTGGCCGGGGCGCTGGCCGTCGCCACCGTCCTCGTCCTGCCGTTCGGGCTGTCCGGCGCCACCGGCGTGCTCGACCAGCCCGTCCTGCTGCTCGCCGGCGCCGGGGTGGCCCTGCTGTCGAGCGTGGTCCCGTACGGGCTGGAGATGCTGGCGCTGCGGCGGCTGCCGACCCGTGTCTTCGGCATCCTGATGAGCCTGGAGCCGGCCGCCGGGGCGCTGTCCGGGCTGGTCGTGCTGGGGCAGGCGCTGCACGCCCGCGAGGTCGTGGCGCTGGTGCTGGTCAGCGCGGCGAGCGCCGGCACCACGATGACCCGCCGGACCGGGCCGGCCGCGACGACCGCGCCCTCCTGACCGGCGGGGGTGACTCTGTTCAGCAGGGCGGCTCCGGGCGAGACTCGCGTCACACCGACCTCGAGGAGCACTCCATGGACCGTCGCGACATCGCCTTCGACGCCGAGGGCGTCACCCTGCGGGGCTGGTTCTACGCCGCGGACGGCCCGGGCACGTCGGCCCCGACCGTGGTGATGGCGCACGGCTACTCGGCGGTGAAGGAGATGTACCTCGACGACTACGCCGAGGTGTTCGCGTCCGCAGGGCTCAACGCGCTGGTCTACGACAACCGCAACTTCGGGGCCAGCGACGGTGAGCCCCGCCAGGAGATCGACCCGTGGGCGCAGGTCCGTGACTACCGGCACGCGATCACGTACGCCGGCACCCTGCCCGAGGTGGACGCCCAGCGGATCGGGATCTGGGGCAGCAGCTACTCCGGCGGGCACGTGCTCGTCGTCGCTGCGATCGACCGCCGGGTCAAGGCGGTGGTCAGCCAGGTGCCGCTGGTGAGCGGGCACGACAACCTGCGGGCACTGGTCCGGTCAGACCTGATCGCCGGCTTCCGGGACGCGTTCGACGCGGACCGGCTGGCCCGGTTCCGGGGCGAGCCGCCGGCGATGGTGCCGGTCGTGAACGAGGACCTCATGGGCCCGGCGGCGCTGCCGACCGCGGACTCCTACCAGTGGTTCACCGCCACCGCCGAGACCAGGGCGCCGGCCTGGCGCAACGAGTGCACGCTGCGCAGCGTCGAGATGTTCACCGAGTACGAGCCGGTGAGCTACCTGCCCTACATCAGCCCGACGCCGCTGCTGATGCTGCCGGCCGTCGGCGACGTGCTCACGCCGTCGGAGCTGGCGATCGCGGCGTTCGACCGCGCGCACGAGCCCAAGAAGCTGCAGATCCTGCCGGGCGGGCACTTCGACGCGTACGTCAAGGGCGCCGACATCTCGCAGGCCGCGGCGCGCGACTGGTTCGTCGAGCACCTGGCGCCCTGACCCGGGTCGGTCAGCGCCGGCCGGCGGCCACTGTCGTGAGCGCGCGCTCGGTGAGGACCTGCGCCAGGTGCCGGCGGAAGTCCTGGTCGGCGTGCATGTCCTCGACCGGGGCGGTGCCGTCGGCCGCGGACCGGGCGGCCTCGGCGGGCGACGCGCCGCCGGCCAGGGCCTGCTCGGTGGCGGTCGCCCGCAGCGGCGTCTCGCCCATGTTGACCAGCGCGACCCGCCCGTCGACCGCCGCGACCCCGACGATCGCCCAGTCGTTGGCCCGCCGGGTGAACTTCTCGTACGCCCAGCCGGCGTCCGGCAGCCGCGGCACCCGGATCTCGGTGAGCAGCTCGTCCTCGCCGACCGCGGTCTGGAAGTAGCTCTGGAAGAACTCGTTCGCCTGGATCCGGCGCTCCCCGCCGGGCCCCTGCACGACCAGGGTCGCGCCGAGGGCCTGGACGGCCGCCGGCAGGTCCGCGGCCGGGTCGCCGTGCACCAGCGACCCGCCGAAGGTGCCGCGGTGCCGGATCTGGCGGTCGCCCACCAGCGCCGCGACGTGCGGCAGCAGCGGCACGTCCCGCTGCAGCTCGGCGGAGTCGACGAGGTCGCAGTGCCGGGTCGCCGCGCCGATGGCGACCTCGTCGCCCTCGACCCGGATGTAGGACAGCTCGGTCAGCCGGCTGATGTCGATGAGCACCTCCGGCCGGGCCAGGCGCAGCTTGAGGATCGGCAGCAGCGACTGCCCGCCGGCCAGCAGCTTGGCGTCGTCGCCGGACGAGGCGAGCAGCTGGAGGGCGTGGTCGGCGGACGTCGCGCGGACGTAGGAGAACGGCGCCGGGATCATGCCTTCGCCCCGCTGCCGGCCGCCGCGAGCACGGCCTTGACGATGTTGTGATAGCCGGTGCACCGGCAGAAGTTGCCCTCGAGGCCCTCGCGCACCTGCTGCTCGGTCGGCGACGGGTTGTCCTTGAGCAGGCTGACCGAGGCCATCACCATGCCGGGCGTGCAGAACCCGCACTGCAGCCCGTGCTCCTGCCGGAACGCCGCCTGCACCGGGTGCATCGTCCCGTCCGCACCGGCCAGGCCCTCCACCGTCGAGACCTCGCGGCCGTCGGCCTGCACGGCGAGGACCGTGCAGGACTTCACCGACTCGCCGTCGAGCAGCACCGTGCAGGCGCCGCAGGACGTCGTGTCGCAGCCGACGTTGGTGGCCCGCAGGTCGCAGACCTCCCGCAGGTAGTGGACCAGCAGCAGCCGGTCCTCCACCTCGTCCGAGCGCTGCGCGCCGTTGACCGTCGTGGTGACCTGCATCAGATTCCCTTCTGGGCCTGCTGGATCGCGCGGAACACCCGCTGCGGGGTGGTGGGCATGTCGAGGTGGCGTACGCCGAGGTGCGACACCGCGTCGACGACGGCGTTGTGCACCGCGGGGGTCGCGCCGATGGTGCCCGCCTCGCCGACGCCCTTGGCGCCCAGGGTGTTGTAGGGCGTGGCCGTCGCCATCCCGACCAGCTCGAAGCTCGGCACCTCGGTCGCCGACAGGAACGGGTAGGTCGCGAGCGTCGAGGTCTCAGGGTTGCCCTCGGCGTCGTAGGTGAACTCCTCCATGAGCGCCTGCGCGGCCCCCTGGGCGTAGCCGCCGTGCCGCTGACCCTCGGCCAGCAGCGGGTTGAGGATCGTGCCCGCGTCGTCGACCGCGATCAGCCGCTGCAGCCGGGCCTTGCCGGTCTGCTGGTCGACCTCGACGACCGCGACGTGCGCGCCGAACGGGAAGGTCGGCCCGGGGGCCTCGAAGACGCTGCGGACAGAGAGTCGCTCGGTCTCGGCCAGCTGCGCGAAGGTGAGCGCCGCGTCCGGCGAGCCGGCCACGTGCACCGCCGCCCGGCCCTTGTCGACGACGATGTCGTCGACGTTGGCCTCCAGCAGCTCGGCGGCCCGGGCGCGGGCCAGCTCCACCAGCTCCTGGGTGGCCTGACGCACGGCCGCCCCGCCCTGCTGCAGGCTGCGCGAGCCGAACGTCCCGATCCCGTCGGGCACCGCGTCGGTGTCGCCGTGCTTCACGTGGATCTTCTCGATCGGGATGCCGGTCTCCTCGCTGGCCAGCATCGCCCACGCCGTGGCGTGGCCCTGGCCGTGCGGCGACGTGCCGGTCAGCACGGTCGCCGAGCCGTCCGGGTGCACCTCGATGTCGGCGACCTCGTGCGGGTTGCCCGGCCCGACCGCCGACCCGGTGATCTCGACGTACACCGAGATGCCGATGCCCAGCTGCTTCGCGTCGCCGCGCTCGCGCCGCTGCGCCTGCTCGGCCCGCAGCGCGTCGTAGCCGGCGGCCTCGAGCGCGCGGTCCAGCGCCTCCGGGTAGTCGCCGGTGTCATAGACCGCGCCGGTCGCCGTGGTGTGCGGCGCGCTGAACGCCGGCACCAGGTTGCGCTTGCGCACCTGTGCCGGGTCCATCCCGATCTCGGCGGCGAACAGGTCGAGCGCCCGCTCGACCGCGTGCGTCGCCTCCGGCCGGCCGGCGCCGCGGTAGGCGGAGATGGGGGTGGTGTTGGTGACGACGCTGCGGGCCCGGCCCTCGACCTTGGGGAAGGCGTAGACCGCCGGCCCCATCAGCAGGGTCAGGCCCGGCAGCACCGCGCCGAGCCGCGGGTAGGCGCCGCAGTCCTGCAGCACGTCCAGGCGGTACGCCTGCACGGTGCCGTCGCGGCTGCCGCCGATCGTCACGGTGTTGACCTGGGCGCGGCCGTGCGTCATCGCGACCATGTTCTCCGAGCGGGTCTCCGCCCAGCGGACGGGCCGGCCGACGGCGAGCGCGGCCGCGGCGACCACCGCGTGGTCCGGGTCAGCGCCGATCTTGGCCCCGAAGCCGCCCCCCACGTCCGGCGTGATCACCCGGATCGTCGCCGGGTCGAGCCCCAGCCAGCCGGCGATCGCCCCGCGGGCGGCCGCCGCCGCCTGGGTGGACAGCCACAGCGTCAGCCGGCCGTCGGCGCCGGGGGCCGCCGCCGCGGCGCGCCCCTCCATGGGCGCCGCGGCGAGCCGCTGGTTGTGGATCTCCTGGGTCACGACGACCTCGCAGCCGTCGAACAGCGTCTCGTCGAAGCTCTCGCTGCCGAAGGTCATGATGGTGTTGGTGCCGGCCGCCGGGAACAGCAGGACCTCGTCCCGGGCCGCGTCGCGCATGTCGACGGCCGGCGCCAGCGTGTCGTAGTCGACGACGACGAGCTCGGCGGCGTCCTGCCCCTGGTAGGCCTGCTCGGTCAGCACCACGGCCACCGGCTCGCCGACGAAGCGCACCACGTCGGTGGCCAGCAGCGGCGTGGTCATCGCCTGGTTGAACATCGGCATCATCGGCGGCAGCTCGGGCCGGCCGAAGTCCGCGGCCGTGAGCACCGCGACGACGCCGGGCGCCGCCAGCGCCTCCTCGGTGTCGACCGACAGGATGCGGGCGTGCGCCAGCGGCGAGCGCACGAAGGTCAGGTGCAGCGCGCCGACCAGCTGCTCGGAGCGCAGGTCCTCGGTGTACGTCGCGCCGGTCGTCAGCAGCAGCGGGTCCTCGACCCGGACGACCCGCGTACCCATGATGCTCATGAAGCTCCCGTCCGCCGGCGACCCGGGACCGCCTGGCAACGGCAACCTAAGCGCTAGGCCCCGGGAGGCCGCAAGCCGGGCGGTCAGGGCTTGACGGCGGCGTACCTGCGCAGTGCCTCGGCCCGCTCGGCGGCGTGGTCGACGACCCGCTCCGGGTAGCCCGCGGGCAGGCCCCCCGGCAGCGACCACGGCTCGTGGACCGCCCCGCCCGGCACGTCACGCAGCTCGGGGACGTACTGCCGGACGTAGTCGCCGTCGGGGTCGTGGTCGCGGCCCTGCTTGACCGGGTTGAACACCCGGAAGTACGGCGACGGGTCGGTCCCGGTGCCCGCGATCCACTGCCAGCCCTGCTGGTTGCTGGCCAGGTCGCCGTCGCGCAGGTGCTGCATGAAGTGCCGCGCGCCGCGCCGCCAGTGCAGGTGCAGGTCCTTGCACAGGAACGACCCGACGATCATCCGCACCCGGTTGTGCACCCAGGCCTCGGACAGCAGCTGGCGCATGCCGGCGTCCACGATCGGGAAGCCGGTGCGACCGGTCGCCCAGGCCTCGAACCGCGCGTCCGCGACCGGGCCCTCGTCGTACTCCAGCGCGGCCATCTGCGGCTGCAGCTCGGTGCGCGCCGACTCGGGGTGGTGGTGCAGCACGTCGGCGTAGAAGTCGCGGAACACGACCTCGCGGCGGATCGCGTCGCCGCCCTCGCCCGGCGGCAGCTGCGCGAGCAGCGTGCGCGGGTGCACGCAGCCGTACTTGAGGTAGACCGACAGCTGGCTGGTGCCCTGCACGCCGGGGGCGTTGCGGCGGTCGTGGTAGCTCTCGACGCTGTCGGCGAGGAACTGCTTCCAGCGGGCCAGCGCGGCCTTCTCGCCCGCGGGCGGCAGCCGCACGTCGCCGAGGTCCGGGTCGGCCGGCACGCCGTCGGTCGGCAGCCCCCCGTCGGACCAGGGCACGACGCGGGGGGTGGGCGCGGGGCTGCGCACGCCCCGGGCCGTCCAGGCGCGGGCGTACGGCGTGTAGACGCGGTAGGGCGTGCCGTCGTCCTTGACCAGCTGCCCGGGCGTCACGGCGTACGGCGACCCGGTGCGCACCAGCGGCACGTCGAGTGCCTGCTCGACCCGTTCGTCGCGCGCCCGGCCGTACGGCGCGTGGTCGCTGCTGACGTGCACCGAGGTCGCGCCGGTCTCCCGGGCCACCCGTGGGACGACGTCCTCCGGGCGGCCGGTCAGGATGCGCAGCCGCCCGTCGGTGCGCCCCTCGAGCTCGCGCAGGCAGCCGTACAGGAACGCCAGCCGCGGCGCGCCGGACGGCCCGCGCAGCGCGTCGTCGAGCACGAACAGCGGCACCACCTCGTCGGCGGCGTCCCGCGCGGCGAGCAGCGCGGGGGCGTCGGCCAGCCGCAGGTCGCGGCGCAGCCACAGCAGGCTCGGAGAGGGCACCCGTGGACGCTAGTGGCTGCTGCACGGCAGCGCCCCTCGGAAACCTGGTGTGCGCGCGGTGTTCGCAGGTCTAACGTCGGCCGCACCTACGGCGGACGTGCGGCCGGAGACGGCCGCGGGAGCGAGGCGACCATGCGCCGATGCCTGCGACGAGCACTGGCGGTGGTCCTGGCGGCGGGCTGCCTCCCGCTCACCTCGGCGGCAGCGGCACCGGCCCCGCCCAGCGCCTGGTACCAGCCGGGCGCGTACGCCGGGCACAGCGGCAGCAACGACAGCGAGACGGTGGTGACCGCGGCGACCGTCGGGTCGCTCGGGTTCGCCTGGCGCGTCAGCGGGCCCACCAGCCCGCCGCTGGTTTCCGGCGGCCGGGCGTGGACCGTCGGGGCTGACGCCGTCCTGCGCTCATTCGACGTGGCGACCGGCGCGCCGCGGACGAGGACCCCGGTCGGGCGCTGCACCGCGGGCGCCGTCCCGCCGGTCATGAGCAGCACGGTCGTCCTGGTGCCGACGACCGGCTGCGACCGGCGGGACTCGGTGCGGGCGTTCTCCGCCGGCGACGGGCGCGCCCTGTGGCAGCGCGAGCTGCCGAACCAGCTGTCGTCCGCCACCGTGCGGCTGGGCGTGCTCTACCTCACCGGCGGGCACGGCTCCGTGACGGCCCTGGACGCGGACGACGGGCAGCAGCGCTGGGCCCGCAGCGGCGGCCAGAGCACCGTGTTGGAGAGCGCGGTCAGCGACGGCCTGCTCTACACCACGACCTTCGGGGTCGTGCAGGCCCGACGCCTCGGCGACGGCCGGGTGCTGTGGACCCGGCCCGCCGGGGAGTACAACAGCTCGGTCGCCGCGGTCGGCGGCCGGGTGTACGTCAGCTACGTCAACGGCGCCGGCGCCGCCGGGGACCAGCGCCTGATCGCGCTGACCAGCACCGGCACCGAGCTCTGGGAGGTCTTCGTCGGCGGCGGCATCTCGTCCGCGCAGGTGCGGCCCAGCATCTCCGGCGACACCGTCCTGGTGCCCACCGTGCAGGGCCAGGTGGTCGCCCTGGACACCGCGACGGGACGCCAGCGGTGGGCGTCGGACATCGAGAGCGACGACCTGTCGACGGTCTCGGTGGCGGGCGGGGTGGCGTACACGGTCGAGGACGGCACGCTGTTCGGCCGCGACGTGCGGACAGGTGTGGACCTGGTCGCCCGGCCGTCGCCCCGCAAGGACAACGAGCCGGTCGTGGCCGCGGGACACGTGCTGGTGTCCGGCGACGGGCTGCGGGTGTTCGAGCCGAAGGCCGGCTGACCCGGGACCGGGCCACCGGTCAGGCCACCTACCCGGATGCTTGCTGCGGCCGACTCCCCGTGCCAGGGTCGCCGCCAGCGTCGGCGCACCTGGTTGCCGGCGGCACACCTCCGGAGTTGCGCGTGCGACGTCTTCTGAGCGTCCTGTCCCTTGTTGGCGCGGTCACGGCAGGGGCCGGCACGACGTCGGCGAGCGCCGCGACCACGCCAACGGCACCACCTCCGTCGATCATGTCGGCGGGGGTGGCGGCAACCGCGGACGTCGTGGCCTCCCGCGAGTCCCCGGAGGCCGCGAACAGGTACTGGACCCAGGCGCGGATGCGCGCCGCGCGGCCGGTACCGGTGCCGAGGACCTCGTCGGCAGGTGTTGCTGCCCCCGGCGGTCCGAGCGGGCCCGGTGCCGACGGGCTCGGGGCCGTCAGCGCGCCGGGCACCGCCCCGTCGACAGCGCCGTTCTTGGCGGGCGCCGCCGGATCGGCGCAGGCAGGTCGGGACTCCGAGGTCTGGACCTCGCACGGGGTGATGCCGGCACGGACGGTCGGGAAGCTGTTCTTCCGTACTCCTCGCGGTGACTCCAGCTGCACCGCGACGGTGATCACCGCGCCCAACCGGAGGACGATCTGGACGGCCGGGCACTGCGTCGCCGACGGCGAGGGCACCTGGTACAGCCTGTTCAGGTTCCACCCGGACCGGCTCAACGGAGCCTCCCCCTACGGTGCGTGGGACTGGCGGGTCGCGGCCGCACCGCGCGGGTGGACCACCGCTCGGAACCACGGTTACGACCTCGCCGCGATCGCGCTCGCCCCCGTCTCCGGCCGGGGCGTGGCCGACCTCGTCGGAAGCCAGGGGTACCGGTTCGGGGGACCGTACAAGCAGGACGTGCACGTGTTCGGTTACCCGGGCGAGCTCCGGTCTCCGCTGCGCAAGGTCAACAGCGAGCTGCTCCGTTACTGCACGGGGGAGACGTGGAAGATCGGCACGTTGCGTACGCACCTGGGCGTGTCCTGCAACATGGGAAGGGGGTCCAGCGGCGGCCCATGGCTGGCGGATCTGCAGCTCGCTCGCGGCTGGGGCTATCTCGTCGGGAACGTGAGCACGGGCGCCAGCGACGTGTACGCGATGCGTAGCCCCCATCTCGGTGACGCCGCGATCAACGTCTACAACCTGGTGAAGGACCGCTGACAGGGCCCCCGGAACCCCGTAGCGGGCTGGGGCTGTAGCCCTCGCTCAGCCCGGTGACAGCAGCGGCATCGGCTCGGCGCCGCGTTCCCGCTCCGGCGTCCAGTACTGCTCGCCTGTCTGGGGGCTCTCCGTCGACACCTGCACGTCGGCGTCCCGGCTCGCCGGCTCGGCTCGGCTCAGGAGATAGCCGGTGGCGGCCACGGCGACGAGCCCGGGCAGGGCGCCGGCGAGCACCCAGCGTGAGCGCCTCACGCTGCTCACCTCCTGCCGGTGCACTGTGGGGGGTGCCTACTGTAGCCAGCCGCGCGAGCGGGGAGAACGTGTCGGTGGTGCCCCCGGAGAGAATCGAACTCCCGACGCCCTCCTTAGGACGGAGGCGCTCTATCCACTGAGCTACGGAGGCGGACCGGCCCAGGCTAGCGGCCTCAAGACCGCAGGTAGGACGCGCCGTTGACGTCGACGATCGTGCCGCTGGCGAACCGGGCGTCCGGCGAGGCCAGCCACCGCACGGCGGCCGCCACCTCCGCGGCGCGGGCGACCCGGCCGAACGGCGACTGCGTGCGGACCGCGTCGCCGGCCGGGCCGTCCAGCACCTCGCGGGCCATGTCGGTATCGACGAAACCGGGAGCGACGCCGGCCACCGAGATGCCGTGCGGCGCCAGGGCGAGCGCCATCGACTGGCCAAAGGCGTTGAGGCCGGCCTTGCTCGCGCCGTACGCCGGGCAGTCCGGCTCCCCGCGGAAGGCCCCACGGCTGGAGACGTTGACGATGGCGCCGCCGCCGGCCGCCACCAGGTGCGGCACCGCGCAGAACGCGGCGTTCGCGGCGCCGAGCAGGTTGACCTGCAGCGTCCGGGTCCACGCCGCCTGCCAGTCGTCGTACGACGTGGTCAGCGGCGGGTGCGCCAGGAACACGCCCGCGTTGTTGACCAGCACGTCGAGGCCGCCGAGCTGCCCGGCCGCGTCGTCGACGGCGAGGCGCACCTGCCCGGCGTCGGCGAGGTCAGCCTGCACCAGGGCGTGGCCGGTCCCCGGGAGCGCGCGCAGGACCCGCTCCGCGGCCTCCCGGGAGCTGCCCCAGTGCACGGCCACCCGGTCACCTCCGGCGGCGAACGCGTGCGCGACGGCGGCGCCGATGCCTCGCGACGCGCCGGTCACGAGCACGCGCATCATGCAGCGGCCGCCGCCACCCCGGCGAGCAGCCGGTCGACGTCGTCGTCGTCGGTGTACGGCGCCAGCCCGGCGCGTACGCCCCCCACGTCGCCCAGACCCATCCACCGCGAGGCCTCGAGGGCGTAGAAGCTGCCGGCCGGCGCGTTGACCCCGCGGGCGGCGAGCAGCTCGTAGACCTCGCGCGGGGTGCGCCCCCTCACGGTGAACAGCACCGTCGGCGTGCGGCGGGCGGGGCTGCCGTGCAGCACGACGCCGGGGGTGCCGGCCAGGCCCGCGAGCAGCCGGGCGAACAGCCGCTCCTCGTGCTGCTCCACCGCAGCCATCGAGGCCAGCACCCCCTCTCGTCGGCTGCCGGCGCCGGGTACGAGGCCCGCGACGACGTCCACGGTGGCCGTCGTGCCCGCCAGCAGCTCGTACGGCAGCGTGCCGGTCTCGAAGCGCTCCGGGACCGCGTCGGTGGAGGGCAGCAGCTTGTCGGGGTGGACCGTCTCCAGCAGCGCGGGCTCGGCCGCGAGGACGCCGTGGTGCGGGCCGAAGAACTTGTACGGCGAGCAGGCGTAGAAGTCGGCGCCGAGCGCGGCGACGTCGACCGCGGCGTGCGGGGTGAGGTGGACGCCGTCGACGTGCAGCAGCGCGCCGGCCGCGTGCACCGCGGCGGCGATCGCCGGCACGTCCGGGCGGGTGCCCAGCAGGTTGGACGCACCGGTCACCGCGACCACACGGGTGCGGTCCGACAGCTGCGCGGCCACGGCCTCGACAGGCAGCTCGCCGGTCGCACGGTCCGGCTCGGCCCAGCGCACCGTCACCCCGGCGCTGCGGGCCGCGTCGACCCACGGCCGGATGTTGGCGTCGTGGTCGAGCCGGGTCACGACCACCTCGTCCTGCGGCCGCCACTGCTTCGCGAGCGCGCGGGCCAAGTCGTAGGTCAGCGCCGTCATCGAGCGGCCGAACACCACACCGCCCGGGTCCGCGCCCAGCAGGTCGGCGACGGCCTGCCGCGCAGCCACGACCACGTCGTCGGCGCGCCGCTCCGCCGCGGTGACCGTGCCGCGGTTGGCGATCCCGGAGGTCAGGGTGCGCGCAACGGCCTGCGCGACCTGCTCGGGCACCTGCGACCCGCCCGGCCCGTCGAAGTGCGCGACGCCCTCCCGGAGCGCGGGGAACAGCGCGCGGACGCGCGTGACGTCGTAGGACGTGTCAGGTTCAGAGGGCATCGCCCCATCCTGCCCGGACCGCGTCGAGGGGCGCCGCCTCGGCCACCGGCAGCGGGATCTCCGCCCACACCGCCTTGCCGCCGGGCTCGGCCTCGGTGCCCCACCGCTCGGCGAGCTGCGAGACCAGCCACAGGCCCCGGCCGGCGTCGGCGAACAGCCCGCGGTCGTGCAGCGTCGGCAGGGTGGGGTCGCCGTCGGCCACCGAGATCCGCAGTCGCCGCGGCGTCATGGACAGCCGCAGCACCAGATTGCGGGTGCGGGCGTGCCGCACGCTGTTGCCGACCAGCTCCGTGGTGAGCAGCGCCGCCGTGTCGCAGACCTCCGGCACCCCCCAGCTCCGGCAGGCGACCCGGGTCGCGGCCCGGGCCAGCTCGGCGCTGCGAGGTACGGCGGGGAGCAGCCGTACCAGACCGAACTCCGCCAGCGGGCTGCCGCGCAGCTCCGGGCCCCCGGGGCGGACCCGCTCGTCCGGCGGCCGGTGGGCATCCGGTGGTGCCGGGTGGTCCTGTCCTGCGGTGGGGGCGGGGCTTGCGGGGTGGTCGGGGCCTGCGGGGTCGCCGGCTGGGGGAGTGGGCACGGGCCGCTCCTCGGGGTCGGGCCGCG
>DASTLY010000142.1:0-5125 GCA_035714445.1 Mycobacteriales bacterium
GGCGGCCCCGCGGCGACGAAGGCGTTCCTGACCGAGGCCGCGACCCTGGTGGCCGCGCACGGCGGGTCGCTGTCGGGCGAGCACGGCGACGGCCGCGCCCGGGGCGAGCTGCTGCCGATCATGTACTCCCCGCGGGCGATCTCGCTGTTCTCGGCCTTCAAGGACCTTCTCGACCCGCACGACTTCCTCACCCCCGGCGTCGTCGTGCGTCCCGCCGCCGTGGACGCCGACCTGCGCCGGCCCGCGGCCCTGCCGCTGCTGGCCGACGGCGGCTTCTCCTTCCACTCGGACGGCGGCGACCTGACGACCGCGGTCCACCGCTGCGTCGGCGTGGGCAAGTGCCGGGCCGAACTGTCGGCCGGTGGCGGCTTCATGTGCCCCTCCTTCCTGGCCACCCGCGACGAGCGGGACTCCACGCGCGGCCGGGCGCGGGTGCTGCAGGAGCTCGCCAACGGCACGTTGGTGACGGGCGGCTGGCGGTCCCCCGAGGTGCACGACGTGCTCGACCTCTGCCTGTCGTGCAAGGCGTGCGCGAGCGACTGCCCCGCCGGGGTGGACATGGCCACGTACAAGTCGGAGGTGCTGCACCGCAGCTACCGCCGCCGGCTGCGCCCCGTGACGCACTACTCGCTCGGCTGGCTCCCGCGCTGGGCGAGGCTGGCGGGGGCGGCCCCGACGGTGGTCAACCGGCTGCTCGCACCTGCACCGCTGCGGCGGGTGGTGCTGCGCCTCGGCGGGATGGACCCGCGCCGCGGGGTCCCGGCGTTCGCGGCCGTCCCGTTCCGCCGGTGGTGGCGCCGGCGGGGTGCCCGGCTGATGCGCCGGTCGACCCCGGCGCCGCGCGGCCCGGTGCTGCTGTGGGTGGACTCCTTCAGCGACTCCTTCTCGCCCGCAGTGGCCCGGGACGCCGTGAGGGTCCTGACCGACGCCGGCTACGAGGTCCGGGTCTCGGCGGGCGAGGTCTGCTGCGGCCTGACGTGGATCTCGACGGGCCAGCTGGACGCCGCCCGCCGACGCCTCACCGCCCTGGTGGACGCGTTCTCGCCGCACGCCCGCGACGGGGTGCCGATCGTGGGCCTGGAGCCGTCCTGCACCGCCGTCCTGCGATCGGACCTGCTGGAGCTGCTGGCCGACGACCCGCGCGTGCCCGCCGTCGCCGCGGCGACGCGCACCCTGGCCGAGCTGCTGACGGCCGACCCCGACTGGGCGCCCCCGTCGCTCGCCGGCGTCGACGTGGTGGCCCAGCCGCACTGCCACCAGCACGCCACGTCGGGGTACGCGGCCGACCTCGAGGTGCTGGGCCGCGCCGGCGCGTCGGTCACGACGGTCGCCGGGTGCTGCGGCCTGGCCGGCAACTTCGGCATGGAGGCCGGGCACTACGACGTGTCCGTGGCGGTCGCCGAGAACGGCCTTCTCCCCGCGCTGCGGGCGGACGCCGGCGCGGTCCTGCTGGCCGACGGCTTCTCCTGCCGCACGCAGGCCGACGACCTCGCCGGCCGCCGCGGCGTGCACCTGGCCGAGCTGCTGGCCGGGCGCGTCCCCGACGATTCGGCTCCGCGTCACCGTCCTTCGGGCTAGCCTCGGCGCCGTCGTCGCGCGCGCAGGAGCCGGTCGAGCAAGGGGAGCTGCCGCATGAGCCAGCTGCGGTTGAAGGGCAAGAAGGTCCTGGAGTGCCAGCTCCAGGGCGACAGCGTGCGCGCCATCACCGGCTCGATGGTCGCCTACGAGGGCAACGTCACCTTCAAGAACGCCGGCATGGGAGGCGGCGACGGCCTGATGGCCGGGCTCAAGCGCCGCGCGACCGGTGAGTCGCTGAAGCTGATGGAGGTCACCGGCCACGGGGTCGTCTACTTCGCGGTCACCGCCCAGGACGTCACCATCGTCGACCTCACCGGCGACCTGCTGCAGGTGGAGTCCCAGCAGCTGCTGCTCGTCTCGGGCAACCTGCGCACCGACATCAAGTTCTCCGGCCTCCGGGGCGCCGCGTCGGGGCAAGGGCTGTTCACCACCACCGTCGCGGGCCAGGGCCAGGTCGCCCTGCTGTCGGCCGGCGGCCCGCTGATCGGCCTGGAGGTCGGGCCGCAGTACCCCCTCGTCGTCGACCCGGACGCCTTCGTGGCGGCGCGGGGCCAGCTCAACCAGTCCTTCGTCACCGACGTCTCGTGGACCGCGGTGCTCGGGGAGGGTGGCGGGGAGCCGTTCTCCCTGCGCTGGGACGGCACCGGCGTCGTCTACATCCAGCCCCAGGAGCGCTGAGCCACATGGTGTTCGAGAAGGTGAACTCCAAGGTCGTCAAGGCCGACCTCGGCGCCGGTGGCGACGTCCTGGCGCGCCGGGGCGCCATGCTCTTCTACACCGGCCAGGTGCAGTTCGTGCCGCACAGCGCCGGCGGCATGGCCGGCGGCGGAGCCATGGGGGCCCTCGGCGGGCTGGCCGGGATGGCCGGGCGGGCGATGGCCGGCGAGCACGAGGTGATGATGGCCGCGCGCGGCCGCGGCGTCGTGCACTACGGCCGCGCCGGGCTGCACGTGACCGTCATCCCGCTGAACGGCCAGCAGCTGACCGTCGAGGCGAGCCGGCTGCTCTGCCACAGCGCGGGTCTGCAGTCGTCGGTGGTGATGCTCGGCCAGCAGGGCGGCATGCGCTCGCTGGTGCGCGGCGCCGTCACCGGCCAGGGACTCTTCACCACCCAGCTCTCGGGGGTCGGCGGGGTCGTGGTGCTGTCGCACGGGGGCACCATCGAGCTGCCGGTCGGCGGGCAGCCCGTGGTGGTGGACCCGCAGGCCTACGTCGGCCACCTCGGCAACGTCAACGTCGAGCTCGCCGTCGCGGCCGGCTGGCGGGACGCCGTCGGCAAGGGCTCGGGCGAGGCCACGCAGCTGAAGCTGGTCGGCCAGGGCACCGTCTACGTGCAGGCATCGGAGGAGAAGCTGTGACCGTCGTCCTCAACCCGAACACGCTGCCGGTGAAGGACAACATCGAGGGCAACCCGTACGCGTACTCCATCGCCCTGGACCAGCCGTGGTTCCTGTCCAAGGGCGCGATGATCGCCTACTACGGCGACATGCGGTTCCAGTCCCTGCGCGGCCGCGGCCTCTCGCAACCGCTCGCGGTGATGGTTTCGCAGCGCTTCTCGTCCCCGCTGTACCTGCAGGACTGGGTGGTGGCCGAGGGCCGCGGCAACCTCGTGGTGGGCGACCGCGGGTTCGACATCAACTCCTACGACCTCGACGTCGGCAACCTGACGATCCGGGCGTCGAACCTGCTCGCGTTCCAGACGGGGCTCGAGCTGAAGCAGTCGATCGTGCCGGGCTTCGTCACCCTGATCGGCACCGGCACCTTCCTGGCCTCCTCGAACGGGCCGGTGATGTTCGCCGAGCCGCCGCTGCGCATCGACCCCGAGGCGCTCGTAGGCTGGGCCGACTGTCCGTCCCCGTCGCACCACTTCGACGCCGGCTGGATGCAGGGCTTCATGGGGGCGGCCCAAGGCTTCATGGGCGTGGTCTCGGGGGAGGAGCGGCAGTTCGACTTCACCGGTGCCGGAACGGTTCTCATCCAGTCGAGCGAGGCGGTCCGCGACGACCGCACCGTCCTGCAGAACATCGAGAGCCAGCTCGGGACGGTCGGTCCGGGCGGCCTCCAGCAGCTGCAGGCCTCGATCCAGGCGCGGCTCGCGCAGAACCAGATGTAGCGCAGACGGCTGCACGCCAGGCGTTCTGGCGTGCCGGGACGGTGCCTCAGTCGGGCCCGCACGCCCCGCAGGTGCCCGACAGCGCCACGTGGCCCGGGTCCAGCGAGAAGTCGGATGCGGCGGCGACGCGGTCGCGCACCTCGTCCAGGAGGTCGGGGGGCAGGTCGACCATGACGCCGCAGCGGTGGCAGCGCGCATGCAGGTGCGCCCGGGAGGTCGCCCGGCCGACCAGGTGGTACGCCGTCGTGCCGTGGCTCATGTGCACGTGGGTGACCACGCCCAGGCTCGCCAGGGTCTCCAGGGTGCGGTACACGGTGGCCCGGTGGACGCCGGCGGTCAGGTCGGCGACGGCGCTCTCGACCTGTGCTGCGGTCGGGTGGCCGCCGAGGAGGTCCAGTGCCTGGATGACGGCCCTGCGGCCGGCGGTCACCCGCTGGGACTGACTGCGCAGCAGCCCCTCTGCGTGGAGGACGGCCGCCGACGGCGGAGCTGCGACGGCGGCGTCCGCGCGGAGGACGTCGCTGCGGGGCACCGCTCGAGTGTGCCCCACCCCACGGTCGGGCGATACCTGCGCGCACTGGCGCCCTCCGGGGTCGTGCCACAGGGTGGCAGTCGGGCAGCGCGACCGCGCTGCTCGACGACGAGCACCGGGAGCAGACCGATGAGCGACGGCATCAAGGTGGGGTCGAAGGTCAGCTGGAACACCCCGCAGGGCACCACGCACGGCAAGGTGGTCGAGCGCAAGACGTCCGACTTCTCCCTCGCCGGGCACGACTTCACGGCCAGCAAGGACGAGCCGATGTTCGTCGTCGAGTCAGAGAAGTCAGGGAAGCAGGCCGCTCACAAGCCGTCCGCCCTGACGCACGACTAGCCCCGGTCGCGGAGAAGCGGTGCAGCGCCCCGGATCGGGCCCGCCGGTCCGGCCCGGTCAGGGCTTGCCGGCCGCCTCCTTCAGCTTGCTGCCCGGCGTGGCCTTCACGCCGTAGCCGGCCGCGATCTGCAGCTCCTCGCCGGTGCGCGGGTTTCGGCCGGTGCGGGCCGCGCGGTCGACGCGCTCGACCGTCAGGACCCCTGGCAGCTGCACCTTCTCGCCCCGGCCCACCGCCTCCAGCAGCACCTGCTCGAAGGCGGCGAGGACGTCCTCGGCCTGGGCCTTCGGGGCGCCGGTGCGAAGGGCGAGTGACTCGATGACTTCCCTGCGGTTCATGGACTTCCTCCAGGTTCGGCGTGCTGCGGCGCCATCGTGTGCGGCCTCGGCGCAGCCTACGCGGGAGCAGGAGCGGGAGCGGGAGACCGCCGCCGCACCGCGCGGGTCGCGGCAGTGCCACCGAACGGCGAAAGACCCCCACCGGAGAACCGGTGGGGGTCTGCGTCTCGCTCGCCGGAAGCCGGCGCCTGAGCTGAGAGGCTCAGAGAGCGCGGACGTTCTCCGCC
>DASTLY010000143.1:0-2483 GCA_035714445.1 Mycobacteriales bacterium
CGCACCGACACGATCTCCGCCCAGGCGAGGTCGCGGCCCAGGAACAGGTTGCGCACGGCGAGCCCCTGCTCCGAAGGCACGGCCTTGACGGCGGCCTGCCGCCAGAGGCCGACGACGACGAGCAGCCCCAGGACCCCGAACCCCACCGCGTCGGCGGGGCCGAAGCGCCCCGGGGAGAGCAGGACGATCAGGCCCACGAGGACGGCCATCGTCGCGGCCAGCGCCCACGCGACCACCCGCGTGCGGCGCGGGCGGAACGGCAGCAGCAGCTCCGCGCGCGGGCCGGTCGGTCCCGGACGGTGCTCCGGCACGCTCAGACCCGGCAGGCGTGGATGGTGGTGACCAGGATTGCGCGGGCACCCAGGTCGTACAGCTCGTCCATCACCTGGTTCGTGGCGTCCCGCGGCACCATCGCGCGCACCGCCACCCAGTCGGGGTTCTGCAGCGGGGACACGGTCGGGGACTCCAGGCCCGGGGTGATGGCGCAGGCCCGCTCGAGCAGCGTGACCGGCACGTCGTAGTCGACCAGGACGTACTTCCATGCCGCGAGCACGCCCTGCAGGCGCCGCACCAGCACGCTCAGCCCCGGCGGCGACTGCGGCCCGCGGCCGCGCACCAGCACGGCTTCGGAGTGCAGCAGCGGCTCGCCGAAGACCTCGAGCCCTGCGCCGCGCAGCGTCGTCCCGGTCTCGACGACGTCGGCGATCACGTCGGCCACCCCGAGCTGGACGGCGCTCTCGACGGCACCGTCGAGACGGACGACCTCGGCCTCGATGCCCCGCTCGGCCAGGTAGGCGCGCACCAGCCCGTCGTAGCTGGTCGCCACCCGCCGACCGGCGATCTGGGCCACCTCGGTGACGCTCGCGGGGCGGGCGGCGAACCGGAAGGTGGAGTGGCCGAACGTCAGCGGCAGCACCTCCTGCGCCGGCGCACCGGAGTCGAGCAGCAGGTCACGTCCGGTGATGCCGACGTCCAGGGCGCCCGAGCCGACGTAGACGGCGATGTCCCGCGGCCGCAGGAAGAAGAACTCGACGTCGTTGACGTGGTCGTGCAGCACCAGCTGCTTGGCGTCGTGCCGGCCCGCGTAGCCGGCCTCCCGCAGCATCTCGGCTGCCGACTCCGACAGCGAGCCCTTGTTCGGGACGGCGATGCGCAGCATGAGAGGCCCTTCGGCAGAACGGTTCGCGGGATGGTGACGCGCGTCAGCAGGTGGAGGTCACAGGTGGGCGTAGACGTCCCGCAGGGTCAGCCCGCGCGCCAGCATCAGCACCTGCAGGTGATACAGCAGCTGCGAGATCTCCTCCGCGGTCCGCTCGCCGCTCTCGTGCTCGGCGGCCATCCAGACCTCCGCCGCCTCCTCCACGACCTTCTTGCCGATCGCGTGCACCCCCGCGTCCAGCGCCGCGACGGTGCCCGAGCCGGCCGGCCGGCGGGCCGCCCGCTCGGACAGCTCGGCGAACAGCTCGTCGAAGGTCTTCACGGGCCCAGGCTAGGTCACGCGCGCGGGCCACCCGCCGCGTCAGCCGGCGGCGGTGGCCAGCCGGCGCAGCTCGGCGATGGCCGCCGCGGCGTCGTCGGCCCCGTAGACGGCGGACCCGGCCACGAACATGTCGGCGCCCGCCTCGGCCGCCCGCTCCACCGTCTGGGCCGAGACGCCGCCGTCCACCTGCAGCCAGACATCCAGCCCGCTGCCGGCGATGGCGCCTCGCGCCTCGCGGATCTTGGGCAGGCAGACGTCGAGGAACGCCTGCCCGCCGAAGCCGGGGTCGACGGTCATCACCAGCAGCATGTCGATCTCCGGCAGCAGGTCGAGCAGCCCCGCCAGCGGCGTCGCCGGTTTCACCGCCACGCCGGCCCGCGCCCCGTGGCGGCGCAGCTCGCGGGCCAGGCGCACGGGCGCGCCGGCCGCCTCCGCGTGGAAGGTCACGCTGCCTGCGCCGGCCTCGGCGTAGGCGGGCGCCCAGCGGTCGGGGTCCTCGATCATCAGGTGGCAGTCGACGGGGACGGGACTGACGGCGACGATCCGTTCGACGACGGGCAGTCCCAGAGTCAGGTTAGGGACGAAGTGCCCGTCCATCACGTCCACGTGCGCCCAGTCCGCGGTGGCGATGCGGCCGAGCTCGCCGCGCAGGTCGGCGAAGTCGCTGTTGAGGATGCTGGGCGAGATCTGGATCCCCACGGCGGCGACCCTACCCGCCGATCCCCTCACCCCTCCCCGCCCACCCCTCCCCGCACCCCGGATACCGCAGATCGGTCGCAATCTGCACCTCAGAGGCCGCTTCTGACAGCAGATTGCGACCGATGTGCGCAGGTGGTGGGTGGGGCGGGGGCGGGCGGCGGGTCAGGCAGTGCGGCGCAGCAGGGCCAGGAACATCGCGTCGGTGCCGTGCAGGTGCGGCCACAGCTGGACCGTCGGCCCGTCCCCCAGGTCCGGCACGCCGGGCAGCAGCGGGCGGGCGTCGACCTGCTCGAGCTCGGGGTGG